>CAKRYY010000030.1 GCA_934432885.1 uncultured Lachnospiraceae bacterium
ATAGAGCGTTTGGCTACGGACCAAAAGGTCGGGGGTTCGAATCCTCTAACGCACGGTATAGAAAACCTCGTAATCGTAAGGATTACGGGGTTTTTGTGTAATGAGAAATTTCTATTGCATAAAAATATGGATGTACTTGCAAAATGCAGTGGATAAAGATATAATAATTGTAGATAGGGAAAGCCAGAGAAGCGGCTACCCTCAAGAAATAAACATACTGTTTTTACAAACAGCCGTCACTACTGCGAATAGTGGCGGCTATTTTTATTTCATAGAAAAATCCGTCCTATGAAATAAGAACGCTCCGCGTGGAGCGCACTGCGGCGGAAATGAATTGCGTCGTTAAAACGACCCGCCGCAGGCGGAGAATCCTGCAAGCAGGATTCTATTTTATTTTCCCCTTGAAAACTGTATAACACAATCCTACAAGAAATAAATCAGAATATGTAATCATTGGTAACGCCCTCCTTTCTTTCGTCTGGAGGGTTAGCCCCTCCGAAAAGGAGGGTAAGCCGCCTGGCTCTCTGGTTTCCCATAATCATAATATAATACAGAAACTTATAAGAAACAATATTGATTGAAAAAACGTTATTGAAAGGCGTAAAAAAGCACACCCCAGATGCCGCTTATGTTATACTATAACTATAGAAAGGCGATGAGTGGGAGGAAAGCTGTGGGAAAAGATACGCGTCTGGTCAATATATATGTAAAGATACATAATAAGAAGAATTTGACGCTGGATGACATGAGGTATCTGGCAGAGTATGACCCGGTATGCTTTGAAAAGACATGCAAAAACATTGTATACAATATACCGGAGGCAAAACCGGTTATGGAGCCAAAGCTTCCTGCGGTTGTCAAAAACACATCAAAGCCGGAGCCTGTGGAGCAGCAGGGAATTGATGTAATTCTGGATAATTTGAAGCGTCTGGAGATTGACGAGTTCCCCGTTGCAAATCTTGATGCCGAGCAGGTAATGGCTCTGCTTGGAAACTTATATATGGAAATGCTGTTCCCACACAATGATATTGATACGTTTATGAGCGTGGAGGAGAGCAGGCCTTTGTTTGATAAGAAGGCATAGTGTATTTTACCAGTCTTACACATTCAATAAAATAAAAATGAGGTGCGATTATGAAAAGATACATCGCTTTATTAAGAGGCGTTAATATAAGTGGAAAAAACAAAATATCCATGCCGGAGTTAAAAGCGGCCTTTATAGCGAAGGGCTATGAGGATGTGCGGACACATCTCAACAGCGGAAATGTTATTTTTTCAACTGATGATACAGAAGAAGAGGCTCTTGCAGCAAAAATCAGTGAGTTGATACGAACAGGCTTTGAATTGGACATTCCTGTTTTTGTTATTTTGCAGGAGAGATGGGCAGAATTATTGGATGAAGCGCCAGACTGGTGGGGAACGGATGATAAAGAATTATATGACAATTTAATTTTTATAATTCCTCCTGCCACTGCAAAGGAAATTGCGGAAAAAATAGGCGAGCCGACAAAGGAACTGGAACGGGTGCTTGTCCATAAAAATGTTATATTCTGGTCCTTTGACAGAAAAAAATATGCGAAGGCGAATTACTGGAAAAAAACTGCGGACGAAGAGGTCCGTGATGCACTCACAATCCGGACAGCCAATACGCTTAAAAAGATAGCAGGTATGTAGCAATATATATAAATGTATATGGCTGCAGGATGGACTTTAGGAGGAAGGTACGGATGAAAAGCATTGCTGAAAATATAAATATACGGGGCAGATTTTATTATTTACTTATAGGAAACTTCATTTCCATAAGTTAAAATGGATGCGCATAACGCGCAAGTAGAATATGTCGCTGCGTGACTGCGCGTTAGCGCGAGAATCTCGCAAGCAGGATTCTATTTTTATATAAAATATTCAATCGTTTTCACATCTGTCAGCCGCGTACGCTCATTAAACAGCAGAACGGCTTCGCGTTCTTCCATTTTTCCAAGCGCATATAGCGTATCGCTTTCCTGATTAAAATAAGAAAAGGGAACGATGCGGTTGTAGGAGGCTGGATGCGTCAGCGTGATAATAACATCCTTTTGCGGAAACGGAGTATCTATGTAATAGGGGTCGAACATCAGGACTGCACCATCGACTGCACCGGTCAAAAGGACATAGTGCGGCTCGTCAAGATATAATCGGACGACAGCTACGCCGCCGCGCTTCAGTGCATCGTAAATCTCACTGTTTTCGTTAATGAAAACATGTTCACCGGAAAGGTAGCGGCTGACAATGGGAAGTTTTCCCGTTTTGCCAAAGCCGGAAAACCAGTTGCTTAAGAACATCATGGCAGTGCAGGAGGTGCCGCTTTTTCCGGGCGAGCCCTCAGCGCCGTAGCAGTCGAGGCAATATAGCATGATATTGCGGATGATTTCCGGAGGAATCTCCTCACGCTCAAAAAGGAAGCTGACTGCATTTGACATGGAGGTCGGTCCGCAGTCATATTCGGTTAACTGATAATGCAGTGGATTTTTCATAAGGCTACTCCTTTGAAAGAATCAGGGCACGGACAAGCTGCGCCGCTTTTTCCAATTCTGAAATGCTTGTATATTCTTCACAGGAATGACAGTTGTTCATACCGGCGGCAACGACCAGACCCTGAATACCATGCTCAAAAAAAGGATTGTTGTCGCTTCCCCCATAGGTGCGCTCCAGTGTGCCGGAAAGCCCAAGCTGCGCGCAGGCGTTCTGGAAACGGACGGCGACAGGGGCGGTGGTGGCTACGCAGTAGGCACGGCAGAGCGTTTTGGTTTCGAATTCTGCTGCTGCGCCGATTTTCTGTGCGCAGGAGAGACAGACTGCTTTGATGTCCTTTAGCTTTTTGCGCGCGCTTTCATCTGAAAAGCTGCGCACCTCACCGGTAATAGTGCAATGCTCTGGTACGATATTATCGGCATTTCCACCATTTATGGTTCCGATATTTATGGTTGCGTCATCAACCTTGCCGCAGGGAATTCTGGAAATGGCGTCTGCTGCTGCCTTGATTGCATGGATGCCGTCCTGCGGAGAAAAAGCGGCATGTGCGGAGCGTCCGTGAAAAACCGCCTGAAAGGACAAGATAGAGGGCGCCTGATAGGCAGCGCGCCCGACAGCTCCGCTCAGGTCAAAAACATAGGCTTCCCTGGATTTGAGCATGGAAAAATCAAACTGCTTTATACCGGTGCAGTAGGTCTCTTCGGAAACGCTGAAGAGAAGCTCAAGGGGACGATGCTCCTTTTTTTCAGAGAGCACACTGCGGAGCGCTTCTAAAATGACACAGACCCCGGAAAGGTCATCCGCTCCGAGTACGGTCGTGCCGTCAGAGGTCATGCGTCCGTCGGGATGCAGGATACAGGTTTTTCCAAGTGCGGGAGAGACGGTGTCCAGATGTGCTGAGAGCAGAAGCGGGGAAAGCCCGGGTGTTCCGCCGATATAGGCATACAGATTTCCTGCATTTCCACCGATTTGCACGCCCGCAGCATCCTCCTGCGAGGAGATGCCAAGCTCTTTCAGCTTTTGCTTCAGTCTGTCACACAGCGCCCGTTCAGAGAGGGAGGGGCTGTCAATAGCGGCAAGCTCGCAGAAAAGCGACTGTAACCGTTCTTTTTCTATCAATCAAAACACCTTCTTTCCAAAATAAATCCTACTAATCATATAGAATATATGCAAATATACAAAAAGCCATTTCAAATGTCAATATAGAGAGACTATAGATAGAGCCATTCTCCATTCCAGAGGTTTATCCCGTTTACATAATGAGGAATGACAACTGCGCCCAGTGTCAGGAAAAGCCCTGCGGTAAGAAAAAGGATAAGTCCGCCCATTATAAGCGGTCTGATAAAGGGACGCAGAGCCGTGAAGGGAAGGCTCTGCGTAAGCAGCATTGCGAGCTTGTCAAAGCCGAGCGTGATAAAGTACATGAAGGGAAGCAGCATTGGCATAATGTAGCGTCCCTGCGGCTGATAGTCACTTGTATAAGAGTAATAAATGCACAGAGCAAGCGGAATCAGCGTGCCTGCAAGCATAGCTGCGTGAAAGAGCAGACGGAAGCAAAGCGGCTTTTCTGTATCCTTTGCAGGCAGAAGTGAAAACAGCCAGCCAAAGCCAAAAATCCGATAATACCAGATATAGAGGAAGGGGAGTGTTGGCAGCGTCATAGGGCCGAAGCGTGCAACAAAGCTGTTCCAGAGAAAATAGAAGAAATCCATTCCCATAAGCATATCGCGCAGGGACACGCCGGAAGCGGCGAGCGTGACGCGGGTAGCGGGACTGTATTGCGGCAGCGCCGTTTGAATGGCATTTTCCATGCGGGCTCTCAGACCGAGAAAGTCTCCGTTGTGAATAAAATAGCTGCGGACAAACCACCAGCCTGCGCCGAGCAGGACAAGGGCAGAAATCAGTAGTCCTTTTTGCAGGAGAGGACGCCATGAAACATAAAAATGTCCGGCATCATCCTTTTGAATATGAGAAAAGAAAAACAGCAAAATCGCAGTTACGATAAGACCATAGGCATTATAATAGGAAAGCGCGCAGAAGATAATGCCGAGGGCAAGGAGGATACAATCCCGCCGCTCCCAGCTTTTCTGCCATCCGCGCACGCAGGCATATAAAATCATGGCTCCCGCCATGGATGCCATGGAATCCGTATTGACATACGAATGAAGGAAAAGATTCTGCGGCAGAAACATGACAAGAATAGAAAAAAGCCAACTGCTCCACTCGCTGGAAAACAGAAGCAGGGAAAGCCTGCGGACATAAACTGCCATAATCACGCCGAACAGGACATTGACCATGCGGGCGAACAGGAGCAGGAGCTGGTTCTTTTCTGTAAAAAGACTTACAAATCGCAGCAGCCAGCCCTGTATGATATAAGGAAGAATGGGCTGAAAGGCATAGGAGCCGCCATAGCCGCCGATTGCAACCTCAAATTCCTCGCCGGTGGGAAGTGTGCCGTATTTGCAGATAAACTGCGCAACCTTGAAGCGGTTTACCTCATCTGGCGGGTCGCCGAAGGGCTGCAGGACGGCAAATGCCGTAATGGCAAGAAAAACGGTTATATAAAAAAGAAGATTGAGAAGCTTTGTCCTTTTCAAAGTCTGCATAAAAATCCTTTCGTTAATTTCATGGCTGTGTGTACTTGCAATAGACTGGAAACTCATGTAAAATTATAACAGAAATTTTTATTGTGTAATAGAAAATTCCTTCGAATTTCCTATCACGCAATAAAATAAGATGCGCAGCTCGCGGAGATGAATCATTTTGCCTCGCAGGCACCGTTCGCGCGCAGAGAGTTTGCAAGCAGACTCTTTTTCAAAAGTAATATGACGGGGGAATAAAATGCAGACCATTTCAGATGGAGACACGCATGTGGAGAACGTAAGGGAAATCGGCTTTGAAAACCTGCGCGAGCTGCAAAAGCTGCAGGACAAGTTCAGCAATATTTCAAGACTGTTTCTGTACTGCGTAGATAAGGACGGTAAAACACTTACAGAGATTTCGGGAGGAGCGCATGGGGCAGATGTGCTTTTTTCCCAGATTGATAAAAGATATTTTGAAACAGCCTTTCAGGAAGTGACGACGGACAGAACACAGGAGCAGATTGTCGATGCGACGAATGTTCCGGGTGTGATGGTAGCGGCACAGTCTGTTTCTGCTCAGGATGGCATCTGTGCTGTCTGGCTTTTGTTTGCAGTCGTAGAGGAAGCGGCGCAGAGCGTTCCGAGTGGTGTATCGTGGATTGTTACAGAGGAAGAACTGTACAATGCACTTGATTTCTTACATGCATTGGGCCGCAGACTGATGAAGCTTGGCGGCGGCAGCTGCATGGAACAGCCGGCTGAAGCAGTGGCGCTTTTGGAGCAGAAGGCATCTGTGGAGAGAAACTTTGCTCTGATGGAGACGGTAAGGCAGCTTGAATCAGAAAGCTCCGCAGAGCTTATCTTTGAAAATATTCTGCGGATTACAGGTGAATTCCTGAAAATCAGCAGTGCTCAGGTATTCCGCGTACATGAGGACCTTATGGATATGGTTGCAGAGTGGCACGCGGAGGGGATTATTTCGCTGTTCGACCAGACCAGAAACTTAAAAAAGATGCTGATTCTACAGGGCAGTGAACCGATTGTAGTGAAATCGCTGTCAGAGCTTTCACAGGCGGAGAGTGCGCAGCTTGCAGCAATGCACGTAAAGAGCGTAGTCATCATGCCGATTCTGACAAAGGATAAGACAGAGCTTTATCTGTGCTTTAACGAGTGTATCCATAAACGCAGCTGGAGCGAGCAGGATGTCCAGCTCATAGAGAATGCAGCGCGCATCATACAGAGTGTTCTGCTACGGAAACGGCAGCAGACATCATTGGAAAGCTCTTATGCAGCCTTAAAATCCATTCTGGATCATGCCGGCAGTGCAATTTATGTGACTGACCGCGAGAATGGAAAGGTTTTGTTTGCAAACCGCGTGTTAAAGCGCATTTTCCATGCAGAGCTGGAAGAAAACAGCTTTCAGGAAATGCTTTCCAAGGCGATTGAAAAAGGCAGGCAGAGCAGCGGCAGTTATGAGCTGTTCCATTTTGCAAAGGGGCACTGGTATGATATGTACAGCACCAGCATACGCTGGGTAAACGGACATACGGCGCTGCTTTATGCACTGTACGATATTACTGACAAAAAGGTTTACCAGAAAAAGATAGAGCAGCAGGCATATACGGATTTCCTGACAGGCTTATACAACCGTATGTGCTGTGAACGCGACCTTGCCATTCAGATAGACGAGGCAAAGACAAATGGCGGACAGGGTGCGCTTCTGTATCTGGATCTGGATGATTTCAAGCATATCAATGAAGGTCTGGGACATCAGTACGGAGACATTTTGTTAAAGGCGATTTCCCACAGCTTTCAGCATATACCGGAAATAGACAATAATTGCTACCGTGTGGGCGGCGATGAATTTATTATTATCATTCTGCCGAAATATTATCAGCAGTTTAACGAGATTATAGAGGAAATCAAGGAAGTTTTCAGCAAACCCTGGTTTTTGCGGGATGGCGATTACTACTGTACGATGAGTATGGGCGTTGTAAAGTTTCCCGAGGCAGGAGAAAATGTACAGGAGCTGATTAAAAAAGCGGACATCGCGATGTATGAGGCAAAGAAGGGCGGTAAAAACCGTGTTGCCTTTTATTCTGATACGATTAAATCGCTTTCCGGCAGACGGCTGGATATGGAAAAGAATATGCGCGATGCTACGGTAGAGGGGTATCAGGAATTTGAAGTATACTACCAGCCGATTATCGTTGTGGACCATGAAGGCGATAATCATGCCTGCTGCGGTGCGGAAGCGCTGATTCGGTGGAACAGTTCAGAGCTTGGTTTTATTTCTCCGGCAGATTTTATTCCGCTTGCAGAATATCTGGGACTGATTAACCCGATTGGCGGACATGTGCTGCTAGAGGCATGCCGTGAATGTAAGAAATGGAATGATTCAGGGTATCCTGATTATAAGGTAAATGTAAATCTTTCTGTAGTGCAGCTTTTGCAGCCGGATATTGTGGAATCCATCAAGAGCGCATTGGAGGAAACCGGAATCAAGCCGCATAATCTGACGCTCGAGGTAACGGAAAGCCTTGCAATTAACGATATGGAGCGCATGAAGCAGATCATTGGAAGCATCAGGATGCTTGGCGCACAGATTGCACTGGATGATTTCGGCACAGGTTACTCTTCCTTAAACCATATCCGGGAGCTGCCGCTTGATATTATCAAGATTGATCAGAATTTTGTGCGGAATCTGGATAAAGATTCGTATTCTCAGGCATTTATCCGTATGGTTACTGAACTGGCAGATGCCATTAACGTTAAAGTCTGTGTGGAAGGAATCGAGACAAAGGAGCAGCTTGATGTTCTTTGCAAACTTCCGGTAACGACCATTCAGGGCTACTATTTTGATAAGCCGATGCAGGCAGCGGCGTTTGAAGAAAAATATACGCCCAGGCTTTAAGGCACGTGAAAAAAAACATGCCATTTTATAGAAAGTATGGTATAGTTTTGGATAGAATTATCAGGTTAGAGGAGTGTAAGCTATGGCTGAAAAAGAAATGACCGAAGCAAAGGAAGCAGAGAAAGAGGTAGTTTCCAAAAATTTTATTGAACAGATTATAGAAAAGGATTTAGCAGAGGGCGTATATGATACCGTGCATACCAGATTTCCACCGGAACCAAATGGTTATCTTCATATCGGACATGCCAAGAGTATTCTTTTAAACTATGGGCTTGCAAAAAAATACAATGGCAAATTTAACATGCGCTTTGACGATACCAACCCAACGAAGGAAAAGGCGGAGTTTGTAGAGTCCATTCAGCGTGACATCAAATGGCTGGGAGCAGACTGGGAGGATCGTCTGTTTTTCGCCTCCAATTATTTTGAACAGATGTACGAGGGCGCGGTTAAGCTCATCAAAAAGGGAAAAGCATATATTTCAGACCTTTCCGCGGAGCAGATTCGTGAATACAGAGGTACGCTGACGGAGCCGGGAAAGGAAGATCCTGGAAGCAGCCGCAGCATAGAAGAAAATCTGGAATTGTTCGAAAATATGAAAAACGGCGTATATGCAGATGGAGAAAAGGTGCTCCGTGCGCGGATTGATATGGCGTCTCCGAATATGAACATGAGAGACCCTGTTATTTACAGAGTGGCGCACATGTCCCATCAGAATACGGGCGATAAGTGGTGCATTTATCCGATGTATGATTTCGCGCATCCAATTGAAGATGCGATTGAGGGGATTACCCATTCTATCTGTACGCTGGAATTTGAGGACCACAGACCTTTATATGACTGGGTGGTAAGAGAGCTGGAATATCCGCATCCGCCCAAGCAGATTGAATTTGCAAAGATGTATCTGACCAATGTCGTTACCGGAAAGCGTTACATCAAAAAGCTGGTGGAGGAAGGCATCGTAGATGGCTGGGATGACCCGAGGCTGGTTTCCATCGCAGCCCTTCGCAGAAGGGGCTTTACACCGGAGTCTATCCAGAAATTTGTAGAGCTGTGCGGCGTTTCCAAGAGCAATTCTTCTGTAGATTATGCGATGCTGGAGTACTGCATCCGTGAGGATTTGAAAATGAAGCGCCCGCGTATGATGGCGGTGCTTGATCCGGTTAAGCTGATTATTGATAATTATCCAGAGGGAGAGAGCGAGCTCCTTGAGATTGCAAACAATCTGGAAAATGAGGCGCTTGGAACAAGACAGGTGCCGTTTGGCAGAGAGCTTTATATTGAGCGGGATGATTTCATGGAAGAACCGCCGAAAAAGTATTTCCGTATGTTCCCGGGCAATGAAGTGCGTCTGATGCACGCTTACTTTGTAAAATGTACGGGCTGTGTGAAGGATGAAAACGGAAAGATTATCGAGGTGCACTGTACCTATGACCCGGAGACGAAGTGCGGCAGCGGCTTTACCGGCAGAAAGGTAAAGGGCACGATTCACTGGGTACCTGCAAAAGAAGCATTAAAGGCACAGGTCAGATTGTATGAAAATATAATTGATGAAGAAAAGGGCGTATACAATGAAGAGGATGGCAGCCTGAATCTGAATCCAAATTCTTTAAAAGTGCTTACTGACTGCTATCTGGAGCCGGCACTCCTTTCCGCAAAGCCAGAGGAAAGCTTCCAGTTTGTAAGACAGGGCTTTTTCTGTGTGGATTATAAGGACTCCAAAGAAGGAGCGCCGGTGTTTAATCGTATTGTGTCACTGAAGAGCTCTTATGTACTTCCGAAGCAGGAGGAGAAAAAATGACAGAGGTATTGATAAATGGGGACGGATGCCCGGAGGATGCAGCTTATGTATTTGGAAAAAGCTATACCTGTCCCGTATGCGGAAAGGAATTTAAAAATCCTACGGTAAAGTCTTCCAAGGCAAGGATGATTCGGTCAGATATTGATTTGCGGCCGGTCTATGAGAACATCAATACCTTAAAGTATGATGTAATAATGTGCCCGCATTGTGGGTACGCTGCGCTGGAGCGTTATTTTAAGACAATTAGTTCTGCCCAGAAGCAGTATATCAAGGAAAAAGTCTGTGCGGCTTTTAAGGAAAGGGAAGAAAAGCAGACCTATTCCTATGAGGATGCCTTTTCCCGTTATAAGCTGGCGCTGATCAGCAGCATTGCAAAACAGGCATATGACAGTGAAAAGGCGTATATCTGCCTGCGTGCCGGCTGGCTGCTGCGGGGCTGGCGGGAAAGCCTTCCAGAGAGCGAGGGCCAGAAGGCACAAAAGCTGGAAGCGCAGGAAAATGAATTTTTAAAGAGCGCAAAGGAAGGCATATCACAGGCAAATATGAAAGAGGATTATCCAATCTGCGGAATGGATGAGCACACGGTAGACTATCTGCTTGCGGCGCTTTCACTGCGTTTTGGAGAATATGAGGCGGCATTGAAGCTTGTCTCCAATATCATTGCTTCCCGTGCGGCGGGTAGCAGAATCAAGGACCGCGCAAGAGATTTGAAGGATGAAATTGCAAAAGAGATGAAAAAAGAAGAGGCTTCCGGATAACGGAAGCCTCTTTTTCTTTGCCTGTTTTTTTGTTTTGCGCTATAATGTTTGTATGTGAGAGTCTATGCTTAAGAGTCTGCGCTTAAGGAGATGTTTATTTGGGAGGAGTAATGAATTATGAAAAAAATAATATTATTTCACGGCACTCCTGAGAAAGTTGTTGTACCAACCTATGGATACGGCGATGAAAAGCATGACTATGGCAAAGGTTTTTATTTAACAGAGAATATAGAACTGGCGAAAGAGTGGGCAGTTTGCAGACCAAATGATAATAATGGCTGGGTTCATAAATTTGAATTTGATATTACGGATTTAAAAATTTTAGATTTTCAGGAAAAAAACGTTCTTTCGTGGCTGGCAGAATTGATGAAGCATCGGGATGCCGCTGATTCCAAACGTTATAGGATGCTGGCAAAGCAATTCATTGAGAAGTATGGGATTGATACTTCAGGATATGATGTTATAAAGGGCTGGAGAGCCAACGCATCATATTTCTATATTGCAAAGGAGTTTGTGAAAGACAATATAGACATGGACATTCTTGAAGAACTTTTATCGTTAGGCGGTTTAGGGATTCAGTACTGTATCAAGTCGGAATTTGCATATTCAAAGTTATACGAGTTAAAAGAAGAAGTGCTTTCAGTTAGTTATGATGAGTTTAACGAAAAGTACAATCATCGTGATGCAATGGCAAGGAAAAGGATGAAAGATTTGGTAGATTCTGATGCAAATAAAGTAACAAAAGTATTCAGTACGCTTTTTTAGAGGTAATCATAATGAAAGCATATTCGGATGTTTATTTAAGCGATGTGGTAGAAAATCAGGGAAAACTTTTTGATTTTGTTGCGCAGAGCTTTCCAGATAAGGATACAGAGGATTTTATAAATACTTATATGGTAAGTAAAACAAGAAAAAGCATCGATGAAGCAAAGGCTTATGTGAGTACGATGACTGCAAGAGAACTGTGGGACTATTTTTGTAAGAACGAAAACTATACATTAAAATCTGGAAAAGCGCTTGTTGGCTTTATGCCGGATTGGATTGGTGAGTTTTACGCATATTATCAATGGTTTTATAATATGCCAAGCTCAGAAGTAGTCAGGAAAATTCCGCCTGATTTCTTAATGAAAGCATATTATGGACTCCATGATTTGGAATTGGATTTGGCTGTGAAAAAGGTTGGCAGGATGTAATGAATATCGTATGTTTTCATAACCCAAGCGAAGAAAATGGATATTTAAGCAACTGGTATCTGGCGGATTTTTCAGTTGATGGTGTTTTGTTTTCTTCAATGGAACAGTATATGATGTATCAGAAAGCAGTTTGCTTTCAGGACAAAGAAATTGCTGCACAAATATTGCAAACGAAGGATGCTTCGCAGATTAAAGCACTTGGCAGAATGGTTTTGGGATATGATGATAATTATTGGAGTGGAATCCGGCAGATAGTTGTTTATAATGGACTGGTGGCAAAGTTTTCACAGAATGAAGACTTGAAAAAGTTGCTTTTAGGGACAAAAACAGCGGTGTTAGCAGAATGTGCAGTAAAAGATAAAATTTGGGGTATTGGTTTGTCAATGAAAGATGCAGACCGATTAGACAGAACGAAATGGCGGGGACAAAACTTGCTTGGATATGCTCTGATGATGGTGCGCAAACAGTTAAGTTTTCCAGTATAGCCAATCATTTTTTAGGTAATTTGTTCTCTGTTTTTTGATGTAATAGAAAATTCTTTGAATTTCCTATTACATCAAAATAACATGCGCAGTTTGCGGAAATGAATCCTGCCTTGCGCGCTTCTGCTCTTAGATGGCGTCCATAGAACCGTCGTCATCATCATCGTCATCAAAGAATTCTTCTACTGCTACGCCGGAAGTCGCCTCTTTTTTGGAAGAATCAGCTTCGGAGGCGGATTTTGCAGCTTCCTGTTCAGGATTTAAGGAAACGTAGGAGCGCTCGCTGCCTGCTTCTGAATCTACTTCATAAGAATCGTCATCCAAATCATCATAATCATCTGCGTCAGAGGTATCGGACTCTTTGCTTTTCATATAATAGAAAGCGCCTGCAAATGCAGCTCCGAGTGCAGAAACAAAAAGAAGAAATTTTACAAATTTTTTGAACATGTGGAATGACTCCTTTCACTTTTGTATGGATGATGGCGTTTCTATCGTACACCATATCCATTCTATTTCTCTATTATAATATTATTTTATGAAAAAGAAAAGAGATTATGCTCTATCTGAGAGCGAAAAAGCGCAGATGGGAAAATGGAAATGCTTGAAAGCGCCTATTAAGTATGATAAGATAGAAATCGACCCTTATGGTCAATCACAAAAGAGGAGCGTCGGGCCTGGATGAATGAGAAATTTTTTGATTTGAAAAAAGAAAAGCAGGACAGGATGATAAATGCCGCATTAAAGGTGTTTGCGGAAAATGGCTTCCGCCGTGCGAGCACAGACGAGATGGTAAAGGCGGCGGGCATCAGCAAAGGACTGCTGTTTCATTATTTTTCCAGCAAGACCGGACTCTATGAGTTTGTCTATGACTACAGCGTAAAATATATTACAATGGAATTGACTTCTACGGTCAGCGACAGTGAGACAGATTATTTTCTGTTAAGACGGCAGATTGAAAAAGCCAAGACGCAGGCAATGAAAAATTTCCCATATATGCAGCTTTTCCTTTTAAAAGCAGAGATGGAGGATGCGCCGGAGGCGCTTGCAGTCATGGGGGATGCGGCGGAGAGCCTTCTGGAAGTATATGATACGATTTACCGGCGAGTGGATTTTAAACGCGGTAGCAGGATTTCCGCAGAACGGCTGGCGAGAATCGTAGAGTTTACGATGAACGGACTGCTCTATGAAAATATGCGCGCACCGAAATTTCAGGCGGAGACATATTATAAAGAAGCTGCACACTATCTGGAGGAGCTGGAGCTGCTGTGTGCAGAGCAGGAAAATGATTTAAAATAAAAAAACCAATTTTGCTATTGACGCAATAGCGGTTTTGTACTATAGTGTACGTAAAATAATTGTATACAATCATACAACCCATAATTCGACAAAGGTGTCAGCCGTCGGATTATGGGTTTTTTGATGTGATAGGAAATTTCATTTCCTACAAAAAGCCTAGAGGAGGAAAAGGTATGAAAACAGTAGGGTACTACAACGGAAAAATTGATGAAATTGAGAAAATGATGGTACCGATGAATGATCGGGCAATGTATTTCGGAGACGGCGTATATGATGCAACCTATGCTGCCAACAGAAAGATTTTTGAACTGCCCGGACACATGGAACGGTTTTTCAACAGCTTTCATGCACTCGAGATTCCCTTCCGCATGACACGGGAGGAGCTGGCTGCAGAATTGCAGAAATGTGTAGATCTGATGGACAGTGACGGCGAGGTCATGGTGTACTGGCAGGCAACCAGAGGAACCGGCATGAGAAATCATCTTTTCCCTACAGACGGAAAGCCGGCAAACCTTTTGATAACGGTGCGCGAGGTGCCGCTTACGGATTTGCGGACGAAGTATAAGGTAATTACCTTAGAGGATACGCGTTTCCTGCACTGCAATATTAAGACATTGAATTTAATACCAAGTGTTATTGCAAACCAGAGAGCAAAAGAAGCAGGCTGCTCAGAAGCGATTTTCCACAGAGGAGACCGCGTAACGGAGTGTGCGCACAGCAATGTACATATTTTAAAGGACGGCGTATTCCATACCGCTCCGACGGACAATCTGATACTTCCGGGCATTACAAGAAAGCATCTGCTCAGAATTTGTGAACAGATTGGCGTTCCCTATGAAGAAAAGCCGTTTACCGTAGCAGATTTGTTTACTGCGGATGAAATCATTATTTCCAGTGCAGGAACGCTCGGCGTAGGTGTTTGTGAAATCGATGGAAAGCCGGTCGGCGGAAAAGCACCGGAGCTTCTTTATAAGCTGCAGGAAGCAGCAGTAGCAGATTTTGAAAAGGAAACAGGACACAGACCGGACATTTTATAAGAGGGATTAAGATGACAAGAGAAGAACTGGCAGAATTTAATATTGGTGAAAATCTGGATCAGCTAATGAACCTTGACCCGAGAGGATACGGCGTCTGCCGGATACTCTATGCGGGAAGCAGGAGCTATACGGGCGAGGCGCTTACCATGCACTGTGCAAAAGCACTGGATAAGCTGCTGAAGGAGGGCGATGTGGTCGTCCTGATTACGGGCTTTATCCTGTGGCCGCACAGACATCCGGAGACGGACGGCATTGTCAGCACCGTACTTCTGGCACGCGGACTGGTACAGGCTTATGGAGTAACACCTGTTATCGTATGTCCGTCAGAAAATGCAGCCTCCATTGGCGAGATGGTGCAGTACACAGGACTGCATCTGTATGAGGATGTGGAAACTGCAAAGGAGCTTCCACTTTCGGTGGGCGTGATTCCATTCACAAAGGAGCGCGCTCTAGCAGAGGGACAGGCAGAGGGGATTCTGGATTTATTGGCGCCTGCCGCAGTCATCAGCATTGAAGCGCCGGGCGCAAATGCCTGTGGAGAATACCACAATGCAGTCGGCGTCAACTGCACAGAGCTGGAAGCCAAAATGGATGTGCTTTTCCAGATGGCGAAGGAAAGAGGCATCTTTAATATGGCAATCGGTGATTTGGGAAATGAGATTGGAATGGGCGCTATTGCGGAGCACATTACAAAATATATTCCCTATGCGGGCAAGGGAGAATGTAAATGTGGCTGCGGAGGCGGAATTCTGGCGGCAACAAAAGCCGATTATATCATTACAGCGACGGTTTCCGACTGGGGCTGCTATGGCATGCTTGCAGCGATTGCCTATCTGAAGCGGGATATTTCGATTATGCACACGCCGGAGATGGAAGCTGATGTTTTACGTGCCGCTTCGCACAATGGCTTTGTGGATATGACAGGCTCGCTGCTGCCGGGCATCGACGGCTTTGACTGTCAGATGAACCGGACAATCGTCAGCCTGATGCGTCAGTGCGTGGAATACGGCATTGGCTATAATGTGGAAAAATGGTTTCAGGTTACGCTGGAAAAGGGCTTTTTTGAACAGGAAAAGCCTGCGGTATAAGCGATAAAAGAAAGAAGCTGGAAAGGGGCGAAGGCTATGGAAAACTTCGTAATCCGTCAGGCAGGCGATATGGCGGTCTGTGTGGAATTTGGAAATGAAGTAAGCGAGAGCTGTCATGCGCGGGTCGGCTGTTTTTATAAAAGTCTTCAGGAAAATCCCATTAAGGGTATGGTGGAGGCTGCACCAGCCTTCTGCACGGTAATGGTGTATTACGATGCGTTTACCATAAAATATCATAAATTTGTGCGGGAGCTGGAAAAGCGGCTTAGAACGCTTGAAGCAGGCAGACAGGCAGAGGGCAGGACGGTTGAGATTCCCGTATGCTATGAAGGAGCGTTTGCCCCGGATATGGCGTCAGTCTGTGAGCATACAGGGCTGACCCCAAAGGAGGTCATAGAGCTGCACGCCGGCAGGGATTATCTGATTTATATGCTGGGCTTTTTGCCGGGCTTTCCCTATCTGGGCGGCATGGATGAGAGGCTGGAGGTGCCTAGACTGAAAAGTCCCCGTGTGCGGATTGAACCGGGAAGCGTGGGAATCGGTGGAAAGCAGACCGGTATTTATCCGCTTGCTTCGCCGGGCGGCTGGCAGTTAATTGGAAGAACACCTGTTATTTTATATGACCCGGACAGAAATCCTCCGGTTTTATATGAGGCGGGCGACCGTATCCGCTTCCTGCCGATTACCGCAGCGGAATTTTCGCGGATGCAGAAGGAGGCGGGAAAATGAGTATCTGCATTTTACAGGGCGGCGCATTTTCTACCATTCAGGACATTGGCAGATACGGCGGACAGAGCATGGGCTTTTCGGTATCCGGCGTTATGGACAGAAAAAGCTTCTGGCAGGCAAATATGCTGCTGGGAAAGAAACAGGGCGGCGCAGTGATTGAAAGCGCTTTATGTGGACCGACGCTGAAATTTACGGAAAGCGTATTTTTTACATTGACCGGAGCGGATATGCAGCCGCTTTTAAATGGAAGGGCGATTCCCCAGTATCACGTTTTTCTGGCGAAACCGGGCGATGAGCTGCGGCTGGGCTTTGCGAAGGAGGGCATGTATACCTATATTGCATTTGCAGCAAAGATAGACGTTCCCGATTTTATGGGCAGCCGCTCTACAAACTTAAAATGCGGTGTTGGCGGTTATCAGGGCAGAAAGCTGGAAGCGGGCGATGAACTGCAGCTAACAGATGTAAAAGAAAAGCTGCCCAATCTGTACAAGCGGTATGAGGACATTTCCCTGAAAATGGCGCCGGAGATTACGCTGCGGGCAATGGAAGGGCCGGAATATGACCGATTTGGTCAAACGGGAGCGAAAACCTTCTGGAACAGCGTCTATACGGTGTCGGATGCAGCGGACAGAATGGGGTACCGGATGGAGGGCGAGCCGGTTATGGCAGAAGGCGGCGTGGATATTATTTCCAATGGAATTGCCTTTGGCGCGGTGCAGATTCCTCCAAACGGCATGCCGATTATCATGATGGCGGACAGGCAGACGATGGGCGGGTATGCCAAGATTGCAAATGTGATTTCCGCTGATTTGCCCCTTCTGGCGCAGAGCAGGCCGGGTACGAAGGTACGGTTCTGCCGCGTTACGGTGGAGGAAGCGCAAAAGGCGCTTTACCGGGAGAGGCGGCTGCTTAAGCATTTCTGGCGGGAAGTCAATTAGAGGAGAAAAAATTATGGAAGAATATAAAAATGCAGAGCCGTCGTTTGTGCGGCAGCTGATACGGGAGGAGAAAATTACCTCGCCTACGTCGGGCATGTGTGCAGGCTATGCGCAGGCAAATCTGGTGGTGCTGCCAAAGTCGCTTGCGTATGACTTTTTACTGTTTACGCAGCGCAATCCAAAGTCCTGCCCGGTGCTTGAGGTAACGGATGCCGGCAGCCGGACGCTTAAGAAGATTGCGCCGGGCGCTGATATTTCACGGGATATTCCAAAATACCGAATCTACGAAAAGGGTGTGCTGACCGGAGAATACACAGACGTTTCGAAATTCTGGAAGGAGGATTTTGTAAGCTTTCTGATTGGCTGCAGCTTTTCCTTTGAATCCGAAATGATAGAAGCGGGAATTGAAATCAGGCATAATACCGAGAAATGCAATGTGCCGATGTATATTACCAATATTCCCTGCGACCCGGCGGGAATTTTTCATGGAAATATGGTAGTCAGCATGCGTCCGATTCCCTACAGCCAGATTGTAAAGGCGGTAACGGTAACGGGACAGATGCCAAAGGTACATGGTACGCCGATTCATATTGGCGACCCGGCGCATATCGGGATTGCGGATATTGATAAGCCGGATTTTGGCGACCGTGTAACGATAAAGGACGGCGAGGTGCCGGTATTCTGGTGCTGTGGGGTAACGCCGCAGTCCGTTATGATGAGTGCAAAACCTGATTTCTGTATTACACATGCACCGGGACACATGCTGATTACAGATGTTAAAAATGCAGAGCTGAAGGAGTGAGAATCATGTATCAGGTAGATTTAAACTGTGATTTGGGCGAAAGCTATGGCGCATATACAATAGGAATGGATGGAGAAGTGCTTCCCTTTATTACCTCGGCAAATGTGGCGTGTGGATTTCATGCCTCTGACCCGTTGGTCATGGAAAAGACGGTAAAGGCGGCGTGTGAAAATCATGTCGCAATCGGCGCACATCCGGGCTATCCTGATCTGATGGGCTTTGGAAGAAGGAATATTGGCGCCACCCCTGCTGAGGTAAAGGCATACGTTATCTATCAGGTCGGTGCGCTGGCAGCGTTCTGCAAAGAATGGGGCATACCAATGCAGCATGTCAAGCCGCATGGCGCAATGTATAATATGGCAGGAAAGGATTATGCACTGGCAAGGGCAATCTGTGAAGGAATTGCAGCAGTAGATTCTTCGCTTATTCTGCTCGCACCCGCAGGCAGCGAGATGATGCGTGCGGCACAGGAGCTTTCGCTGCCGTTTGCAAGAGAGGTGTTTGCAGACCGCGCTTATGAGGAGGACGGCTCTCTTGTGCCCAGAAGCAGGGAGGGCGCAATGATTGAGGATGAGGACCTTGCAGTCAGCCGTGTTATCCGGATGATAAAAGAGGGCAAGGTAACCTGTATTACCGGAAAGGAAATCCCGATTCAGGCGGATTCAGTCTGTGTGCATGGGGACGGAAAAAAAGCGGTCGCTTTCGTGAAAAAGATAAGGGCGGCGCTTGAGGAAAACGGCATTGCCGTTGCGCCCTTTGGAAGCAGGGCGCGCTAAAAAGAGCTTGTAAAACGCACATTTTTCCTGTAGGATGCTAAGTAGAAAGTAAAGGTGGGACTTGGTATGGAACAAAAGGCATTTTACAGGAAGGTGTTTGCGCTTGTAATTCCAATGGCGCTTCAGAATCTTATCAATGTGGGCGTGAGTGCAACGGATGTCATCATGCTTGGAAAGGTAAATGAGCAGGTGCTTTCAGGCTGTTCGCTTGGCGGGCAGGTTTTTTTTATTTTTAACCTGTTTTTATTTGGCATCAGCTCCGGTGTATCTGTTCTGACAGCGCAGTATTGGGGAAAGCGGGACACTTCTTCAATTGAAAAATTATTGGGAATTGTCGTAAGGATTGCCTTGGCTGTGGGACTCATTTTTATGTTTGGCAGCTTTTTCTTTCCAGAGCAGCTCATGCACATTTTTACCAATGAGCCGCAGGTCATTGCAGAGGGCGTTAAATATCTGAAGATAGTTGCATTTACCTATCCGATGGTGGCAGTCAGTATGACATACCTGAATCTGATTCGCAGCACGGAACGTGTGCTGATCTCGACAGTCGTATATGGTTGTTCCCTGGTTCTTAACTTTGTTATCAATGCAGTGCTGATTTTCGGGCTGTTCGGTGCACCGCGTCTTGGAATCGCAGGTGCGGCAATCGGAACGCTCTGTGCCCGCCTTCTTGAGCTTATGCTGGCGGCATATTATGCATACTTCCGCAATACGGAGGTACGCCCGAGGCTTTCCTATTTTCTGCATCAGGATGGACTGCTTCTTCGGGATTTCCTGCATTATGCAACGCCGGTAGTCATCAATGAATTTATGTGGGGTGCAGGCTATTCTGCAATGGCGGCAATCGTCGGTCATCTCGGAAGCAGTGCAGTTGCGGCAAATTCCATTGCACATGTGATGCGGCAGCTGGCAACGGTCATTGTATTTGGAATCGGAAATGCTGCGGCAATTATCCTCGGAAAATCCATTGGAGAGAATAAAAAGGAGGAAGCGCAGATTTATGCAAAGCGGCTGATTTATATGGCGGCTTTATTTGGTGTGGCAGGAGGCCTGCTTATTTTCAGCATTCGTCCTCTCATTATCAATGGGCTTGGCTTTACTGGTCTGACAAAGGAGTACCTGCACAGCTTTTTGTTTATGATGTCCTACTATGTTGTTGCACAGTCAATAACCTGTACCTGTATTGTGGGCGTTCTGCGAAGCGGCGGGGATACTAAGTTTGGCATGATAGTTGATGCGGGCATTTTGTGGGGCTGTTCGATTTTTCTTGGTGCGCTGGCGGCATTTGTCTTTAAGCTGCCGGTAAAGACGGTCTATTTTATTTTGCTAAGTGATGAAATCGTAAAGCTGCCGTTTTGTTATTTCCGCTATAAACAAAAGAAATGGCTGCGCAATATAACGCGGTAGGAAAAGTGGGAAAAAGACAGCGAAAGGAGAAGGCATGTCGTTACAATTCTGCATCGGCGGATCCGGCGCCGGAAAAAGCGAGCGGTTATATGAAGAAGTGATTCAGGCATCCCTGCGAGAGCCGGGACGGCATTTCTTTATCATAGTGCCTGACCAGTTTACCATGCAGACGCAGAAGGAGCTTGTGCTTCGGCATCCCAATCACGGCATTATGAATATTGAGGTGCTCAGCTTTGGACGACTGACGCACCGCATTTTTGAAGAAACCGGAATGGGAAAGCAGCCGGTATTGGATGATACAGGAAAGAGCCTGATTCTGCGCAGGATTGCGGCGCAGTGTGAGGAAGAGCTTAGCGTTATCGGTGCAAATATCCGCCGTATCGGATACATCCATGAGGTAAAGTCTGCGATTTCGGAATTTATGCAGTATGGCATCGGTATTTCGCAGCTTCATGAGCTGGAGCAGTATGCGGATGGCAGGGGAAGCCTTAAGCATAAGCTGCATGATTTGGAAATTTTGTACCGCAATTTTATGGAAGCGATACAGGGAAGATTCGTAACGACGGAGGGACAGCTGGGACTTTTATCCGAAGCGCTGCTTCATTCTGAAATGATACGCGGCAGCAGCATTGTGTTTGACGGCTTTACCGGGTTTACGCCGATTCAGCATCAGGTAATAGAAAAGTTGCTGATTTTGGCAAAGGAGGTTAAGGTTGCCGTCATTATGGATGGTGATGAGGATCCTTATGCAGAGGATGGCGAGCAGAAGCTCTTTGCCTTCAGCAAAAAGATGATGCACACCCTGCGTGGAATCGCACAGAGGGCTGGCATCCTGCAAAAGCCGGATATTGTCCTTACGGGAAAGCCGGTATTCCGTTTCCTGAAAAATCCTGGAATGGCGCATTTAGAGCAGGAGTTGTTTCGGTATCACGATAAGCCCTTTTTGGAAAAGCAGGAGGCTGTCCGCATGATGGAAGCGGATTCACCAAGAGATGAGGTGCGCCAGACCTGTATCAAAATCCGCAGGCTGATACGGGAGGAAGGCTTCCAGTATCGTGACATTGCGGTTGTAGCAGGCGATCTGTCCGCTTATGCAGACGATGTTGAGGAGCTGTTTGCTTCCTTTGGGATCCCCTGCTATGTGGATGCGACGAAGGGGGTCGTGCAGAATCCGTTTATTGAATATATCCGCAGCGCCCTGCAGATTCTTTTGCAGAATTTTTCCTATGAGGCGGTATTTCGCTTTCTGCGCAGCGGACTGACGGATATTTCCAGAGAGGATGCGGACCTTCTGGAAAATTATGTGCTGCGTCAGGGGATTCGGGGCAGAAAACGCTGGTCATCCCTTTTTGTAAGGCGTAGCGATAGTGAAGAAGAGACCGAGCTGCTTGCACGGGTAAATGCGGCGCGGGAAGCGTTTATGAATACGCTTTCGCCGCTTCTTTTGGATGCGGCAAAAACCAGAGAGCATATAGAGCACCTGTACGCTTTTTTGACTGGCAGCAGAACCTTTGAGCGGCTGTGTGAGTGGGAGGATTATTTTGCCAAAGAGGGCGATCTGGTACGTGCAAAGGAGTATTCACAGATTTACCGTCTTGTCATGGGATTATTGGAGCAGATTTATGATTTGATCGGTGAAGAGGAAATGACCCTGCAGGAATTTTCCGATATTCTGGATGCAGGCTTTGGGGAGATTCAGGTCGGCACCATACCACAGAATGTTGACCGTATCGTAGTCGGCGATATGGAGCGGACAAGATTAAAGGAAATCAAGGTATTGTTTTTCTTAGGCGTGAACGATGGAAATATTCCAAAGGGTGGAAGCCGGGGCGGTATCATTTCGGATATTGACCGTGAGTTTCTGGCACAGGGGGACTTTGAAATTGCGCCCACGCCGCGTCAGCAGATGTACATTCAGCGTCTGTACCTCTATATGAATATGACAAAGCCGAGCGAGAGGCTTTATCTTTCCTACGCACGGATTGACGCATCGGGCAGGGCGCTGCGTCCGGCATATCTGGTTCAGACAATGCTGCGCCTGTTCCCGGAGCTTACCATAGAGCATCCAAAGCATGAACCGATGGAGCAGCAGATTGAGGAAAAACGGGATGGACTTTTGCTGCTGGCAGAGCAGCTTCGGGAGTATGCAAAGGGGACGCCCTGCGCAGATCCGTTCTTTTTTACGCTTTATCATACCTATGCAGAGGATGGGGAAAGTGCGCCGATGCTGGAAAAGCTGGTGGACATGGCGTTTTACCGTTATCATAAGACTGCGCTTTCAGAAGCGGTTGCGAAGGCTCTTTATGGAAGCGTTTTAACTGGCAGCGTCAGCCGGCTGGAACGCTACGCCGCCTGTGCATACAGCTATTTCCTGGAATATGGACTGTCTTTAAAGGAAAGAGAGCTTTTTTCCTTTGAGACGGTGGATATGGGAAGTCTGTATCATGGCATATTGGAACAGTTTTCACAGCTGCTTGCAGAAAATGGAAGCGACTGGCTCCATTTTTCAAAGGAGCTTGGAGAGCGTCTCCTTATGAAAGCCGTAAAAGCCCAGAGCAGCGTCTATGGAGACAGCGTTTTATTTTCGAGTGCGAAATACCAATATGTAATCAGGCGGATTGCGAGGATACTGAAACGGACGATATTTACGCTTCAGAGCCAGTTAAAGCAGGGAAGCTTTTTCCCGGAGCAGTTTGAGGTATCGTTTTCGGCAGTTTCTGATTTGGAAGCGGTCAATATCAGCCTATCCGGACAGGAAAAAATGCGGCTTCTCGGAAGAATTGACCGGATTGACACCTGCCGCGACGGCGAAAATGTCTATGTAAAGGTAATTGACTATAAATCCGGCAATCAGAATCTGGACATTGCGGCAGTCTATTATGGATTGCAGCTCCAGCTCGTTGTTTATATGAATGCAGCAGTTGAGATGCTTGCCAAAAAGGAAACAGGAAAGCGTATCATTCCTGCAGCGATGCTGTATTATCACATAGCTGACCCGCTGATTCGTTCCCAGAAGCAGCTCAGTGAGGAAATGCTGAATGAAAAGATAAGGGAAAGCCTAAGAATGACCGGAATGGTCAATGAGAGCGATGATGTGATTACGAGACTGGATGCAGCATTTGAGGGACGCTCGCAGATTATTCCGGTAGAGAGAAAAAAGGACGGCAGCCTCGGCAGCCGCTCCGATACGTTTGCGGACGGCGAGATGCAGACGATTTCACAGTATGTGAGCGATAAGGTCAGGGAGCTTGGACGAAGGATTATAGAGGGAAATATCGAAAAAAATCCCTATGAATATGCAGCAGCTACCGGCTGCGACTACTGTGCCTACCGGGGCGTATGCGGCTTTCAGGAGCGGATACCGGGCTATGAGCGCAGAAAGCTTGAGAGCATGACAAAGGAAGACGCACTGCAGAAGATGCAGGCTTATGAAACGGATGGGGAGCAGTGATATGGGAATTTCTTTTACAGAGGAACAGCAGAGTGTAATTGACGCCAGAGACTGCAGCCTGCTTGTTTCAGCGGCAGCGGGCAGCGGAAAAACGGCGGTTTTGGTAGAGCGGATTGTGCGCCTTATCAGCGAGGGGGAGCATCCGGCGGATATTGACCGGCTTTTGATTGTTACCTTTACCAATGCGGCGGCTGCGCAGATGCGCGAGCGTATCAGAGACGCGCTTGGGAAAAAGCTGGAAACGGACCCGGAAAACGCGCATCTGCAAAGGCAGATGACGCTTCTGCACAATGCACAGATTACGACGATAGACAGCTTCTGCCTGTTTGTAATACGAAACCATTTTAATGACATAAGCTTAGACCCGGCATTCCGCGTAGCGGATGAGGGAGAGCTAAAACTTCTGCGCGGCGACGTTATGGAAGCGTTTTTGGAGGATTGCTTTGCAGCGCAGGACGAGGCGTTTTTAAACTGCCTTGAGAGCATGAACCAGAATGGGGATGAACGCACGCTTGCGGAGCAGATTCAGCAGTTTTATGATTTTGCAAGGAGCTATCCCTTCCCGGAGCTTTGGCTGAAGCGTGCTGCGGAGGATTGCGCGTTTGCAGACTGGGAGGCGGTGGAGCGCACACCCTGGGTAGAATTTGCAAAAGCGGATATAGAGCGTATGCTTTCTGCCTGCGCAGAGCGGCTTTCATGGGCGCTTACGATCTGTGAGCAGCCGGACGGCCCCTATATGTATGCGCCGCTTTTGGAGGCGGAGCGGGATAAGATACTTTCGTGTCTGGGGCAGGAGACGCTTTCGGGCTATGCTGCCTGCGCAGGAGAGATAACATTTGGCAGGCTGCCATCGAAAAAGGATGAGAGCGTGCTGATAGAAAAGCGTGAGCTGGTAAAAGGAGTACGCTCAGAGGTAAAGGCGGTAATAGAAAAGCTGACGGGGCTGTATTTCTTTCTCCCAAAGGAGGAGCTGCTTTTAGACCTGCAGAAAAGCGCAGAGACGGTAAAGGAGCTGATTTTGCTGACCCTTTCCTTTGGCGAGCGTTTGCAGGCAAAAAAACGGGAAAAAAATATTCTGGATTTTGGGGATATGGAGCACTATGCGCTTGAGATTTTATTACAGGTAAGCGATGACGGAAGCTTTGTGCCCTCCAAGGCGGCGCAGGATTATCGGGAATACTTTACGGAAATCATGATTGATGAGTATCAGGACAGCAATCTTGTGCAGGAATACATTCTGCAAAGCATTTCAGGAGAGTCCGAGGGCAGATACAACCGCTTTATGGTAGGAGACGTAAAGCAGAGTATTTATAAGTTCCGTCTGGCAAGACCGGAGCTTTTTATGGAAAAATATGAACGGTATGCCACAGAAGGGACAGAGCGTAAAATCCTTCTGCACCGGAATTTCAGAAGCCGCAGGGAAGTGACTGACAGCGTCAACCACGTATTTGAGCGGATCATGAAAAAGGAGCTTGGAGGCATCGCTTACGATAAGGAAGCGGCGCTTTTCCCGGGAGCGGTCTATCCGGATAATGATGGCGCGCAGACCGAGCTGCTGCTTCTGGCGCAGGATGCGGAAAATGAAAAGACAAAAACTGAGCAGGAGGCTGTGCTTATTGCACAGAAAATTTTAGAACTGATGGAGCATTATCAGGTGACGGATGCACAGACTGGGGAACTGCGGCCTGTGAGATTTGGAGACATTGCGATATTGCTGCGTGCGCCCTCTGGCTGGGACGAGGTATTTTCGGCAACACTTAAAAATTTTGAAATTCCTGCCTATACCGCTTCAGCGACCGGATATTTTTCTTCAGAGGAAATCCGGACGATACTGCATTTTTTGCGGATTCTGGACAATCCCCTGCAGGACATTCCTTTCTTTGGCGTACTCCGTTCGCCGATAGGCTCTTTTACGGAAAATGAAATCGCCATGCTGCGTACAGTAAAGCCAAAGTCGACCCTGTATGAGGCAATGCAGCTGGCGGTATCTGAAAAGGAAGAGCAGCCGATAGCATTTTTGCAGGAGGACTTTGCAGAGCTGATGAAAAAGAGCAGACGCTTTCTGGAGCTGCTTTTCAAATACAGAGAGCGGATGACATACGAGCCGGTACGGACGCTTATCCGGGAAATTCTGGAGGAAACGGACTATGTACAATATATGACAGCATTTCCGCAGGGCGAGGTGCGCCGTGCAAATCTGGAAATGCTGTTAAAACGGGCAGCCGATTTTGAAAAGACCGGAACGCATGGACTGTTCGCCTTTATCCGCTATATGGAACAGCTTGAAAAATATGATGTGGATTATGGAGAAGCGGGAACAACGGATGAGTATGCCGATGTTGTGCGGATTATGAGCATCCACAAAAGTAAGGGTCTGGAATTTCCCGTCTGCATTCTGGCAGGACTGGCAAAACGCTTTAACATACAGGATCAGGCAAAGAGCTTTTTGATGGATATTGACTATGGCATCGGCTGTGAGGCTGTGGATCTGGAACGCAGGCTGCGGCGCACGACACTGCGGCGCAATGTCATTGCACGCAGGCAGACGCTGGACAATCTGGGAGAGGAAATACGGATTTTGTATGTCGCCATGACCCGTGCAAAGGAAAAGCTGATCATGACAGCATGCCTTAAGCAGCCGGAAAAGAAGCTGGGCGCGCTTGGGCTGTATGAAACAGATGAGGGCTACTGCCAGATACAGGATACCGTTTCCCTGCTGACACTTGCAGGTGCGGGAAGCCTTCTGGATTTTCTGCTTCCGGCATGGGAACCGATAAAGCTCTTTTGCTTTGATGACCTGCGCGCAGAGGAACTTGCAGATACCATAAGAGGAGAGACGCGCCTGCTTAGACTGCCGAAGGAGGCAGAGCAGAACAGCATCCCAGAGCTGCAGGAGGCATTTTTAAAACGATTTTCCTACGTGTATCCCTGGGAGGCATTAAAGAAGCTGTATACCAAAACAACTGTGTCAGAGCTGAAAATGGAAAAGATGACAGATGCGTCAGAAGGTGCAAAGCCGCTGTTTGACACACAGCGCAGGGAAGCATATATTCCAAGATTTTGCAGGGAAAGCGAAAAGGCGTCCGGTGCAGCGAGAGGAAGCGCAGTGCATCATGTCATGGAGCTTTTGGATTTTGCAGACCCGGCATGGGAGAGTGGCGTGCAGGATATTGCAGGACTGGTAAGGGAAGCGATAAGCCACTGCTTAAAAAGCGGAAGGCTGGAGCGTGCAGAGGCGGATTGTGTAAATGTATCAAAGATAGCGGCATTTCTTTTATCAGAGGCTGGCATGCGGATGCGAAGGGCGGCGAAGGAAGGGCTTCTTTATAAGGAGCAGCCCTTTATGCTGGGGCTTCCAGCAGCTCTTGTAGATGCACAGTTCCCAGAGGGCGAGACGGTGCTGATTCAGGGAATCATCGATGCCTACTGGGAAGAGGAGGATGGGCTGGTCGTACTGGATTATAAGACGGACCGCGTGGAGGTGCTCACACAGCTGGCTGGACGGTACGCAGCGCAGCTTGCATATTATGCGGAGGCGCTTTCCCAGATTACCGGTAAAAGGGTGAAGGAAAAGCTGATTTATTCCTTTCATTTTCAGGAGCTTTTGGAGCTGTAGCCGTATAAAAATGCAGATAAAGGTTGTAATCTGTAAAAAAAATGAGTATGATGATTTTGTATGTTTCGGCAGGACTTTCGTCCTGTGCAGTTTACAAAAGGAGGAGATAGGAAATGAAGACAAAATTTGGAATCAAAGAGGTCGTTGCTATCGGTATCGGAACAGCGCTTTTTGTAGTGCTGACCAACGTGCAGGTGCCCTTCGGCATTATTCCGAATACAGCGCTGCAGTCCAGAGTTGCAATTCTGACATTCTTTTCAGCAGTATTCGGACCTGTAGTCGGCGGTGTAATCGGTCTGGTTGGACATGCGCTTGGTGATGCGCTCTTTTATGGCGGCGTATGGTGGAGCTGGGTGTTCCCGGATGCACTCTTCGGTATTGTAGTGGGATTGTTTGCAAAGAAATATGCAATCCGCGAGGGCGGCTTTTCCGGTAAAAAGCAGATTGTATTCTTTAATGTAATTCAGGTAGTTGCAAATGCAGTGGCATGGATCGGACTTGCTCCTGTTCTGGATATTCTGATTTATGCAGAGCCGGCTAAAAAGGTATTTATGCAGGGCGTACTTGCATTTATTGGAAATATTGTAGTAGCAGGCGTTTTGGGAACTTTGCTGGCAGCTGCATATTCCAAGGTGGGCGCGAAGTCTTCCAGCCTGACAAAAGAGGATTAAATGAAAAGGAAACCATAGATGGAGCCTATTATTGAATTTCAGAATTATACATTCAAATACCGCTCTCAGGCAGAGCCTACGCTTCGGGATATCAATCTTTCGATATATCCCGGAGAGAAGGTTCTGATTGTGGGACCGTCCGGGTCGGGAAAATCAACGATTGCACACTGCATCAACGGACTGGTCCCTTTTTCCTTTCCGGGAGAAAGTAAGGGAAGCCTTAAAATTGCCGGAAAGGACCCGGCAAAGGAGGGCGTCTTTGGGATGTCCAAGATTGTCGGAACGGTGCTGCAGGATACGGATGGACAGTTTATTGGTCTGACCGTTGCGGAGGATATTGCGTTTGCACTGGAAAATGACTGCATTCCGCAGCCGGAGATGAAGGAACGCGTAAAGGCGGTAGCAGAGCTGGTGGATGTTTTTAAGCTTCTGGAAAATGCACCGACTGCACTTTCAGGTGGTCAGAAGCAGAGAGTGTCGATGGCGGGGGTTATGGTAGATGATGTGGACGTGCTTCTGTTTGACGAACCGCTTGCCAATCTTGATCCTGCGACCGGGAAACGGGCAATAGCCCTGATTGATGAGATTCAGAAAAAGAGGAAAGCAACGATTCTGATGATTGAGCACAGACTGGAGGATGCGCTCTATAGGGATGTTGACCGGATTGTGGTTATCAGTGACGGACAGGTAGCGGCGGATATGCGTCCTGATGAGCTGCTGTGTACGGATATTCTGACAAAACATGGCATCCGGGAGCCGCTTTATATTACGGCGATGAAGCATGCGGGCTGTAAGCTTTTGCCCGAAAGCCATCCGCAGCATATTGAGACGATGGACCTTGCACCCTACAGGCAGCAGGTTAAAAACTGGTTTGAACAGATGCCTGAGCCCCAGCCAAAGCAGGAAGAGGCAGCGATGCTGGAAATCATGAATCTGGATTTTGCCTATATTACCGGAAAACCGGTGCTTCGAGATATCCGCATCCGAATCAATAAGGGTGAAATGCTGAGCATCGTTGGAAAGAACGGCGCGGGTAAGAGCACGCTTTCCAATTTAATCTGTGGTTTTGTAAGTCCTGACAACGGTGAAATCCGGCTCGCCGGAAAAAACATGGAGGGACTGTCGATTAAGGAGCGCGGCGAAAGGATAGGTCTGGTTATGCAGAGTCCGAACCAGATGATTTCCAAACCGATGATATATGATGAGGTGGCGCTTGGACTGCGGGCGCGCGGCGTACCAGAGGAGAAGATTAAGGAAAAGGTATACGAGACCTTAAAGGTCTGCGGACTGTATCCATTCCGAAACTGGCCGGTCTCAGCGCTCAGCTTTGGGCAGAAAAAGAGAGTTACCATTGCAGCTATCCTTGCGCTTGACCCGGACATCCTGATTCTGGATGAGCCGACGGCGGGGCAGGACTACCAGCATTATACAGAGATTATGGAATTTTTAAAGGAGCTGAATGAAACCTATCAGATTACAATTCTGATGATTACCCATGACATGCACCTGATGCTGGAATACACAGACCGGGCAGTCGTGATTGCAGACGGACGGCTTCTTGCCGATGATACACCGGCAAAGGTGCTTACCAATGTGGAAATCGCAGAGAGCGCTTATCTCAAAAAGACTTCGCTATATGATTTGGCGGTGCGGTGTCAGATTGAAGATGCGTCCGCCTTTGTAGAGAGGTTTATTCATTATGAAAGGCAGGTGCGTACAGCATGTCAAGAATCCTGACATATTCTGAAAAGGATACCTGGGTGCATCGCCTGAGCGGCGTTACCAAGCTGCTTTTTTTCCTGCTCTGGTCAGTCGCTGGCATGCTGACCTATGATACCAGAGTGCTTGCGGTTATGCTGATTATCAGCATCGTGCTTTACCGCATGTCAAGGATAGAATGGAAGCAGGTCGGAACGGTATTCAAATTCATCCTTCTGTTTTTGAGCCTGAACCTTCTGACGATTTTTTTGATTTCCCCATATCAGGGAACACAGATTTACGGCACCCGCTCGGAAATCTGCCATCTGTTCTGGCACTATGCACTGACGAAGGAACAGCTTTTTTATGAAATGAATATCATGCTGAAGTATTTTACGGTCATTCCGGTTGTGCTTATCTTTATTGTGACGACAAATCCAAGTGAATTTGCAGCATCCCTGAACCGGATTGGCATCAGCTATCATGCGGGATACGCAGTTGCGATAGCGCTGCGCTATATACCGGATGTGCAGGCAGATTTTGTTAAAATCAAGCATGCGCAGGAAGCAAGGGGCATTGAAATGTCAGCCAAGGCGAACCTGTTTACACGGCTGAAAAATATGTCCACAATTATTTTTCCTCTTATATTTTCCAGCATGGACCGGATTGACGTGGTCAGCAATGCCATGCAGCTAAGAGGATTTGGAAAGAACAAAAAGCGGACCTGGTATTCCGGAAAGCCGCTTGCAAAAATGGATTATATCTGCATTGGCTTTGTAGTAGTATTCTGTACTGCCGCTTTGGTAATTACCTTCTGGAACGGCAATCGGTTTTATAATCCATTTCAGTAACAAAGTAAAAAGGAGAAAAGGGTATGTTAGCAACAATCAGTAATATATTGAATTTGATTGACGGTCTTGTATGGGGAGTCCCATTGATTGTCCTGATTCTGGCAGTGGGAATCTTTTTAACCGTGCGCTTAAAGGGGCTGCAGTTTACAAAGCTGGGATTGGCGATTAAACATATTGCAGCAAATGAAAGAAGCGGAGAACACGGAGAGGTCAGCAGCTTTGGCGCGCTTTGTACAGCGCTTTCTGCGACGATTGGTACCGGAAATATCGTAGGTGTGGCGACGGCGATCGTAACAGGCGGTCCTGGTGCAATGTTCTGGATGTGGCTTGCGGCACTGCTGGGAACAGCAACCAAATATTCAGAATGTCTGCTTGCGGTAAAATACCGCAGCGTGGAGTCTGATGGGCATATCGTAGGCGGTCCCTTCTATTACATTGAAAAAGGAATGGGAAAGAACTGGAAGTGGCTGGCAAAAATATTTGCATTTTTCGGCGTAGGTGTCGGACTTTTTGGAATCGGCACCTTTACGCAGGTCAATGGAATTTCCAGCGCAGTCAACAATTTCTTTGACCCATCTAATACCTGGGCAGTCAATTTATTTGGAAGAACATATTCGTGGACGGTTGTTATTACGGGAGTCATTTTAACCATCTGCGTTGGACTGGTTATCATCGGCGGCTTAAAGAGAATCTCCAGGGTTGCAGAGGTTATCGTACCATTTATGGCGGTTCTTTATGTGGCAGCAGCGCTTCTTGTAATCATCTGTAATATCACAAAGGTACCGGCTGCGATTGTAGAAATCGTGCAGAGTGCATTTGGCATGCGTGCAGCAGCAGGCGGTGCGCTGGGCGCAATCATTATGGCAATGCAGAAGGGAATTGCGAGAGGTATTTTTTCCAATGAGGCAGGTCTGGGAAGTGCGCCGATTGCAGCGGCAGCGGCACAGGTAGAGGACCCGGCAGGTCAGGGACTTGTTTCCATGATGGGAACGGTTATTGATACGCTGGTTATCTGTACGCTGACAGGTCTTACTATTGTCATTACCGGAGCATGGAATGTCGGACTTGAGGGCATTGCTGTTACGACAAAGGCATTTCAGGATGGTATGCCGCTTTCGGGTGAAATCGTTTCCTTCATTTTGATGCTCAGCCTTGTATTCTTTGCATTTACCACGATTCTTGGCTGGGATTATTACAGTGAGCGGTGTCTGGAATATCTTACCGGCGGCAATATGAAGGTGGTAAAGGGCTACAGATGGATTTACATTCTGGCAATTTTTATCGGACCGTACATGACTGTTTCTGCAGTATGGACGATTGCAGATATTTTCAATGGCCTGATGGCGCTCCCGAACCTCGTTGCGCTGGTAGCATTAAACGGTGTAGTTGTTTCTGAAACGAAGAAGTATTTTGAGAAGCTTAAGAAATAGAGCTGTGATGCTCAGTAATATAGGATAAGTATGAGATATAAAAGGCGGATAGGTATCCGCCTTTTTGACTTATGCCAGGAGGAAGGATGAAGATAGGACATAGTGCCTACTTGACAAAAGCTCGAAGAAACTTCATAATTTGTATAAAAACAAGCGTTGCAGAATGTATAATAAAAGGGATGAAGTAGGAAATTAGAATGAAAAAGTATGTAATAACAACCTATCTGGTATTCTGGGTGATGGTACTGGGAATCTGCGGAAGCGCTTCTATGGTATTCCATGCGTCGCCTTTTATCATGCGGGTATTGTCAAATGTGTGTGCATGGTCGCCGACAATCGTGCTTTTACTTATGTGGAAGAAGCTTCGTCCGAAGCAGCGGAGAGTGGATTTTATCAGCAGCCAGTTTGCAGGCAGCTTAAAGTGGTATTTACTGCTTTTTCTGATTGTAATCATTGCCGGTGGGAGCCTGCTTTCGGTGTTTCTGTTATCCATATTACAGGAAAAAAGCTTTTCTTCTTATTTTGCAATGGGGAGCTATTCTTTTTTTGCGTCCTTTCTTTTTTCGCTTCTTTCAGGGCCTACTGGCGAAGAGCTTGGCTGGAGAGGCTATCTGCGGGAGGAACTGGATAAGAAGTATTCCTTCTTTGGAGCCGCGCTGATACAGGGCATCATCTGGACCTTCTGGCATACGGTGCTGTGGTTCGTCGATTCAGATTTTACAGGCTTTGAATTGGTGCCGTATATTGTATCCAATCTGCTTGTTATGACGAGTCTTGTATTTGTGATGAATACAGTACTGGAAAAGCATAAAAATCTTATTTATTCGATTGTGATACATTTTACCTTTAATTTTATTTACTGCTTCCTGCAGGTGGATATATGGTTTTATGCGCTCTTTTCAGTCGTATATGTGCTGATTGGCGCGGGCTTTTATCTGTGGCGTACGAAAAGCGTACAGGAGAGGGAATAGACAAAGAAGATGGAAAAGAAGTGCAGACAGTATCTGCTCAGCAGCGAAAAGAAGCTGGATTTCGTATATTATGAGGATGCAGATGCATCATATCCATTACATACCCATGCAGAGCATGATACGCTTGGAATTGTTCTGGAGGGGGCTTTGGTGCTTGAGACGGAAACTGGCAGCTATATCTGCAAAGCACAGAATATGTTTACCGTGCCAATGGATATGGCGCACGCCATTCATACATTAAATGGCGGCAGATATACGATGCTTGTAGCCTGCATCCATATTGCTTATGCCAGTACACAAAAGGTATCTGAGCTTGGCAGTAAGATAGCGGATGGGCTCGAAGCATTATCCGGTAAGGGAGCGCTGCTTAAGACTTACGCGCCCCTCCTGCAGGACGGGCTTATGCTGCTTGCAGAAAGCCGCCTGCAGCGTCTGGAAAAGGAGCGCTGCCTGAAGGGCTTGAAAGCTGGTCTGTTAAAGGTACCTGAGCTGCCGATTACAATAGAAGAAATGTCCGAGAAAGTGTGTATCAGTCCATTCCATCTGATACGGCAGTTTAAAAAGGAAATGGGGCTTACGCCGCACCAGTTCCAGCTACAGTGCAGAATTCGAAAAGCACAAAAGCTTCTTCTGGAGCGTAAGACCGTTACCGAAGTGGCTTTTGAAATGGGCTTTTGTGATCAGAGCCACTTCGATAAAAGCTTTAAGAAGCTTGTTGGAATGTCACCCGCAGCCTATCAAAGCATTGCCTGTTTAGCAGAGAGCGGGGAAAAACTTGGCAAAGAGAAGTAAGCCGTCTTTTCCTGCACGCACTTCGTGCGGGATTGCTTTTGGCATGATGGAGATGATGCCTGGAGCATAGGGAATCGTACTGCCGTCATTGATGCAGATGCCGTTCCCGGCAATGACTTCATGTGTTTCAAGCTGGGTTTCGTGGATGTGGTTTTTGATGCTTTTTCCCGGTGCAATGCGGACAAGATGATAGCTGAATGCGCCGTTTGTATCCGCTGCAGTAACGATGTGCTTGAGTGCGACACCCTCAAATACAGGGTGGGGATTCCATTTAAGTGTTGCAAACTCTGTTTTTTTCTCAGGCAGAATCAACTGTCCATTGTCAAAGGCTTCAAATACTTCATTTTTCATAGGGGTTCCTCCTTCTTGTTGATAACCAGAGTATAAAGAAAATGCCATAAAATGGATTGTAAAAAATTGCTATATTATGGGATGCTGCATTTCCGGCTTGCGAAGCGCAACATTTTTCTTTATAATAAGGGACACGAAAAGGAGAGGAGATGACACAATGAAAAAATCTATCGTAACAGTATTGCTGACTATGTCGATTGTACTGCTGACAGCCTGCGGCGCACAAAATGAAAAGGAAAATACGCCGGCTGAGGAGCAGACAGAAAGCGCCTTAGAAGAGACGCAGGCTCCTGAAAGTGAAAACACAGAGAGCGGAGAAGAAGCCGTGCAGGAGACGGAAACCGAGGAGGCTTATCAGGAAACGGATGAGATTACCGTAGATGTAACGGATGTAATTGAGGCAGATAATGATGTGGTAACGGTAGTTGGAAATACCGCAGAGAAGGAGGGCTACTCTGGCGTTATAGAGCTGAATGTGCCGTCTGAGCTGCTGGGACAGGCAGGGCTTACGCTGGAAGCTGGAAAGAGCTATGTATTTACGGTAAAAACCATGATGACAATGTCAATACCGCCGCAGATGCCGGTAACGGCAGTCCGTGAGGCTGGGCAGGAGGACATTGATGCACTGGAGGCTGTAAGAAGCGAGGTTTCCAATTATGCGGAGCGCAGAGCGGAATACGAAACGATGGAGCTTCCTGATATTATTGAGGATGCAAACTGGAATTATCCGCTGTGGACACAGGAGGAAATTAAGGACTATCAGGATTTCCTGAAGGAGAAGGGCTATACAGAGGATTCTGAGGAAAAATCTTATGTAAATATCCGTGAGGAATTAAACGGAAGCGTGGCAGGGTATTAGTACCCTGCCTTTTTTATGCAATAAAAGTTTGCATGTAAATGCTTTTTATTGATTGAGCTCCTGCACATAATCCTGCAAGGGCTTCAGGACAGCAAAACCACCTTCTGTTTCATAACGAATGTCATCAATGACAAGGTCAGATTCTTCAAAGGTCAAAGCATACTGGCTGCCATCCTTTAAGAGAAAGGTCAACAGGCTGCTGGAGTCTGTACAGCGCATTTCGTTTTCTTTTCCTATTGTCATGCCCTTTAAAGCTTCTATGCAGGAAGCAATGACTTGGGTATCTTCAATTTCCCATTCCGTGCTTGCCTCGGAACGCTGTGCGTATAAAAGCATTGTCGGAGTTCCCATATAAGCAAGCACATCCGGCATGGACAAAGCCTCAAGTTGAATAGAGGTTCCCAGAATATCGTCTGTGCCGCTGCCGCTTTTGTCAACGGTATACCATGCGGAGGTTGCAGTATGGTATGCGCCATCGCCGTCATCTACGATTTCGTAAAGCTGTATGGTATAGGTATTGTCGTCATTTGCAGTGCAGGTCGCTTCAGGCGGTAAGAATCCGCTGGATTTTTCGTAATAGGCTTTTGCCATTGCGATAAGCTCGCCGCTTTGATAATGAGCATCTGTTTTGGAAGAATGACTTGAAGAGTCAATAGCCGTAGAAGCAGATGCAGAATTAGAAGCCGACAAGTCGGTATTTTGCTCATCTGTGATATATGAATTCGAAAGAATATCATCAGACTGCGCAGCAGGGGCTAAGGGATAGGTTTTTTCACAGTATTCTTCGGAACTGGAATCAATGCTTTCTGTTTTTAGAGGAACATTTGTCCCGGCTTTCCCACAGCCGGTGAGAGAAAGGATGCTGAGGGAAAAGACAGAGAGCAGGATTTTCCATAAAAAGGCTTTTGGTTGTTTATATTTCATATAAGATAAATCCTTCCGTAATAAAAGTAATATGTATGGGTTATTTCCAGTATAGCATAGGGAAAAGGAGAATCAAGAAAATATGAAAAGATATTGTGAAAACCGATAAACGGTTTGATTCATTACAGAATAATTTTCCAATTTGGATTATCCCCGAAAAATGCGGGATTTCAGTATTGCTCCTGAAAATGAGACGTATGTCAACTTGCGTGTTTGAGACTTTTGTTTAAAATAGGATTATAAAATAAGTATTGATATGCTGATAAAAGGGCTTCGCATATTTTTTGAGTATTACCATCAGGAAGTATTTATTTTGAGGATGATTTTTTATGAAGATAGAGCTTTGCAATAGGAGACATGCTGCAATGCTGTCGGCATTTGCGCTTTTTCATTTTTTATTTTTAGGGGTAGAGTATTTATTTGATAATATGATGGCTTTTGTGACAACGCCGGATAGCGTAGTCATGGCACAGAACTATCTTCTTGGCGCGAATGTTCTGGGATTTTTGTTATATCCGGCAGCAGGCAGATGGATAAAGGAAGGCTCACGCCAGATTGCAGCCTTTGCACCACGCTTGCTGGTGTGATTTGTGTATTCGTAATGTGGCAGCATGCCTCCTACGCTTTGATTTTATTTGCCGGATGTATGGATTTTGTGCTTTTGGGAATTGCGGGCGGAAGTATTTATTATCGTATATCGCGGCTCTGTATAAATGGCAGGCATCTGGCAAAGCTGGTTGGAATTTCGTACGCGGCAGGGGTACTGTTACAGTTTTTAAATAATAATATTGTAAGAAACGATATGGCAGAGTCTATAGTCTTAGCCTGCCTGGGGGCAGTTTTTGCACTTCTTCTCTTAAAAGCGGATGCTGAAGGGGAGAAAGAGGACACTGCCAGCAATGAAGATAGGAAACCGGAGCATCCGGCAGTTGTAGGCGGTGCGCTGATAGCGGCTGTTATTTTAATGGCCTGTATTTTTTCTACGCTGGATAATGCCGTTACGCTGGTTCATGCTGCAGGAGAAGCGGACATCGGACAGTGGCCGAGAATCCTTCTGGGAATCAGCAGTATTGCGGCAGGATTTCTATATGATATAAAGGGCAGGAAATATATGGGGGTAATGATGCACTGCGTAGCGTTTTTGTCAACGCTCTGTATTATAATTCTCAGGTGCAATGGACCATTTCTGGCGGGACTGCTTGTATTTTATCTCTCAGCAGGTTTCTTTGTAGTATTCTTTGCAGTAGGATTTATGGATATTTCCAGCTTTATGAAACAGCCAAAGCTCTGGGCAGGACTGGGCAGGGTGCTTAACAGCATCTGCGCATTTGTGACAGGGACGTTTTCAGTGCGGATGTTGGCTGCTGAAAATGACCTTACAGCGATGGTAGGCGCATTGTTTCTATTTGTATTTATCAGTATTGCATTTTTTATTTATGCAATGCAGTTTGGTAAGGGCACAGCACGGAAGGAAGAAAGTGAGACAACAAGAGAAGAGATTACTGCTGTCTTGATGAGTGAGGAAGAAAAATTTGCGGCATTTACCAGAGTATTTTGCCTGACAGAACGCGAGATAGAGGTACTGCATGTTTTGCTTGTATCGGATGAAAATGTACAGGATATTGCGGAAGCGCTTTCCATTTCCAGAGCAGCTCTGTATCGGCATATTGCGGGACTGAATGAAAAAACGGGGACA
>CAKRYY010000031.1 GCA_934432885.1 uncultured Lachnospiraceae bacterium
GCCGTGTACCATGATGATCGCACCAATCATACGTGTTGTCATGCCCCATGAGGTCTGATATACATATTTTAATTTATTGTCCTTATCTGCAAACTGAATACCAAATGCCTTTGCAAAGCCGTCGCCAAAATTATGGCTTGTACCGGACTGAAGCGCTTTTCCATCGTGCATCAGGGATTCGATGGTATAGGTGGCTTCCGCACCTGCGAATTTTTCCTTATCTGTCTTGCGTCCCTTGATAACCGGAATTGCAAGGATTTCTTCACAGAAGCGTGCATATACGTTCAGCATCTGAATGGTGCGCTCCTCTGCTTCCTCAAAGGTTGCGTGCGCTGTATGTCCTTCCTGCCATAAGAATTCTCTGGAACGCAGGAACGGTCTTGTCTCCTTTTCCCAACGTACAACTGAGCACCACTGATTATATACCTTCGGCAGATCACGGTAAGACTGAATATCATTTTTATAGAAATCACAGAACAGCGTTTCAGAGGTCGGTCTGACACAAAGTCTTTCCGGCAGGGGATTTAAGCCGCCGTGCGTTACCCATGCAACCTCAGGTGCAAAGCCTTCTACATGGTCTTTTTCCTTTTCCAGAAGACTCTCCGGAATAAACATCGGCAGATATACGTTCTGTACACCAGTCTCCTTGAACATAGCATCCAGATTTTTCTGGATATTTTCCCAGATTGCATAGCCCGCCGGCTTAATTACCATACAGCCCTTTACACTTGTATAATCAATTAACTCCGCTTTCTTTACCACATCGGTATACCACTGCGCAAAATCGGTATCCATCGATGTGATGGATTCTACTAACTTCTTTTCAGCCATCTTTTCTAATTCCCTTTCTCTCGTTCCTCATGATTCGGATTCTTTCTCAATCCTTAAACCTACCTTGTATTCTCATACAAAGCGGAAGAAATGTCAATCATTCTCGCAAAAATCCGCCGTTTTGCGATAGATTTCCCGTATCAGAAGAAAGGAAAAGGGGCCGAACACAACACCGGCTACCCCATAAAGCTTTACGCCCATATAAATTGCAAGCAGAATCACGACGGGATAGCTGTCCATCCGTCTGCCAAGCAGTCTTGGCTCAAGCACTTCCCGAATCAGGATGCAGCCGCCATAGAGAGCCAGTATGATAACAGACTGCCAGATTTTTCCCTGCACAAGCTGCCACAGCGCAGTCGGTACCAGTACAATTCCTGTCCCGATAAAAGGAAGCGCATCCAGCGCGCCTGCCAGTATCCCAAGCAGGATGGGTCTGGTAATTCCTGCCGCAAACAGCCCCGCAACGCAGACGCTGCTGATAATGCATAAAATAATGCCCTGCGCCTTCAAATAACCGCCGACCATTGCAGCAATGCTGCCGCCCACCTCCCGTACCGCAGCAAACCAGCGGTATTTCGAAAGCTGAAGATGGATTTTTGCAAAATCCTTTGCCAGCAGCAGCGTAGCGATAAAGGTTACTGCAAAAAAAGCGCAGGCAGAGCAAATCCATTTCATATAGCTGACCGATTCATTCATCAGCTTTGGCAGCGCGCTTTCCTTCAGCGTTTCCGTCAGGCGATCTACATGAAAGAAAATCTGCGTTTCCATCGCATCTGCATTGATTCCCATTTTCTTCTCCACGCCCTGACAGCAGGAATGGACAAAGCCGCAGAATATATCTTCATAGCAGTCCAGATTGCGCGTCAGCGCCCCTATCTGCGTACACAAAAATGTCATGCAATACCAGAGCAGACCGGCAAGGAGCGCTCCAGCCAGCAAAAGCAGTATCCATGCCAGGATATTTTTGCGGATGCCAAAGCGCTCCTCCAGCTTCCGCAGTCTTGGATGCAGAAAAGAAACGATACAAAGTGCAAGAAAAAAGGGCATGATAAGCGGAAGCAGATATTTCACGGATAGAAATACCGACACGCCTGTCACAACCCCTATTATGTATTTTCGATATTGTTTCCACCAATCCTGCCGCACATTCATCACCGGGAATTAGTATGCGAAGGCGGCAGGGGATTTATACAAATCTCAGAAAAGGTTTATCCAAACTCCCCAAACACCGGATTTTGCGGCTTTATGGAAAACTCCAGCCGTTTTTTTGTATGCGGCTGAAAAAACGAAAGCCTATCCGCACACAGGGCAAGTCCGCCCTCTGGCATAAGCGTTCCGCCATATTTTGCATCGCCGACAAGCGGACAGCCCAAATGCGCCATCTGTACGCGAATCTGATGGTGCCGTCCCGTTGCAATTTCGATTCCTGCAAGCGCATGTCCTTCCTTCGATACCGAAAGAAGCTTATAGGAAAGCTGCGCCCGCTTCGCATCCTTCTCTGTCCTTAAAACAACGCTGGAGGTATTTGTCCTCGCATCCTTTTTTAAATAATCAATCAGCGTATCCTGCTCCTTTTGCGGAACCGCGCTCAATACTGCCAGATAATGCTTTTTTAATCTACCGTCCGATAGCTGGCTGCCAAGCTGCGCCGCTGCCTGTCTGGTTTTGGCAAAAACAAGAAGCCCCTCCACCGGCTGGTCCAGTCTGTGAACCACACCAAGATAAGGCGCTTTTTCTCCTGTTCTGCGGCTGATTTCATTTTTCAGCTCGCTGACCATATCCTCCTGAAAGCCCACCGCCGTCTGTACAGCAAGCCCTATCGGCTTTTTACATACCAGCAGTTCTTTATCCTCATATATAATCTCAGTTCTCATACTTTTGCCTGCACGCAGCGCAGCGTCCATAAAAATAAGTAACGCTGCCCGTAATTTCTCCGTCAAAATGAGCCGCTGCTTTTTGATTGATTTCCGATGCAGCTGTATCCTCCATCTCTATATCCTGCACGCAGCCACATTCCGTGCACAGAAAATGCGGATGTGTCTTTGTATTTGGGTCAAAATGGTCCACGCCGTCTCCCACGTCAATCTTCGCTACCTCCCCAAGCTCTGAAAGCAGCGTCAAATTCCGGTAAACCGTGCCCAGACTGATATTGGGAAATTCTTTTCGTACCTGCATATAAACTGCATCCGCAGTCGGATGGTCTTTTCTTGTTGAAAGAAACGTCTTGATGGCTTCTCTCTGTCTGCTATATTTTAATGCCATATATTCTCCTTAAAAATAATGTCCTGATACCAATATTCCACAAAATAGAAATGATTCCTGTTTTATATTTACCTTATCGTTTTTTCCCGTTATTGTCAATTCTTACGGGCGATTCTTAGGGAATTCTTAATAATTTTTTTATAATAATATCACCTGTGATTTATTATATCGCATAAAGTATATGCTATAATACTACCAAATACCTTTTGGAGAAAACACGCCTATGAAATTACGGACAAGGCTTTTTGTCACTTTTATTACAATGATTTTGCTGCCACTGGCACTGACTGCGCTTACCTTTATGTGTCTTGGTGCATACATGAACCGCACGCTTGCGCGTGAGTACGGCTTTGATGCCATGACCTATCAGGCGCTCTCCAACTCCATGCAGACTGGCGACGACCCGACTGCTTCCTTATTTGAAAAGGCGCAGGATATTATTCAGAACTCGCCAGAGGACCTTGAAGACCCCAAATTTCTTTCTTCCTTAAATAACCTGGCAAAAAATCATTATTCCTATATTATTGTCCGTAAGGACGCTGCTCTTTACTATGCGGGAAATACCAAAGCTGCCGAGCGGATTTTTGAAAAGCTGCCTCCCTACGGGCACGATACTTCCGTTTTAGACAGCGGTTACTATTACAACAAGCTGCAAAAATTTGTAAAACAGGCGGACTTTCATTTTTCGGATGGTTCCGAGGGCAGTATCTTTGTCATTACGCCTATCAACAACCTCTTTTCCAAGTCCTTTTTGGTTGACATGATGATAGCGATTGTCCTGATTCTGACCTTTACCGCTCTGATGATGACGCGGTCAATCCACCGGGGCTTTTTCCAACCGGTCCGGGATCTCAATCTTGCGATGCAGAAGATTGCAGAAGGAAATTTCGACTATTCCCTTTCGGCACCCGAAAAAGGCGAATTTGGCAATCTGTTTCGCAATTATGAGGACATGCGCCTGCGCCTTAAGGAATCCATGGAGGAAAAGGTACAGGGCGAGCGGCAGAATAAGGAGCTTATCAGCAATATTTCCCACGACTTAAAAACGCCGATTACCGCAATCAAGGGCTATGTCGAGGGGCTGATGGACGGTGTCGCCGATACGCCCGAAAAAATGGACAAATACGTCCGCACCATTTATAACAAAGCAAACGATATGGACCGGTTAATCAACGAGCTGACCTTTTACTGCGGCATTGATTCCAACCGAATTCCCTATAACTTCCACCGCATCAATGTCAACGAATACTTCCGCGATTGTATAGAGGAGGTCGGGCTGGAGCTGGAATCTGAAAGCATCCGTCTGAATTATTCCAATCTGACCGACCCGGATACACGCATTATTGCAGACCCTGAGCAGCTCAAGCGTGTTATAAACAATATCATCAGCAACAGCATCAAATATATGGATAAGCCTGCAGGCATTATCGACATCCGTATTCTGGACGAGCTTGATTCCATCCGCGTTGAAATCGAGGACAACGGAAAAGGTATTGCCGCAAAGGATTTGAGCAGCATTTTTGAACGCTTTTACCGCACGGATGCTTCCCGCAATTCTTCCAAGGGCGGCAGCGGCATCGGGCTTTCCATCGTAAAGAAAATCATAGAGGATCACGGCGGTTACATCTGGGCGACCAGTAAGGAAGGCGAGGGAACCTGTATCCACTTTGTGATTCGGAAATATAAAGAGGTAGAAAATCATGAGCAGAATATTGATCATTGAAGACGAAGTAGCAATTGCAGATTTGGAAAAGGACTATCTGGAGCTGAGCGAATTTGAAGTTGAAATCGAAAACGCAGGCGACAGCGGGCTTGCAAGGGCGCTCGCTGAGGAATTTGACCTGATTATTCTCGACCTTATGCTCCCAGGTATCGACGGCTTTGAGGTCTGCAAAAAAATCCGTGAAACAAAGGATATTCCGATTCTGATGGTTTCCGCAAAAAAAGAGGACATTGATAAAATCAGAGGACTCGGACTTGGTGCGGATGATTATATTACCAAACCCTTCAGTCCCAGCGAGCTTGTTGCCCGCGTAAAGGCGCATCTTGCCCGCTACAACCGCCTTGTAGGCTCTCAGGCACAGACGAATGATATTGTGGAGATCCGCGGTATCCGTATTGACAAGACAGCCCGCCGTGTCTGGATTGACGGCGAGGAAAAGAACTTTACAACAAAGGAATTCGATTTGCTCACCTTCCTTGCGCAGCATCCAAACCATGTCTTTACAAAGGAAGAGCTTTTCCGCGAAATCTGGGATATGGACTCCATCGGCGACATTGCCACCGTTACAGTTCATATCAAAAAAATCCGCGAAAAGATTGAATTCGACACCGCAAAGCCCCAGTATATTGAAACTATCTGGGGCGTAGGGTATCGGTTTAAGGTATAACAGCCTGCATCTTTCTATCGTTTGTTGACATCTTTCACTGTACTGATATAATATTTTTATCTGAAAATGCAGAAAAACCATAAACTGTCTCTATCTATTATAGAAAAGAAAGGAATCACGATGGAAAAAATTGCAAGCTTTAGCATTGACCATGAAAAATTACAGCCGGGACTTTATGTATCCCGCGTAGACCATTTTGGAGACACTGTCATCACGACCTTCGATATCCGTATGACATCTCCTAATGACGAGCCGTGCATGAATACGGCGGAGCTTCATACGATGGAGCATCTCTGTGCCACCTATGCCAGAAACGATGCCAAATATAAGGACAAAATCGTTTACTTTGGACCGATGGGCTGCCGTACGGGAAATTATCTTCTTATGGAAGGTGATTTAACCTCCAAAGACATCCTGCCGTTCATCATTGGCATGTTTGAATTTGTACGCGACTATGAGGGCGTTGTTCCCGCTACCGTTCCCAAGGAATGTGGCAACTGTCTGGACCACAATCTTCCGATGGCGAAATACGAGGCAAAGCGTTATCTTGACAGATGCTTATACCAGATTGATGATGCACATCTGGTTTATCCGGAATAATTTACAGGAAGGAACTTTTTATGAAAAAAATTGGAATTATCGGCGCAATGGAGATTGAGGTCGAAACTCTGAAATCCCATCTGCAGCTTACCCGTACTGTCGAAAAGGCTTCCATGACTTTTTTCGAGGGCACTTTAAATGAGGTTCCCGTTGTCATTGTCAGAAGCGGTATCGGCAAGGTAAACGCCGGCATGTGCGTTCAGATTCTTGCAGATGTTTTCGCAGTTACCCATATCATCAATACAGGAGTTGCAGGCTCCTTAAATGCAGACATCAACATCGGAGACATCGTCTTATCTACCGATACGCTTTATCACGATGTTGACGCGAGCGGCTTTGGCTACCCGCTTGGAGAAGTACCGCAGCTCGGTACGCTGTCCTTTACTGCGGACGCCAATATGATTGCCAAGGCGCACCGCTCCTGTGAAGTTGTGAACCCTGACATCCATGTTTTTGAGGGACGCATTGTCAGCGGCGACCAGTTTATTTCAAGCCCAGAAAAAAAAGAATGGATTATTTCCCACTTTGGCGGCTTCTGCACCGAAATGGAGGGCGCGGCAATTTCCCACGCTTCCTACTTAAATCACATTCCCTTTGTTATCATCCGCGCCATTTCCGACAAGGCGGATGACAGCGCCCATGTAGATTACCCTACATTTGAAAAAGCTGCGGCGGAACATTCTGCGCGTCTGGTAGAACATCTGATTCAACAGCTTTAAGCAGCAAAAGCATATCTTTAAAAAGCAAAAGGGCAGATTTAAGAAACAATCTTTTCTCAAATCTACCCTTTTCATTTTCATAATTTTCATTTAAAACTTTATTATATTTCTTTCCTCACCGCGCAGGTAGGCTTCGATATTTAAAAATACCTCCTGCACAATACGCTCCCGCGCCTCACAGCTTGCCCATGCCATGTGCGGCGTAATCAGCAGCCGGTTGCTGTCCTTGATTCTGCCAAGCAGATTATCCGAAGCAATCGGTTCCTTTTCCAGCACATCCAGACCTGCTGCCGCAATCTCTTCATTCTGCAGCGCCCAGTATAAGTCCGCATTATTGATGACCGCGCCTCTGGCTACGTTTAAAAGGATTGCCGTCCTTTTCATTTTGCGAAGCGCATCCTTATCAATCAGATTGCGGGTACGCTCACTCAAAGGGCAATGCAGGGAAAGGAAGTCCGACTGTGCAAGCAGCGTATCCTTATCGACCTGCTCGTACGTGGTGCAGGTGCTCTTTCCAGAAGCAGAATAAAAGATAACCCTGCATCCAAACACCTTTGCAATACCCGCTACCCTGCTGCCGATATTCCCCATTCCAACGATTCCCCAGGTCTTGCCCGTAAGCTCTACAAACGGAAGGTCAAAATTGGAAAATCTCTCCTGTGCTCCATAAGCGCCGCTCTTTACATATTCGTCATAATGGCGCAGATGCTCCAGCAGGTAAAACAGCATCGCAAACGTATGCTGACTTACCGCATCCGTACAATAATCCTTTACATTTGCCACCTTGATTCCGTGTGCTGCGCAGTAAGCAATATCCACGCAGTCATAGCCGGTAGAAAACAGTGTAATGAGCTTCAGGTTTTTTGCACCCTGTAACGTACTTTCATTTAACGGCGCTTTGTTTCCGATAACGACATCGGCATCCTGTATCCGCTCCGCTACCTGCCGCTCCACTGTATTTTCATAAACCGTTACTCTGCCTAGCTTTTCAAAGCAGCTGACATCTATATCTGTTCCGACGCTGTTCCGCTCCAGTATTACAAGATTCATAAGAGCGCTCCTTTTTCGTGCTTGTATTTATTATAATCTCTTTAATAGTTCTTCTCTCTGTGCTTCATAGCCCGGCTTGCCAAGCAGTGCGAACATGTTCTTCTTATAGCTCTCAACACCCGGCTGGTTAAACGGATTTACGCCGAGCATATAGCCGCTGACGCCGCAGGCAAACTCAAAGAAGTAGAAGAGCTGTCCTAAGAAGTATTCATTTACCTCAGGCACCTTAATCATCAGGTTCGGCACCTGTCCGTCGGTATGCGCCAGAATCGTTCCATTCATTGCGCTCTTGTTGACAAAGTCAACGCTCTTTCCTGCCAGATAGTTCAAGCCATCCAAATCAACCGGCTCTTCGCCAATCAGGATTTCTTCTCTGGAGGTCTCGATATTGATTACGGTTTCAAATAAGGTACGCGCGCCATCCTGAATAAACTGTCCCATTGAGTGAAGGTCTGTCGTTAAATCAACGCTTGCCGGGAAGATACCCTTCTGGTCTTTGCCTTCGCTCTCGCCATAAAGCTGTTTCCACCATTCTGATACATAGTGTACGCTCGGCTCATAGTTTGCAAGAATTTCAATGGTTTTGCCCTTGCGCAGAAGGATATTGCGCAGCGCTGCATATTTGAGTGCATCGTTTTCTGCAAAATCTGCTTCAATTGCCTGTTTTCTTCCTGCCTGAGCGCCTTCCATCAGCTTGTCAATGTCTGCGCCGCTGACAGCGATTGGCAAAAGACCTACTGCGGTCAGTACCGAGAAACGTCCTCCTACGTCGTCCGGCACTACAAAGGACTCATAGCCTTCTTCTGTCGCCAGATTCTTAAGAGATCCCCTTGCCTTATCCGTAGTCGCATAAATACGCTTGGAAGCCTCTGCCTTTCCATATTTCTTTTCCAGCATTTCCTTGAATACACGGAAAGCGATTGCCGGTTCTGTTGTCGTACCGGACTTGGAAATCATATTGATGGAGAAATCTCTGTCTCCGATTACGTCCATAAGGTGCTTAATATAGGTAGAGCTGATGGAATTTCCAACGAAATAAATCTCAGGTGTCTTGCGGATGCTCTTGTCCACAACATTGTAAAAGCTGTGTCTTAAGAATTCGATTGCTGCTCTTGCGCCAAGGTAGGAGCCGCCGATACCAATGACAAGCAGAACATCGGAATCCTTCTGGATTTTCTCAGCAGCTGCTTTGATTCTGGAAAACTCCTCTTTATCATAGTTTTCCGGCAGGTCAATCCAGCCAAGGAAGTCATTTCCAGCGCCTTCTCTGGAAAGCAGCAGCTCTTTTGCATCCAGAGCCTGTTTTTTCATCAATTCCACTTCGTTTTCACTGACAAAGGCAGCTGCCTTTGCATAATCAAACGTTACTTTTTTGCTCATTTCTTTTGCTCCTTTTTACTAATTGTCATGCAGATTTCAAAATACGGTCTTAGTATAGCAAAAATGCCCTCTTTTTTCAAGCAGCGCCTGCTTAACGCCACTACGCCAGAAATTCCCGAAGCAGCGTTTCCAGCTCGTCCTGCTCCTCATCCTGCTTCCCCATTTTTCCACCTTCAGCATCCGCAAAGGAAGGCTCCTGCTGCTTTGGCGCATTTTCCTGCACCTCCTGACCCTTTGCTCCCTCTCCACGCACCAGATACTGCTGCATTTCCTTCTCCCGTACAAGCTCTAAATGCTTGCGCAGGTGATTTTCCAGATAATCCATAATATTTGTGCGAACTGCATACTTTTTTCCCCGGACATCCGCAAAGGAAGCCGCTGAAAAATACAGATACAGACCAAATAATGTCAGGATATAATAAGGCAGCAGTGTCTTAAGAGAATCGCCGTCTATAATTCCCCTGCATGCGCCAACGCCTGCCGCAAATACCGCAAGCAGCATGAGCTGGCCGGATAAATGCAGCAGATTCTGCACAGGTATCCCCAAAAACTGAAGCTGATTTAAGAGCTTGTCCACAAAAACAGGCGTATTTACCTCTCCCGCATTGAGTTCATAGCAATTTGAAAATTTTAATTTACACTGCTTTAAAAATTTCTGCTCCGTTACAGCCATGTTTTCTGTTTCTCGCAGAATTTTCTGGTATAACACACCAATCATAATCTGAAATGAAATGCTCAATACTAACAAAAGTAAAACAATAAAAAGAAAGTACGCATGATAGCCAAGCTTTAAAAACATATTCAAACCTCCCTGCCCCATCGGGCGCAATATGATTTTCGCCTATATTATAGCATTGTCCCACAGGGAGCGGTTCATAAATCGTTTTACATATTTCGTCGTTTTTCGCTAAAATGCTGGAAAGTATATGGGAATTTTGCTATAATGTTCGGAAAAGCAGAGATGTGTTCTGCATATCATTACAGGAGGGATTACTATGAGATACCAGCCAAAGGGCGTATGCTCCAGCGCTATTGATATTGATGTTCAGGGAGATATCATCCAGTCCGTTACATTTACCGGAGGCTGCAATGGCAACCTTCAGGGCATTTCCAGACTTGTAACCGGCATGACAGTAGATGATGCGATTTCCCGCTTAAAAGGCATAAAATGCGGTTTTAAATCCACTTCCTGCCCCGACCAGCTCGCGCAGGCTCTGGAATCCTTAAAAGAAAATCTCTAGGAGGCTTCCCAGCATGAAAAAAATTGTCTTGACGGGCGGCGGAACCGCAGGGCATGTAACCCCAAATATCGCACTGCTTCCCGCGCTAAAGGAAGCGGATTTCGATGTACATTATATCGGCTCCTACGATGGAATCGAAAAGCGGCTGATTGCGGATTATGAGATACCATATTATGGCATTTCGACCGGAAAATTCCGCAGATATTTTGATATAAAGAATTTTACTGACCCGGCACGCGTTATCAAGGGCTATCTTGAAGCGCGCAATATTATGAAACAGATTGCACCGGACGTTGTTTTTTCAAAGGGCGGTTTTGTTTCCGTTCCAGTAGTACGGGCAGCACATTCACTTGGCATCCCCTGTATCATTCACGAATCGGATATGACTCCGGGACTTGCCAATAAGCTCTGTATTCCGGTTGCAAAAAAGGTCTGTTGCAATTTTCCTGAGACCCTAAAGCTCCTTCCCGCAGACAAGGCGGTTCTTACCGGTTCGCCGATACGTGCTGAGCTGCGGCAGGGAAATGCGATTTCCGCTTTGGATTTATGCGGCTTTACCAGCGGTAAGCCTGTCATTATGGTTATCGGCGGCAGTCTCGGTGCCGCTGCGATCAACAAGGCAGTCCGCGAAGCACTTCCGCAGCTTTTAGAGGATTTTCAGATTATCCATATCTGCGGCAGGGAAAAAATTGACAATCTGCTGTTGAATGTACCGGGCTACAAGCAGTTTGAATATGTAAAAGCAGAATTAAAGGATTTCTTTGCACTTGCAGACGTGGTTATCTCCCGTGCAGGCGCAAATGCTATCTGCGAACTACTGGCATTGAAAAAGCCAAATGTGCTGATTCCCCTTTCTGCCAAGAGCAGCCGGGGCGACCAGATTTTAAATGCCCGCTCCTTTGAATCACAGGGCTTCAGTCTGGTTATCGATGAGGATGACCTTGCACCCTCTATCCTTGTAGAAAAGGTGCATGAGGTCTTTTGCTGCAGGCAGACCTATATCAGCGCCATGAGCAAAAGCGACCAGCTAAATTCTATCCAGACCATTATGGGACTTATTAAAACAGAATCCTGCAAGCAGGATTCATAGGAAATTCTTTCCTATAAAATAAAATGCTGTTACGGATTAACCCGTAACAGCATTCTTTATTTCTTCCAGTTCTTCCGGAGTCGCTTCCCCGGGAACCCATCCTATCTTTTGTCCGTCGTCCTTATAGCGTGGTATCAGATGCAGATGGAAATGAAATACCGTCTGTCCGGCAATTTCACCATTGTTCTGCACCAGATTGAAGCCGTCGCTTTTCAGCTTCTGTGACATCTGCGTTGCCATTTTCTTCGCCAGCTTCATCACGCCCGCCGCCGTTTCATCCGGCAGCTCATAAAGATTTGCAAAGTGCTCTTTGGGAAGAATCAGCGCATGTCCCCTTGTCGCCGGTCCCAAGTCAAGAATTACACGAAACTGCTCATCCTCATACAGGGTCTTTGAAGGAATCTCTCCATTTGCAATCTTACAGAAAATACAATTATTATCTTTCATCTTATCTGCCTCCCACATCAAGCCTGAAACACAAATATCTGGTCAAGCGCCCGCAGCAACTTGAAATCTCCGCGCGTTTTCATGCTTCCGCTCATAAATGCACGCTGAAACGTCATCCGCGCCGCTGTAATTTCATTCATAACGCTGCTGCTAACATGAATATCCACATCCGCCTTTTCCACCGTTCCATAATAGCATGTAAGCTTCGGTCCGTCTACCGTCAGCACCAGCGGATTTTCACGCTCGTCAATCTGAATCCGGTAAACTGCACGAAAGCCTGCCGCCGGTTTGAAATGTGCTTTTAAATCTGCAATATACGCAGTTTCCGCCCCGGTTTCCTGCTGCTCCAGCATCCCTTTAAAAAGGCTTGTCAGTTCCTGAATGTCCTCTTTCTGGCGCTGTACATACCGTTCATCAGACGCATACTGCGAAAGCTGCTCTGATTCCTGCGGCGTTAAATTTATATTCTGTGTCACAGATACCATCTGCTTAATCGCCTGATTGCTTGCCGGAAAGCTTGCTGTCTTTTGATTTACCGTCCGGTACATGTTTTCGGCTTTTTTCTCGATAAGCCCTGTATATTCCTTACTCATTTCAAGGCTGACCGTATCTGCAATGTAACCGCAGATTCCACTGCAGGGCTTTCCGCCCAGAATTTCCCATGCCACAGAGAGGTCCAGCTTTCCTTCCCGTTCTCCGTAGGTCGTTGACATCACTACAGGGCACATATAAATCTGGCTGATTTTTTCCTTGTCACCATACAGCCAGCAGGCATCCAGAAACTGGTGCATATAGCCGCCGATGCCATGCCATTCCACTGTCGATGCCAGAATAATTCCATCTGCGTCCTTCAGCGTCTGCGGCAACGTCGTAATGCTGTTTTTCATCTCATACAGATTAAAACGCACCACTGTTACACGAAGCTCCTCCAAAACCTCCTGCATCTTATTGATGACATACAGCGTGGGATCATCAATCAATCCCCTGCCTCCGTAGTAAATGTTGATTTTCATGACAGTTCCTCTCTCTACTGCGCGTGCCGCTTAAAAAGCGTGCCGTTTTGGTGCAAGCCATTTCAATCCTGCACGTTTACAGTATAGCATATTTGGTTCTTTTCTGTCATCCTTGTCTTTTATTCAGGGATTTCGTTATTTTTTATTACATTCTGGTACCAGTACGCCGAATCCTTCCATATTCTGTCCTGATTGCGGTAATCAACAAAAATGAGTCCGAATCTCGGGTCGTAGCCCTCATTCCATTCAAAATTATCCATAAGCGACCAGTGGAAATAGCCTCTGATGTCACAGCCTTCCGCAATCGCCCGTCCCATTTCCAGGAGATAGGTCCTGCAGAAATCAATCCTGTCCGCATCATGCACACTGCCGTCCGCATAAATCCTGTCATTGCAGGCAACGCCATTTTCCGCTATATAAATCGGCAGACCATAGCGTCTTTGCAAAAAGCGCAGTCCCCAGTTCATGATTTTTGGCGTAACCGGCCAGCCGAGCCCAGTTCTTGGAAAGCCCTGATAACGCTCGACATATCCATTTTTGTCACACTGCTGACCATTATAAATATTGATGCCCATGAAATCTACCGGCTGGCAGATGGTTCTCATTTCCTCCTCTGTAAAGGATAAAAACGGAATCTCATTTTTTCCCAGAATCGCCGGGTCCAAAAACCAGTTATGCGTAAAGCCAAGTCCATCTCCTGCGTTTGGAAAGGAAAGCCTATACGCCATTTCCTGCGCTTCCTCTGAATCGTCGAGCGGATGGCAGAGCGTCCCGGTCGTTACCGTTCCAATCTGAATCGGTGCTTTGGCACGCCTGCGCATCTCCTTAACCGCCTTGCCATGTGAAAGCAGCAAATTCTTCATAATAATGCCGCTCTCCTCCTGCGTCCACGTATAGCCCGGCGCATGAACGCCATCCACATAGCCGAGCTTCGCAACGCACTGCGGCTCATTGATTGTGGCAAACATATTTACACGGTCAGAAAAATGCTCTACGACTGCTCCCGCATAGGCTGCAAACGCATCGCTGATGCCTTCCCATGCAAAGCCGCCCTTCTCAAAAAGCGCCTGCGGAAGGTCCCAGTGAAACAGCGTTGCAACGGGGCGGATACCATTCTGCAAAAGACAGTTAATGAGTCTGTCATAAAAGGCAAAGCCCTTTTCATTTCTCTTTATCTCCCCATCGGGAAACAGCCTTGCCCACGAAAAGGAAAACCGATACGCCTGCAGGCCCAGCTTCTTCATCATCGCCACATCCTCTTCCATGCGGTGATAATGGTCGCAGGCAATATCTCCGGTCTCGCCATTTTTTACCCGTCCCGGCGTATGGGAAAATACATCCCATATCGAGACTCCTTTTCCGTCCTCCTGCCAGGCTCCTTCAATCTGATAGGACGCCGTCGCTGCGCCCCAGATAAATTCCTTTGGAAATTTCATCGCCCTTACTCCTACATTTCAGCTATAACTTCTACTTCTGCATCCGTGCTTACCGGAATTACATTTCCAGCAACCTCTTTGCCGTTTACAAGAAGTCTCTTAATACCCTTCTGTGCATTGTTTTCATTCTTAATTGTAATATGGTATACCGTTCCTCTGAAGGTACGGGAAACCTTGCACTCCTTAAACTGCTCCGGCAGGCAGGGGTCGATTTCCAGACCGTCAAGGCTCGGACGGATTCCCAAAATGTACTGGGAAGCGCTTAAGAATGTCCATGCCGCTGTACCAGTCAGCCAGCTGTTCTTTGCTTCGCCGTGACGCAGGGCATCCTTGCCTGCTACCATCTGGGAATATACATACGGCTCTGTTCTGTGAATGTCGCTGATGTCCTCTATGTATGCCGGACAGATTTTACGATAGGTTTCAAACGCCCGCTCGCCATGTCCAAGTACCGTTTCCGCTACCGTTACCCAGGGATTGTTGTGGCAGAAAATACCTGCATTCTCTTTATAACCGCATGGATAGGAGGTTACTTCACCAAGCTCGAGGTGATAATCCTTATAAGCAGGCTGTAAGAGTACGATTCCGTATTTGGTATCCAGTATATCCTTTACAGATTTCAGCGCCTTCTCTGCCTGACCTTCCTTTACACCAATGCCCGCCAGTACACAGAAGCCCTGCGGCTCAATATAAATCTGTCCGTCCTCACATTCCTTTGAACCGACCTTATCGCCGTTTGCATCATAAGCGCGGAGGAACCAGTCTCCATCCCAGCCAGAATCCAGAACGGTATCATACATTTTCTGTACCTGTGTCTCTGCCTCTTTCGCTTCATCTGCAAGTCCTGTATGACGGCAGAGCTGCGCATATTCTTTTCCGTATTTTACAAACATACCTGCGATAAATACAGATTCCGCCACCGGGCCCTCAGAAGGTCCATAGGTCTGGAAGGATTCGCCCGGCTCCTTGGAAAAGCAGTTTAAGTTCAGGCAGTCATTCCAGTCTGCACGGCCGATTAACGGCAGTCCATGCGGTCCTAAATGCGTTGTAATATAGTTAAAGGAACGGCGCAGATGCTCCATAAGCGTCGTTGCTTTTGTGACATCACTGTCATAAGGGACCATTTCCTCCAAGATGCTGAAATCACCGGTCTCCCGGATATAGGCTGCGGTTCCCGCAATCAGCCAGAGCGGGTCATCATTGAAGCCGCTGCCGATGTCAGCGTTTCCTTTTTTGGTAAGCGGCTGATACTGATGATAAGCGCTGCCGTCTTCAAACTGTGTGGATGCGATGTCAATGATACGCTCTCTTGCGCGGTCCGGAATCAGATGCACGAAGCCCAGCAGATCCTGGCAGGAATCGCGGAAGCCCATGCCTCTGCCGATACCAGACTCATAATAGGAAGCCGAACGGGACATGTTGAAGGTTACCATGCACTGATACTGATGCCAGATATTTATCATCCGGTCAAATTTCTCATCACCGGTTTCTACGCTGAATTTGGATAACAGACCGTTCCAATGCGCCTTTAACTCAGCAAGCGCCTGATCTGCCTTTTCCTCGGTATTAAATTTCTTGAGCATGGCAAGCGCCGGTTTCTTATTGATAATGCCAGGAGCCTCCCATTTTTCCTCTACCGGATTTTCTACATAGCCAAGCACGAATACAAAGGTCTTTGCCTCGCCCGGCTGCAGGCTGAGATTGATCTGATGACAACCAATCGGAGACCAGCCGTTTGCAATCGTATTCTGTGCCTTGCCGTTTATAACGACATCCGGCGTATCAAAGCCATTGTACGCACCTAAAAAGGTGTCTCTGTCCGTGTCGAAACCGTCGATTTCCGCATTTACACCAAATACTGCATAATGGTTTCTACGCTCTCTGTATTCTGTCTTGTGGTAAATTGCACTTCCTACAACCTCGACTTCTCCGATACTTAAGTTCCTCTGGAAGTTTGTCATATCGTCCATTGCATTCCACAAACAAAACTCAACAAAGGAAAACAGCTTCAGCTCTTTTGGCTGCTTACTCTCATTTGTAATTGTTACCTTATTGATTTCACAGTTGTTTCCAATCGGTACAAAAGAAGTTACCTGTGCCTTCACTTCGTTTTTGACTCCGGTAAATACGCTGTAGCCCATACCGTGACGACACTCATAGTCATCAAGCTGTGTCTTTGTCGGCTGCCAGCCCGGATTCCATATCGTTCCATTATCATTGATATAGTAATAATGTCCGCCTGCGTCATAAGGCACATTGTTGTAACGGTATCTTGTCAGACGCAGCAGCTTTGCATCCTTATAAAAGCTGTAGCCGCCGCAGGTATTGGAAACCAGCGAAAAGAAATTCTCACAGCCGAGATAATTTATCCAGGGCAGCGGGGTCTTTGGCTGGGTTATGATATATTCCCGGTTCTTATCATCAAAATGTCCATATTTCATGCTTTCATTCTCCTTATTTGTTCTACTTCTTTTTTTCGATATAGCAGGTTTTCGAAAACGATTTAGTTTGAAATCTAAATAAAAACGAGCCTGTGCGCTCCGTCCTATACTATGAATATAGTAAATAATCTATGTAAAATCAAGCGTTTTTTAATATTTTTTACCAAAAACTTTGTTTCGAAAACGTATGAGTATTTCTGCCAAATATATTTCGAAAATATAGCGGTTTGTTCTACATATAAATAGGAAGTTATTCTACCTACCCATCAACTTTTTATACATTTTCTCCATATTTTTTAAAAAAATGCTTGATTTTATGGTTGCATTGTTGTATGATTCAATTACGAAAACGATTAAGTAAAATGATTCGTTCCAAAAGGCAGGCACGATATGGTATCAGTAAAAGACATTGCTGCCGCATGCAACGTTTCCGTTGCTACCGTCAGCAAAGCCCTCAATGATTATAGCGACATCAGTGAAAAGACACGCAGCAGGGTAAAGGCAACCGCTTCCAAGATGGGTTATCTTCCAAATATGGCAGCCGTTGCACTCAAAACAAGCCGCACCTATAACCTCGGCATCGTATTTGTAGACGGTGCGAACAGCGGTCTGCGGCATGAGTTCTTCGCCGGCGTACTACAGGGAATCAAGGCACAGGCAGAATCCTTCGGATACTGCATCACCTTTATTACCAACCGCATTGGTGAAAAAGAAGTTACCTATAAAGAATACTGCAGAAACAGACAGTTTGATGGCGTTATCATCGCCTGTATCGATTTTGACAATCCACAGGTACTTGAGCTGGTACAAAGTGGTATCCCCATCGTAACGATTGACCACGTTTTTAACAACACGATGGCAGTTACATCAGATAACGTAAAAGGAATTCGGGATTTGATGGAATACCTTTACTCGATGGGACATCGAAAGATTGCTTACATACACGGTGCCGATTCTTCCGTAACACAGGATCGACTGACCAGCTTTTATCAATGTGCTGAACGGCTCGGACTTACCATCCCGCCAGAGTACATTCTGGAATGTGAGTATCACGATACCGAACAGGCATCGGCATGTACCGCCGAGTTGCTTGCACTTCCTGAAAACGAAAGACCGACCTGTATCCTCTACCCTGATGATTACACGGCAATCGGCGGAATCAATCAGATTAAAGCGCAGGGACTTACCATTCCGGATGACATTTCTGTCGTAGGATACGATGGTATCAGCTACGCGACAATCCATGAACCGCAGATTACCACGCTGAAACAGGAAAGCGATACAATGGGACGGGAAGCAGTAACACACTTAATTGAGCTTATTGAGAAACCAAAAACTACATTAAAAGAAAAATTTGTAGTCGAGGGTTCTGTCTTAATAGGAAAATCAGTGAAAAAATTATAAGTTTCACTAAATTTTATTTTATTTGCCCTACGGGCGGAATGGAGGAAAAATGAAAAGGTTAAAAAGTTTTATGGCACTGTCATTAGCAGGCATCATGACAGCAGCAACGCTTGCTGGATGCGGACAGAAAGCAGCATCCACTGATGCTCCTGCAGCTACAGAACCGGCAGCAGCTGCAACCGAGGCAGCGGCAGGTACAGAGGAAGCAGCAGCTCCCGCTTCTGATGAAGGAAAGATTTTCAACATCTACTGCTGGAATGAAGAATTCAAATCCCGTGTAACAGCTCACTATCCGGGATACGAAGAAGTAGATGGAACTACCGGTAAGATTGGTGATGTTACTGTAAACTGGCACATCACACCTTCTGATGACAACGCTTACCAGAACAATCTGGATGAAACACTCTTAAAGCAGGAAAGCGCAGCTGCAGATGATAAGATTGACCTCTTCTTAATCGAGGCTGACTACGCACTGAAATATGTTGACACACCGTATACAATGGCTCTTTCTGATTTAGGCATCACAGATGCAGATGTAGCTAATCAGTATCAGTACACAAAGGACATCGTTACAGATTCCAACGGCGTATTAAAGGGTACTTCATGGCAGGGCTGCCCGGGTGCTATGTTCTACAACCGTGAAGCTGCAAAGGAAGTATTCGGAACAGACGACGCTGCAGAAATCCAGAAGAAATTCGCTGATTGGGATACCTTCAAGACTACTGCTGATGAATTAAAGGCTGCTGGCTATCAGGTAGTACAGAGTGTAAACGATACCTATCGTACATACTCCAATAACATGACCACAAAGTGGGTTGTTGATGGCAAGATTAACATTGATGCCAACATCAAGAAATGGGCAGAGGACTCCAAGGTATTATATGACAAGGGCGAAGCAGGCACAGCAGTTCTGTGGTCTGATGACTGGAAGAAGGGCTTCTTCCCTGAAGGAAAGGTATTTGCTTACTTTGGACCGGCATGGCTTATTAACTTCTCTATGGCAGCTGACGAAGAAGGCAGTATTGCTAACCAGGGCGGCTGGGGTATCACAGAAGGACCTCAGGGCTTCTACTGGGGCGGCACATGGATCTGCGGCGCAACTGGAACAGATAACCCGAGTCTTGTAAAAGACATCATGCTGAAACTGACCTGCGACGAAAAGATTATGACAGACATCTGCGTACAGGATGACGACTTCGTAAACAACAAACCTACGATGGAAGCTATGGCACAGGATGCTAACTACTCCAGCAAGGTTTTAGGCGGTGTAAACCCTCTGGCTATGTACTGCAAGGGCGCTGAAAGCGTAGACTTAAGCAACAAGAGTGCTTATGACCAGGGCTGCAACGAAGGCTTCCAGGAAGCTATGAAGAACTACATTGAAGGCAACGCTTCCTATGATGAAGCACTTGAACTCTTCTACAAAGATATGCAGGAAAAATATCCTGAATTAACACACTAATATCTGAATGATAGGTGATGTGCCTGCCTGCTTAAGTCAGGCAGGCACATGTTATATAAACAGGATTTGTCAAGCCGGTAAGAAAGCGGCTGATGACATTACGATTTCACAGACGGTTTCCTATCGGCTGGACAAATAACGGAAATTAACCTTTGTCCACCAAAAACAGATTGTAACTTTATTCTAATCATCATATTGAAAGGAAATGGTTCAAATGAAAAACGCAAAGGCAAAACGAGGTAAGGTCGTACGCTATAATAAATGGGGTTATATCTTTTTAATTCCCTTCCTTCTGGTTTATGTAGTTTTCCAGTTAATTCCGTTAGTCAGCACGGTATACAACAGCTTTTTTGAAAACTACCGCTCCGGTCTGATGCAGGTAGGTCCCAACTTTATTGGACTTGAAAACTATAAATCCCTGTTTTCTACCTCTGATATATGGATTTATACGCAGAATACCCTGATTATGTGGATTCTCGGTTTCGTACCGCAGATTGTCGTATCTCTGCTTCTGGCATCCTGGTTTGCAGACCCGCAGCTTCGTGTTAAATGTGCAGGCTTCTTCAAAACGGTTATCTACATGCCAAACCTGATCATGGCTTCCGCTTTCGCTATGCTGTTCTTTACTTTATTCGCAGACAGCGGTCCGATTAACTCTATTTTGATACAGCTTGGCATTTTAGACCAGCCCTTTAAATTCTTATCGAATGTATGGGGCACCCGCGGTCTGGTTGCTCTGATGAACTTCCTGATGTGGTTTGGTAATACCACCATCCTTCTGATGGCTGGTATGATGGGTATTGACCCGGCGCTTTTTGAAGCTGCCAGCGTTGACGGTGCTACTTCAACACAGATTTTCTACCGGATTACGCTTCCGCTGTTAAAGCCAATCCTTTTATATGTTATGATTACCTCCCTGATCGGTGGTCTGCAGATGTTCGACGTACCTCAGGTTTTGACAAACGGCATTGGAGATCCGATGCGTTCCTCCATGACGCTGATCATGTATCTGAACAAACACTTATTCAGTAAAAACTTCGGTATGGGCGGTGCCCTGTCGGTTATCCTGTTCTTTATTACCGGCATCCTGAGTCTGCTTGTATATCAGTTTTCCAATCGTGAGAAAAATTAGGAGGTGTCAGCATGAATACAACAAACCAAACTCTGGACAAAGGACTCAGCATCCGAACAAGAAGAATCATTGCACATGCGGTTCTTATTTTGATAACGCTTTTGTGTCTGTTCTGGTTCTTTATACTGATTATTAACTCAACCCGCTCAAATGCGCAGTTGGCTAGAGGTTTTACTCCTATTCCGAGTACAAACCTGCTTACAAACTGGAATAATCTGCTCGCAGGTACACTTCCTGTTTTCTCAGGTTTGACCAGCAGCCTTACCGTAGCAATCTTCAGCGCAGCTTTATCCGTTTATTTCTCAGCGATGACAGCTTATGCGATACACGCTTACGATTTCAAGCTGAAAAAAGCAATTTTTACTTTTATCTTAATGATTATGATGATTCCGACACAGGTTACTGCTCTTGGTTTCCTGCAGCTCATCGGAAAAATGGGACTGGATGATTCCTTCATTCCCCTGATTGTTCCTACCATTGCCGCACCGGTTACCTTCTTCTATATGAAGCAGTATCTGGAAAGCACATTGCCGCTTTCGATTGTAGAAGCAGCTCGCATTGATGGTTCCGGAGAATTCCGCACCTTCAACCACATTGTACTGCCGATGATGAAACCGGCGCTTGCAGTACAGGCAATCTTCACTTTCGTACAGAGCTGGAACAATTACTTTACACCGGCGCTCGTATTACATACAGAGAATAAGAAAACGCTGCCGATTCTGATTGCTCAGCTTCGAAGCGCAGACTTCTTAAAATTCGATATGGGTCAGGTTTATGTTATGATTCTGTTTTCGATTTTACCGGTTGTCGTTATTTATCTGATTCTTTCAAAAGCCATTGTACAGGGCATCGCCCTGGGTGGTGTAAAAGGTTAAAATTCCATCCTTCCAATATGATTTGCAGAGCTTTCTCTATCGCAGGGAAAGCTCTGTTTTTCCAAATTGGAGAAAATCTCCTCTCTTTACCTTCATTCTCACATGCGGCTCTAATAAAAGGTCATTTAAGTAAGTGCCATTGGTCGAATGAAGGTCCTCCAGATAAAGAATCCCGTCCTCCAGCAAAAATCTTGCATGAATCCTGCTGATGCTGCGGTCCTTAAGCGCCAGCGTTACCCTCTCCTTATCCTTCCCTATCAGAAAGGGAAACGTATCCAGCTTATATTCCCTGTTTTCTCCCACAAGGACATATTCCTTTTTTGCCAGCATATCTCCAAGATAAACGGTTTTCCTATCCGTCTCCTTAGACAGAAAATCTACTTCCTGCCCATACTCTTCATACGGCGATTCTCCTATTGCATTGCTTTGTATATCTTTTTTGTACTCTGTATCCTTCTGTATATTTCTGCTAATCACTGCATTTTTTCGTGCGTTTTCCCTGATTTTCATATTTCTCTGCATACTTTTGATTTCTGCATTCTCCTGCATACTTTCCCTGATTGCTGCATCTCCCTGCTCACTTTTCCTGATTGCTGCATCTCCCTGCTCACTTTTCCTGATTGCTGTATCTCCCTGCTCACTGCTTTTGTTTCTTACTGCGCCCGCTCTTCTTTCCCGTAAAAACATATATACGCTGACTCCCGCTCCCATAAGCAGCAGGACTGCAGAAACAACAAGCCATATCAGTTCTTCTGTTTCTGTCAAAGAAAAATATGCTCTGACCAGAAAAAATGAACCGCCAAGCAGCAGCGCCATTACCGTCACAACGGCGCCTCCCTTTGTCAGATACCGCCCCTCTCCCAATAGCGGCTCCTGTACATTTTCTTTTGAAAAGCTCTGTTCATACAGTCTGTCCGGGAATATATCCTCCTCTGTCTCTGAAAACATTTCTTTTGATGCTCCGCAGGCAGTCCTTATCTCCTGCTTCTCTTCCATCAGATTCTCCCTTAAGACTGCGTTTGGACTTTCTTCTGCCTTTTTCTCAATTTCCCTGATGGAAAGCACATCCCTTCCAGCCTGCTCATAAAAGAAATATCCCAGCTCTATGACCGCCTCTTCTTCATGGTCAAGCCGCTCCAATAGAAACTGCGCCAATGGCATAAGCGGATGCTCCCTATCTCCTTCTGTAAAATCAAATAAAAGCTTAATCTTCCCTGTTTCCATATCCATGTACAGATATTCCGGCTGATAGCATAGCCTTTTGCCATCAATCAGATATTTTTCGAGTTCTTCTATTGTCTGCGCCAATCCCAGCAAAATCTGCTTTAACTCCTGCGCAGATATTTTTTTGACTGCAAATATCTGCTCCAATGTATGAAACCCATCTATTTCATACCAGATTTCCTTTTTTCCATTTACAAGGTGCTCCTTACAGGCTGCAAGCCCATTCATTGCAGTATGTAGAACAGCTCTCCCAAAATAGCTTTCCAACAGTTCCTCCAGACAATCCTCCGCAATCAGATAAGTCTTTTGAAGCTCCCTGTAATATCGGATGTTTCCTCTCATTTCATGCTTCTCCTATGTTTTTTCATTCCACAGCCCAAGCAGCCCTTTGGCGCTGCGACAACGCCTGATAAAACGTTTTGGATACCAGCTATCTGCCGTCTGCTCCTGCCTTCCCTGCCAGAAGCTTTGAAAGAAAGAAATGCCCGGTGCACGCACGGAAGCAGCAGCCGAAACCTTTACCTGTGTATCTGTTATTTCAATCTGCTTTTCGACATTTGTTGCACTGGCAAGCCTCTTTACAGTGCTTCTGCTAAACTTTTCATCTGCAATTCTTTGCTTTTCTTCTTCTCCACATTCCAGTCTTTCCATCCGCAGTGCAGTCACATAGCATCCCTGCATGAGGATGCACTGGTCGTATATAAAAAAGGAAAGATATAAAATATTTAAAATCAGGAAGAAGATAAGCGGCAGCAAAAACGAAGCCTCCACCGTCATACTCGCCTGAAAGCAGCCCGCAGCTTTCACTGAATTTATCTTTTTTTCTACTTCCATTGCATAGCTCCCTCCAATAGATATGCCATCATAAGAAACGGTGCAAACGGCAGGTGCAGCTTTCTATTTCCCTTTTTGCAAATCAGCAGAAGAATTCCTCCAAAAGCGCTAAAGAAAAGTCCAAGCAAAAAAACGCTTACAGTTTCTCTAAGCGGCAGATAAAGTCCAAGCACACCGAGCAGCAGGGCATCCCCATAGCCAATCCGCTGCCTTGATACAAAGGCAAGCATAAAAAGCCCGCCGCCTGCTGCCAATGCACCTGCCAGAAGAAGTACATTCTGCCAGATAGATAAAAAGAAGCCGTTTACAATCACTGCTCCCGCCATGCCTCCTAGAAGCACCTGCCACGAAAGCGTCCTTTTCCGAATGTCCTCCCATGCGCATACAGTCAAAAAAATTCCTGCTAACCCATAACACAGCATTTGCTGCATGCGCCTCTCCCTCCTGTTTCTGAAATCGGAACAGTAAAAACTGTCCTTTTTAATCTGCTGCATGACAGTGATGCATGGTACCGATTTCCCTGTTCTGTCAGAAATACTTCCCCGCCGTTTCCTCCACAGCTCTCGCAGGGATAATATTTTGCCCCATCCGCATTCCGAAGTCTCTCTATCTCCTCCCGTTCTGCACTTCTGATAGAAAGCGCCAGATAGCTGCAATGGCGGCTTTTATGATAAACCGTTCCTGTCTCCGTAATATAAACAAGCTCCTCCTGATTTTCTCCTGCTCCATATCCTTCGCTCCTGTATCCGGTCCATGCCTTCATGCAGCAGCGATTCGCCATCTCAAAGCCGGAAAATCCCAGAATATCTACAACCGGTCTGACCTTGTAGCAAAGCGTTAAATCCACTACATCCTGTGCTTCCCCATCAGCCGTAGGTAAAATCCGGAGTCCTCTGCTGCCTCCTTCAATCATAGAATGGTCCAGCTTCTCTTTTCCAATTCTTGCAATTACCCGTTCCTTCAGGCAGGCACCTTTTAAAGCAGAAGCCAAAGTGTCCATTTCATCGGGTATGCCCGCATCATAAGCATAGGACCACAGCGCTGTCCTGCTTACCTCCTGATGCAGCGCTGCCTCTACCATACTGTGCAGCCGGAAAAGCTCAATCAGTGAAATCATCTGGATGCAGAAGAAAAGAAAGAGCGGAAGGCAGAAGGCTGCTTCTACCGTAATACTGGCTGTGAAAGAAGGAGATAGCGATACGCTTCTTTTGGCAGCTATCGGTGTATGTAATGCTTTGCTTTGAATCCTACAATGCTTCAAAAAAGTGAAGCCTTTCGAATGAGTGAAATTTTCTGAACTGTTTCTATGATTTGGATAAACGAATCTCATTGAACCTACTTGGGGGCCTGTCCAACGAATTGGGTGAAATAAAACTCCTTTCCTTAAAAATCTTAAGTCCCAAAAGAAACGCACCGCTCTCTCCTCCTTTCTTTTCAAAATCTCTTATTTTCTATTTCCAGTATCCAGCAGTCCTTGTAATCAGGCAGTCGCCTCCCTTTGCGGAACGCACCTGAATCTGTACAATAAAGCTGTCAACACAGTGATTGATGCAAAAATTTTCATTTCCTTCAGTCTGCCGAATATCCATTTCCACCAAATCCATAAACCGCTTATTTCTATCCTCTTTTTTTACAGTCAGAAGAAAAATATGCAGATATTCCTCATAAGAAAGCCCCGACTGACTTTTTTCTGTCTGCGGCAGATTAAGCGACAATGCACTTTCCAGTCCAAGCCTCCAGTCACTGCGGCTTTTGTAAAGCGGCACGCTTCCGCCTCCAAGCAGTGTCTTTACATCATTGACGCTCTCCGCATAAGCCCATGCAATCAAAATGGAGAATTTAATCAGCTCTGCCAGTTCTGGAAACAATATTACTGCTGCCAGCGTCATTGCCATCGCCTCAGCTTCCGCCTGCTTTTCTGAATCCGATAAAAGATAGATGAAATTAGACGCCTCCCGAAGCGCTAAAATACGCTCCGTTACCGTTTGCAAATTCTCCACGTCGCAGTCTTTGCCTGCGAGCAGATATTCCATCTGGTATGTCAGATAAGAGCTGTCCTTTGGATGCACATAGTTTCCGCATTTTTCCATAAGATACTGACGAAACAGATTTTCTTCAAAGGGAAGGGCAGCTCTTTCTCCCGGTAAAAATCCATCCTGTTCCAGATAACTTCGTGCAGATAAATATTCCTCTGCATGAAACTCTCTTTTAGACAGTTCTTTTCCTTCTGTCATCAATCTCAAGACTTCACTGCTGCCCCGTCTGCGGTTTATCTTATCTGCCGGATTTTTAACCGGTATTCTGTGTTTTTTCCCATCCGAATCCGTCACTGTCGTATCTACCCGGCGGATTGCCGTTTCATTTTCCTTTCTCATTTCTTTCATATCACAGGCAAAAAGAGACTCTGTTTCAAAATCTTCTGTTTCAAATTTCTGCAGCAGCGTATCTAAACCATAACGCTCCAGCATATATTCCGCCGCCCGCCGCTCCAACACGCCGCCCATATCATCCGCTGCGCCACAGCTTTTTTCAATCTCTGCAAAATCAATCTGCAGTTCCAGCAAATCCTTTATCGAAAAGTTTCTCTGCCAGCCGCCTGCATTGAAATTTTTTTCAAGATACTCTCGAATATGCTCCTCCAAAAGGATATTGCTTTCCTCCATCGTTCCATACGCAGCGTCAATAAAAAATAATTCATACTGCTCAAGCAGCTCCCGGTTGTATTCCGCAAGCACAGACTGCAGCGCCATATCTGTTACGCACTCCGTCTGAAACCGCATGGCATTCGTCCGTGCCGCTTGAATTACCGTAAATAAAAGGGAAATCAGAATGGACAGCACCAGCGCCAGAAATACTGTAATTTCTCCGCTTTTCTTCATATCAGTAAATACTGCTGCTTTTAGATGTAATCTGTGAAAAAATGTCGTTTACAAGTGCAGTCAGCTGGTCCTTGAATATGATAACCAGTGAAATCAGAACAACTAAAATCAATATCATCTCCACTGTTCCGATTCCATCCTCTTCCTTTAAAAAACGCATAATTGTTTTCATCATAGCTTCCTCCTTTGTTTTTTATGTGTTTATGCTCCAAATGATGTAAATGCGGGTATCATAATAAGCGCCATAACCAATACCAGCAGCAGCGTCATAGGCAGAAGCAGCTTTGTTCCCGCTTCTTCTCCCGCCCGTTTTGCCTGCTCTCTTCTTTCAGACAATGCCTGTCTGCTTTCTTCCAGAAGCGCTGCCTTCAAACCTCCCGCACCGCTCCTTGCATACTGATTTAACAGGGCAGTAAACCGTATGATGCAGGGCAGCGCGCACCTCTCTCCCATATTTTGATATGCTTCCTTTTCAGAAATGCCGGAATCTATCTCCCGACATACAATCAGTAACTCTTCATAGAGCGGCAGCTTCTGTTCCTGTTTTCGCTTTCCATAATCGCCTGCAATCCTTCTGACCGCTGCCGAAACTCCAAAGCCTGCTTCCACCAGCATTGCCAAACGCATAACGACCTGCGGATACTCCCCTGCAAGCGCTTCCAGACGTTTTTTCTCTTTCTGCTTCTCCTTTTCCCTCTCTCCTGCTGCGGCAGCCGCCGCGCCTGCCACCGTCAACAGGAATATGCCAAAGCTCTTGTCCTTTTTTTGCTCATAAAAGGTAAGCTTTCTGCCCTCAAAGGCCTGTGGCAGCAGATATGTCTTTTCATCGCGGTTTTCTTCCTCCTTCATCCTTTTCTGAAGTCTCCTCCAAAAGCTCTCTGCATCCTGTGCCGGAAATACCCTTGCTGTAAATGTTCTCATTTCCTCATAGTCATACCCTTCAGCGTTTATGCTTACCTCTACCAAAACCAGTTCACCTTCCTTTGGTATTTCATCACCCACTTTTCCCGTGGCACTTAAGATTTCCCATCTGTTGGTCCGCCAGCTTAAGGAAAACGGATACCCTGCAACCTTCTGCGGAAAATACAACTCCCTTGTTACATGCGCAAGCGAATCATTCTGTGCCGGAATTTCCTTTTCCAGCGTATTCCACATTTCTTCACAAAGCGCAGAAAGCTCTTCTTTTTCGTATGCCTGCGGCAAAATTTCCAATTCAAAGCCAGTGCTTTCCTTCCCTGTCTCTGCCGTCACATAAACAGTCCTTGCACCTTCGCCCTTTTCTCCTCTTGCAATCTGTGTCAGCCTGTCCTTATCTCCCGCATACTGCATTATCCATAATATAAGGGCTGCCAATGCTCCCACGCCTGCAATTACAGCATATTTTCTATACCTTCCCTTTTTCCAGATATACAGGATGCTGCACACCAGGCCACAGCCATAAATTCCTATCATAGCGCCGCTCCCCTTTTTATGATATGTGCTGAAAGCCAGACTGCTGATAGGTACAAAATCATACAGCCGGTCATAATAACTGCTCCTGCCAGGTTGTGATAAAGCGGCTTAAAATAACCCGGCGAAGAAATCCCTATGTATACCATGATTCCAAATGGCACCATACACATAATTTTCTGTTCCATTCTTCTGCCATGCAGCATTGTCTGGATTTCTCTCTCTACATCTGCCTTCATAATGATAATCCGGCTGCTGTTTTCTATGATTTCACGCAGATTGCTTCCATTCCTTTTTCCTGCGCAGAAAATATCCGCAAAATGATAAATATCCTCCGAGCCGCTGCGTTCCCCTAAATCATAGAGAATTTTTTCCAGCGTAACATTATTTTCTAAAAGCTTTTCCATGCGAAAAATTTCCCCACAGATAAGGCTTTCACCATGATAGAGGCGCAGCATTTCCCTGCCTGCCTTTAAAAACGCATTTTCAACCGAATATCCAGCCTGCAGATTGCCGGAAATCATCTCTATCCATTCCCTGAATTGTCTCTCTAAGCTGGTTTTCCGCTCTTCTATGAGCACAGTCTTTTTCCATCTGCAAAATAAAACTGCCCCGATGCTCCCCGGCAAAACTGTCCACAGGCTCTGATAAAAGAAATAGAAAAATACACTGCCGAGCAAAAAACCAGCCGTTCCATACCCAAATGCCTCTTTCTTAGAAAACCGGTAATTCCGATAATCCTGCGGCAATGAGCTTTTCTCTGTGGAATAATTCTTTTTTACAGACAAGTCTTCCTCTCACCTCCCTGCCTTTTATCTTCGTATCCTCTTCAAAAAGGTACAATGTTTCCATCTGTATTTCCTCTTTCTCCATCCCTATCACCTCTGCTATTTCGAGCACCCTTCTGGTCCTATCCCGCATCCTTCCAAGATGGATGATGATGTCGATGCCTGATGCTATCTGTCTCCTGATTGCAGAAACTGGCAGCTCCATTCCCATCAGTACCATTGTTTCCAATCGGGAAAGCATATCTCTTGCACTGTTAGCATGTCCCGTAGACAGCGAGCCATCATGACCGGTATTGAGACATTGCAGCAGATCAAGCGCTTCCTTTCCACGCACCTCGCCCACAATCAGCCTGTCTGGACGCATCCGCAGACTTGTCCGGATCAAATCCCGAATCGTAATCTCTCTGCACCCCTCAGCATTTGCATTGCGTGTCTCCATCCGCACCAGATTCGGCGCATTTTGAATCTGCAGCTCCGCACTGTCCTCGATGGTAATTACCCTCTCCTCAGGTGGAATATACTCGGAGAGCGCATTTAAAAAGGTCGTCTTTCCAGAGCCTGTTCCTCCGCTGATAAAAATATTGTAGCCAGCTCTTACCAGACTCTTAAGCCAGTCAGCCACATCCCTGGGAAGTGAACCCAGCCGAATCAATGTCTCCATATCAATAGGCTCCTTTGGAAAACGCCGAATCGTCAAAACCGGTCCATTTAAAGCCACTGGTTCCAATACGACATTGACTCTGGAGCCATCTGGCAATCTCGCATCCACCACCGGTGATGCCTCATTTACCATCCGGTTACAGCCTGCTGCAATCTGCTGAATAATATCTTCCAGCTTTTCCTTTGAGGAAAACGCATTTTCCCAGCGTGAAAGCCGTCCCCTTCTCTCAATAAAAATCGTATCCGGCCCGTTAATCATAATTTCCGTAATCTCGGTATCCTCCAAAAGCTCCTGTAAAATATCCAGCTTACGGATTGCATAAAACAGTTCCCTTCCAAGCTTTTCCCTCTCAGTAAGACTTAAAAAATGTTCTCTTTTATATTCCGTCAACGTTTCGCCAATCAGTCTTCGGACCTCTGTTTCCTCCATTTCACGGGAATAATCCAGCTTTTGATAGATACGTTCAAGCAGTGCTTTCTTTGCATCAGGCTCCATAGATTTCCTTTCTTACCATTTCTCTGGCATAGTCTGCCAACGCTCCGTAGGTCAGATTTTCCGTTATAAATGTCAGATTCTTAATCTGGGGAAGCGTGCATTTCCTCGTCTTTTTAAGAATTTCCTCCTGCTGTGCCTGCTCCAGCAGTCTTTCATAGTGATAAAGCTTGGAGCTCGCCGCATCGTCCCTGCCCACAATCGTAAATACCTTTCTGCACATCCGCAGCAGTTCAAATAGACCCTGCATTCCCTCCGATAAATCAAGAATGACATATTCATAAGCTGTCAGACGTTCAAGCTCTGAAAGCAGCTCTATCCACTGTTTTGGCGTAATCTGTGCAAGATCCTGCCATGAAAAAACCGGTGGAATATAATCGAGTCTCTGTAAGGTCTCCGTCATGCTTCCAAGCTTATAAAGAAGCGCCTCTCTTGCATTTGTGACATAATAGACCAAATCGGATAAATCTGCTTCAAATTCCCGCTCCAGACGCCTGTCAAGCCCAGAAAAACTCTCAAAGTTCAGATACAGCACCTTATGTTCCTTTGCCAGCACTTCTCCCATCGTAATGGCAAAGCTGGTCTGCATACACCGGTGCACCGGCGTAAAAAAGCCAATAAGCTGAAGTCTTCCTTCCCTTACCGGTAAAACGCCTTTTGCAGAAAACATTTCCTGCAGCATGAGGTTCTCTTTATCCGGCAGTTCCTTTTCCAGAAAACGAAGCGCCTGCTTTATGATTTCAGCGCAGGGCTGGTATCTGCAAATACAGTCCCTTTCTGTACTGTCCTCCTCCGTCAGTAAAACGAGCTTTCCAAAGCAGGCACTCTGCAGCCCTTCCTCATACAATTCCTGCGCCAGCAATATCAGCATAACGGTCTCCCCCTGACAAAATGTCAAAAGCGCAGCCAGAGAGGTAAATGCCAGCGCTTCAAATGGATATTCTTCCCTCTCCCTTACATAGCTGCAAAAGCAGCGTACATACTCCTCCTCTGCATCACAGATGGCAAGCAGCGGCTTTTTCAAAAAAATCCCTCCTTACAAAGAGACAGGAAAATGCCAGCCGCAATCGGAGCACACATTGGCAGCCGACGTCCTATCAGCTTTTTCTTATGAAAAATCAAAAATCCTATTGGAATCAGGGACAGATACAGTCCCACAAGAAATGCAAACATGGCATGCCGCCACGAAAGAAAGACAGCCGTCACACACAGAAGCTTAATATCGCCCGCTCCAACGGCTCTGCAAACATACAACAAAAATAACAAAATAAAAACAATGCCCGCCTGTATAATAGAATATGAAATTCCCAAAACTCCTTTTTGAATACACTGGTATACTACGGCGTCGAGCAACGCCAAAATGATAAGCCGATTAGAAACCCGCTGTCTCAGACAGTCCTGCCAGATGGCAAGACCAAGAAATAACACTAAATGTAAAATCAATTCATCTGCACCGCCCCTTTTGTCAGGCGGACGTGCTTTGTAAGAGGATTATAGAATACAGTTTGCACAATGTCTATATGTAATTTTCTACAAAAAATTCAGCAGTCTTATGCCATAAAGCAGTGCAACCCCAGGAATTCCAAGGATTCCAGATGTCAAAGCTGTCCAGGGATTGATGCCCACCAGAACAGATACATTCTGCGCAGCCAATGCTTCATTGATAAGAAATACCGCTATCATTCCGGTTACTGCACGCAGCATGAAATTCAGTAAAAATTCCATTTTTTTTCGCAGGGAAATCATACAGAGAATTACAACACACATAAAAATGATTGCTGATGCGCCGCCAAAATAGTTCATGCCTTCTATCCTTTTTTATTTCTCTGCTCTATCTTATTCTGCCTGAAAAATTTTTATGTCCTCTAAAAGCAATAGAAAATTCAAAGATTTTTCCTATTGTTTTACAGATATGTATATTTTACCCACACAGGGTCATACTCTATATAAATATTATATATGTATGGTGTGAAAATACAGCCGTACAGGAAAGGCGGTCTGTCATGAAGTCCTATTTCAGTAAAAGCGCTCATGTTGACAGAGAAGACAACAGTATTTTTACCGATATTGAAAAAACCCGCTACGCTCTGGAAACGGCATACGCCGGATTCGAGAACGCAACGGACCCTGATTTGATTGATTGCTATATTTATGAAGTCAATGCGGTTCAGAAACGATATAAATATCTTTTACAGGAAGCAGCCAAAATGCAGCTTTCCTCTGAAACGCCAAAAGAAACACCTTTATGCGAGAAACCCTCGGTTCCCCTCGTTAGACAGGCTTTCCGTGAGTTTCCCTTTTCCATAGGTTAATCCCGCATACACTGTCTGCGCATTTTCCATCACGGGCGCAGAGGTATCCAGCCTGCTTACTTCCCTGTATGCAGACAATAACTCTTCTATTATCTTCCTGCATGCAAGAAGCTGATCACTGCTGCCCCTTACGTCTGCTGCCGCCATCTCTTTGTTTACATAAATATAAAGGCGCAGCAGAAGGTAAGACAGCTCATAGGTAAAATCAAGAGAATTCATCAGCTCATTGATACAGCCTCTTGCCTTTCGGATGCCCTCCCGGAATACAGCCCTGTCATCAGGATTGTTTATCGCATCCTCAAGATAAGCCAGATACATCTCATAGAGAATCACAATCAGACCGCTCTTATTCGCCTGTGAAATTCTTATCGTAAATTCCTTTTTTGCTTCGCTTGTCATACTATCCACTCCATTTTATTGCAATAACTGGAGAATCTGGGAAGGTCTTTCATTTGCCTGTGCCAGTACGGAAATACCCGCCTGGGAAAGCACCTGATTTTTGGTATATTCTGTCATTTCCTCTGCCATATCGACGTCTATGATACGGGAATAAGCAGCAGTCATATTTTCTTCTGTAATATCCAGACTGGAAATCGAATGTTCCAGACGGTTCTGATATGCGCCGAGCTTTGAGCGGATAGAGGATAAGTTATCAATCGCCTTGGATACCCTGTCAATGGACGCTGTTGCAGTCGACATCGTGCTAACATCCAAATCTGCAATTCCAAGTGTCTTATTAGATACCTTCGGAATCAAAATATCCAACGTCTGGCCCTCATTTGCACCAATCTGTGTCGTCATCGGTCCGATTCCCGTCAGATCTACATTAAAGGTGCCTGTAGCCGGATTGGTCAGCTTCTTCAAATCAATATCCAGTGTCAGAGAGAAATTATTATCCGCTGTAATCTTTACCGTATGTCCATCCTCGCCTACTTCCATTTTCTGGTTCCCAACAGTCCGTAAATCAACATCCCTTCCATGTACCTTGGTCTGTCCGCCAGCCGTACTGATGGTAATGGATTTTATATAGGCATCACCATTCGCATCCACATCGGTTTCGAGCTTCAGCTCATAGATGCCAGTCTTTGCTTCCTGCGCATAGGACTCCACCTTTACTGCGGAAGTATTAAATGTCGCATTCTTCGTTGACTTCTCAACAAATCCTTTTACGTCAAAGGTTCCGTCTAAAAGCACGTTTCCATTAAATTCTGTAGAGCTGGTAATCCGGTCGATTTCCTGCTGTAATTTATCCACCTCTTCCTGTACGGATACGCGGTCCTTATCTGACATCGTGCTGTTTGCAGCCTTGATGCTCAGCTCGCTCAGTCTCTGCAGCATATCATGAATCTCTGTCATCGTTCCTTCTGCGGTCTCGATAACGGAAATACCATCGCTTGCATTCTGTGTCGCCGCAGACAGTCCTCGAATCTGCGCGTGCATCCTCTTGGAAATCGCCACACCCGAAGGATTATCCTTAGCGTGGTTAATCTTATAACCTGAAGACAGCTTTTCAATCGAAGTTGAAAGTGCATTATCCGATTTTGCCAGATTGTCGTTTGCAAAAATAGCCGACATATTAAAATTTATTTTCATAGCCTTAGCTCCTTTCCATCTGCCTGCGTACAGCGCCAATTACGGTTCCCGCTACGCGGTACAGGGTTTTTGTTGAAATTTCCATCTGTTCCCTGCCCTGCGCCGTTTTCTGTGTGAAATTCTCTTTTAAATCTTCCCGAAATCCGGTCTGAAGGTCCTTTGCAGTAAGTCCAAGCTCTGAAACGGCAGCTTCCAGGTCCTCCCTGACCGCCGCAAGAAACGCACCGCTCTCCTCAGAAGATGCAACCAATACGCCGGTTACCTCATCTGCCTGTACCTGCAGCTTTATGGAAATCCTCTTTTCCTGTCCGATTTCCATAGAAGCCTCTACGCCGCCCTTTTCTTCATCAGAATGAACAATTCTAAGATGCAGCGCTGTTACCGAATCCTCTGTCAAAAGCGGAATCTCGTAGGATTCCTGCTGCCGCGCAAGATGTGCCATAAAGCCCACCTGCTTGTAAGCAAGCCCAAGCTCTCTTAAGTCCAGATAAGAAATCTCCTGATTTTCATACATGGCATTTTCCAGAATTTCTTTTTCTGTCTCTGTAAGCTGCCTGTAAGCCTCCTCTGGCTCCTTTGCATCCGTAAATGCCTTTTCCAGCTCGGAAAGCGTACCAGCAAAGCTATCCTTTGCTTTTTCAAAATAAGTATCGGCTTCTTTTCGGATTTTCTTAAATGTCTGTGTTAAATCTTTTTGATATTCCTCCGCAGCCAGTACATTTTCAATCGTAACAGGCTCCTCAAGCTGCGTAAGCAAAGAAATAGCAGTCTCCTTCGCCTGCGCTGCAGCATGGCAGCGTGCCGCCTGTTCTTTCTGATAAGCAGCATCTTTTTCCTCATTTTCCACGCCATCCAGCATGCGAAGCTGTTCTGTAAAAGGCTCCAGCTCCGTTTCCAGCGTAGGTGCAATCTCTACGACCTTATCCGCATCCATACGTTCATAGGCTTCCTTTGCCATATCCTGATAAAATGCAGTCTGTATCTGCTCATCAATCCGTTTCCCAGAGCTGATAACCTGACTTTGCACTCCCGTCTCGTCATCTGCCGTAAGCTCAAGGCTTCCCATACGTCTGGTACGAACCGCCGAAAGCAGATTTCCAAAGGAAAGCTCCGCTCCCTGTCCGATCAGCTGACCGATAACCGCACCATCTGTCTTTTCCACCTGCCGCAGCAGCCGGTAAATTCCGATATAGGATTCCTTTTCCTCTTTAGAAATTTCTCCATGCTGCTCAAGCTTATAAAGGTACCTTGCGTATTTTTCCTGCTCCTCCTGCCTGTCTCTTCCTTACAATTCATCTGCGCCATTTGCAAAATCGTGCTTTCATTTCAGTTCTCTTTTGCTTTTTTGCAGCTTCTTTTGCTCATTTCATGTTATGTACTCTTTTCTGTAAGTATCCATAGTTTC
>CAKRYY010000032.1 GCA_934432885.1 uncultured Lachnospiraceae bacterium
TCTCTACACCATGAAGAAGCATGTTCATCGCACCGATTCTGAGCATGGTTCTGTCCATATCGTTACCAAAGAACATTGTATTATTAAAATGCTCACGAAGCTTTTCGTTTAAAAACATATCTGCATGGTTCTCTCTCAAATAACTTTGTGCCTCGATAAGAAAGCCTGCCGAGCCCATTGCAGGATCTATAATAATATCTTCAGGACTGGGCTTTACTAAAGCGACCATCATTTTAATAATATGTCTTGGTGTACGAAACTGACCATTGGTTCCTGCCGTAGCTACCTTGGATAATAAATACTCATATAAATCACCTTTTGAATCTTCATCACCAAGTTCCAGCTTATCAATTCCATCTACAATCTTTGACAGCATTGCTGCGGTTGGAATCTTGAAGATTGCATCGCCCATATATCTTGCATAAGCAGAATCACCGTCTTGATGTAAATTCTTAATGAATGGAAATACGCCATTTAATACAAGAGCGTACATTTCACCAGCAGAGCCAAGATTCTTGAACTTACTCCAACGATACTTTTGACATTCATCAGGAAACATTGTTTCATAATCTACGCCCAAGAAATTAGCTTCATTCTCTTTTGTTGTCTCAACATCATCCAACTGCTTAATAAATAACAAATATGTAAATTGCTCAATTACATCAAGTGGATTAGTAATACCTCCTGTCCAAAACGTCTCCCAAATACGATCAATCTTGTTTCTTAACTCACCAGTAATCATATACTTGCTCCTAAATTTTATTCTTTAATTATTAGCTTTCTTACAATTATATTTCCTTCAATGTCCAATAAGCAGGACTCTTGTTCGAATTCATCTAAAAAGCTCCTCGACATTACCCACATTGCAATCGAGAGCAAGATATATTCAGCTCTTTTACCTCGTCCTGTTAGGTGCTTACAAATTACAATAATACAGAATAAATTGTATCACTTTTTAAATCCTCAGTAAATGCGAAATCACGCAAGCAGAGTTCTTTTCACTCTTTTACACGCAATTCACAAGATCACCATGGGAAATGCTATAAAAGTCATGCCAAGATGTGTGAGAATTACGGAATTGGCAGAAAACTATTTGAGTACCAAATAAAAATAAATATACGTTAGAAGAAGTATTCACACGAAACAGAGAATAAATAGCGATAATTACATTTTTAAAATCTAAAAGTTAAATTTTATCACATAAATTCCTCCTAAATTTTCTATCCAACAGCCTCCATCAGCTCCTTTTCATTTTCAGAGTCTACCTTGGCAGTCGTCTCGTCAAAAATAATAATGGGAGCATCCTTCATCATAGCACGGGCAATCGAAAGTCTCTGCCGCTCGCCGCCGGAAAGGGAACCGCCGGCCTCTCTGATAACCGTTTCATGAGTCAGGCGGAACACCTGCTCATCGACACAGATTTTACGATGGGACAGATTGCACAGATGATTGGCTATACCACCTCCAGCCGCTTTGCGGAATTATTCAAAAAGAGCACTGGGATTTTACCCATTGAGTACAGAAGAATTGCCAGAGAGCGGTAAGATGCCACTATAGCATCTTACCCTTATCCGCTTTCCCAAAATCTGTACCTGCACAGCGCCGCAGTCTTTGGTTACATAGACCCTGCTTCCGCAATTTTGGATACGGCGCAGCGTTTCCTGATTCGGATGTCCATAGCTGTTATCCGCACCGCAGGAAATAAGCGTTACCACAGGTCTGCAAAGCTGCAAAAGCTCCTCACTGCAGGAGACTTTGGAGCCATGATGCCCTGCCTTCAGCAAAAATACCCGCCCCTGCATATCTGCCTCTCTTACAAATTCCAGCTCCGCCTCTCCATCAATATCTCCCATAAAAAGCGCCGAAAACCTTCCTTTTTCTGCCCTGAGCACAAGGGAAGCTGCATTTTTATCCGCGTATGCCCTGTTTTTCTGCGGATGCAGGCAATAAAAGGAAAAGCCCGCTTCCTCCAGGACCTCTCCCGCCGCCATTGTAAACACAGGGATTTCCCGCTCCTTCGCTTTCTTTACAATCTTCAGATAAACTTCATCCGGCATATCCAGAGCAGGCAGCACCAGCTTTTCAATTAAGATGCCCTCCTCTCTTCCCCTTTCCAACAGCTCCTGAACGCCGTTTATGTGGTCTGCATCCGTATGCGTTAAAAAAATGCAGGAAAGTCTATTTACCGCACCTGCTTTCAATGCGGGCAGCAAAGTATATTCTGCCAGTTCTTTTTCGGAGCTGCTGCCGCCGTCAATTAAAACAGCGCCCTTCTCTCCCTGTAGCAAAATACAGTCTCCCTGCCCGACATCCAAAGCCGTTATACGTTCCCCTACCTCCAAAGGATGTGCAAGTATAAAAATACTGCCTGCCAGAATCAGCAGCGTACAGGGTCTGGTCATGTACTTCCGTTGTAGATAAAAGAGCAACAGCAACATTACATACGCAGTAATCCTTATCCATCCCGGCTCACCGGTAATAAAACGCCCACCCGGCAGCAGGGAGCTTTTCTGGCACAGATATGCAAACAGTGATAACAAAAGATGAACCGGAAAAAAGAGACAGCCCGCAAGGGAAATTGACAGCTTTCCGAAAAGGATTGCTAGCAGTCCGCCGCCTGCAACCATGCTCATCAATGGAATAACCAATAGATTTAAAAGAAAGGAATAGGGTGGGAACTCATAAAAGGAAGTTAAAAGAACAGGCAGCGTTACCAGAAATACTGCACTGCCCGGCAGAAAGGGAGCGTTCCAGGCTGTTTCCAGAATACGTTTTAATTCCGGATAAAGCAGCTCCAATCCAAGAATTGCACCAAAGGATAAAAGAAAGCCGCTCTGCGCAGGAAGCAGTGGGGAGAAAAGTGTCAGAAGCATTGCAGAGCACGCCAGAGAAGTAAGTCTGTCCTGACTTCTCCCCAGCATACCCGCTATAAGTCCCATAGCAAACATGAGAACTGCACGCCATGCCGACGGACTGCCGCCTGTCATAACGGCATACAGCGTCATCAATGCTATGGAGAGGATTTTGGATATTCCTATCGGTATCCGCAGTCCCTTTAAAAGCCGAAAAAGCCCTACGCCAAGAAGAGAAATATGCAGTCCCGAAATTGCCAGAATATGTGAAATGCCGCCCGCCTGATAGAGCTTTTGCTGTTCTCTGGAAAGCGCCTTCTTCTCACCCAGCAGCATTGCCCGCATAATCCCTGCGTCCTGCCCGCAGACCGCCTCTGCACTCTCTGCAAGAGACTCCCTGCACCTTAACAGCAGGGTTTTCATACCGCTGTAATGCTCTCCGCGTTTTATTACTTTTGCATCCCGGGCCATCCATGTTATTCCCTTTGTCCTATAATAAAGGGCTGCGTCAAATCCACCCGGATTTCTTTTCTGCAAAAAAGGCTCTGCCTCACCCATTACGCAGATGTTCTCGCCTATAAGCGGAGACTCCTCTCCGGTCCGCAAATAACACAGAATACCATCTGCAGCAAACGGCTTCATCCCAACTGGCTGTATGAAATTTTTACTTGTCTGGGAAAATTCATCTCTGCGGCAGAACGCCGCAGAGTCTAAAGATAAGATTGTCTGTTGTCCGTAATATGTGTCCTTTGTTTCTATCTGGCATACCCTGCCAGATACTGTCACAGCCTCTCCTGCAGCAATCTTGCAGAGTTCTCTCCTGTAACGAGAAAGAGCTGTAAGAAACAGCAAAAAGACAAACACAGTACACAACCTGCACAGTAAATATCGTTTCAAATGTTGTTCCATTTCTATCCGGTTATTCCATCAGCTCCAGATTTCTTTCAAAAATTGTGGAAAATGGAATGGTTTCACGGTAAGTCCCTTCGGTGTCACTGTTAATGGAAATCTGTACCTTATTGACATTCGGAAGCTCTACAAGAGAATTTGTAATCGAATAAACCGTTACCTCCGAGGTTGCATTGCTTACCTGTGTCAGGAAGTTTTCATTCAGATTAACATAGCAGATTCCATCCTTCACAGTCACACTATTCACTTTTGTTTCAGGGTTGATTGTCGGGAAAAGCTCCTCATTATTAGGTCCCTTAATCAGTTCCTCTACAACCAGCTTTTCCAGTGAAATATTGGTATTATATACCACTGTACGGAAAGCCTCTACCAGCTTGGTTCCACTTGCATCCGTAAAGTAAAGTGTCAATCGTATTTTTTCATACGTGTTGATTTCATCTCCAGCATTGTCAATAAACATGGATGCTTCCATGATTCCAATGGGATTTCCATAAGAATCCGTCAGCGGGTCGTTACGGACCTTCATAGACACATAATCCACGCCTGAAATCTGCGTCAGTGTCCGGACAATCGCCGCCCTTGTCAGCACCTCTGTCGTCGGCTCCAGTTTGCGGTAGCCTTCATCCACAGTCAGAAGCACCTGCTTTTCCTCACAGAGCGCCTCTACGATATGAAAGGTACCATTGATAACCGCTCTGCCCTCTGCATCATCAGGCGGCAGCGTCATAGCGTTCAAAACCTCTGCCACCTGTCCCTGTGTGTCCTCTGCCTGTAATGCATAGGCTTCTTTGCTGATTTTGGTTTCCTCTTTATTCAGATAATAAACATCTATCGCCGCCTGCTCCTGCGCCGTCTCCTGCTTTCCACAGGCAGTCAGCAGCAGTCCACCAAGCAGCGCCGCCAGCAAATATTTCAGCTTTCCCATAGTTCCTCCTATCAAGCAGGATGCGTCAGGGGAATCTTAACTGTAAAAGTAGTTCCCACTCCCTCTTCGCTTTCTACCTTAACGGACCCTCTGTGCATCAGTATTGCACTGCGCGTAATTGCAAGTCCAAGCCCCGTACCGCCGATTTCACGTGAATGAGACTTGTCTACCCTGTAAAACCTCTCAAAAATATGCTCTGTCGACTCTTGTGGAATTCCAATTCCCGAATCAGACACCTCTACGGTAAAAAACTGGTGGTCTGCATCCAGCGTAACCCTTACCCAGCCCTGCTCTTTATTATACTTAATCGCATTTTCTACAAGATTGGAAAGCGCCAGCGTCAGCTTCACCTCATCCACCTCCGCTGTAACCGGCCGCACGCTTTCATATACGACCTCTATCTCCCGCTTTCTGGCAATCGGTCGCAGTCTCTTTAAAATCAGCTCCAAAAGCGCATTGATGTCCACAGCCTCAATATTGATGTCCGCCGCCTTTTTGTCCAATTTAACGAGGGAAAGAAGGTCATTGATAATTTTGTTTTCCCGCTCAATCTCGTTGGCAATGTCCGTCATAAATTCCTTATATAACTCTGCCGGGACCTCCTCCTGCGCCATCAGAGAATCCGCCAGTACCTTCATGGAGGTCAGCGGCGTTTTTAATTCATGGGATACGTTGGATACAAATTCCTGACGGGAATCATCCACCGCTTTCATTCTTCCAAGCATCTGATTAAATGCATCCACAATATGCTCTGTCTCCAGATAGTCCTTAACAGAAATCTGCTCGTCAGTAAAACCTGCCTTTACCGCATTGATTGCCTGTGTAATTCTTTCAAACGGCGCGGTCAGAACATTTGCCATCAAAAAGGCAAGTGCAACAATCAGCACAAAAGCAATCAGTTCAACAATCAGCGCTTTCCTGCTCAAAATCTCCAGTGTGGTTATGATGGAATCTGTTGATACGCTTGTTAAGAGCACGCCCTCTGCCAGCCTGCTTTTTTCTTCTTCCACCGAATCTGTTGCGGCAGAGCTTAAGGCAGTATCCACAATCGGCGTCGTAATCTCAATATAGCCGTTTTTCCTGTCATAATTCGTGGTGCTGCTTCCCTTAAAGCAGTTGATTACTTCCTCTGAAATCACGGTTTTTCCCTCGCTGATTCCATAGGTATCCTTTATAATTTTGAAATTTTCATCGATGACCAGCACTCTGCCGTCATATAGATTGGAAAGCTGATCCAGCTCCGTATTGACTACCTCAAGCGAGGTATCGTGCAGATAACCATAGGTAATCAGATGATTTGCCAGAATCTTAAACTGATTCTGGACATCCGCTATCCGCACATTGACTGCACGGGATTCATAGTTTTCCAAAATGGCGTAACGCATCCCCATGCTGGGTAACATTCCCGCCAGTAAGATAACCAGAAAAAGACGTGCTTTCAGACTTCTGAAAATCTTTATTTTTGCCAAGTATTTCCTGCATTTTTCAAACATGCCAAACAGACCCCGTCAATGCTTAAAATAATATCCAACGCCCCATTTGGTATGCACATATTTCGGCTCGCTCGGATTAGATTCTATCTTTTCACGCAGCCTTCTGATATGTACATCCACCGTGCGCACATCGCCCGGATAGTCGCTTCCCCATACCAGCTTTAAGAGGTTTTCCCTGCTGTAGACCTTGTTGGGATTTAAAACCAGAAGCTCAAGCACCTCGAACTCACGAGCTGTCAGATTGATTTCCCTGCCGGAAATCGTCACGCGCCTGTTTTCACGGTCAATGCGCATCTCTCCTGCTTCAATACTCTTATCCTGCTGCTCCTCACTCTTTTTCGGAGTCATCCGGCGCATAATGGCTTTGATTCTCGCCTTAACCTCAAGAATATTAAACGGCTTTGTAATATAATCATCCGCGCCGTACTCCAGCCCGAGAATCTTATCCATATCCTCGCCCTTTGCCGTCAACATCACTATCGGCACATTGGAAAATTCCCTTATCTGCTGGCAGACCTCAAAGCCACTCAGCTTTGGCAGCATCAAATCAAGCAGAATCATATCATACTCGGTCTGCTTCGCTTTTTCGAGCGCCTCCTCACCGTCGTATGCACAGTCGATTTCCATACCGTCCTGTTCCAGACTGAAACGAATTCCCTTTACGATGAGTTTTTCATCGTCTACTACCAAAACCTTCTTTGCCATTTTCTACTCCTGCCCTACCGTAATCCTTTCCCTGAGCTTTTCATAACCGCTCTGCTTGATGCCGGTTACCTTCATAATATCTTCTATCTGTTTAAAGCTTCCATGCTCGCTGCGATAGGCGATAATCGCCTCTGCCTTCGCTGCTCCAATCCCCGGCAGCGTACACAGCTCCGCCGCCTGTGCCGTGTTGATATTTATCTTGCCATCTGCCGTTTTTTCTCCGACATCAATCTGCTGCAAAATAACCGAATCCGCTGCTTCCTCCAGCGTCGGAATATAAATCCGCTGACCGTCCGATACAGGCTCCGCCAGGTTCACATAAGACTGACACGCCGTTTCCAAAAAACCGCCCGCCATATCTACTACGGTAAAAATCCGGCTTCCCTTTTCTATCTGATATACGCCCGGTGCTTTAACGGCACCGCATATATGTACAAAGCAGACCTTTCCTTCCGCGCATCCATCCATCGCGCCATCTGAGGCTTCTGTTTCAGCTATCGACTTTGCGCTATCCTCTCCTGCCGCCTCGTCCTCTTTTAAAGCTTCTGACAGCACAAAGGTCTCTGGCTGGTTTTCAGGGCTTGCTTTTCGGCTGCATCCGACAAACAAAAATAAGCCGCAGAAAGCAAGTATGCCAAGCAGCAGTTTTTTCGCTTTTCTATTTTTCTTCATACAAGGCTCCTTTTTCAGGAAACCTTATGCCGACTGTCTTTATTGTATAGAAAAAGCCCTGCAAATGCAAGGCTTGTTTTGGATTTGACAACCGGGAAATTATTCCCATTTAAAGAGGATAACGCCGACAATCGCTACTGCCATGCCGATTGCTTTCCGCAGGTCAAAGGGCTGCTTTTCTACACCAAAGACGCCAAACAGTTCAATCAGCCATGCCACAATAAGCTGTGAAATGACAATCAACATTACTGCCTTCGCCGGGCCAAGCATCCCCATGCTTTTAATTACCGTGTACGTGATAAACGCTCCGATTACACCGCCAAGCAGCATATATTTTGGTTTAACGGAAAATACCGTCATAAGCGGTGTCCTCTCCACAGCCGCCCATGCCACAAGCGCCATAATAAGTGCTGTAAGCTGTACAAATGCACTTGCTGCCCAGACACCGGACGCCTTTGTTACCTGTGTATTAAAAACGCCCTGTATGCTCATCAGTGCACCTGAAATAAGTGCTATTATCCATCCAAACATAATTGTTCTCCCATGCTTTCATGCTTCGACAAATCTGCTGTCGTTTTCTTTCATGATTTCCATGAGAGCCAATTTTTATACCAGCTGGCGTCCTATCTGCTCTGCAAGTTCTCCTAAAAGCTGCTTTACCTCAGCGCCATCCCAGATTCTGGAAAAACATATTTCAAGCTGTACCCAGAAGTTACTGGTTCCAAGGAGCTTTGGCATAGAGATAGAGCTTTGATACTCCTCCAAAAAAGCGTTTCGCTTTTCATCTGTATAACAGTCCCCGTAGGCTGCGGGAAGCTTACCTGCTGCATCATACAATGTCTGTGCATATTCTGTCTCCAGAAAAGCTGCAAACGCTTCCGCCGCCTCATTTTTTTCTGAAAAACCATTTACCGCAATGGCATTTGTGACAGACAGGCTTCTGCCTTTTAACTGCGCAGTTAAATCCGGCATCTTTGCCAGTCCGTATTCATACGGGAAGCCACCCTCGTTCTTTTCATTTTCCAGCTTTGCCAGAGCATCCGAGGTGGCAACTGTCATAACGACCTTCCCCTCCATAAAATCCTGAAGAACTGAATCGTAGGTCACCTCTTTGGTATCAATCGAAAAGAACTGATTCAAATTCTGGTAAATCTGCAGACATTCCTCTGTTTTGTCATTGTCAATATCAATCTGTGAGGAATCATCTCCAGCCTCACCGCCCACAATCATATAATTTCCAATAAAATAGTAATTATAGAAAATATCCGAAACATCCCACCGAAAGACAGCCTCTACCTGTTCGGGCGCATCATACTCGTCTGCAAAGGTCAAAATATCGTCCACTGTCTTTGGCGGCTCCTTGCCTGCTTCCTCCAGATAGGTCTTATTATACAAAAAGGCGCTCGTCTCATAATAAAGTGGATAGCCGACATACTTTCCCTGATAGGAAACCGCATCCAAAGCAGTCTGCGGAAAATTTTTCTGTGAAAGGACCTCTCCTTTATCCTTTAGGGAAACGGCAAGTCCCGACAGATATGCCTTTTCCAGGCTGTCATTGCTGATGATATACATATCCGGCATCTGCAGCGTCTCTTCCCCTGGATGCGTTGATGCCGTATAAATTTCTTCCAGATATTCTAAGCCCGTACGAAGCGTTGGAATCACATGGATGCCCGTTTTCTCATAATATGCTGCAGCCACATTCGTCAGATAATCTGTCATGGAATCATCGGCATACCATAAATGAAGCGTATCCTTTTCCGGGAATGCCGCCGCAGGATTTTCCTTCGGCGTCGGCAATGCCTGCGCTGCAAAATAGGTCCCAATGCACAGACCTGCCACAAGCAGCAGAGAAATCAGTTTTTTCTTCATTCCTCTCTCCTCTTAAACACATTCTGCAAGGCTTGCATCCAAAATCCGAATCATCTCATCAATGTTTTCTCTGGTAATGATTAACGGCGGTACGAGCCTGATAATAGAAGCTCCGGCGTTAATCAATATCAGTCCCTTATCCAGCGCTTTCTGAATAACGCTGCCGACCGCGCCCTCGCAGACCAGTCCCTGCATAAGTCCGCTTCCTCTGCGCAGCTTTATGAATGCATACCGGGATACAAGTTCCTCCAGCTTTTCTTCAAAATAAGGTGTAATCTCCTGCACATGCTCCACAATCTTATTCTCTTCAAATAAATCTATCATCTTGGAAACTGCCGCACAGGCAAACGGATTTCCACCATAGGTCGTTCCATGATCTCCTGCCTTCAAAGAGTTCTGGGCAACCTTTTCAGTCAGCAGAAACGCTCCGACCGGAACACCGCCGCCCAAAGCCTTGGCTGTCGTCATTATGTCCGGTTTTATGCCGTATTTCTGCCAAGCATAATAATATCCGGTACGTCCCATGCCACACTGGATTTCATCCAGAATCAGTAAAATGTCATTTTTATCACAAATTTGACGGATTTCCTGCAAAAATTCCTCTTTTGCAGGGAAAATGCCGCCCTCACCCTGTACCGTTTCCAGAAGGATTGCACAGGTTCTGTCATTAAGCTGCGCTTTTACACTGTCAATATCGTTCATTTCCGCAAACCGGATATTGCCAATCATCGGTGCAAACGCCTCGCGGTAAGCCGGATTTCCCGTTACTGAAAGAGCACCCATCGTCCTGCCATGAAAAGAATGATTCATGGCAATGATTTCGTGATCTGTCCTGCCATCCTTCAGATAAGCATATTTTCTTGCCGCCTTAATCGCTCCCTCGACAGCCTCTGCCCCGCTGTTTGTAAAAAAGACACGGTCCATTCCTGAAATCCTGCATATTTTCTGAGCCGCCTGTACCGCCGGCTCATTATAATAGTAGTTAGAGGTATGAAGCAGCTTGTCTATCTGCGCTTTTAGCGCATCATCATAATCCTTATAATGGTATCCAAGTGCAAATACAGCAATTCCGGATACAAAATCCAGATATTTCTTTCCATCCGTATCATACAGATATACGCCGTCTCCATGGTCAAGTACAATCTGATAACGGTTATAGGTATGCAGCAGCGCCTTTTCCGCTTCTGTAATCACTTCCTGCATCATATCTCTTCCTCCTCACCTGAAATAATTGCGGTACCGATTCCATGATTGGTAAAGATTTCCAGAAGCAGGCAATGTGCAATCCTACCATCCAGAATATGTACACGGTTTACGCCGTTTTCAATCGCAGAAATGCAGTTATGCAATTTCGGCAGCATACCGCCTCCGATAAAGCCCTGATCCAGAAGCTCCTGCGCCTGTTTCGCTGTCAGTCTGGAAATAAAGGAGGATTTGTCATTGATATCACGGTACAAGCCCTCAATGTCTGTAAGGAATGCCAACTTTTCAGCGCTTACAGCCTTTGCAATCGCACACGCCGCATCGTCAGCATTGATATTATACGTCTGGAAATGTTCATCCAAGCCAATCGGCGCAACAATCGGCAGGAAGTCCTTTTCCAAAAGGTCAAACAAAATCTTGGGATTGACCTCCTTGACCTCTCCGACATAGCCAATATCCTGTCCGTCTGCATATTTCTTTTCTACTGTTAAAAGACCGCCGTCCTTACCGCTGACGCCCACTGCCCTAACGCCAAGCTCCTGTACCATCGTTACAAGGCTTTTATTTACCTTTGACAATACCATCTCTGCAATTTCCATCGTCTCGTCATCGGTAACACGCAGACCGTTCACAAACTGCGCCTCTTTTCCAACCTTGCCGACCCAGCGGCTGATTTCCTTGCCGCCTCCATGTACAATAATCGGTTTAAAGCCTACCAGCTTTAAAAGCGTTACATCCTTGATGACATTTTTCTGTAATTCAGCATTGCTCATGGCACTTCCGCCATATTTTACCACAATAATCTTGCGATTAAACTTCTGAATATAAGGCAGCGCTTCTATCAATACCTCTGCCTTTTGTAAAATCGGTTTCATTTCTGCTTCCTGCACGTTTCATCCCTCTTTCTTCCAGACTTTTGCTTCCAAGATTTTTGCATTTATTCTAAGAGCGGTAATCTGCATTTATCTTTACATAATCATAGGTCAAATCACAGCCCCATGCGCTTGCGCTTTCATCTCCTGCTTTCATATCCACAAGTACGGTAACCTCAGGCTTTGAAAGAAGCCTCGTTGCCTCTTCTTCGCTGTAATCCACTGCCTGTCCATCCTTGTAAATCAGCATTTTTTCATCTTCCCCTACAAAGTACAGCTCCAGCTTTTCAGGGTCAAATGAAACGCCAGAATATCCAAGCGCACAGAGGATTCTGCCCCAATTTGCATCGTGGCCAAAAATCGCCGCTTTGGTCAGGCTGGAACAGATGACGGATTTTGCAAGTATTTTGGCATCTGCCTTGCTGGCTGCATGGATGACCTTTGTCTCAAACAGCGCTGTCGCACCCTCGCCATCGCCTGCCATCATTTTAGCCAGAGCCTTATCAACCGCATGGAGCGCCCCGCAAAATGCCTCATAGTCTGCATCCTTCTTTGTAATAAGCGGATTTTCTGCCGCGCCGTTTGCAAGCACCAGCAGTGTATCATTGGTAGAGGTATCTCCGTCTACTGAAATCATATTAAAGGTATCTTCAACGTCAGCGGACAATGCTTCCTGTAAAAGCTCCTTTGTAATGCAAACATCTGTCGTAATAAAGCCAAGCATGGTACACATATTCGGATGAATCATACCTGAGCCTTTGCACATGCCGCCGACGGTAACGGTCCTGCCGCCGATTTCTACGGTAATCGCCATCTGCTTTGAAATGGTGTCCGTCGTCATAATCGCCTGCGCAGCCTCATCTCCTGCTTCTTTTGTGGCTGCCTTCTTTTCCGCAAGCAGTCCTACGCCCAGCTTTACCTTATCCATTGGGAGCTGCATCCCGATAACCCCTGTGGAAGCTACCAGCACGGCATCCGCCGGAATCTGCAGCGCCGCTGCCACTGCATCCGCTGTTTCCTTACAGTAGCCATAGCCCTGTTTACCTGTACAGGCATTGGCGATACCGGAATTTACAACCACCGCATGTACCGCACCGCCCGCTCTTACAAGCTCTCTGTCCCAGATAACAGGAGCCGCCTTGACTACATTGCTGGTAAAGGTTCCTGCTGTTACACAGGGTCTTTCACTGTAAATGAGCGCCATATCCTTCCTGTTTTTGTATTTGACGCCTGCTTCTGCGCCTGCTGCCATAAATCCCTTTGCTGCGGTTACACCGCCTGCTATCTGCTCCATGCCGTTTTTCTCCTCTTTCCTTATCGCTTATCTGCTATTTATTAAATGCAACGATATTTTCCGTATTTAAAACAAAATCATAATAATTTAAATCTTCCCGCTTCTTCCAGCCAATCCTCTTCCAAAAGGCGTTGCCAATATCATTTGCAGTAAATGCAATCAGTGATACCTTGCTGATTTTCTCTTTCCGAAGCGCTTCCATTGCAAAAACGACCATTGCTCTGCCGATTCCCTGCCTGCGGAAGTTTTCCGCAACGCATACATGATAAAGACATCCACGCCTGCCATCATGCCCGCACAGGATTGCTCCGACAACTCTGCCGTTTTCTTCTGCTACTACGCTTGTATGCGGGTTCCGCAAAAGGAACCGTTCAACGCCTTCGCGGGAATCATCTATACTCCGCATTGCAAATCCTTTTACTGTCATCCAGAGCGCATATACCTGCTCATAATCCTCAATCTTCATTTCCCGTATCATTTTTTTCGCCTTTTCTATCGCTCTTTGCAGAGTTTTTTTGTTTGCTGTCTGCCTTTTCCCTCTTTTTACGAGACTTCCTTTTTCCCTTTACGGGGCGTGCCGCAGCCACATTTTCCGGGTCTCGGAGAAGGTAGCATTTTCTTCCAATGGAAATCAGAAGCGTTCCCTTCGGAAGCTGTCTAAGGTCCGCTTCCTCTACGCCTCCAAGCGCCATTACAGCCGCAAAATAAGTAACCCCCGCTACGAGCAGTGAAGCAGCAAGCGCACATACATTGACCGGGAGTAGATAATACACGCCCTCATAGACTCCGCCTGCCAGAATTCCCATCAGAACTGCCGCCATCAGAGGCTTGCAGAAGGTTTTGACAAGCTCCTGCTTATACTGAAGCGCCCTTCTGACCGCAACCTGATTCAAAAGGCACATCAACAGCGAATATACTATCATTGCCACCGATAGCGCATACAAATTCATATCTGTATAAAGAAGAAGTCCTACTAAAACCAGCGTCTGCACAATAAGCGCGGCAAGCGCATTGATTACCGGACGGTTTACCTGTCCGACTGCCTGCAGAACACCGTTGGTAATCGTCGAAAGTCCATAAAGCACAACCGTAATGCCAATGGAGGCAAGCAGCATAGACGCCTGCTCAAGTGACGCACGCTGTGGAAACAAAAGCTGTGTAATCGGCTTTGCCAGCACAATCAGGCCAATCGCTGAAGGAATGGAAATCAGCATCGTTGTACGCACTGCCTGTCCGATTTTCTGCCGTACCGCCTCACTGTCTCCCACTGCAAAGGATGCAGAAACTGCCGGTATAATCGCCGCCGACATCGCAGACGCCAGTGCAATCGGGATGTTGGAAATAACAACTGCCTTCCCGGCAAAAATACCATACATGGTCGCAATCTCCGGCTCCGCCACATTCTTTATGCCGGAAAGAATTCCTGAATAAATCGTCTGGTTTAGGGAGGTACTGAAATTATAAATAAAGGTGCTTAAAATAATTGGCGTAACCATTCCGATAATCGTCTTAAATACCGTTCCATAAGAATCTGTCTTATGTCCTGTATCTCTCCGTATCCGTCTCTTTATCATGCTTCTGTTAAGTAGATAAACGCCACCCATAAACAGCAGCGCTCCAAGCACACCTGCGCTTGTACCAACTGCGCTTCCGACCGCGCCATATACAGCTCTGGTCGTATCGGATTCCATCTCTACTAGGGAAATGAAGCCAATCGCAGCTAAAATGCTGACCGCTGCATTGAGTATCTGTTCCAGTATCTGTGAAACCGAAGTTTGCAGCATCGTGCCATGCGCCTGAAAATAGCCGCGCAAAACGCCAAGCAGCCCCGATAAAAAAATAGTCGGTGCAAATACCCGCAGTACTACCGCAGAATTTTCCTGTACCAGAAGGTCAGCGCAGAAAAATGTAAACAGGCTGGCGATTCCGCCAACCACAATGACATAGAGCAGCGCACATTGAAAGACCCTGTACGCATTCTTATATTCTTTTAATGCAAGCTTCCCCGCAATAACCTTGGAAATTGCAGAAGGAATGCTGTAGGAGGATACCAGCAGAATGATTACATAAAAATTATATGCCAGACTGTAGTAGCCATTCCCCTCGTCCCCAATAATACCCGTAAGGGGACTTCTGTATAAAATGCCGATAATCCTGCACAGAATCCCGGCTGCCGCCAGAATCCCCGCCTGCAGGATAAATCCGCCCTTTTTCTTTTTGCCAGGCATAGCCTCTCCTTACCTTACGGAAATACAGGAACCAGCATAAGCCCTTTGGTTTCAGGAAGTCCAAATAAGAGATTCATATTCTGAACTGCCTGTCCGGCAGCGCCCTTTACCAGATTGTCAAGCGCTCCCATCATTACAATCCTGCCGGTTCTTTCATCTATCTTAAAGTTCACATCTACATAGTTGCTTCCCTCTACCCATCTTGTTTCCGGGCAGACATTTTCCGGCAGTACCCTGATAAATGCTTCTTTTTCATAGTAAGAATTGTATACATTTCTAATTTCTTCTGCCGAAGGCAGGCTTCCATCCTCTTTTCTCTTTAAGGACGCATACTCTGTCACAAGGATACCCCTGTTCATTGGAACAAGATGCGGCGTAAAATTAACCAGAATCTCATGTCCGGCAGCATAGCCAAGCTGCTCCTCAATCTCAGGCGTATGTCTGTGTGTAGTAACGCCGTATGCCTTAATGCTCTCATTTACCTCACAGAAAAGATTCGGCACCTTTGCGCCCCTGCCAGCACCGGAGGTTCCGCTTTTTGCATCTATGATAAGCGTATCAGGATCAATCAGCCCTTCCTTTACAAGAGGATACGCAGTCAGAATCGAACAGGTCGTATAGCAGCCGGGATTAGCAACCAGTCTTGCCTGCTTTACATCCTCACGATTGATTTCACAGAGTCCATAGACCGCCTCATTGATAAACTGCGGCGATTTATGGGTAATGCCATACCATTTTTCATATACGGCAACATCCTTGATACGGAAATCAGCGCTCAAATCAACAATCTTTACCTTTTCCAAAATTTCTTCCTTTAATATAGAAGCAAGATACCCCTGCGGTGTCGCGGTAAAGATGATGTCCACTTTTTCTGCAAGCTCATCAATATTATCATCCAGACACTTATCCGGAACGATTTCAAAAAAGTTCCTGTAAATGTCTGCATATTTTTCATCTACATAGCTTCTGGAGCCATACCAGACAATCTGTACATCGCCGTGTCCAAGCAGCAGTCTTACCAATTCTGCCCCGGCGTATCCTGTAGCGCCAATAATTCCTGCCTTTATCATAGTATATCCTTTCCGGTCATTTTTTCCAAATTCTCTTCTTACTAATATAAACTAATAATCCGCCTCTGTCAACGTGCATAATTATACATTCACATTCCATTTTATTCAATACTTTTTTGAATAATTTGTATAATTATTTATTGAGTAAATGTGTTTTGCATAATTTTTCACTTGCAATATGAATACAAATGTTGTATATTAGGTGCATGACTGATATGCGGCATATTCTGCATATCCATTTACAGGAAATCATTTGATAAAATAGGAGGCATTTATTATGAAAGAACGAGTAGTTTTGGCTTATTCAGGCGGTCTGGATACCACCGCAATCATCCCCTGGTTAAAGGAAAACTTTGATTATGAGGTTGTCTGTGTCTGCATCAACTGCGGACAGGAGGAAGAACTGGATGGTCTGGCAGAAAGAGCCAAAGCCTGCGGTGCCGAAAAATTATACATTGAAGACGTAACCGATGAATTCTGTGATGAATACATAGTTCCCTGCGTACAGGCGCATGCTGTTTATGAAAACAAATACCTGCTTGGTACTTCTATGGCAAGACCTGTGATTGCAAAAAAACTGGTTGAAATTGCAAGAAAAGAAAACGCTGTTGCAATCTGCCATGGTGCAACCGGTAAGGGTAATGACCAGATTCGTTTCGAGCTTGGCATCAAAGCTCTCGCTCCTGACATCAAAATCATCGCAGCATGGAGAAGTGATAAGTGGAAGCTCGATTCCCGTGAAAGCGAAATCGCTTACTGCAAGGCACATGGCATCAACCTTCCTTTCTCCGCAGACTCCAGCTACAGCCGTGACAGAAACATCTGGCACATCAGCCATGAGGGTCTTGAGCTTGAAGATCCTGCAAATGAACCTAACTATGACCATCTGCTTGTTCTCGGCACAACACCAGAAAAAGCACCGGATGAAGGCGAATATGTTACCATGACCTTTGAAAAGGGTGTTCCGACCTCTGTCAACGGCAAAAAGATGAAGGTTTCTGATATTATCCGCACACTGAACGCATTAGGCGGCAAGCACGGCATCGGCATCATTGACATCGTAGAAAACCGTGTTGTCGGCATGAAATCCAGAGGCGTATACGAAACTCCCGGCGGAACCATCCTCTATGAAGCACATCAGCAGCTGGAGGAGCTGATTCTTGACCGTGATACCTATCGTGAAAAAGAAGAAATGGGCAACAAGCTTGCTCAAATCGTATATGAAGGAAAATGGTTTACCCCTCTGCGCGAGGCTGCTCAGGCGTTCATCGAATCTACACAGCAGTATGTAACCGGTGAAGTAAAATTCAAGCTCTATAAAGGCAACATTATCAAAGCTGGAACCACCTCTCCGTATTCCTTATACAATGAGAGCATCGCTTCCTTTACTACCGGCGATATGTATGACCACCATGACGCAGAAGGCTTTATCAACCTGTTTGGACTTTCCTGCAAGGTACGCGCTATGAAGATGCAGGAAGTTGAAAAGAACCAGAAATAGAAAGAACAAAGAATCTCAATTCAGAGGATTTTCCTATTACATAAAAGACTGCTTTACGCATCGGAGGATTTTTGAATGGATGTGATTCTGACACTTGTCAGCTATTTTATCATTCTGAATATTCTTGGATTTGCATTGATGGGAATAGACAAATGGAAGGCGCGAAAAGGCGCCTTCCGTATTCCTGAGTCCACTCTCTTTATCATTGCCCTGATTGGCGGCAGCATCGGCTCTATCGCCGGCATGTATACCTTCCGCCACAAGACAAGGCACTGGTATTTTGTCTATGGCATGCCTGCAATCCTTATCCTGCAGCTCGCCATCCTTTTCTTTTTAACACATTCCTCACTTACATTTCAGATACTTTAAAAGCTTATGCGGTAATTACTACGCCACCGTCGTTTGCATACATACTGCTGACGCCTCTTGCTTCCAATACCGCTATCTCTTTTCCGGGGAATTTACTCTGCAGAAATCCCTTTACAAGCTCTGCCCGCTCCGGACAGTTGCACTGCGTAATCATAATCCGTCTGTCCTTCAAATCAGGAATCTCCTTCAGCATATAGTCTACCATCTTTGCCAATGCTTTTTTAATTCCGATGCTCTGCCCCTTCTGAATGATGACGCCGCTGATTGCCGACATGACAGGCTTTATATTGAGTGTCTGTGCCACCATAGATTTTACAGCGGAAAGCCTTCCATTTTTCCGAAGCGTCTCAAGATTATCCAAAACAAAGTAGGTTTTCATCTCATTACGATACTGGATAAGCTGCTTCTCAATCTGAAAATAAGGAACATCCGCTTCCTCCAGCTCCGCAGCCAGCAATCCTATCTGGGTCTGTCCGCAGCAGGCTGACTGAGAATCAATTACACAAATATCCTTTTTTCCATATTTTTCTTCATAGAGCTTCTTGCCAAGCACGGCGCTGTTATAGCTGCCACTCAAATGAGAAGAAAGCGTTATGATATAAATATGGTCCGCCGGCGAATTGCACGCCTCCATATAACGCTCCGGCGAAGGGCAGGACGATTTCGGACACTGTGGGCATGCGGCTACCTGCTGCAAAAATTCCTTCTGGTCAAAGGTTTCATCGTCCAGAATATGATAGTCTCCCACATCCAGCGCAAGCGGAACCCGCTCAAATCTGCTGTCATTCTGCAATTCCTTGGGCAGCTCTCCACAGCTATCCAGTATAATTTTATAGCTCATATAGTCCTCCGGTATATCGAAACCTGAATACTGTTCTGTATCATCAGATTTACATTATTTTATCACATAGTTTTAATTACTATGTAATAGTACCATGATACCAGTTTTCTGTAAAGAGATTTTGATTGTATTTTCTCCCGCAACTCTGTATAATACTATTCAATTCACAGCCTTATCATAACTTAAAAAAAGAAAGGAAAAATGCCATGATTTCCTGCCTGATTACCTCGCACAAACAATTTATGGGAAACTTACTGACCTCTGACTGCTTTGACGCATTTTTGCTTCAGCAGGCTTCTATCGTTACCAGCAATGCCTTCCAAATCGACGGCCGCATTGAAAAAGAATTTTTTTCTACCGAAGAATGGGAGGATAAAAATCTTCACCCTTATGAATTTTCCTGTTGGGCAGACATGCGCACCATCTGTTTTTCTCTGATTCGCGGGAAACGTTCACCGGTCAGCATGAAAATCGTTTTATCCCTAAAGCCGGAGGCTGCGCCAAAATACCTTGACTGCTCTTTTGAGCAGCTTGAAAGGGAACTGATAAAAGCACTCGTCGTAACCATAAGATATGATAACGGCAAAATGACCTGCACCACTGGCATCTCATTCTCTTCTTTTTCAACCGATAAAGACTTTGCAAAAAAATGGGACAAAGTATTTTTGCAGCTATTGGACCAGCAGGGGATTACGTATCAGTTGTCATAAAGATATAACAACAAAATTCATTTCCGCGCGCTGCGCAAAAAAGAGAATCCCATTTTACGGGATTCTCTTTCTTAATTTGTCTCATTTGATTTTGAATCAGATATTGCTCAGGCTTTGCCGTTGCTGCCCAGAACCTCTGTAATCTTGTGTGCAACAACATCCTTTACATACTGACGACCAACTTTAAGATATTCTCTCGGATCGAATATGGAAGGATCATTCCACATAACCTCTCTGATACCTGCTGTCATTGCAAGACGAAGGTCAGAGTCGATGTTAATCTTGCAGACTGCGGAACGAGCTGCTTCACGAAGCATATCTTCCGGGATACCGATTGCATCCTTTAAGTTACCGCCGTTTGCCTGAATAATCTTTACATACTCCTGAGATACGGAGGATGCACCATGCAGAACGATAGGGAAGTTAGGAAGACGCTTGGAAACCTCTTCCAGAATGTCAAAACGAAGCTGAGGCTTCTGACCCGGTTTGAATTTGTATGCACCATGGCTGGTTCCGATTGCGATTGCAAGGGAATCAACGCCTGTACGGCTTACGAATTCTTCTACTTCATCCGGCTGTGTATACTGTGCATCATCAGCATGAACCTTAACGTCATCCTCGATACCAGCTAATTTACCAAGCTCAGCCTCTACAACTACGCCCTTATCATGTGCGTACTCAACAACTTTCTTTGTAATTGCAATATTCTCATCGAAGGAATATTTGGAAGCATCAATCATAACGGAAGTAAATCCACCGTCTACACAAGCCTTGCAGATTTCGAAGTCTGCGCCGTGATCCAGGTGCAGAGCGATCGGAATATCATTTAATTCAAGCGCTGCCTCTACTAATTTTACAAGGTATTCGTGCTGTGCATACTTTCTTGCACCTGCGGAAACCTGAAGGATAATCGGGGATTTCAGTTCACCTGCTGCTTCTGTGATACCCTGAACGATTTCCATGTTGTTTACATTAAAAGCACCGATTGCATAATGTCCGTCGTATGCTTTTTTAAACATTTCTTTGGTTGTTACTAATGCCATTTTTCGTACCTTCCTTTCAACCGTCGTAATTTTTAAGGATTCTACTCCATTGCTTATTGTAAACGTTTTCTTTCGTTTTGTCCATATAAAATGTTATATTTTTTCATAAGCGTCGCTCCAGATTACAATCCGGTTTTTTCCCATATTCTTTGCACGGTACAGCGCTTTATCCGCCGCTTCAAACAACGCCTCGTCATTCATTCCCACCTTCCACTGTGCAATGCCGACGCTCATGGTTACAGGCTCATCCATAAAATCATAGCTCTGCGCCATAAACTCCTGACGCATCGCTTCCGCCCTCGCCTTCAAATCCACAATCGTTCCCTCACGGACAATGCAGGCAAACTCCTCGCCGCCATACCTCGTAGGGAACTCCTCTTCTTTAAAATGCTTTTGCAGAATCACAGCCGCACGTTCTAAAACCTTATCCCCCTTCGCATGTCCATAGGTATCATTGACTCTCTTAAAATCATCCACGTCAATCATCATACACATAAGCGGCCACTGGGTAAAACGGCTCTTTTCCGTCTCTTTATATAGCTTGTTTAAAAATGCTGAAGCATTGTACAGTCCAGTTCTTGGTTCTCTGTTTAATTCCTCCTGAAGCCGCAGCTCATACTTGTGCATCTCCTCCATAATCTGCTTTTTCTCTGCCCAGAATTTCAAGAGAATCATGCAGGTAATATAAGCCGATATAATCAGTGCACAGCTAACCATTGTTTCCATAAGAAGGAATGGACTGTCTGTCCCCATATAAACCTGGCAATACCACCGTTCCATATAAATTGCAGACAGGGACAAAAACGATAAAAGCCAGATGTTTCGCGTTATCTTAGGATTATCATACACGATACTAACAAAAATCGGAAAGCATAATCCCGCTGCAATAACCGGGAAAATGTGATGCGTAATAGCACCGCTCGTACAGAGGATTAGCAGCTCTACAAGCGGAATATAATCACCCTTACGGCCTGCAAAACGAGGATTCCGCATCATAAAATAACTGATTGACAATGTACCAAAGTTAAACAGAGTCGGTGCAATTAAAAAACGGGTAACATAATAGGAAATACTGGTCGTTATCTGGTTATTCCCCTTCAATATAAAATAGCCGAGAATCTCTGTGCACAGCATCACTATTGCTATCAGAAGGTTGCCATTTTCTACCAGCTTCTTCCATTTTTCGTATGTACGATCAAAATTATAGGGACTCACACTCTCTCACCCACTTTATCAATTTCTGATTCAATTTCTCATAAATTCGTTCCTGAAACCATGGTTCTGTCGAAGCCGCCACTGCCTCCTTTGGTGAAAACCATGCAACCGCACTGTTTTCATCCGGTTTGCCTATAAGAGACTCTCCATCATCCGCCTCCAGCAAATAGGTTATATTCAGATGAAGATGGGAAGGTACATACATTCCTTTTTTCTCATGTCCATCTACCGTCAGCACTTCCAGTGAAAAAATCTCCTCAGAAACAGGTATGACATTCCAAATCCCGCTCTCCTCCTTCACCTCACGCATTGCTACGGAAAGCAAATCCTCTTCTCCATCTGCATGACCGCCAAGCCATGACCATGAATGATAAATATTGTGATATGCCATCAGCACCCGATTCCGTTCCCTGTTTACCGTCCATGCAGATGCTGTAACATGGGCAAGTCTGCTGCTGCGCAGAAAAATATCCTCCTGTAAAAGTGCACGCAGAATTTCTTCCCTGTCAACCTCTTCCTGCTCATTCCAGGGTATATAGCTTTTTATCTGTTCGTATAAGCTCTTTTTCATAATTGCTTTTTAAGCATTCCTCAATTACTATTCCAATTAGTACTTTATGACTATTATCTTGATTGTACTCCATCTACCCATACAATACAAGGTTTTTTACGAAAATACAACTCATATTTTCGAACTTACAAACATTTCAACACAACCTGCTGAAAAAATTCTGCATAATAGAGAATTTACAGTGTAAAAGCCGCCTCACTGTTTCCAGTAAGACGGCTTTTTCTACTCTTTACGGTCATATATCTACTATCTGCTCTTGCAAGTATGGTATCTGAAAACATTATAGTATATGTTTTACACCTATTATTTGCTTCGCACTGCATTTTTTATTTTTCAATGCAGAACTGTTTGATGCTTTCATCCAGCTCATTTGCAATCTTATGAAGCTGTTCAGCATTACTTGCCATATTTCCCATAATCGTACTAACCTCAGCAACTGTTGCAGAGGTTTCCTCTGTACTTGCTGCATTCTCCTGCGCAATTGCTGTCAGATTCTGTACGACATCGACAACCTTAACCCTTGCTTCATCAAGCTGGGCTGTCTTTGCCGCAATGGCACGGATACCATCAATTGACTTGGAAATACCATCCTTTACTGCATTAAACGCATTTTCTGTATTGGTTACATCCTCATCCTGCTTTGCAATGACTTCCTTGATAGCTTCCATCGTTTTCATGGTCTCGTCAAATTCTGTAATCAGTGCGGTAATCGTAGCTGCAATCTGGCTTGCTGAAGCATTTGACTGGTCAGCAAGCTGCTGAATCTGAGAAGCAACTACTGCAAAGCCCCTGCCTGCCTCGCCAGCTCTTGCCGCCTCAATAGAAGCATTCAAGGAAAGCAGATTGGTTTCTTCTGCAATATCTGTAATAATATCTGTCGCTTTCTTAATCTCTGCAACTGAAGAATTGGTATGTGTCGTCTGATTATAAATAACCTGAATAGCATCCTTGGTCTGCTGATTGATTGCGCCAAGCTCTGCCAGAATCTCCATTGCCTTTTCACCCGCAGAACGCATGATACGTGCGTTTGCGCGCAGGTCTTCGACCTCCTGGTTGGTCTCCTGAATCATATCACCCATAAGGATAATATTCTCTGTCGCAGTCTGTGTTTCCTGTGCCTGAGAAGTAGCGCCGTCTGCAATCTCATTAACTGCTTTCTCCACCTGCTCAACAGAACGTGTAATCTCACTTGCATTGCTGTTCATAGACTCTGAAGCTTCGTAAAAAGCAGTGCTCTGTGTGTGCATATTGGCAACAAAGTCTGCAAGCTTTGTCCGTAAAATAACTGCTGCTTTTGCCAGCATACCTGTTTCATCTTTTCTTCTGGCAAGCGCTTCCGCTTTTTTATCCTCTGTAAAGTCAAGGTCGGAAAGGTTTGTAATGCTTCCCGTAATATTTATGATAGGCTTCATAATCTGAATTGCAATCACCATAGCAATCACTGCACAGATGATCAGAATCAGCAAAGAACCAACTATATTGCGCACCAGAATACTGCTTACAGTTGCCAGCGCCTCTGATTCATCAGCTGTTACAATCAGAATATAATCCATTCCCTGCCCAACATAGAAGGATGCGTATTTATTTACACCTTTGAATTTATATGTAATAACATCCGTCTCCAGGCGATTCCCCTGTGACAGCTGCTGCAGTACCTGCTTTACCGCCTCATTTTCTACAGGCTTACCAATCTTATCTGCTGTCGGATGATAAATCATCGTTCCATCTGCGCCAACCATATAGGCATAGCTGCTGGACATGCTTTCTACACATACACCTTTTAATATAGAAGAAATCTCATCGAGATTCATGACCTTATCCCTGCCAGCCAGTTCAATCTCTTTGTCCAGATTTTGACCGGTAATCTTTGCCAGATCATTCATGTAATCCTTTACCAGACCGGTAACGCTCTTTTGCATCAAGGGAATACTTGTCAGCAGATTAATCAGAGTTGATGTCACAATCGCCAATATTACCAGTAAAAGTATCTTTAGCTTGATCGACTGCAGCGCACTCACTTTCTTCGTGTGGACGCCGTTTTGTAACTGCGTATCCATGTCTTGCATTTGTCCTCTCTCCTTTTGTCCAATTATATTGTTTCCTTTTGATACGATACTGCTAAAACAACAACCATATTATAGCAAATCTGTATCTGGTAATAAAGAGGTTTTTAGGATTTTTGCAAAAATCACTGTTGAAGAATTACAAAAAGTGATGCAATGTGCTTAAAATTATTTAATATTTGTTTAAGTTTTCTGGTTTTTCTTAATTATTTATTCATTTTTGAATATGCCAACAATTATGCTCCATCTACTATTCCTCTGCTGACGCAATTTCTTCCGCCCTAATTACGGCAATCTGCTCTTCCACTTCCTTTTCAAATTTCTTTGAAAATTTCACATACAATATTACAATTGCAAAAAAGGTCATATTGGTATAGCGAATCATTACGCTAACCTCTGTCGTGTATGGAGACAGCAGCTGACTGCCCACCAAATTGCTAAACATGTGCACCAGTGCTCCCGCCAGAATGCTGCGTTTTGTTTTTATATAGACAAAGCTAACCCAGACGCTTAACAGCATCACACTGGGAATACACATAACTGCATGAAAAACAGAATCCTGCAGCAAATTGTACTGTGCCTGTCCCGGCATAAAATACCATGGCAGATGCCAGATTCCCCATACAAATCCCAGTATTACTGAAGCCCTCAAAAAGCCAAATCGAACCAGCAGCTTATCAAGCGCATAGCCTCTCCGTTTTCCTTTCTGTAAGTTTTTGGTTAATCGCCTGAACATCCCGCTTCAACTGTGCAATTCCCAATAAATAAGCCAAAACAAAAACGAAAGTCACATATACAAACGACATCCACCAATTTTCTTTTATGAACCATCCGCTGAATACTCCAACAGTCAAGACCATGGCTTCTATCAAAACATATTTGCAGATTAGTTCCTTTAAAAAGCTGTCGCAAAATATGTACAATGTAAAATAGTGGATTCCCATACTCAGAAATGACAGCATTACAATTAAAAAATTCAGCTTCATTTCCTCTCTATATTCAAAACCAAAAAATGAAACCAATGTCACAACAATCCATATTATTGCTGACAGCATTAACGATTTTTGTATATATTTCTTCATTTCTGCACCTCCCCAAAAAGCTTTCTCTTTATTTCCGAAATGTAAGTTCGTGAAACAATTATTTTCTCTCCATTTGACAGCTCGGCCTCCAATCTGCTGTTTGACAGCATCCTTATATGCACAAGCTCATTCATATTCAACAGACAGGTCCTACTCACTCTCACAAAATCATATTCCTTCAGTTCACGCTCCAACTGATACAGGCGTTTTTCGCTTCTGAATATCTTTTCTTTTGTATACATAAAAGTACGCTTATCAACGCTTTCTATATAAAAAATATCCGGCACCAGAACTTTACAGCTTCTGCCTTCTCACTGCCAATCAGAAACCTTTCCTCTGTTTTCATTTTCTGAATGATACGTGATACCTGACTGTTCTGGTTAGGATATTCTACTGTTACAGTTAATTCCGCATCTGGATTTTCCTTAAGTATCAACTTCATTATGCCACCTCTGTACATATCATAGGCATTCGCTTACCCAATTTCAATCATCCCACAACCAACCTGCAAAATATCATAGCCCGGTTGCAAAATATACGTATCAATTCCAAACACAGGGATTTTATTATCGACTCGTTTCTGCCGCGGTGCGCTCCATGCGGAGTGTTTTTTATTTCATAGGGAGAAATTTCCTATGAAATAAAAAAGTCCCATAAACGCTTGGTTTATAGGGCTTTTCATGTCTTTATTATCTTAATTTCTTTCTCCTCTTTACTCATGTAATATGGGCGTATCCATCTCCCTTTTCCAAAAGCATTCTACATGATATACTCTATTTTCATCTAAATACCTGCATAATATCCTGATACCGGTTTACTACTCGATAAATCTCCACATACCCTTTTCCAATCTTATATAGCACAACATAATTACCACAAATCGTATATTTATAATCCGTCCGAAAGCTGACTCTTTTAGAAAGGTCAGCTCCCATATACGGAAATTGCCGCATATTCTCAAATTGAGTGTATATCTCCTGAATGGTTTTTACTGCCATTTCTTCATTGTCTTCAGCAATATACTCTTTAATATTCTTTAAGTCCTCTGCAACTAAAGGGTTAATTCTCAATTTCATCATAGGCTATACTCCAACAGATGCTTTCAGTTCATCCAGACTCATCCAAGCACCTTCATCCTTAACTGCCTCCTCCGCTTCCTGCAATTTCATAAGCAGCTTCTTCTCTGCCTTTTCACGTTCATAATCTGCAATATCCATAACCACAAACTTGCCTCTTCCGTTTTTGGTTAAAAATACCGGTTCTCCCACTTGGCAATTTTTTAATACTTCATTATAATTTCTTAAATCTGATACAGGTAATATATTAGGCATAAAATCAACTCCCTTTCTTTGATATAGTTTCTTTATCTTACATAGATATTATACGAAAGGAAGTTGTAAAATTCAACTTAAAATTTTACAGCATCTTTCAAAATAATATATTCTACATTTGTGATAATACACTTCTATCTTTATTCACATTGATTTCATTCAATAAGATTACATTCTGACATTTCTTTTGTCACTTCAATACATAAAAAAGTCCCATAAACGCTTGGTTTATAGGACTTTTCATGTCTTTATTATCTTATAGGTTTTAAATTAGCAAATACCCTGAGCTGTCATAGCAGCTTCTAAGGTGTCCGCAGATTTACTGGTATTTTGAGGTCGGTTGTATATCACATGTATAGAGTGATTGTCGAACAATTTCGATTAACATGGGAAATATTTATTCTACAGGTTTAATAATCACTCTTCTATTGTATATAAACCAGTTTGTTCTTAGACCGATTATATGTTTTTAAAATGCTGCCATGTCAATATAATCATTTCATCAATAACTTATACGCCATCTCCATTTGTTTCTTAGTTATTCTATATTTTTTCCACTTCTCTTTATAATAATCAATAAATTCTTTAGATAAAGATTCTCTTTGTTCTATTAATTTCATCAGTGATGTTACTATTTCAACAAAATCACAAGTAGAACGTACATTATTGAATATAGTTCCTAATTCTATAATCACTGCCTTGTTTATCCTTAAGTCAAATGAAGGTTCTGATATTTGATCAGCACTTTTTTGTCGGTCCTCTTGGCTATTGCGTCCTACTTTTGTTGCAAAAATCGTTTGTCCATATCCAGTTCTACACACAAAAGTTACAGCATACATATTTCTCGAAAATGTCTTTTCATTTCGAATTTCTATTAATTCTAATTTGCCAAACGGTAATACCTCAATCATTTCGCCAATAGTCAATTTACTTACTTGCTCACAACTAAAAAGACGATATTGCTGTTTCTCGTCAAAAATTTCTTTTCCTTCTAACAACCAAACAATAAGTTGCTCAAAAACTTTATAGTCTTGTACTCCTCGAAGTTCAATAGGAATCCAACTATCCCCATGCAAAGCACCAAATAATGCTCCTACCATAGATCCCAACGTGTCTGTATCTGTATTTTTTAAATTTATCGTTTCCATTAAACCTTTATATGGATCTGCCGCATATTTGGAAAACAAATATATCGCAATAACTGCCGAAACGTTTCCGGCCCCATTTACCTTTTTATCAAAACAGCATAATTTCTCCAAAATTCCATTCCCAATATCCAGCACTCCTTGTACTATACCCTCTCTTGCAATTTTGAGATACTCAACTGTTTCATTTACACAATCTTTCCATAAAATGTCATAGTCTATGCTTAGATACCTCTGTGCCTCTTCTTTCCATGCCTCTATATTATTAACTTTTGGTAAATTTCCCCAAACCTCCTTTTTATTTATTAATTCTTCAATTAGTTCTCCATACTCTAATGTAGTTTCTAAAGAAAATATATACGCTAAACTATATGCATATAGCATAGCACCAACTAAAGCCCGGGGATGTCCGTGAGTATACATTCCATTAAGCAAAACCTGCTTCATGATATATTCAATATCTTCTTCATTTTTTATGACATGCGGCATAATCCTCATTACAACACCATTACCACCAGCCATGTAATAAGATCGTATTAATTTCTCATCATTCCTCTCATCCCATGGTGAAATACCTTTCGCCCATACTTTTGCCGCACGTTTTGTAGCACCTCCACCTCCTCTTTGATACTCCAACCATGCTGGCAATTCAACTTGTCTAAAATAAGTCCCCCACTGATTTCCTCTTAAAAGACTTCTAAGAGTGGCAATCAGTAATTGGGTGTCATCACTATACTCTCCTGCACATATCCTCTCTTCATATGGCCAATACCTACCTCCGCATTTTCTACTCCACTCAACAAATGCGTTTAATTCATTGTAATGTTTATTCAAATTATTGCTATTTTGTTCATTAGGCCAACCAAGCGCATCACCTATAGCTGCTGCCAGCATTGCCCCCTTATATTTTTCAGAAAATATTCTTTTCATATTCATATCTCCTCATAACGTTTTTCAGAAGGTACCATTCCTCGATGAATTTTTTCGCTCATTACTCGCTCAAATAATTCTGGAGCTACATAGACATCAATATTTGGAATTTCTAATGTTTTCCATTCCGCAATTTTTTGCTTCGCTATACTTTCATCCTTAAAAGCAACTCCTGTAATAAACTTTCTCGGAATATTAGAATAAACTAGCACTTCTGCCTGATCATTCGTCGGTATATTACTGAACATATTTTCATTTCGTGAAAATCCATCTACATTATGGGCAAATATTCCTAAAAAACCTTCATATCCTTTTTTTATATATGCACCATACCTTTTTGCAGCATTAACAGGGCAAAACTGAGTTGTTTCCAATGTGGCAACTATAGGATCAATAAAAATAATCGCCCAATCCGGAAAAATATGATTATTATCTTTAACTCTCTTATAATACCAATAATTAGGATACTGAATCGAGCAATTCACATAATCTGTTTTTCCATCATACCTATCTGTATCATTTTGAACCAATATGTCCTCATCAATAAAATCAACAGCCTTTATCCCTTCCTCTGAACTTAAAATGTGTAGCAATTTATTCGTATGTACGAAATGGCATAACCTGGTTATATTTCGTTTTTTTATCTCGCTTTGGATTTCAATGATCATTTTATTTCCCTTTCAATATAAAGATTATCTACGTTATCTGGTAATAATTCTGTCTTTTCTCCACTATATGATATAATTAATCCACTTTTAGCTCTAGTAACCGCAACATAAATTAATTTAATGTCTTCCTTCAGTGCTTCATCACGACTTTCTAATGCCTTGACTTTATCTTCTCCTGGGAGATATTCTTGTGAACAAAACGGTAACATAACTAATTCAAATTCTAATCCTTTTGCCGAGTGATAGGTTCCTATTGATATCCTGGCATTTATTATCATTGTTCCCATTTTGTTTTTTAAAATCTGTGGTTTTATGCCTTTCTCCCTTACTTTCTCCTCAACTATATTGACTAACTCTCGGTTTCTCACAAGTATTGCAACACTCTGTCTTGCAGAAGCACTTATGGCATTCTCTACAACCCATTTCAATTCATTCTCTTCATTTTCAAACTTAACCAGTGCCGGAAGTGGCGATGATGCTGTCGGCATAATTGGTTCAACTAAATCGGAAATACTTTCAAAATATTTTGATTTTGAAACAGCAATAGCAAATCGTGCTATTTCTCTGCTATTTCTATAATTCCTGTCAAATCTCCATATCTTTCTTTTCTCAATATTTAAGCCAGCATCTCTCCATGATAATCTCGAACCATAAATCTGTTGTGCGACGTCTCCAAAAAAAGTTAGCGATCCATCTTGAGGGATTGCATTCACTAATGATTTAAGCATAATCGGAGATAAATCTTGCCCTTCATCTATCACTATATGCTTGTACATTCTCTCATTTTGATCTGATAACAACTCACTATAAACTGTTTGAGCAATATCCTCCCAATCATACCAATATCCCTCTTCTTTTCTAATTTTTTTGTATTCTTCATAAACAGCATAAAAATACTTTCTATTTTCTCGCTTAATCCTAGTATCAGACCGTCCAATTCTTTCCATTGCCTCATACTCCGATAAAGTCGTTATACCCATTTTCTCAATCCAACTAATTTCTTCTAAAAATACAGTATCATCTCTCTTGTATGTATTATTCGCTGGATTTTGTGACCGCAAATTTTCCAATGCTTGCCTAATTAAAAGTAATTTTTTTGTATCACCATCTTCTATTCCCGACACAATACCATTCCAACGTGGCATCTTTCCTCTACTTGCCAAATACCCCCTCGCGAACTTATGATAATTTCTCACATGAATATTTGGTGGGAGTTCACTTCCAACAATTGCTTCTAAGTATTTAACTAATGTTGTATTAAATGTGATTAAAAGTATATTATCTTTAGGACTATAATTTGCCAACCCTATTGCTCTGTAAATTGCCAATGTGGTTTTTCCGCTTCCAGCGGTTCCTAAAACAACATTATGCCCTATTGGCTTTAAATCTAAAACTTCTAATTGTATTCCTTTTGGTTTTGGTAATGCCATTTTATCCCTCCATTTGTAACACAATAATACTCTATTTTACTATTTCTTCTCACCCATAAATTGTATATCAATCCAAGATATCTTGTAAATAATAGGATCTCTTTTCATTTATAAAACTTCAATAATTCCTGAATACGTGAAGTTGGTCTGATTTTTTTGCCATCCATTGTTTTTGTACGGCAATAGATATCTCATCACAAGATTTTGCACACATTTTTCAACTTCACTATTGTTGTCTGGCTCTACTCCATTTGTTTTTGCGATAAAAGAGTGCACAAAATAAAGCTATGAACTTTATAGTAATTACTATGCTGTAGAATATGTGAAGGAACCATATACATACTGAAAAACATCTCGCCAGACGTTACTTTTGCCTAGACCAATCACCATCTGTCTTGCATGTCTGGTTACATGGCAGGCCATATTAATCAGATTGTTTATCACTGTTCTGCGGCGACACCACTTTACATTTTCCTTGTGTCTTGGATTGCGTCGCCCCAAGGTTTCCTGACCGATCATTCTGAGTAAGTTGAAAGCTAAAATTGCAAGTTCTAAAACAAGTTCATTTGTATCAAATTTACCTGAAGGCAGTCTTTCCAGATTCACGTCAGTCTTAAGCTCACTGTGGTACTGCTCGCATTCACCATGCGCATGATAATTGTTTATGATATCCTGGTCATTCCAGTCAAGATTTGTCCAAAAGGTATTGACCTCGATATCAGGTTCCATGAGGAATTGACCATATTTGTTTGTAATGCGCTCAATGATTTCATATACGATGCGAATAGAGACTTCTTTCTCGGTACCATCC
>CAKRYY010000033.1 GCA_934432885.1 uncultured Lachnospiraceae bacterium
GCACTCGCAAGAGTACCTGAGATGATGGATACGCCGCCCATCTTGTAATTTGAGCATTTAAAAAGGGATATAGCCTCGGTTATATCCCTTTTTAAACGTTTAAAATAGACAGAAAAAAGGGTCTTCCGATTTAATCGGAAAACCCCATTTTACTGACATTAGTCAACGCTGATGATTTCTTTCTTGTTGTAAGAGCCGCAAGCCTTGCATACTCTGTGAGGCATCATCAGTGCGCCGCATTTACTGCATTTTACCAACGTAGGAGCGCTCATTTTCCAGTTTGCTCTACGCTTGTCTCTTCTTCCTTTGGAAGATTTGTTCTTGGGACAGATAGACATCTCTACACCTCCTTACCCGCGTTAAAAATATCCTTTATCGCCGCCAATCTCGGATCAGGAACAAAGGTATCACACCCGCAGGTTCCCTCATTCAGGTCTCCACCGCATACGCTGCAGATTCCTTTACAGTCCGGTTTACACAGGACTTTCATTGGCCACTCTACTGAAATTTCATCATATATAAGGTCGTCTACATCGAACTGATAACCGAAAAGTCCTGTATCCTGCTCTTCCTCTGAAACAGCCGCTTCAAGCTCCGGTATGAAAACCTGTCTTGAAAATTTCAAAGAAAAATGATAAGGAACCTCTTTCAGACAACGGTCACAATAAAGCCCTACTGTCATCTCCAGTTCTATCGCAACCTCTGCCCTTCCTTTTCCTTTACTGGAAATCGTCAGAAAAACAGGCTGCTTTTCAAGCACCGGATACTGGCATCCGCTATATTCCAGAACAGACGGCGTAAACTCTGTTTCCTTCTTAACCGTCCTTCCTTCTGCTGTCAATATGTCCGTTAAATTCAGTATCATTATAGACCCCTGTTCACACTCGTATTATTATACATAACATGAGATATTTTGTCAACGAATATTTCTGTTATTTTACAAGCGCGTATGTTTCCCTTGCAATCGCAAGTTCTTCATTCGTCGGGATGACAAGTATCTTTGTATTGGAATCTGCTGTTGAAATGACCAAATCCTCGCCACGCTTTTTATTCTGCTCCTGATCCAGCTTTACGCCCAGATAACCAAGATACTCACAAATCATACTGCGGACAAGGGCGCTGTTCTCACCAAGCCCTGCCGTAAAGCAGATACCGTCTACACCGTTCATCGCCGCTGTGTATGCGCCAATATACTTTGCAACACGGTAAGCAAAGGTCTTCATCGCCCGTGTTCCCTCCGGCTTTCCTGCCAGATAAGAATCCTCCAAATCTCTGAAATCTGAAGAAAGACCACCAGAAACGCCCAGCACGCCGGATTCCTTATTTAAAATCTTCATGATTTCTTCCAGCGTTTTTCCTTCTTTATGTGCAATAAATTCGATAATTGCCGGGTCTATGTCCCCGCTTCGCGTTCCCATAATCAGACCTTCCAACGGTGTCAATCCCATGGATGTATCTACTGATTTTCCATATTTTACTGCGGAAACGCTGGCGCCATTGCCAAGATGACACACAATCAGCTTTAATTTTATAATATCCTCGCCAAGCACCTGTGCCGCACGTTTAGACACATAGGAGTGGCTCGTCCCATGAAAGCCATAGCGTCTGATCTTATCCTTTTCATAATAGCTGTAAGGAATTCCATATAAATATGCTTCCTCCGGCATCGTCTGATGAAATGCCGTATCAAATACCGCTGCCATAGGCGTACCCGGCATCAGTTCCGCGCAGGCACGAATGCCAATCAGGTTTGCCGGATTATGTAATGGTGCAAGCTCGCTGCATGCTTCAATCGCAGCAATTACCTCGTCATCAATCAGGGTAGACGCAGCAAACTTCTCGCCACCATGCACAATACGATGCCCTACCGCGCCAATCTCGGAAAGACTGGAAACTACACCCGTCTCTGCATCCGTCAGCGCATCAATAACCATACGGATTGCTACCTTATGGTCTTCCATTGGCGCCTGTGTTATTTTCTTATCCATTCCCGGCTTCTGATATACAATACGGCTTCCTTCTATGCCAATTCGCTCACAGAGTCCTTTTGCAATAACCTGTTCGCTCTTTGAATCAATCAACTGAAATTTCAGAGAAGAGCTTCCGCAGTTGATTACCAAAATATTCATCCTTTGAATCCCCCTGTTCTGCCGCCCCGCTGCAGCAAATTTTATTTTTTAGGAAAGCTGTGCCTGAACTGCAGTCAACGCAACTACGCCGACAATGTCCTCCCATGAGCAGCCTCTGGAAAGGTCGTTTACCGGTTTTGCAATACCCTGCAGCATCGGTCCATAAGCTTCTGCCTTACCAAGCCGCTGTACCAGCTTATATCCGATATTACCACAGTCAAGGTTCGGGAAAATAAGCACATTAGCCTTTCCTGCGACCTCGCTGCCCGGTGCTTTTGATTTTGCAATCTGCGGAACAAGGGCTGCGTCTGTCTGTAGCTCTCCATCCAGTGTCAGATGCGGATACTGCTCATGTGCAATCCGGACTGCCTCTACTACCTTATCTACCAGCGGATGCTTTGCGCTTCCTTTTGTGGAATGGGAAAGCATTGCAATCACCGGTTTTGCACCAATTAAGCTTCTAAAGCTCTTTGCACTTGTGTCTGCGATTGCTGCCAGTTCCTCTGAGGTAGGGTCCTGATTCAGACCGCAGTCTGCAAACAGAAAGGTTCCCTGATAGCCATATTCACAATCCGGCACATCCAAAATGAAAAATGCCGATACCAGCTTTGTTCCTTCTGCTGTTTTCAAAATCTGTAATGCAGGACGCAGCGTATCCGCAGTCGCATGACAAGCCCCCGCTACCATACCATCTGCATCGTTTGCCTTTACCATGATAATGCCAAATGTAAGATAATCAGATAAAAGAATCTCGCGCGCCTTCTCCGGTGTCATTCCCTTATTCTTTCTGGTTTCATACAGGAGTGATACATAGGCATCCAGTTTTTCACATTTTGCCGGATTTACAACCGTTACTCCTGTCAGATCCACTTCCAGCCATCTTGCCCCATCCATGATTTTTTCTTCGTCACCAATCATGATAATATTGGCAATCTTCTCTGCCAGAATATGGGATGCTGCAATCAGTGTCCTCTTATCATTTGTCTCTGGAAGCACGATTGTCTTTAAGTCTTGTCTTGCTTTTTCCTTCATCAAATCAATGTAACTCATCCACCCATTCTCCTTTTCCTTCTCCAGTAATTCTTTACCAGTATTATAGCGTACTTCTCCTTTTGTATACAAGATACATAATTGAAAAAAATTGTGTTTAATCGCATACAAAACCGGGTTATGATATAATATACGTATCCGGCAGAGATAAAAGATGAAAGGCATAAAAATCTGCTTGCATGATTTTTTATGTTTTTCATCTTTTATCGAGCATTGCGAGCCGCAAAAAGCTTTTATTTTGCGGCTCTGCCGGATACAAATGCCGGATACAAAAAAGAAAGGAACCTCTATGAAAATCGCTGGAATCATAGCTGAATATAATCCCTTCCACAATGGTCATCTCTACCACCTTAAGCAGACGCGGCGCATTACCGACGCCGATTATGTAATTGTCATCATGAGCGGCAATTTTACCCAGCGCGGCGAGCCTGCCCTTTTGGACAAATACCTGCGCACAAAAATGGCGCTCTCCTGTGGAGCAGACCTTGTACTGGAGCTGCCTGCCTGCTGTGCCTGTGCCAGTGCACAATATTTTTCCGATGGTGCCGTCTCTATCCTGGAGCATCTTGGTGTTACAGATTTTCTTGTTTTCGGGAGTGAAGCTGGCGATATTTCCATGCTTTTGGAAGCGGCTGACATTCTCTTAAAACAGCCCGCAGACTATAGATGCGCCCTACAGGATAATTTGAGATCCGGGCTTTCTTTTCCAGCAGCCCGTGCAAAAGCTCTTTCTGTATCCCATGCAGAGCTTTTATCCTCTCCCAATAATATTCTCGGCATTGAATACTGCCGCAGTCTCCTTTCCAGAAACAGCGCCATAAAGCCGGTAACGATTACACGTACAGGCAGTGCTTATCAAAACGACTTTCTGGAGCAGACCTTCAGTTCTGCCCTCGCCATTCGGACTGCATTAAAAAAAGGCGATACGCCTTCTTTACTTTCTCAGCATCTGCCTGCGTCTGCTTTTACAATTCTGAAAAGCGCGATAGGAAAAACTGCGCCTATCTTTCCGGAAATGCTTTCCGATGCGCTGCATTATAAGCTGCTTTCTGAAAGCTCTGAAGGCTTTACCCGCTATCTGGATGTCTCAGGCGACCTTTCCAACCGGATTTGCAGACAGCTTCCCACGTATACAGGCTATGAGGATTTCTGTATGTCCCTGAAAACAAAAGAGCTGACCCTTACAAGGATCAGCCGCAGTCTTGCACATATCTTATTAACGATTGAAAAGGATACCCTGGAGCTGTGCCGCATGATGGATTTTGCTCCTTACGCAAGGATACTTGGCTTTCGCAGGGAAGCTGCTCCCTTGCTCTCAGCCATCCGTTCAAATGCTTCCATTCCGCTCATTTCAAAGCTTGCAGACGCGCGCCGTTATCTGCCCGCGCCCGCTCTTATGCTTCTGGAAAAGGACATTCTTGCCGCACACATTTATAACAGCCTCGTCCTTCACAGGTATCATACTCATCTGCCTCATGAAATGCAGCGGCAGATTATTATTTCTGACGAATCACTTCTATAATATATTCCCATACCCGCTTAGTGGAGGAAATGCTCAGCGTTTCCTCTGTCGTATGGATGTCCTTCATATCCGGTCCGATAGAAACCGCATCGAGGTCACTGATTTTTCCTGCCAGAAGTCCACACTCAAGTCCTGCATGAATTGCCTGAATTACAGGTTCTTTTCCATACATTTCTTTATATACGCGAACCATATCTCTTCTAAGCGCAGAATCCTTTTTGAACTCCCATGCCGGATAAGCGCCTTCTATTGCAACGCTTCCGCCAAGCTGTCTGGTTAAAAACTCCAGCTTCTGGGCAAGAAAATCTCTTGCAGTCTGAACAGAGCTTCTAAGCGCATATCGTAAGGATAACGCTTCTTCTGTCAACGTCAGAATTCCAAGATTTAAAGAAGTTTCTACAAGTCCGGGAATGTCTGCACTCATAGTCTGAATGCCATTTGGCAGAAGGCAGATTAACGTAAGCATCCGGCTGCGACATTCCTCTGTCAGCACCTTCGCCTCTCCTTCTCCCAAAAGCTCTGCCGTAATCTTTATATCCGGATCCGTTACTGCATACTCTTTTGACACAGCAACTGCCACCTTCGCAACAAGCTCTGCAAGCTTTTCTGCATCCTTACCATCAACGATAAGCTTTGCCTTTGTCTCACGTGCAATGGCATTGTCCTTCAGCCCGCCTGCCATAGCTGCAATCGAATAGCGTACCTTTCCTTCCAGTGCCATCAGCACTCTGCCAAGCAGCAGATTGGAATTTGCCCTTCCTTTATCAATTTCCGCACCAGAATGTCCGCCTCTTAAGCCTGTCACCGTAAGCTCACAGGAAACACCATGCCGTATCTCCCATTCACCCGGCACAGTAACGATCGCACTACAGCCGCCTGCGCAGCTTGTCAGCAGATAGCCTTCCTCTTCTGAATCAAGATTCAAAAGCTTGTGACCCTTTAACGGCGTAAGGTCAATGGCATGCGCTCCTTCCATGCCGACTTCCTCGCTCACGGTAAATACTGCTTCCAGCCTCGGATGCTCCAAACTGCTAGAAGCAAAAATGGCAAGAATATAAGCGATGGCAATTCCATCATCTCCGCCAAGCGTCGTTCCCTGTGCTGTAATGATGTCTCCGTCTATCATCAGGGAAAGCCCATCCTTTTCAAAATCAATGGTACAGCCCGGCTCCTTCTCGCACACCATATCCAGATGTCCCTGTAAAATCAGAGGCTCCACATTTTCATAGCCCGGCGTTGCTTCCTTAATCATAATGATATTGCCGATGCTGTCCTGATGAACCTCCAGTCCATGCTTCTGCGCAAAATCCACACAATAATCGCTTATCTTCTTTTCATGATAAGAGGGATGCGGAATCTGACACAGCTCTTCAAAATAATGAAATACTTCTTTTGGTTCCAGATTTGATAAAACGCCCATATTACACTCCTTGCTTTTTTTGTAAATTTACATACAAGATGAAATCGTTATTCCGTAATACAAAAAGGAATTTTGTCAGACGCTCATACAAGGGCTCTGCTTCCTGTCCAAATTTATCTTTTACCAGTTTTCCAATCTCATATACATTTCTTTTTCCATCAATCTGTTTCCAGACAAAGCTTCCAAAATCATCCAGCTCAATCCGGCTGACCTTTGGTTTCCTGAAAAAGATTTGTGCAATCCGGTTGAAAAGCCCCTTATTTTTCCTCATAATCTCAATACGACCATCAGCCCTTTCCCCATAGGGGAAAAGGCTGTTGTGCTTTGGTATATAGTCCAGATAATTTTCTTTCTTTTTTTCACGCATACTGCTTATGCCTTTTTCGGTTTTTTCTTTATGAAAAATACCAGTGTTGCACATAAAACAGCAAAGAATACAAGTCCGCCGATGTTTCCAAGATCAATTCCAAGACAGGTGCCGAGGAAATCACCTAAGGTACCCTCTCCCATCGGAATAATTGCAAACACTGCCAGAAGGATTCCGACAAGACCCTCACCTGCAATCAGACCTGAAGAATATAATACGCCATTCTCAATGCTCTGTTTCTTTTCTGTCTCAGAATCTGTTTTCTTTGATTCAAAATACAGTCTGATTAAACCGCCGACCATAATCGGTGTGCTTAAGTGAATCGGCAGATACAGACCTACTGCAAACGGCAGTACCGGAATCTGCAGAATCTCTACCACGATTGCAATGGCTGCACCGCAGAAAATGAGTGCCCAGGGAAGCTCTCCTCCCATAACGCCTTCTACAACCATCTTCATCAGCGTTGCCTGCGGAGCCGGAAGCTCTGCGGAGCCATAGCCCCATGCTCTGCTGAGCAGATACAGTACGCCGCCGATTGCTGCTGCGGATACAACAACGCCAATAATCTCACCAATCTGCTGTTTGCGAGGTGTTGCGCCTACAATATAGCCAGTCTTTAAGTCCTGTGAAGTATCACCGGCAATGGCTGCAATAATACAGATAATAGAACCGATTGTAATGGCTGCAATCATGCCTGTCATACCAATATTTCCAGTTGCCTTCAAAAGCATGGTTGCGATTAAAAGCGTTGCAATTGCCATACCGGAAACTGGGTTATTGGAGCTTCCTACAATACCTACCATTCTGGAAGATACCGTTGCAAAAAAGAAACCAAAGATAATAATGATGATAGCGCCTGTCAGATTAACCGGAATAGAGGGAAGCAGCCACATAATAACAGCTACAACGCCAATCGTAATCATTACAACATTCATAGGAAGGTCTGTATTTAATCTGTCGTTCTGTCCGCCCTTCTTTCCATATACTGCTATCGCCTGCTTAAAGGTACGCACAATCATCGGAAGAGATTTAATCAAGGAAAGGATGCCGCCTGCGGCTACAGCGCCTGCACCGATATAACGGATATAGCTTCCCCAGATTCCCCATGTCCCGAGCTCACTGATAGGAGCTGTTGCAGGATAAAGAACTGCATCTCCTCCAAAGAGAACGATTAACGGCATCAATACGAACCAGCCTACAGTACCACCTGCCAACAGGTAGGAAGATACCTTAGGTCCGCAGATATATCCAACACCAGCCAGCGCCGGAAGCACGTCCATACCAATTCCGGAGCCCTTGTAGCCCTTTAATGAATAATCTACTTCGCTGGGGAATACTTTTAATCCATCTGCAATGAATTTATAAACTGCTGCAATTCCAAGACCCGCAAATACGGTTCCTGCCTTTGCGCCGCCTTCCTCACCTGCAAGAAGTACCTCAGCACATGCCTGTCCTTCCGGATAAGGCAGTGTTCCATGCTCCTGTACAATTAAAGCGCTGCGGAGCGGAATCATAAACATAACACCCAAAACACCACCACAGAGTGCAATCAGGGCAATCTCAATAAGAGACGGATTTTCCGTTCCAAATTCTGTTGCCCACATAAAAAGTGCCGGCATCGTAAAGATAGCGCCAGCTGCTACAGACTCTCCGGCTGAGCCGATGGTCTGTACCATATTATTCTCCAGAATGGAGTCTCTTTTCAGTATCACGCGGATAATTCCCATCGAAATAACTGCCGCCGGAATCGACGCTGATACTGTCATGCCTACCCGAAGTCCCAGGTACGCATTTGCCCCGCCGAACAAAACTGCCAGAATTGCGCCGATTAAAATGGACGTAAGCGTCAGTTCCGGTACAACCTTGTCTGCGGGAATAAATGGTTTGAATTCTTTCTGATTTTCCATTTACTGTTCCACCTTTCTTTTGCTGCTACTATTGTACTAGATAACTCACATTCCTGTCAACTTTTCCGTTCTTATGTATAAGCAGTCATATTCTCGCCTTTGCAGAGCATGTAATCCCTGTTTTCCAAATCACATTGGTGTGGCGGGACACCCCGACTCATCCTCTAAAGGGCAAAAAGAATTATCCTGAATAGGTCAATCATTTTCTTTCAATTTTCCCTTTTATGAGTCCTGGAGTCACGCTCTCTTTCTTTGAAAGAATCCCGTATTTTCAAGGGTTTTAGGACAAAAAAATTCCTTAGTTAGATTTTTTCTAACTAAGGAATCTATCTCTATTTCTTTTATTTTTCAGGCTATAAAAAGTTGCCTTTTCCAGAATGAGCCATATTGCCCCTGTTCAATTGGCTTAATTTTTAAAGCTGTGTATCGGCGCCGGAATTCTGCCACTGCGGTTAATAAACGCATCACAGGAAAATTCATTGACTGGCATGATTGGCGCATAGCCGAACAGTCCGCCAAATTCCACCTGCTCGCCTACGTCTTTTCCAACTACCGGAATTACTCTGACTGCCGTAGTTTTCTGGTTTACCATACCGATTGCCATTTCGTCAGCTATAATGCCAGAAATCGTCGTCGCCTTTGTCTTACCCGGAATCGCAATCATATCCAAGCCGACTGAGCAGACACAGGTCATCGCTTCCAGCTTTTCAAGCGTAAGTGCGCCTGCTGCCACCGCATCAATCATTCCCTGGTCCTCAGATACCGGAATAAATGCACCGCTTAAGCCGCCGACATAGGAGGATGCCATTACGCCGCCTTTTTTTACCTGATCGTTTAAGAGCGCCAGCGCTGCTGTTGTTCCCGGTGCACCCGCATATTCCAAACCGATTTCACAGAGAATATCCGCAACGCTATCGCCAATCGCCGGCGTCGGCGCCAAAGACAAATCCACAATGCCAAAAGGAATCTGGAGCATACGCGACGCTTCCTGTGCAACAAGCTGTCCCACTCTCGTTACCTTGAACGCTGTTTTCTTTATCGTTTCACATAAAATTTCAAAGTTCTCACCACGCACCTTTTCCAGCGCTGTTTTTACAACGCCAGGACCGCTGACACCTACATTGATAATGGCATCCGCCTCCGTTACGCCATGAAAAGCGCCCGCCATAAACGGATTATCGTCCGGCGCATTGCAGAATACTACAAGCTTCATACAAGCCGTGCTGTCCTGCTCCTTTGTAATCTCCGCCGTCTCCTTTATGATTTCGCCCATCAGTCTGACAGCATCCATATTGATTCCTGTTTTTGTCGAGCCCAGATTAACGGAGCTGCATACTCTTTCCGTCTGTGCAAGTGCCTGCGGAATCGAACGGATCAGCATTTCATCTGCCTTTGTAGTTCCCTTGGAAACAAGCGCAGAGTATCCGCCAATCAGATTAACGCCAACCTGCCGTGCCGCACGGTCTAATGTATGGGCAATTGTTACAAAGTCCTCCGGCGTTTTGCATGCAGCGCCGCCTATCAGGGCAATCGGCGTTACCGAAATTCTTTTATTGACAATCGGAATTCCAAACTCTTTTTCAATTTCCTGACCGGTTGCCACCAAATCCTTTGCAACCGTTGTAATTTTCTCGTAAATCTTCTGATTTACTTTTTCCAAATCCGAATCGATGCAGTCGAGAAGGCTGATTCCAAGCGTGATTGTGCGCACATCCAGATTTTCCTTTTCAATCATCTTATTCGTTTCTGCGACTTCAAATATATTCAGCATCCTTCTTCTCCCTAAATTCTGTGCATTTTATTAAAGATGTCTTCTCTCTGGCATTTGATGATAACCCCAATCTTTTCACCAAGCGCATCCAGCTCATCCGCCATATCTCCATGAGACTTGCTGCTGCCGGAGGTATCCACAATCATCATCATATTAAAGTATCCCTGTACAATCGTCTGCGAAATATCAAGAATATTGATGCCGTTTTCCGCAAGATAGGTACATACGCCTGCGATAATGCCCACTGTGTCTTTTCCAACTACGGTAATAATTGTCTTTTTCATAACATTCTCCTTTGCTATATATGTATAACCTCCGATATGCAGTCCCTCTTTGCGACTGTTATCGGGAAATCATTTCCTTTGAACTCGTTATCCGCCAGCGTAATTTCAATTCTTACGGTTTCATACGCAAGCTCTGCCAGATTGTTTTCCTTGCTCAAATGTCCCAGCACAACTGCTTTCATATCTCCATGCAGAATACGGGAAAGAAATTTTCCTGACAGTTCATTAGACAGATGCCCTCTTTCTCCGAGAATCCTTCTCTTTAAAGGATAGGGATAAGGTCCCGTCTCCAGCATCCGTACATCATGATTGGCTTCCAGTAAAACTGCATTCATTCCCTTTAAACATTCTACTGTGTAATCATTATAAATCCCCAAATCCGTAATGATACCGACTCGTTTTTTATCATGCCGAAAACGATAGGCTACCGGCTGCGCCGCGTCATGCGAAACCTGCATCGGTGCAACAATAATGTCTTTAATCCCGAAATGCTCCTCTTCCCTAATCTCCTGAAAAAGCCCCTCAGGTATAGCGCCAAGGCTCTTTGTCTCCTTGATTTTTTCAATCGTTCCACGTGTTGCATAAACAGGAATTTCCCGTTTTCGAAGCAGCACCCCGAGTCCGCTGATATGGTCTGCATGCTCATGTGTAATCAAAATACCGTCAATATCCCTTATTGACAATTCAAGCGCATGAAGCCCTTCCTCAATCCGCTTTCCGCTAATACCGGTATCTACCAGCAGATGCGTAGCGTCTGTTCCTACATAAATACAGTTGCCGCTGCTTCCGCTGGCAATGCTGCACATTCTCATTCTTTTGTCATTCCTTCCAGTAAATTTCTATCACGTCCCCATTTGCAAGCTGCTCCATATATTGTGCATCTCTGCCATTTCTTCTGGTTACGATTCCCTTCCCCTTCGGCGTCGAAAGGTCAAATTCTATATAATCAAACACATCTACAAATACATACGCAGGCTTTCCCTTCAAAAATACCGCCCTTCCATTCACTGTGACGCAAATCTGCACCGGCAGCTTCGGCTCTTCCGGCATATCTTCCCTGCTTTCTTCCGGCTCATCTCCTTCTGTATTTGCCTCTGCCATTTCCGGCTCCGCATCCATCTCCATCTCTTCTGCAAAGCCCTCCTCTTCTGTCAGCTGGTCATCAGAAAACTTTGGTTCCTCCATCGTCCAGACAACCGAAAAGTTCTCATACACCCTGCTTTCCATATCCGCAGTCCTGTTATTGACCAAAAGATGCATTTTTTCATCCACTATGACATCCATAAATTCTGCAATCTGACGCACTGTATAAAAGCTCTGCATTTCAATCCGGTCGCCTTCCTGAATCTCATAATATCCGGATTGCAACGTTCCATTTACAGATGCAAACTTAGGCAGCGTAATCTTTTTCTCGTTGACCTCTACCGATATGACACTGCTGTATTCCGGCAGACGGTTAATTTCCATACTGGCAGCTCCGCCTGCTGTAGATTCCTTCACTACAATCACATCATTTGCATGAATCGGCGTATGAATGTCAGCCGGGCTGCCATTTACCGTAATAACAGCCGCCTCGCCAAGCTCACCGCGAATCATTCTGCTTTTGCCATCCACCGTAAACGTAAGCGCCTTTCCGCGTCTCGGGAAAAGGCTTTCATTCGGGAATTCTGCCTGCATGGCAGCATCCACCACTGCAAGCCTTGCATTATCATACAGCTTGATTCTGCGGTTATTAAAGGTAACAAACACAAAGGAATTGCTCTGCTCATAAAAGGATAGGCAAATTCCTATCGGCGTTACCAGAAGGGAGTCCTTCTTCGTTTCCTTTTCCAGAAACTGTATTTTCTGCATGACCTCCTCGCCCCGCAGCGCAACCCTCTCAGGCGCAATGCCAAGCTCCTCTGCAAGCATTTTGGTATATCCGGGAATCTTTCCCCCGCCGCCAACTACAAATACGGCGCTGACCGGCTTGTCACCATTCATTTCCCTGATCCTGTCTGCGACCTGCTTTGTCATGGACTCCATAACAGGGCGCAGCTCCTCCATCAGCTCTGCCCGCTCTATCGTCTGTGGAAGCAGCATAATGTCATGGTATTCTATGGTCTCTTTTTCGCAGCAGTCACGCTTAATCTGCTCTGCCGTCGCAAAATCGACCAGACAGCGCTGTGCGATAATCTCTGTCAGGGCATCTCCCGCAATTGGAATCATGCCATAGGCGATGATGCTGCCGCCCTGCGTAATCGAAATATCAGAGGTTCCCGCTCCCACATCAACAAGGGCGATATTCAACATTCTGTACATCTCCGGAATTGCCACCGAAATCGCTGCAATCGGCTCCAGCGTAAGACTTACCACCGAAAGTCCCGCCTGCTCCACTGCCTTATAAAGTCCGTCTACAACATCCTCCGGCAGGAAGGTAGCTATGAGGTCAACGCCAATCTCCTTTGCCTTATGGCTTTCCAGATTGCCAATGATGTAATGGTTCATATAATAACGCATAACGGAATAGCCAACGCAGTAAAAGGTTACCTCGGAATCATTTTCCTCGCCGAATTTTTCATACGCCGACTCAATTCCTTTGGACTCTAACGCATAAATATCCTCCTGCGTAATTTCCTTCTCCTCTTCAAAGGCCTGCTCGGCATGAATGGTAACGGTCTTTAAGACACGTCCTGCGGCAGCGATGCAGACGTCACTGAGCTTTTCGCCGATAACGCTTTCCAGCTCTGCTTTTACCTGTGCAATCGTCTCACCTACCCTGCCGATGTCATGAATCTGCCCATCCAGCATTGCTCTCGTCTCATGCTCCCGTATCCGCTGCGCAACTACATGAAACTGCCCGCCGCTTTTATATCCAACTGTTCCAACGATGCTTCTCGTTCCAATATCAAGTCCAAATACAAGCTTTGAAGGCTCATTTCTTCTCAATTCTTCCACAGATATTCCCCCATCTTCCTGTCAATCTGTTCATACGCCCACTGTTCTTCCCTGCTGTTGTCAATGATAAAATCGCACTGACTCTTATAATCTTCCTCTGAAAGCTGGGCGCTTATTATCCGGTCAATCTTCTCGTCCGTATAACCTCTCGCACTTTTCAGACGTGCACGGCGTACCTCTTCTGCCGCCGAAATATACCAAAGTTCATCCACAATCTTCTGGTATCCGCACTCAATCAAAAGTGCAGCCTCCAGAAAGAAAAATTCTATCAGACCCTTTTCCCGCTCCAGCTTAATCTGTTCCAGAATATATGCCTTTACCGCAGGATGCAGAATTTCATTTACCTGTGTAAGAAGCTGCGCATCTGCAAAAATGCCTTCTGCCATCTTAGCTCTGTTAATGGTCATATCCTCATTCAAAATTTTTCTTCCAAGCAGCCGGACAATCTGGTCATAGCATGCCATCCCCGGCTCTTTTAAAGCATTTGCTGCCTCATCTGCAAGCAGAATCCTGCAATTATAATGTTCTGCAATATAGGAAAGCAGCTTTGTCTTTCCTGCGCCAACGCCGCCTGTGATTCCAATGACTTTCATCTGTTTCTCCGCTATTTATTTTGCTTCATACCAGTCTGTTCCTGTATGAAGGTCCACTGCAAGCGTAACAGACAAATCCGCCGCCTGCTGCATCTGCTCTCTCAGAATCCGCTCTACCTTTTCTTCCTCTCCCTTTACAGTCTCTATCAGCAGTTCATCATGAATCTGAAGAATCAGCTTTGACTGGCAGCCTTCCTCAAGGAGCTTACGGTAAACGCGGATCATCGCAATCTTGATAATGTCTGCTGCAGTTCCCTGTATCGGCGAATTCATTGCTACACGTTCACCAAAGGAGCGCTGCATGAAATTTCCCGAAGAAAGCTCCGGTACCGGACGTCTCCGTCCAAACAGGGTTGTTACATATCCGTTTTCCTTCGCTTCTGCAACCGTACGGTCCAAAAATGCCTTTACTCCGGGATAGGTTGCAAAATATTCCTTAATATAGCCTTCCGCTTCTTTTCGCGAAATGCTCAAATCCTGACTCAGCCCAAAGGAGCTGATACCATATACAATGCCAAAATTAACCGCTTTTGCATTCCGGCGCTGCAGCGGGGTCACTTCAGAAAGCGGCGTATGGAAAACCTTTGCCGCAGTAATCCTGTGAATGTCCTCATCCAGCCGGTAAGCTTCAATCAGCTGCTCATCCCCTGACATGTGCGCCAGAATCCGCAGCTCAATCTGCGAATAATCCGCATCTGTAAAAAGCTTTCCATCTCCCGGAACAAATACCTTACGGATCTTTCTTCCAAGCTCCATCCGCATGGGAATATTCTGAAGGTTGGGCTCTGTCGAGCTGATTCGCCCGGTCGCCGTAATCGTCTGGTTAAAGGTCGTATGGATTTTACCGTCTGCCTCAATATACGCAGATAATCCATCCGCATAGGTCGATTTCAGCTTCGCAAGTCCTCTGTATTCCAATATTGCGCTGACAATTTCATGCTCCGGCGCAAGCTTTTCCAGTACATCCGCCGCTGTAGAATATCCCGTCTTTGTCTTTTTGCCTCCGGGAATTTTAAGTTTTCCAAACAAAATCTCGCCAAGCTGCTTGGGGGAATTGATATTAAAATGCTCCCCCGCCTGCTCCCAGATAGTCTTTTCAAGTTCTTCTATCCTGCTGCCAAGCGCCTCTCCATACGCCTTAAGCGCCTCTGCCTGAACCCGGATACCTTCTTTCTCCATATCGTATAGTACATAGGAAAGCGGCATCTCTATTTCATAAAACAGCCGTTCCATGCTCATTTCTCTCAGCTTTTCCTGTAAAATGGGCTGCGCCATAAATATTGTATAGGCTGCATAACAGCCATAGGAGGTCACTGTCTCCGGCGCTTCCTCCTCCATCTGCGCAATCGTCTTTTTGCCAAAGGTTTCACCATATTCCGGCATCATCAGTCCAAGCTGTTCCTGCGCCACATCCTCTACCGCATAATCACTCTTCAGCGGATTGAGCAGATATGCGGCAATCTGCACATCAAAGCAGCCCTCAGCGTCCTTTGCTTCCAAATATGAATAGAGCGCTTTCATGCCAAATCCGCATATTGCGGTTTTTCCCAAAAGTGTGCCAAGCCGCTCCTTTAAATATGCCTGTGTTAAAAATCCACCGCATTTTATGACGCAAACGTCATTTTCAGAACAGCAAAGTCCAAGCCCGGTAAGACTGCCATCCTTATCACGCATCAAAAAAACGCCAGTCCGCTCCGCTTTTATGCAATCCGAAAAAGCGCTCTCCGCAGGAGAAAGCTCCGTGATACAGTGAAAATGCTCTACCAGTGCATCCGCAGCCACTTCCTGCCTTGAAAATCTTCCCAGCAGATTTTTAAATTCCAGCTCCCTGCAAAGAGCGTACGCTGCTTCCGTGTAAAGGTCGTGCATCCGTGCCTGTTCAAAAGAGAATGTAAATTCTGCGTCCGTCTTAATCGTTGCAAGCGCCTTGCTCAAATCCGCAAGTGCCCTGTTTTCACGCAGGGATTCCCGAATTGATTTCTTGGAAATATTCTCCAGATTCTCATAAATAGCATCAATAGAGCCATACTCTGCCATCAATGCAGATGCCGTCTTTTCTCCAACCTTTGGAATGCCCGGAATATTATCCGCCGTATCACCCATCAGAGCCTTTAATTCTATAAATTGCAGCGGCGTAACGCCGTATTTCTTTTCAACATCCGCTGCATAGTAATCCTCGATTTCCGTTCCGGTTCCCTTTGTCTTTGGAATCCGTATCTTTATCTTATCCGACGCAATCTGCAAAAGGTCCCTGTCGCCGGATACAAGCGACACTTCAAGTCCCGCCTGTTCACTCCGCTTTGCCAGCGTACCTAAAATATCATCCGCTTCAAGCCCCGCCTGTTCGCAGATTTCAATTCCCATCGCCTGCAAAAGCTCCTTCAGTACCGGTACCTGCTCATGAAGCTCCTGTGGCATCGGCTTTCTTGTTCCCTTATACTGCTCGTACATTTCATGTCGGAAGGTTTTTGCCTTTACGTCAAAAGCAACCGTCAAATAATCCGGTTTTTCTTCCTCCAGAATTTTAAACAGAATATTCAAAAAGCCATAAACCGCATTTGTATGCAGCCCCTTCGCATTGCTGAGAAGCGGAACGCCATAAAATGCCCTGTTTAATATGCTGTGTCCGTCAATTAAAACAATTTTATCACTCATTTAATAATCACCAATACCGTCATCAAAAGAACCGCAAGAATCGCAAGCGTTTCCATAATATACATAAACGCTATCACGCGCTTTCTGGCACGTATCTTTTTTTTGGCGCTCTCTATCTTTTTTTCCAGCCGGTTTTGCAGGTCAAACGCATTTTCTGTTTCCAGATGCTGCATCCCCTCTGTTACCAGATACTGAATAGCAAGCTCATCCATACACTCGCTGCACTGCGTTACATGCTTTATAAAGCTCTGAAGTTCCTTGCCCTCCAGCTCATCCCCAATAAACTTATATATATTTTTACGGGTTTCTTTACAGTCCATACTGCCTCCGTATCCTTCCAGTTTATCATTCGGAATGTAAAACTTGCCACATTTACTATACACCAAAACCGTCCGTTTGGAAAGCGAATTTCCTATTGTATGAAATAGAATCCTGCTTGCAGGATTCTCCGCCTGCGGCGGGTCGTAATTTCCTATAAAATGAAAAAGGAGCCTTGCGCAAGTTCTCCCCTGCACAGGCTCCCATCTTTTCCTCTCTACTTTTCCAAACATGTATCAAGTGCATCCGCCACAGGCTGTATCCCCAATCCGATTACAAGCTGCAGCAGATTTGTTCCGCAGCCAAGCACAGCTATACAGCCTGCTGCCATAAGCTTCTTCTCATCTGCTCTGGCAGCATCCAAAAGCTCTACCCTGAGTCTGGTAATACAGTTTTCAAGGCACGCTACATTTTCCCTGCCCCCGAGTCCCTCCAAAATCAGTACTGCCATCTCTTTTGGACTTTTCATCGTCTTATCCTGTCCCATATCCTGCAGCCTACAGATTTTCCTTTAAGAACACAGAAAGCGCCTCCTGTGCGTTCTCCTCGTCGTCACCTTCAATCGACAATTCAATCTCATTTCCCTGCTTTACGCCAAGGGACATTACGCCCATTATGCGTTTTGCGTCCACCGTCTTGCCGGTTCCCACATTTTTTACAGTAATGCTGCTCTGAAAGGATGCCGCTTTCTTTACCAGCAGCCCTGCCGGTCTTGCATGCAGTCCCATTGGATCCGTAATAGCATATACGATTGTTTTCATAGTTTTTCTCTCCTTTTCTTTATTCCTTGGAAGACCCGATACTTCGAATCTTATCACGCAGTTTTAAAATACAGGATGGGGATACCGAAAGCTCATCGATTCCCATATCCAAAAATACTTCTGTCAGCGTCGCATCCGCCCCCAATTCTCCGCAGATTCCAACCCAGATTCCCGCTTTGTGTGCATTCTCCGCCGTCATTGCAATCAGCTTCAGAACTGCCGGATGATGCGCGTCATAAAAAGCATCCAGCTTCTGGTTCTGCCTGTCGATGGCAAGCGTATACTGCGTTAAGTCATTCGTTCCAATACTGAAGAAGGAAACCTCCTTTGCCAACTCCCCGCTCATCAATGCAGCTGCAGGCGTCTCAACCATAATTCCCAGCGGGACATCACAGAATTCCTTGTTTTCGGCAGTGAGTTCTGTCTTAACCTGTTCTGTAATCTCCTTTATTTTTCTGATTTCCTCTACGGAAATAATCATCGGAAACATAATCGCAGCATTTCCATAAGCGGAAGCCCGGTAAATTGCCCGAAGCTGTGTCTTGAAAATCTCAGGTCTGGTCAGACAGATACGGATTGCCCTGTATCCAAGCGCAGGATTTTCCTCAGGCTCTAAGCCAAAATAATCCGCCTTTTTATCTGCTCCAATGTCCAGCGTGCGGATAATAACCTCTTTACCCTGCATCCGTGAAAGCACTTCCTTGTATGCCTCGAACTGTTCCTCCTCCGTCGGGAAAGAATCCCTGCCAAGATAAAGGAATTCACTTCTGAACAATCCAATGCCGCCTGCGTCATTCTCCAGTACCCTGTCTACATCTGCGGTATTTCCCATATTTGCATATAATCTTATACTTCTTCCATCCGCAGTTTTGTTTTCCTTGCCAATCAGCTCCTGCAGTCTTCTGTTTTCCAGAATAAGCGTTTCCTGCTCCGCTCTCTTTTTTTGCAGCGTTTCCGCGTCAGGCTCAAGCAGCAGAAGCCCTGCTGCACCGTCTACGACAGCTTCCCTTAAATGATACTGCTCGCTTACCGCAATATCAGTGTTTACAAGCGACGGAATATTTAAGGAGCGGGCAAGTATCGCCGTATGGGAATTGGCAGAGCCATGCCTTGTCACGAAGGCAAGAATTTTGCTCTTATCCATCTGAATGGTTTCACTGGGAGAAAGGTCGTCTGCCAGCAGAATAACCGGCTCATCCGTATTAAGCCCTGCTTCTTTCTTACCCTTAAGCAGTCTTACAAGTCTGTCAGAGACATCTATCACATCCACAGCCCTTGCTTTCATGTAAGCATCATCCATCCCTGAAAACATCGCAGAAAATTCTTTTCCGGTCACTGTAACCGCATACTCTGCATTAACAGCATCTTTCCGGATACGTCCCTCAATTGCCTCCATATAATCAAGGTCGTCTAACATCATCTTATGCACATCAAAAATCTGTGCGTTTTCTTCCCCCACACGTGAAAGTGCATCCTGATACAGCTTATCAAGCTGTTCCATTGCCTGCCCGCGCGCGCTCTGAAACCGTACCACCTCTGCTTCAGTATCGGCAACAGATATTTTTTCAACCTGTTCCTTTCCTTTTTCAAATACATACAATCTGCCGATTGCAATCCCCGGCACTACGCCTTTTCCCCGATACAATTCCATAGCTTTTCACCTCCGCTTTATCGCTTATCCTGATTTCCTATCGTATAAAAAACAGCATCTCCATGCGTTATCCTTTTTCCCGGCAAGGGCATCGTCTCTCTGCATACCCTGTGACTGCATACAAGCAGCATCGTAACCGTCTGGAAGCCTGCATTCCTTATCGCCTGCAAATCAGCCTCCAGCAGCAAATCTCCCTTTAAGACCATATCACCCTGTCTTACATGTGTCTTAAAGTATCTGCCATTCAGCTTCACTGTATCCAGGCCAATATGAAGCAAAAGTTCCTCTCCTGCTGCCGTCCTGAAGCCTGCCGCATGCAGGGAATCCGGCAGCACCGATACCTGAGCGTCCGCCGGTGCATAAAACCGACCGTTTTCCGGCTCTATTGCAATACCCTCTCCAAGCAGCTCTTCTGCAAAAACAGGGTCCGCAACTGTCTCCATGCAGATGCACGTCCCATCTACAGGCGCATATATCCAGCTTTCCTTTTTTATCATAGCCTCCGCACCGCTTTTCCCTTATGTTTTTTACCTTTCCTGTCCGCTTCCGTATAAATCAATCAGACGCTTCAGGCAGAGGGCAAGATATAGCTCTTCCTCCTGCGTCATCGTACATTTATAGGCTGCCTCCAGCGCCTCTGCAGCCCCGGATGCCGCCTGTATGGCAAGCGGCGCATTCTCTGATAAAAACGCCCACAGCTCATCGTCTCCCTTTTCCTTCACAGGCAAAAGCGCATGCATTCGGTAGACGATAAATTTCAGTTCTGACATTATCCGGTCCCGCTGAAGGCTTTCCAGTCTCAGACTTGGAACCCATTTACATAATGCTTCCTCCGCTGTTACAAGCATATTGGTCATCGCCCACGTATCACGCACCTTAAGGTCAAATTCTGCATTTACCAGATGCAGGGCAATCGAGGCTGCCTCATCATCCGGCAGCCGGATTTTTGTCTTTTCCTCAATCAGTGCAAGCGCATGCAGTCCTATCGCATATTCCGTTGTATAAAACCGCCTGATTTCACTGTGGAGCGCGTTTGGAAAAAGCATCCCTTTCTGAAAACGCTCCAACGCAAAGCTGATATGATCTGTCAGTGTGATATACACATTTTCATTTAATCTTGCTCCAAGCTCACATTTGGCATAAGAAATGATTTCATTGGATACCTGAATGTATTCCAGTGGCAGATTTGCAAGCAGATTTTGAAATCTTGCAAGTGCTGTTCCATCCTCAATATGGAAAATCTTATCAATCTGCGCCTCATCTACAGATTCGCCTTTTTTCTTACCAAAGCCGATGCCATTTCCCATGATTACAATTTCTTTTCCATCCTGATTTCTGGAGCTGATTACATTATTGTTTATAATTCTCTCAATAATCATATTTTATCCTTTGAATAAAAAAACCGAATCTCATAAATCAACCATACGCATGATTAACTTATGAAATCCGGTTTTGCCTGCTGCCAGTAACAATCCAGTTCTCATAATCTTATTTCTGTTATAAAAATAACAGATTTTTCTTTATCTGTCAAGCTTCTCTTGTAATTTTGTCTGTTTTACGACGTTTTTTCATTTATCTCTTGTGCATATTTTACATTTATCCATCCATCGTATAAAATATTTCTTTTCTGAAAAACTATACCCTGAATCTTTTATGAGAAAGGGCGTCCCTATGAAGATAGCAGCATCCCTGGAAGCAAACAAGCAATATGCCTCTACTATTTTTCCACTTCAGGAAAGCTTTGACCTGATTACCCGAAGCCTTTGCATTGGCACGCGAAACGCATGGTTTTTAGGCATCAATGGTATGTGTAAAACCTCAGTTTTACAGGAAATCTTTTCAGACCTGCAAAACCCACTTTTTATGCAGGGCGCAGAGCTGTCGGACCTTGCCCACTTTATGGCCTCAAAAATCGGATATGCGCAGGCAGAGCTTGTCTCCGACTGGGATACCATTATCACTGCCGTTCTCTCCGGTCCAAGCGTTGTCTTTATTGACGGATTTGCAGAGGCTATTCTTCTTGATACCAGAACATACCCCGGCCGGGGCATTTCCGAACCGGACGCGGAACGCGTTACGCTGGGCGCACAGGATGGTTTTGTGGAAACGCTGTTGTTTAATACAAACCTGATCCGCCGCCGTATCCGCAATCCGCGCCTGACCTTTTCCATCAAACACATCGGGACAGACAGCAGGACAGATGTTGCAATCGCCTATATTGACGGATATGTAGACCCTGCCCTGCTGGAAAAGCTCTGCAATGCACTTGCGCAGCTTTCTGTTTCTTCTCTGACAATGGGTTCCAAAAGTCTTGAAGAGCTTCTGGTTCCAAAAAGATGGTATCACCCACTGCCAAGCATTCAGCAGACACAGCGCCCTGATGTTGCCTGCAGCTATCTGATGGAAGGAAATCTTCTCCTTCTCGTTGACAACTCGCCTTCCGTCCTGATTCTGCCAAGCACTATCTTCCAGTTTACCCAAAGCCCTGAGGACTATTACAAAAGCCCTCTCGTCGGCAGCTACAGTAGACTGCTTCGCTACGCCTGCATTTTCATCAGCCTCTTTCTGCTTCCGACCTACCTGCTGATCGGTTCCCAGTTTCCTACCGTTGCGGATTCTCTTTCCCTGTTTCCCATCGAGCAGGCAAACGGCTTCAGGCTCTTTTTATATGCCCTCTTTGCCGAGCTTTCGCTCAATCTGTTTCAATATTCCGCTGCTCATAGTCCCTCTTCCTATGCAGGCGCACTTTCGATTGTCGGCGGTCTGATTCTCAGTGATGTCGCCATTTCTCTGCACTGGGTTTCACTGGAAATCATGTTTTATGCAGCAGCCACCATGCTTTCTTCCCTTGCGCTTTCGAGCACTGCCTTTGCGGAAGGGCTTCGCTGCTACCGTTTATTTCTCCTGCTTTTGACCGGCTTCTTTGGTCTACCCGGCTTTTGTATTGGCTGCGTCCTCATCCTTCTTTCTATCCTGACTACGCCCTCCTTCGCCGGAAAAAGCTATTTCTGGCCGCTTTTTCCATGGAACAGCAAGGCGCTTGCCACCCTATTTTTCCGTCGGCCTACCTACAGAGCACAGCCCGGAAATATCTGGAAGCGTGAGCGAAGAAAGAAGCGTTAATGAATTTCCGAAAGCGGTCTGACCTGATAGCCCATCTCCTCCCATTTGCCAAGCAATTCATCCAATATCTGTGCATTGGTTGCCGAGGTGCTGTGCAGAAGGACAATCGCACCCGGATGAATCCTGCCTAGCAGCTTTTCAAAGGCTTCCTCCCTGGAGGGCTGCTTATCCTCTATCCAATCAACATAGGCAAGACTCCAGAAAAAGGTTTTATATCCCAGTTCTTTCGCATAACACAGCGTTTCTTCATTATATTTGCCCTGCGGAGGTCTGTAAAATTTCGTCATTTCACAGCCTGTAATTTCTTTATATTTATCCTCCACCGTTTTGAGCTCCCTGATAAATTCTTCCTTTGACTTTTTTGTCATATCAGGATGATGCCAGGAATGGTTTCCCACTGTGTGTCCTTCATCCGCCATTCTTTTTACAAGCTCCGGACTGGTTTCCAGATAATTTCCCACCACAAAAAATGTCGCAGGCGCGTGATGTTTCTTCAGCGCATCCAGAATCGCCGGTGTGTTTCCATTTTCAAAACCGGCGTCAAAGGTTAAATATAAAACCTTTTCCTGTGCTGCATCATCTACATAATACGCATCCAGCTTCTTTAATTCCTCCGAGCTGCTGTTTCCCGTCGGTTTCTGACCGTTTTCTCCAAAGCCAAGCCCCCAGTCCTTTGCCTCCAAGGCGCTCACTGAGGTCTGCTTCCATGCATTGACGCCTCCCGCAAGCCCGGCTCCTATCATGTACATCATTACAAATAAAAATCCGATTCTGGCGATTGCCTGATATTCTTTTCGCATATAATTTCCGCCGCACCGTTTCTTTTTCAAAATTATATGCGGAAAAATCAAAGGAGTATGCAGCGTATTCAGACATAAATGATATCAACGCCTGCAAAATTTATGCTGCCTTCCAAAACCAGCGTATTATTTCCAACCGGGGATTTCGGTGTTTTTTCGGAAACACCGCCAAGCGTTGCGCTGATATGATTTTCAATCTGCCAGTCGCGGGGCACGTACAGTTCAATTCCGCAAAAGCTTCCCTGAATCCACACGGCTGCCCTTCCATTTTCCAGACTTGCCTTATCAAAATAGATTTTCATCGCACCAAAGCTGCATTCCAGATTTGCTTCCCTTAAGTGCTCCGTATTGATGTATTTTGTACTGGCGCCAAAGGAGGTTTTATGATAAATATAGCTGTCATCCGCTTCATCTATTACCTGTGCATTTTCATTCCATACATGGTCTGCATTATCTTTTACCGCTTTTCTGTATCTTTGCTTTTTACCTGCATTATCAAAAATCATCGACAGACCTGCGCTCGCCAGCAATGCGACCAATAAAATAGTCCAGGGGGTCAGCTTTTCAAGCCCAAGCTGTCTGTTATACAAAATACACAATATCGCAATTGGAAACAGGATTCCATAAAACTGTACCGGATACAGGCTCTTTATGATGCACAGAATCATACCTACTGTAATAATCAGGGAAAACGTATTAGTGCCTCCAAGCATATCCATTTTATCAAGCACCAACGCCGCTGCAATAAACAATAATAAAAGTCCCCAGAAAACATTACTTTTTTTCATAATATCATTTCTCCTTTCTTTCCATGCCGCATACTCTCTCATCCAGTAAAAGCTTCAGAGCTTTATAATAGCTTCGGGAAACATATACCTTCTTATATGTCCCTGAAAACTCCACCAGACTCGCCGCTGTCAGATTCCTTGTAATACTGTATACCTCTCTGGTATTTAATATTGTAGATTTTGATACCCGCAGAAAATACGAGGGAAGCATTTCCTCCAGCTCATAGAGCCTGTATTTCGCCGAAAAAACATCGTCCTTCGTATGCGCGTCAACGCCACTCCCTGAGGTCTCAAAAAAGAGGATACGATGAAGCGGCAGGTAACATTCCTTATCGCCCTGCATGAAAAGCATCTGTACATTTTCAGATGATGCCTGCGACAATAACCGCTGCAGTCGAAGTACATCTTCATCAAGCTCTCTGCAACGGATTGTCACTTCACATTCCGGCAGCTCTTCGCTGATTTCTATCTTAACCCGCATTTTCATCCTCCTCTCTGACCGTATGCACATTGGCATCCTTTGTTTTCTTATCCCCATTATAATAAACAAAAAGAGAAAGTAAATCCTTCTTCTCTATCAGGTAGTAAAAGCGCTACAAGAGGTTAATATTGTATCTTATTCTTTGTGTAACAGGAAATTTCTATTGCATAAAAAAACTGCCGCATTTACAACAATGCGACAGTTTTCTTTATCTATGCAGGAGATGGGACTTGAACCCACACATAGTCACCTACGTCAGATTTTGAGTCTGATGCGTCTGCCATTCCGCCACTCCTGCTAACAACGAATTAGATTATATCATAGGTTTTTGTATTTTACAAATCTTTTTTGAGAGAATTTAGGAAAATAAAATTTGAGGCTTACTTTCACTTTTATATATTCTCTATCTGCCAGTCAATTTCCGGAACTCCATTTTCCCGCAAAAAGGCATTTGTCTTACTGAACGGACGGCTTCCAAAAAAACCTCTGTAAGCTGACAGGGGACTTGGATGCGGAGCTTCCAATATCAAGTGCTTCGGATTATGCAACATGCTTTTTTTTATCTGCGCCGGTCTCCCCCAGAGAATAAATACTATCGGTCTGTCCTGTTCATCCAGAACACGAATTGCCGCATCTGTAAATTCTTCCCAGCCAATTCCCCGATGGGAATTGGCAGCGTGTGCTCTGACTGTCAATACCGTATTGAGCATCAGCACACCCTGCTTCGCCCATTTTACCAAGTAACCATTATTTGGAATATAACAGCCGAGGTCATCGTGCAATTCCTGATAAATATTAACCAGTGACGGCGGAATCTCCACCTCTGGTTTTACTGAAAAGCACAAACCATGTGCCTGACCATCATTATGATAAGGGTCCTGCCCCAGAATTACTACCTTTACTTCATGGAGAGGGGTCAAATGAAACGCATTGAAAATATCATCCGCTGCCGGGAAAACCTTCCTGCTGCGGTATTCTTCCAGCACCTTTCCATAAAGCTTTTTATAATAGGGTTTATGAAATTCTCCTGCTAAAGGCTCCAGCCAGTCGTTTGTAATTGGCGGCATTTTGTATTTCCTCCAAACAGTATTATCTTCTTACAGATACGCCTCTGCCCGACAGATATTCCTTTACTTCTCTGATTTCAAGCTCTTTATAATGAAACAGCGAAGCCGCCAGTGCCGCATCTGCTCCGCCCTCTGTAAGTGCATCATAAAAATGCTCTAAAGCTCCCGCACCCCCAGAAGCAATTACAGGGATCGATACATTATCAGCAATCTGCCTCGTCAATGCAAGGTCATAGCCAGCCTTTGTTCCATCACAATCCATACTGGTCAAAAGGATTTCTCCTGCCCCCAGTCTGTCCATCCGTATCGCCCATTCTACTGCATCAATTCCTGTGTCGATACGTCCGCCATTTTTATAAATATTCCAGCCGCTGCCGTCTGCACGCCGTTTGGCATCAATAGCAACCACAACGCACTGGCTTCCAAATTTATCTGCCGCCTCACTGACTAATTCAGGGCGGTTAATTGCTGCTGAATTAACGGAAATTTTATCTGCGCCTTCCCGCAGAATCGCCTTGAAATCCTCAACAGTGCGGATTCCACCGCCAACTGTAAAAGGAATAAAGACCTTCTCCGCTACCTTGCGCACCATATCTACTACAGTATTTCTTGCATCCGATGATGCTGTAATATCCAAAAATACAACTTCATCCGCACCAGCCTTATCGTATGCTGCCGCAATCTCAACCGGGTCGCCAGCATCCTGTAAATTTACAAAATTTACACCCTTTACAACACGGCCATTATTTACATCAAGACAGGGAATGATACGTTTTGTATACATCTACTCTTCCTCTCCGCCCTTTATTGCAATGAAATTTTTTAAAATCTGCATCCCAACATCTGAGCTTTTCTCCGGATGAAACTGGCAGGCAAATACATTACCTTTTTCCACCGATGCATGTATCGTCACGCCATACTCTGTCGTTGCCTTTACGATTTCCGGCTCCTCGGCCTGCAAATAATATGAATGTACAAAATAGACATACGGCTCTTTCGCTATTCCCTCAAAAAGTCTGCCCGTAGACGGAAACTGCAAGGAATTCCAGCCAATATGCGGAATCTTAAGTCCCGGTGCTTCCGGAATCCTGACAATTCTGCCCTGCAGAATGCCAAGTCCCTTTACACCCTCTGCTTCTTCACTGGCTTCAAACAGGAGCTGAAGTCCCAGACAAATTCCTAAAAATGGCGTTTTCTGAGCAACTACCTGATGAATTACTCCCTCAAGCCCGTAGTTCCTCAGTTTATGCATTGCATCTCCAAAGGCACCTACTCCGGGAAGAATCACATGATCTGCCGCAAGAATCTCCTTCTCATCTCTGGTAACACAGGTTTCTGCTCCCAAAAACTGCAATGCTTTTTCAACGCTTCTGATATTACCTGCGTCATAGTCAATGATTGCTATCATACATTATCCCTCTGTCTCAGTTACAGCCAGTTCTTCTATCCCCAAAATCTGCTTCAATGCTTTTGTATAAGCAACCTTATCTGTAATCTGTGTCAAAGCAAGCGCCTGTTCCTCAGAAACACCGTACTCTGTATCCAGAATACCAAGGATTTCAATGTAACTGTCTCTTACAGATTCTATAACACCATACTGCTGCGCCTCATCCTGAATCCTCTGATACTTCTCTATCCCGAAAATCAGCGCATCCAGCTGCTGTAATTCCATGCCATCCATCTTATGGTATACTTCGTAGGATTCCACCTGTCTTTCCATTTCCATACACAGGGTTGCTCCCTTTAAAATATCTGCCTCTCCGCCTTTAACTTTCTTGGTTTCCAGCAGTTCATAAGCTTTCTGGTAATCTCCGTCTAAAAATGCCTGTCTTCCTTCCTGCCTCTCCATAACACCGGGTATGTAAAAAACAAACAGACAAATCATTCCAAGAATCGTAGCCGCAAAGAATAAAGTCACTGCAATCCTTCTTACTCCAATCGGACGTAATGGCTTTTCCGGTTCCGCTGGCGGTTTTACCTTCTTTTCTTTTTTAGGTTTTGCCTTTTTCTCTTTTTTTACCTTCGGTTTCTTTTCCTTTGGTGCTTTTTCTTTCTTTTTCTTTTCCTTTTTATCCTTCTTTTTCTGCTTTCCCAGATCCTCCAGAATATCTGCATTTTCCTGTGAAAGCCCAAGCTGCTCTTTTTCTGCTATTGCACCTTTGTCGGTCTCTTCCAAATCATCCTCTGACTCTGTCAGAAATGTAAAAAGCCGCTTTAACGCTCCCGGCTTCTTTTTTCTTTCTTCCTTTGCCAGTCGCTTTTCTTCTTTCTTTTTTTCTTTTTCTGCTTTTTTTGCTTCTTTAAGCGCTTCTCTTTCCTGTTTTTTCTTTTCCTTTTCTTCCTGCTTCTGCGCTTTTTTCTGCTCTTTATCTGATACTGCATCGCTCTTGGCATCTTCTGTATCTGCACTCTGAAGACCCGCAAGCTCTCTCATCGCCGATTCCTGTCTGGCAAGCTCGTTATCTCCATCTGCCACAGGCTCAGGATTCGCCGTCTCAGCATCAGACACCGTACCATTTAGGAGTTCACTGATTCTTGCCAAATCACTGTCATCATCCACGCCCTGCATCAAAGCTGCAATTCCATCATCCACACTCGCCTGCAGAGCCTCCTCCTTTGACGGCACTTCTGAGGCATTCTCATCCAATACCGGCTCTGCCTGTACTTCCTCTACTGGCTGTATGGCTTCTGCTGATACCTCTTCTGCCGGCTGCACAGCCTCTACTGGTGCTTTTTCCACTGTCTGCACAGCTTCTCCTGGTATTTCTTCTGCCGATAAAGCTGCCGCTGGTTCGCCTATACTAGATTTTTCTGACTGTGACACCGAAGCAGCGTCTGAACTGCTTTCCTCTGATGAAACCTCTGCCGTCCGTGTTTCCTGCGTCTCTGGTGTGTCCTCACCTATTACAGGATCATCTGCAAAGAGTTTTGCAAGCTCTGGAAATTCCATGTCTTCCCCTGTATCATCCATTTCCATATTCAAAGGCGCTGTATTCTTTTCTTCGTCCTGAATTCCCGCCAGTTTATTCAGGGCAGCTTCTCTCGAAGGTGTTCCTGCATTGACAGTATTCAGGAGACTATCCAGATAATCTTCTTTTGAACTCATGGATTTCCTCCGCTCATAAAATTTTATATTTAGTCTGCTTCGCAGACGGTTATATTTCTTTCCTTTTGTAAAGCAGCACTCGCAAACTCGCGCTTTCGCGCTTTTTGTCTGCTTCGTGAACTGTTTGTTCTTCTTCCCTTTTGTAAAGCAGCACTCGCAAACTCGCGCTTTCGCGCTTTTTGTCTGCTTCGCAGACGGTTTGCTCGTTAATGAGCGCAAGAAAAACAAATATCCGCTGCGCGGCTGCTTGTTTTTCTTTTGCGCTCATTACATTATAGCACAAGAGGACATTCTATCAAATATTTTTCTTATAATTTAGTATCCGCAAGCAAGGAAATCGGATTTTCTGCTACTGAAGTGCCTCTCCCGCTTAATTGTTCAGGCAGTTGATAAAGCATTTCATGGACACGAATCAACTCTGCTTTCTGATTCAGATATACGACTTTTTCAAATGGAAATCGAATCAAATCCGGATAACGCAGCCCTACTCCAAATTCAAGCACAAGCAGCTTCTTATTCAACGTTCCCTGCAGCCACTTCATATAAAGCTCCCAGCTTTTTGATTCCTCTTCTTCCTCAAGCAATGGGAATACCATTCTATCCTCTTTCAAGCCTGCTTGCTGCAAAAGGTTGTCTGTGCACGCTGATATAATAAAATAGTTTTTCCCATTCAAAAGCGCAGCACATGCAGCATACGCCTTTTTCAACCTCTCTGCATCCTTTTCTGCTGAAAAGCTTTCTCCAATTCCCACCAGCACCAGTTCGACGGCTTCTATCTTTTCTTTTATCTGTTCCAAACTCATTTTCATTTATAATTTCCTTATTTCCCATACAGTAATAAAAGGCTGGGAGTTTTTGTATTCCCAGCCTTTTGAAGGGCACACTATTATTTTACCAGTTCATCAATTACCTTTACAAGGTTTCCAATTTCCGGCTTGGAAAGCTGTGCATCTGCACCAAGTGCGACACCCTTTCTTCTCATTTCCTCGTTTACAAGAGAAGAGAAGATAATAACAGGAATCTTTTTGGTTTCATCTGTCTCTTTAATCAGCTTTGTCAAGCGATGTCCATCCATAATCGGCATTTCAATATCAGTGATAACACACTGTACATGCTGATCCAGGCTGCCTTCTTCCATGCACTCTTTAATTACATCCCATGCCTGCTGTCCATTTTCGGTATGAATCAGATTATGGTAACCAGCTTTTTTCAAAGAATCCACAATCAACTTATTCAAAAGTGCTGAATCCTCTGCTATTAAGATAGGCACATCATTTCTCTTTCTGTCACCCAATTCGTCTATCTCTGTCATCTTAAGACCAGTTTCCGGATTGATGTCAGAAACAATCTTTTCAAAATCAAGAATAATAATAAGCTTATTATCGTACTTGATAATTCCTGTAGAAATACCATCCTCTGCAGAAGATACTGTTGAATCCGGCTTTATAATATCCTTCCAAGATACTCTGTGAATACCAATTACAGAATCTACATGGAATGCAATATCCAGCTTATTAAAGTTTGTAACAATAAATAATCCACCCGGCTTTGACTGACCGCGCTGCAGACAGTTTTTCAGGTCAATCGCCGTAATCATTTTATCTCTCGGCATAAAAATTCCTTCAATACTGGGATGCGCATTCGGTACCGGAGTAACCTCCTGATAATTTATAATTTCACGAATCTTGGCAACATTGATGCCATACAGATTCCCATCCAAAGTAAATTCCAACACTTCTAATTCGTTTGTTCCATTTTCCAACAAAATTTTTGTATCCATAGCTTTCACCTTTCCATATATACTGATGTAAAGATTTTTTTCTACTCTGTTTCAATTATAGCTTTTTTTGGCAATTTATGCAAATCATTTTCTATATTTCCTTACTATTTTTGTAAAACATTCTACAATACAACATCCTTTTGCAACAACATGCCCTTATATTTCACTTAGAAATAAAAAACACCCTCTGCTCAAGGCAGTGGATGCTTCTGTCATATTTATAAATATAAAAAGTCATATCTTCAAAACCGAACATTGAATTCCTCTTACCTTCTTTTTAACATCTTTCCTATCCTTACCCTAAATTGGTTAAGCCCTCGACCGATTAGTAACATTCAGCTCAATACATTACTGCACTTACACCTATGCCCTATCTACCTCGTACTCTCCAAGGGGTCTTACTTATTGGGATATCTCAT
>CAKRYY010000034.1 GCA_934432885.1 uncultured Lachnospiraceae bacterium
GTCGGCGATACGATGGGTAAGTATCATCCACATGGAGACAGCTCCATTTATGATGCGCTGGTTGTCATGAGCCAGGAGTTCAAAAAAGGGCTTCCACTGATTGATGGGCATGGTAACTTTGGCAATATAGAGGGAGACGGTGCAGCTGCAATGCGTTATACAGAGGCGCGGCTGCAGAAGATTACACAGGAAGCATTTCTTGCGGATCTGGATAAGGATGTCATTGATTTTATTCCAAATTTTGACGAGACGGAAAAAGAGCCGTCCGTTTTGCCTGTCAAGATTCCAAACCTGTTAATAAACGGCTCTGAGGGAATTGCGGTCGGCATGGCGACCAGCATACCGCCGCATAATCTTGGGGAAGTAATCGACGCTGTAAAAGCATATATGCAGGATCCCTCCATTACGACGCAGGGACTGATGCGTTATATCAAGGGACCGGATTTCCCGACCGGAGGAATCGTAATCAATAAGTCTGAGCTGCCTGCTATTTATGAAACAGGAAGCGGTAAGATTAAGATCCGCGGCAAGGTGGAGATTGAAAAGGGAAAGGCTGGAAAAACCAATCTTGTCATTACCGAGATTCCTTATCCCATGATTGGCGCAAACATTGCCAAATTTTTATCCGATGTGGCGGCGCTTGCCGAAACGAAGAAAACGCAGGATATTATTGATATTTCAAATCAGTCTTCCAAGGAAGGCATCCGAATCGTCATAGAGCTGCGCAAGGATGCAGACGTGGAAAACTTTAAAAATATGCTGTATAAGAAAACCCGTCTTGAGGATACCTTTGGCGTCAATATGCTGGCGATTGCGGACGGCAGACCGGAAACGATGGGCTTAAAGCAGATTATCCGGGCAAATGTAGACTTCCAGTTTGAGGTTGCGACACGTAAATATACGACACTGCTTGCAAAGGAGCAGGAAAAGAAGGAGATTCAGGAAGGCTTAATTAAGGCGTGCAATGTGATTGACCTGATTATCGAAATCCTGCGCGGCTCCAAAGACCGTGCAATGGCGAAAGCCTGCCTGGTGGAAGGAAAGACGGAGGGAATTCATTTCAAATCCAAGGAATCTGCGGTTATGGCACAGATGCTTCAGTTTTCTGAACGGCAGGCAAACGCTATTTTGGAAATGCGTCTGTATAAGCTGATTGGTCTTGAGATTGATGCGCTTGTGAAGGAGCATGAGGATACACTTTCCAATATTTACCGCTATGAGGATATTCTGGAACGCCGGGATTCTATGGCACAGGTCATTATAAATGAGCTTGACGCCATTAAGAAAGAATATGCAAGACCAAGAAGAACCGTTGTCGAGGATGGAGAAGAGGCGGTATTTGAAGAAAAGAAACAGGAAGAAATGGAAGTCGTTTTCCTGATGGACCGTTTCGGATATGCAAGGACGATCGACAAGGCGGCATACGAGCGGAATCAGGAAGCGGCACAGGCAGAAAATCGTTTTGTATTTTCCTGCAAAAATACCGGCAGGATTTGTCTGTTTACCAATACCGGAACGCTCTATACGGTTAAGGTTATGGACCTGCCCTTTGGAAAATTCAGGGACAAGGGCGTACCTATTGATAATGTAAGCAATTATGATTCCTCTGCTGAAACCATTATCTATGCGGCGAGCCAGACGGAATTGAACCTTTGCAGAATGATTTTTGCAACAAAGCTTTCCATGATAAAGGTCGTAGATGGTGGAGAATTTGACGTAAGTAAGCGGACGGTTGCAGCGACAAAGCTGACGGAGGGCGACGAGGTGATAAGCGTGACTGCCCTGCGGGAGCAAAAGCATATTATTTTTCAGACGAAAAATGGGTATTTCCTGCGGTTTTTACTGGAAGAAATCCCGGAAAAGAAAAAGGGTGCCGTTGGCGTACGGGGGATGAAGCTGGCAGACGGCGATGAGGTAGAAGCAGTATATTATACACAGCAGGCGGACGAGACTGCTATTACCTATGGCAGCCGTGAACTGGAGTTAAATAAGCTGCGGCTTGGCAAAAGAGATACGAAAGGAACAAAGGTGCGCGGATAAGAATGAGAGTAATTGCAGGAACAGCCCGCAGCCTGCCGCTGCGGACGCCGGAGGGAATGGGGACCAGACCGACGACGGACAGAATTAAGGAAACGCTTTTTAATATGCTGCAGCCCTATGTGCCGGGCAGCGTCTTTGTAGATTTATTCAGCGGAAGCGGTGCGATTGGGATTGAGGCACTCAGCCGGGGCGCAAAAAGCGCCTACTTTGCGGAAAATGACAGACGGGTCTGCGCTTACATCAGGGAAAATTTGAATTTTACCAAACTGGCGGACAGGGCGACGGTATTTAACCAGGATGCGGTAAATGCGGTGGAACAGATTCACGAAAAGGAAATTGATTTGATTTTCATGGATCCACCCTATGGCAAGGATTTGGAGCGGCAGGTGTTAAAACGGCTGCAGAATAAGAGCAGCGTAACGGAAAATACGCTGATTGTAGTAGAGGCTTTGCTGGATACAGATTTTTCCTATCTGGAGGAGCTTGGATTTTCCCTTGTCAAGGAAAAACAGTATAAAACAAATAAGCATGTATTTATCAGGAGGAAGGCATAAGATGAAGGCTGCAATTTATCCCGGAAGTTTTGACCCTGTTACTTATGGACATCTGGATATTATACGGAGAGCTGCGGATATTTTTGACGAATTAACGATTAGTGTTTTGAATAATGTCAATAAGACGCCATTGTTTTCTGTTGAGGAACGTGTTAAGATACTAGAAGAAGCGACGAAGGACATTCCGAATGTCAGGATTGAATCTTTCAGTGGATTGCTTGTGGATTATGCAAAGCAGAGAGACGTCCGGGTTATCGTAAGGGGACTGAGGGCGATTACGGATTTTGAGTACGAGCTTCAGAATGCGCAGACAAACCGGCTGCTCTCCAAAGAAAAGCTCGATACGATGTTCTTTACCACAAGCCTTGAATATGCGTACTTAAGCTCTACGACAGTAAAGGAAATTGCCAGCTTTGGCGGCGATATTTCCGGCTGCGTCCCAGAGTTTGTCGCAGAGCGAATCTACCGGAAATACGGAATACGTTAAATAAAAGCGGGGAGAAGCAAGTATGAGCAGTAAAATAGAACAGCTAATTGATGAAATAGAGGAATATATTGACGGTTGCAAATACCAGCCCCTGTCAAATACAAAGATTATTGTAAACAAAGAGGAAATTGACGAGCTGCTCCGGGAACTTCGTATGAAGACACCGGATGAGATTAAGCGTTATCAGAAAATCATCAGCAACAAGGAAGCCATTTTAAACGATGCAAAGGAAAAGGCAGAGGCGCTGATTAACGCGGCAACTGTGCAGACGAATGAGCTGATTAACGAGCATGAAATCATGCAGCAGGCGTATGCGCAGGCAAATGAGGTCGTGACAATGGCGACAAAGCAGGCGCAGGAAATTCTGGACAATGCAACGATTGAGGCAAATAATGTAAAGGCAGCGGCGATGCAGTATACAGATGATATCCTGGGCAATCTGGAGACAATTATCGCACATTCTATGGAGAGCACCTCACAGCAGTTTGAAAAGACAGTTTCTGCACTGCAGAACTGCATGGACATTGTAAAGTCTAACCGGATGGAGTTGCATCCGGCAGATGTAGAGGCGCAGGCTGAACAGGGCGAGATTGCAGAGGGCGAAGGCATCAATCTGGATATGATGTAAACAAGTGGAGACTTTTATGAAATTTTTGAGACAAGCTGCGGCGTGCCTGTTGGTAGCCGCAATTTTTCTATGTGAACCAACACAGTTAATCAGTCAGGCAGCCGCGCAGACGGGGACTGAACAACAAAATATAACGATTATGATTGACCCTGGACATGGCGGAAGAAATCTTGGCGGGCAGGTTCCCGGCATTGAGGAAAAAAATATTACGTTTATGACAGCGGTTGCCATGAAGGAAGAATTGGAAAAATATGAGGGCATTACTGTATTGATGACCCGTTATGAGGATACGGAGCTTTCCCTGCAGCAGCGCGCACAGCTTGCGGCAGAAGCAGGTGCGGATTTCTTTTTCAGTCTGCACTATAACAAATCCGTATCAGGACGGCTCTATGGCGCTGAGGTATGGATTCCTTCTCTTGGCGAAAATTACAGCAAGGCGTATGCCTGCGGCGACCTTATCTTAAATGAACTCTGCGACGGCTATGGCCTGTACCGCAGAGGCATTAAGACAAAGCTCGGAAATGGCGGATTGGATTATTATGGTGTTATTAGGGGCGCAACCTCATTTGGAATTCCGTCTATGATTATTGAACACTGCCACATGGAAAATGTTGAAGATATTCCTTTTTATAACAGCCCTGAAAAAATCAAAAAGCTGGGCGTTTTGGATGCAACCGGCATCGCAAAGTATTTTGGACTGCGCTCTGAAAAGCTGGGCGTGGACTATTCTTCGGTAGCACGGACACAGGTGGCTGCTCCAGTGCTTCCAGTGGGACAGGATCTTACGCCGCCTGAAACAGCGCAGATTGTTTCTGCTGCAAAAACTGGGAATACGATTAAAGCCAGACTGCGTGGTATGGATGCGCAGAGTCCGATTCTGTATTATGATTACAGCTTAGATGGCGGTGTGAACTGGTCGGCATTACAGAGATGGAACAGCCCGGGTGCTGATTATGATATAACCATTCCAGCAGATGCTTCTTCGCTCACGGTTCGTATTTATAATCAGTATGACCTTGCAACAATGTCACAGACAGTTGCTTTGAAATAATGCTTACCGCAGAAATAGTCTGAAACAGGCGCTATAATAAAGAAAGCTCAGAATACTCTGTAAAAGCTTATGAAAGGCGTATGGCTTTAGCGGCAGGTCTGTACCGGACAGCATGCCTGAGGTCTGTGCAATGCAGGAAAGACCGCCAAAGGGCAGAAAGGTTAAAATCATAAGCGGATGTGCGCTTCCCGCATGGGAAATGCCGCCGGTAATCTCAAGAAACAGTCTGAGTAAAACGCCAGCAGTGTGTGAAAAAGGAGTGTTCTCTGGCAGAAAAAGCGTCGGCAGAAGATTTAACAGATTAAAAAAAATCATATAACCTCCCAGTTTTGTAATGTTTTCGGCAGCAAGCGAGACTGACTGATCAAGAACATTCCAGAAAGCTGGGGGGTTTTGTATTTTGATACAGTCCTGTGCAGGTGCATACGACTGTTTAAAGCGTCTGCTCTTAAGACGGCACAGACAGGCTCCATAGCAGAGAGGAATTCCATACATTCCAAACAGATAGAAGCCGACAGGAACTTCATGCGGCAGGAAGGGCAGCACAAAGCCGGTAAAAAATACGGGACCGATATTATTACAGAAGGAAAGCAAAAGCTCAGCCTCGGACCTTGCAAGCATTTTAAGGCGGTACATGTCTGCCGTAATTTTTGCTCCCATTGGAAAACCGCATAAAAATCCAATGACAACACAATACAGACAACGGTCATTTACTGCAAGAAGCGGATACAAAAAGGGACGAAAGGGCTTTGCAAAATTTTCTGCAAGTCCCAGACCAAGCAGCATGCCGGAAAGCACCATAAAGGGAAAAAGCGTTGGAATCATCTTTGAAAACCATATATTCAGACCATCCGCAGCATAAGAAAGGGCGATGGCTGGATATCGTAAAATGGCGGCGGTCAATACGGAAAAAGCAGCCAGAAGAATGGAATTTTTTATAAATTTTTGCAGGAAAACCACCCCAAAGATGCAAAAATGATGTATACTCATAAATATGTGCAAGGAGAAGGATTCATGCGCCTTGATAAATATCTTACAGACGCCGGTATCGGCACGCGCAGGCAGGTAAAAGAATATATCCGCAAAGGGCTTGTTGCGGTAGATGGAAAAAAGGAAACCGCTTCTGACAGAAAAATTACAGAGGGAACTGTAACAGTTACTTTTGAGGGCGAAGAGGTTTTGCTGCAGCAGTTTGTTTACTATATGTTAAATAAACCTGCCGGATATGTCAGCGCAACGAGAGATACAAGGGAAAAAACAGTATTGGAGCTTTTGCCCGTAAAAGCAAGGAAAGATATTTTCCCGGTTGGCAGACTTGATAAGGATACGGAAGGGCTTTTGCTTTTGACAAATGATGGGGCGCTGGCGCACAGGCTGCTTTCGCCCAGAAAGCATGTGGAAAAGCAATATCTGGCAGTACTGGAAAAGGAGCTTTCAGAGGAAGCAATCCAAAATCTCATAACAGGCGTTCATATTGGAGATGAAAAGCTGACAAAGCCTGCTGCCTTTGCATGGCAGGATAAAGAAAATAAAGAAGCGCTTCTGACGATAACAGAAGGCAGGTTTCATCAGGTAAAAAGGATGTTTGAAGCGGTCGGAAACAGGGTACTGTATTTAAAAAGACTGCGGATGGGAACGCTCTGCCTGGATGAAACGCTGAAAGGCGGAGAATACCGCACACTTACGCAGGAGGAAATAGAGGAGTTACAGAACTTATGCTAAAGGATAAAGAGGCTGTTATTTTTGATATGGACGGCTCCCTTGTGGATTCCATGTGGGTCTGGAAGGAAATAGACATTGCTTATCTTGGGAAATTTCATCTTACGATACCGGAGGATTTACAAAGACAAATCGAAGGAATGAGCTTCACAGAAACTGCGGTATATTTTAAGGAACGGTTTTCCCTGCCCTGTACAGTGGAAGAAATTAAGGCGGACTGGAATCAGATGGCATGGGAAATGTACCGGACGAGAGTTATGCCAAAGCCCGGTGCCATTGATTTTTTAGAACATTGTAAAAAACAGAATATTAAGCTTGGTATCGCGACAAGCAATTCAAGGCCGATTGTCGATATGGTATTAAAGGAGAGAGGAATTGCCGCATATTTTTCCTGTATTATGACGGGTTGCGAAGCCAAAAAAGGAAAGCCTGCACCGGATGTTTATCTGCTGACGGCTGAGCAGCTGCAGGTTGTACCGGAAAAATGTCTTGTATTTGAGGACATTGTATCCGGAATTTTAGCGGGAAAGGCTGCCGGAATGGAGGTCTGTGCAGTAGAGGATGCGTATTCGGCATACCAGAGAGAAGAAAAAAAGAAACTTGCAGATTACTATATTCAGGATTTCAGGGAGATTACACTATGAATGTTGTTATAATAACAGGCGCTTCCTCGGGAATGGGACAGGAATTTGCGCTGCAGTTGGATGCAATCTTTCACAATATGGATGAAATCTGGTTGATTGCCAGAAGAGAAGAACGTCTTGAAGCGCTTTCAAAGGCGCTTCGCACCAAAAGCCGCATCATTGCGATGGATATCACAGACTCCTTTTATATGGAGCAGTTTGATAAGATATTAAAGCTCTCAAGGCCGAATGTCCGTATGCTGGTAAACTGTGCGGGCTTTGGCTTGATGGGAGGGTTTACTAAGATTTCCATGCAGGAGCAGCTATCCATGCTGCGCCTGAACTGTATCGCACTTACGGAGATGACCTATCGCTGTCTGCTCTATATGCACAAAAATGCAAGAATCATTCAGCTTGCATCGAGCGCAGCATTTCTTCCGCAGGCAAATTTTGCGGTTTATGCGGCGAGCAAGGCTTATGTACTCAGCTTTTCGCAGGCATTGAATCAGGAACTGAGAAAACGGCAGATATTTGTAACAAGCGTCTGTCCCGGACCTGTAGATACGGAATTTTTTGATATAGCCGAAAAATATGGAAAGACGCTTTCTGTAAAAAAGCTGACAATGGTAACGGCAGACCGTGTTGTAAAGCAGGCAATCAAAGATTCCTATCATAAAAAGGCGCTTTCTGTATGCAGCCTTCCGATTAAGGCATTTCATGGGCTTACGAAACTGCTGCCACATTCACTGATTTTCCATGTAATGAGGATGATGTACAGATGAAAAAAACAGAAAAGGGATGTTTTGGATATTTAAAAAGACAAAGAGTCGTGGAGTGGGTAAAAACCGTTCTTTATTTTGCACTTCCGATTGCGCTTTTTGTCATGGGACTGATCAGTACGGGAACCAGAAAAAATCTGCTGACGATCGTCGCCGTTCTTGGCTGTCTTCCCGCAAGCAAAAGTCTTGTGGAAGCAATTATGTATCAAAGAGCAAAAAGCTGCTCTGATGCCTGCTATGAAGCTGCGACAAAGGCAGCGGGTGATACGAAGCTTCTGTTTGATTTATATCTGACGAGCTATCAGAAGAATTTTCAGATCAGTGCGCTTGCGATTAAGAATAATGCACTCTGCGGCTATACGGAGGATGCGCGCTGTGATTTGAGTGCAGGAGAAAAGCACATTACAGAGCAGCTGCAGCAGAGTGGTTATGGCGGACTGGTTGTAAAATTGTTTTCAGAGGAAGATAAGTTTCAGGAGCGGCTTTTGCAGCTTGGCGCTCTGCCGGAAAAAAATGCAGAAAAAGAGACTGCGATTGCACAGGTTATTTGCAGCATTTCTCTGTAGTGGGAGGAAGTCATGCAGCAGGTTATCATAAAAACCACAGAGGCAGGACAACGATTTGATAAATTCCTGAAAAAATATCTGCCGGAGGCTTCCGGCAGTTTTCTTTATAAGATGCTGCGGAAGAAAAATATTGTCTTAAATGAGAAGAAAGCTGATGGCAGTGAAAAGCTGACAGCAGGCGATGCGGTTTCCTTCTTTTTTTCAGAGGAAACCTTTGAAAAGTTCCGGGGAAATGCGGGAAAGGCGGCATCTCAGGCTGACACCCTGATGCTGCAGGCCAAAAAAGCCTATAAAAAATATGGGATGCTGCAGGTCCTATATGAAAATGAGCATATTCTCTTGGTCAATAAGCCGGCTGGGATGCTTTCTCAAAAGGCGAAGCCTGAGGACATTTCCCTAAATGAATGGCTGATAGGCTATCTGCTTCATAATGGAGCAGTTACGCCGGAAAGCCTTCGTATGAACAGACCATCCGTATGCAACCGGCTTGACCGGAATACAAGCGGTATTGTAATCTGCGGCAAAACCTTATATGGAAGCCAGCAGATGGGCGCGGTTTTAAAGGATAGAAGCCTGCACAAATATTATCTTCTGTATGTAGAAGGAAAAATGGAAAAGGAACAGCGTCTGGAGGGCTATCTTTTAAAGGATGAGTCAGAAAATCAGGTGAAAATTTTCGATACCATGCAGCCGGGCTGCTCGAAAATCATAACGTTTTACAGACCGCTTGCTGTCTACGAGGAAGAAACACTGGTTGAGGTAGAGCTTATTACCGGAAAGACGCATCAGATACGGGCGCATCTGGCATCTATTGGCTATCCGCTCGTAGGAGACCCAAAGTATGGAAAGGAAGCGCTGAATAGAAGGCGCAGGGCACAGGGCATACAGCATCAGCTATTGCACGCTTACAGAGTCATATTTCCAAGACTTACCGGAGAGCTTTCGGAGCTTTCGGAGCGTGAAATCAAAGCGCCTCTGCCCAGGCTGTTCAAACGGATAAAAGAATAAAACGGAAGGCTTTGCGATGGCAACATGGAATTCGCGCGGACTCAGAGGCTCTACGCTTGAGGATATGATTAACCGCACAAATGAAAAATACAGAGAAGGTGGACTTGCGCTGATACAGAAGATTCCTACGCCGATTACGCCAATTCAGATTGATAAACTAAGCAGGCATATTACGCTTGCCTATTTTGACCAGAAGAGTACGGTAGACTACATCGGCGCAGTGCAGGGGATACCCGTCTGTTTTGATGCAAAGGAATGTGCAGTAGATACTTTTGCACTTCAGAATATCCATGCGCACCAGGTCGCTTTTATGGAGGATTTTGAAAAGCAGGGCGGAGTTGCCTTTTTTCTGATTTATTATACTGGCAGAAATGTCTTTTATTATCTGCCGTTTCTGCATTTAAAGCTTTTTTGGGAGCGTGCCCAGACGGGCGGAAGAAAGAGCTTCCGCTACGAGGAACTGAATCCGGAATATCAGATTCCAAGCAGACATGGTGTTCTGATTCCATATCTGGATATGCTGCAAAAGGATTTGGAGGACAGGGCCTGACAGAGCAATTATGCGATAAGGTTGACAGTCTGATACAGATTTAGTATACTACCAATAGTTTTGTATGCTAATATGATAATACGATAACACGTCAGCGTGATAAAGCAATTGAATGAGGGAGGAAGTAATGCAGGAAAGATTGGTACATACGCCAGAAGGTGTGCGGGATATTTATGGAGAGGAATATGCCAGAAAGCTGGCGGTAGAAAATAAAATCAAACAGGTATTTCACAGGTATGGATATGAGGATATACAGACTCCGACCTTTGAGTTTTTCGATGTGTTTTCAAGAGAGATTGGAACAAAACCGTCCAGAGAGCTGTACAAATTTTTTGATAAGGAAGGAAATACGCTGGTACTGAGACCGGACTTTACCCCATCTATCGCAAGATGTGCGGCAAAATATTTTATAGAGGAAAAACAGCCGATGCGGTTTTGTTATCTCGGCAATGCGTTCAGCAATACCTCTGAGCTGCAGGGAAAATTAAAAGAGGTAACGCACATGGGCAGCGAGCTGATTGGCGATGATTCTGTAGAGGCGGATGCAGAAATGGCGGCAGTTATCATTGAATCACTGCTTGGCAGCGGTCTGAAGGAATTCCAGCTCAGTATCGGAGAAGTGGAGTATTACAAGGGAATCTGCGAGGAGGCAGGACTTTCCGAAGAGATGGAATTGGAGCTTCGGGATTATATTTCTACCAAAAATTATTTTGGAGCAGAAAATTTCCTGATTGAAAAAAATGTTCCTGAAAAGGACCGTAATATTTTACTGAAATCAGCAGAGCTTTTCGGCGATGTGCAGATTTTAAAAGAAGCGAGGGAATCGGTAACCAGCAGGCGCGCAATTATGGCGATAGAACGTCTGGAGGCGATTTATAAGACGCTCTGCATTTATGGTGTTGAAAAATATGTTTCCTTTGATTTAGGCATGCTGAGCAAGTACAATTATTACACGGGCGTTATTATGCGCGCATATACATACGGTGTCGGAGATGCGATTGTAACGGGTGGACGTTACGATAAGCTTTTAGGACATTTTGGAAAGGAAAAGCCCGCGATTGGCTTTATGATTCCCATTGACAGTCTGATGGAGGCTCTCAGCAGACAGAAGCTTTTTGTGGAAACGGAGCAGAAGGTCGTAACAGTGACATATCAAAAGAATACCTTTACGCAGGCTCTTGCAGAGGCGAAACGCCGCAGAGACATGGGAGAATTTATTGCGCTTATACCGGAGGGAGAGAATCAATGAGTGAAGAAAGACGTTATCTGACATTTGCACTTGGAAAAGGACGTCTTGCAGATAAAACGCTTTCGCTGTTAGAGGCGATTGGCATTACCTGTGAGGAGATGAAGGATAAAAGCTCAAGAAAGCTGATATTTGTCAATGAAGAATTAAAATTAAAATTTTTCCTTTCCAAAAATCCGGATGTTCCTACCTATGTAGAATACGGTGCGGCAGATATCGGTGTCGTCGGAAGCGACATTATCCGTGAGGAAAACAGAAGGGTTTATGAGGTCTTGGATTTAGGCTTTGGAAAGTGCAGAATGTGCGTATGCGGACCACAGGAAGCGCAGACACTGCTGCAGCATCATGAGATGATACGTGTTGCGAGCAAGTATCCGAATATTGCAAAGGATTATTTTTACAATAAAAAGCATCAGACGGTGGATATTATCAAACTCAATGGTTCTGTGGAACTGGGACCGATTGTAGGGCTGTCTGACGTTATTGTTGATATTGTAGAGACAGGCTCTACACTTAAGGAAAATGGGCTGACAGTGCTTGAGGAGGTCTGCCCGATTTCGGCACGTATGATTGTAAATCAGGTCAGCATGCAGATGGAGGCTGAGCGTATCAAGAAGCTGATTGGCATGCTGCGGAAGGAGATTTTATGAGAACGATAGCATTAACGGAAACTGCTAAAAAAGATTTATTAGAAAGTCTGTTGAAAAGAAGCCCGAACCATTATGGGAAATACGAGGGTACTGTACAGGAGATTATCGGAAAAATCCGGGCAGAGGGAGATGCCGCTTTATTTGCTTACACAGAAACCTTTGACCATTGCAGGATTACACCTGAAAATATCCGCGTAACGAAAAAGGAAATTGAAGAGGCATACGCAGCGCTCGCACCGGAGTTTATTGAGACAATGAAGCGTTCTGCCGAGAATATCCGTGTTTATCATCAGAAGCAGGTCCGCAATAGCTGGATTGACGTAAAAGAGGACGGCAGTATTCTTGGTCAGAAGATTACGCCGATTGCCTGTGCGGGCGTTTATGTGCCGGGTGGAAAGGCAGCTTATCCTTCAAGTGTGCTGATGAATGTGATTCCGGCAAAGGTTGCCGGCGTATCGAAGATTTTGATGACTACGCCTCCCGGAGCAGATGGAAAGGTAAATCCTGGAACCTTAGTCGCCGCAGATATTGCGGGCGTTGATGAGATTTATAAAGCGGGTGGCGCGCAGGCGATTGCAGCTATGGCATTTGGAACCGAAAGTATCCCGAAGGTAGATAAAATTACAGGTCCGGGCAATATTTTTGTTGCGCTTGCCAAAAAAGCGGTTTACGGCTATGTCAGCATTGATTCTATTGCCGGTCCTAGTGAAATTCTGGTGCTTGCAGACGACACAGCGAATCCGCGCTATGTGGCGGCTGACCTTTTGTCACAGGCAGAGCATGATGAGCTTGCCTCTGCAATTTTAATTACAACAAGTAAGACACTCGCGGATGCGGTTGAAAAAGAGATAGAAGAGTTCCTTAAGACCCTTTCCCGTGCGGATATTATACGTAAATCGCTGGATCAGTATGGCTATATTCTGGTGGCAGATACGCTTGCGGATGCGGTTGACGCTGCCAATGAGATTGCGAGTGAGCATCTGGAAATTCTGATGGAAAATCCATTCGAGGTAATGTCAAAAATTAAAAATGCAGGTGCAATCTTTTTGGGAGAGAATTCCTCGGAGCCGCTTGGCGACTATTTCGCAGGACCGAATCATATACTGCCGACCAATGGGACGGCACGCTTTTTCTCACCATTGGGTGTAGATGATTTTATCAAAAAATCAAGTATTATTTCCTATTCCAGAGAAGCGCTTGCCGCTGCACATGAGGATATTGAACGCTTCGCAAGGAACGAAGGGCTGACGGCGCATGAAAATTCGATTAAGGTAAGATTTGAATAAAAGATATCAAATAGAAACCAGAGAAATTTGAAGGGAAAAGAGTATGAACAAAAAGAAATTGATTCCGTGCATTTATTTATATCAGGAAAAGGCAGTTGCGGGATTTGGGGATACACAGACCATCGTTTCAGAAAATCCGATTGCACTCGGGAAATTTTACAGTGATAATGGAGCGGACGAGCTGTTGATTTTTGATTTGTCTGATGGAGATGAGGCGCATGAAAAGGCGCTCGATGTCATTAAGGCAGTCTGCAGCGCGGTAGAGATGCCGGTAATCGGCGCTGGTAATGTAAAGCGTATGGAGGATATTAAAAAGCTTCTGTATGCCGGCTGTAAAAAGGCAGCGCTCAACTATGCAAAACCGTCGAATTTGGAAATAACCAAAGAGGTTTCCCTTAAGTTTGGCAAGGATAAAATTGTTGCCTGCATAGATTGTGCTGAGGAAATCACAAAAAACAGGGAGCTTTTGGAGACCTATGTCGGTGAGCTGATTTTAGTAAGGGAAGGTGCGCTGAAGGAATGTATCGGCTGCTGTGATGTACCCTTCGTGGCAATGCGTCCGGAAATGTCACTGAATAAGCTTTTAGATGATTTGAATTATACTGACCTTTGCGGTGTAACCGGAGATATTGTAAACAAAAATGCGGAGGAGATTACATCGCTTAAGGCTATCTGTCTCGAAAAGGGAATTTCTGTTGATACGTTCCAGACAGATGTGAAATGGGAAGATTTCAAGTTGAATACGGACGGCATGGTACCGGTTGTCGTACAGGACTATAGGACTGACGAGGTACTCATGGTCGCCTATATGAATAAAGAGGCTTATGAAACGACCTTAAAGACCGGAAAGATGACATATTTCAGCAGAAGCAGGCAGGAGCTTTGGTTAAAGGGCGAGACGAGCGGACATTTTCAATATGTAAAGAGTCTGACGGCTGACTGTGACATGGATACGATTCTGGCGAAGGTATCGCAGGTAGGTGCTGCATGCCATACCGGAAATCATTCCTGCTTCTTCCATGAAATTGTAAAGAAGGAATACCGCGAAGAAAATCCTCTGAAAATTTTTGAAGCGGTTCTGGACGTTATCAAGGACAGAAAGGTACATCCGAAGGAGGGCTCCTATACTAATTATCTGTTTGATAAGGGAATTGACAAGATATTAAAGAAGCTTGGGGAAGAAGCAACAGAAATCGTAATTGCTGCCAAAAATCCCAATCCAAATGAAATCAAATATGAAATTTCTGATTTCCTGTATCACATGATGGTGCTGATGGTAGAAAAGGGTGTTACGTGGGAGGAAATTACGACAGAGCTGGCACAGAGATAGTTTTGGAAGAAATTGTTACAAAATTTTTACAGATTTTGGTGGCGTGATTTATAATTCTATATTATACTTGTGATATTATTACATACAGATGAGAAAGCAACTGAAAAAAATGGCTGCGCTTTTATGTGCGGCTGTAGTTTTGGCGGGCGTTCCAGCACAGTCCGCAGATGCGGCAGTTACGGCTGCACAGGCTGCTGCAAAGGGCGTGGATGTTTCGAAATATCAGGGCGCCATTGACTGGAATTCCGTAGCGGCAAATGGATACAGCTTTGCCTTTTTACGGATTGGAACAAGTAAGACAGGATTAGACCCTACCTTTGTACCGAATATGGCAGGAGCATCTGCCGCAGGGCTGCGGACAGGCGCTTATGTTTATTCCTATGCGGTAACAGTAGAGGGCGCTGTAGCAGAGGCGACCTTTGCCTTAAATGCTTTACAGAACATGCCGGTTTCTTTTCCGGTTGCCTTTGATATTGAAGATGCAGTACACAAGGGACTGTCTCCGGCACAGCAGCAGGAAATTGTAACAGCATTTTGTACCGTAATTGAAAATGCAGGCTATTATCCGATGGTTTATGCAAGTAAAAACTGGTATCTGAACAGACTGGGTCCGACCATGTACGACCAGTGGGTTGCACAGTATGCGGATGCCTGTGATTATCCGCTGGCATTTACTGTATGGCAGGCAACCAGCAATGGTGCGGTTCCCGGCATCAACGGCAGAGTGGATATTGACTACCTGTATAAGGATTATTCCAAAGAGATTATCCAGACAGGCTGGATTATGCGGAAAGGTTTTCAGTATTTCTACGAGAACTGGCACATGAAGACAGGCTGGATTAACTATGCAGATGCTGTATGGTATACTGATAATATGGGTCGCATGGTAACCGGCTGGCAGGATTTGGAAAACAATGGAAGCAAACGTTACTTTATGCCGGAAGGACCGATGGCAATCGGAATTGTAAAGGTTGGCGAGAACACCTATTATTTTGCACCTGATGGAATTATGCAGACGGGCTGGCAGACAGTTGGCGGACTTCGGTACCTGCTTGGAGCAGACGGCGTAATGCAGTTTGGCTGGTACAAGTCTCCGGATGGAACCTATTACTTCAATCAGACCGGCGCGATGGCTACCGGCTGGCAGACGCTTGGAGACCAGAAAACCTATCACTTTGATGAGCAGAGCGGCTTGCTTTCTGTTTCTACCTTTGTAACTACCGGTGGCGTAAAATTCTATGTGGATACAGATGGCTCCATGGTCAGAGGCTTTAAGAACATTGCAGGCTCCAACTATTACTTCGCACCGGACGGCGCAATGCAGACAGGCTTCTTTGCAATCGACGGAAAATACTATGACTTTGATGCAAACGGTGTAATGCAGGTTGGCTGGCAGACGATTGGCGGTCAGAGGTTCTATTTTGATCCGGCAAGCGGTATCATGCAGACAGGTCTTATCAGCGATGGAACTGCACAGTATTATCTTGCACCGAATGGCGCCGCAGTTGCAGGCTGGCAGGATATTGACGGCAAGCGGTATCATTTCGATGAAAAGACAAACGCTATGAGCGTTAATACGCTTGTTACGACAAATGGCGTTACCTTCTATGTTGGCATTGATGGAACCATGCAGACGGGCTGGCAGAATGTCGGCGGTGCACTCTATTACTTCCAGACAGACGGCAGTATGGCAGCAAATGTAACACTGACAATAGACGGCGTTCCGTATCAGTTTGATGGAAACGGCGTTGGTGTTCCGGTTATCGCACCTGCTGAGCTTCCTGCTGCAGCTTTGGATGCAGCGCAGTAAAACTTTTGTAAACGAAATATTTTTATAAAAAATCAACGGATTTGGACGCCGGCAGCTTTGCCGGCGTCTTTTGGCATAAGAAAGACCATTTTTCCATAAAAATATACCAAAACATCTTGGAGCGATATATGAATCAGAAAATTTCTTCTGAAAAAAAATTGCAGCTGATACAGCGAATCCGCAAAGAGCATCAGATAAATCAGGATACGATTCAGGGAAGAGAGGCTTTTTTATATGGAAAAAATGTTCCTTATGAAGTGTTTACGGGAACGGGGATGGATACAGAAGGAGAATTACAGCCAGTCTCAACCTTTCGCTTTCGGGCAGTGATTTCTCTTTTCCTTTTTATTGCAATTTACACGGCAGCGGTTGGTGGAAGGAGTATTTTCGGCATTGAAATGAGTCAGGTATATCAGGCTGTAGAAACAGACTATTCGGCAAATTTATTTGATTTTATAGATGAGATACCTTATACTTTACATGAATAAAATTTAGAAAAGGATACGTTATGCGAGAACTTGCTTTATCAGATGAAATACTGCTGGAGGTGGAAAAGCCTGCCAGATATATTGGAAATGAAATCAACAGCGTAATCAAGGAGAAAAAGGATGGCTTGATTCGTTTTGCCATGTGTTTTCCTGACGTTTATGAAATCGGCATGTCGCATCTGGGAATTCAGATTTTATACGATATGTTAAACCGGTTTGATGATGTATGGTGCGAAAGGGTCTATTCTCCCTGGGTGGATTTGGATGCTATTATGCGGAGGGAAAACATCCCACTGTTTGCATTGGAATCGCAGGAGCCAATTAAGGATTTTGATTTTCTCGGCATTACCATTCAATATGAGATGTGCTATACCAATATTTTACAGGTCTTAGACCTTGCCGGAATTCCATTGCTTGCAAAGCAGCGGGGCGAGGATGTGCCGATTGTCATCGGCGGCGGTCCCTGTGCTTATAATCCAGAGCCGATTGCTGATTTTTTTGACCTGTTTTATATTGGCGAAGGTGAAACGCAGTATAGAAATCTTTTGGATTTATATCAGGAAAATAAAAAGAATGGAAAAAGCAGACGGGACTTTTTGCTGGAGGCTGCAAAGCTTCCGGGAATGTACGTTCCGGCTTTTTATGAGCCTTCCTATCATGAGGATGGTACGATTGCAGCATTTACTCCTCTTGTAGAGGGGATTCCCTCAAAGATTGAAAAAGAACTGGTTATGGATGTTACAAACACCTATTATCCTGAAAAACCAGTTGTACCCTATATCAAAGTGACACAGGACCGCGTTGTACTTGAAATTCAGCGCGGCTGTATCAGAGGCTGCCGGTTTTGTCAGGCAGGGCAGCTTTACAGGCCTGTCCGGGAGCGGGATGTCTCACGGCTGAAGGAATATGCCGTTACACTTCTGAAAAATACAGGACATGAGGAAATTTCCCTCAGTTCTTTAAGCTCCAGCGATTATTCCGCTCTGGAGGAACTGGTAAATTTCCTGATTGAGGAATGTAATAAGCGGAAAATCAATATTTCCCTTCCATCCCTTAGAATCGATGCGTTTTCGCTGGATGTTATGAGTAAGGTGCAGGATGTGAAAAAGAGCAGCCTGACCTTTGCACCAGAAGCGGGAAGCCAGAGACTGAGGAATGTCATCAATAAGGGATTGACTGAAGAAGTCATTCTGAAGGGTGCGACGCAGGCGTTTGAAGGCGGATGGAGCAGGGTCAAGCTGTATTTTATGCTGGGACTTCCAACCGAGACCGAAGACGATATCCGGGAAATTGCCGTACTTTCCAATAAAATTGCGGCAGCATACTATGAGACAGTTCCAAAGGAAAAGAGAAATGGCAAATGCCAGATTGTTGCCAGCACGTCCTTCTTTATTCCAAAGCCCTTTACCCCATTTCAGTGGGCGAGACAGTGCACCAAGGAGCAGTTTCTGGAAAAGGCTTATCAGACCAGAACGGCGATTACCGAACAGCTTAATCAGAAGAGTATCAAATATAACTGGCATGAGGCAGATGCAAGCGTTATGGAAGGAATTTTTGCCAGAGGAGACAGGCGGGTTGGACAGGTTATTTTACTTGCTTATCAGAAGGGCTGCTTTTATGACGCATGGAGCGAATACTTTAAAAATGACGTATGGCTTTCCTGCTTTGCAGAATGTGGCCTGGACATTTCCTTTTATACAACAAGAGAACGTGCGGAGGACGAAATTTTTCCATGGGACTTTATAGACTGTGGCGTGACAAAGAGCTTCCTTTTGCGCGAATGGAAAAAAGCGCTTGCCGAGACGGTTTCTCCAAACTGTCGTATGCAGTGTCAGGGCTGTGGTGCGGCGAGATATGGCGGAGGCGTTTGTCTGGAAAAAAGAGATATGCCTAATGCCACTGAGAAAGGAGCGCATGTATGAAGGTAAGAATTCAATTTTCCAAGCATGGCGTTATGAAATTTATCGGACATCTGGATATTATGCGCTATTTTCAAAAAGCAATCCGGCGGGCACAGATCGATATTGCCTATTCGGGCGGCTACAGCCCACATCAGATTATGTCCTTTGCAGCACCGCTTGGAGTAGGACTTGAGAGTGATGGCGAATATATGGATATAGAAGTAAACTCTCATGAAGGCGCCCAGAAAATGTTAGATGACTTAAATGCGGTTATGGCAGACGGTATGCATATCCTGTCTGTAAGAGCACTGCCTGATGGCGCTAAAAACGCAATGGCAAGTGTTGCAGCCGCAGGATATATGATACGGTTTCGTCCGGGATATGAACCGGATTTTTCGTATCAGGATGCACTTATGTCTTTCCTGGAAAAAGAAGAAATTCCTTTTCAGAAGACTACCAAAAAAGGAACGCTGATTATCGACCTAAAGCCCGCAATTTATGAGCTGAAGAGTTTACAGGACGGAATCTATATGCTCGTAGATGCCAGCAGTGCGGGAAATATCAAGCCGGGTATGGTTATGGAAGCGTTTTATCAGGAAAATGGCTGTGAGCTTAAAAAGCATGCGCTTGCCATTACACGTACTGATACTTATATGGATGCAGGGGAAAATGGTGAGAGACGCTTGCTTCCGCTTCGAGATGCGGGATGTGATTTTTAGCAGCTTTCCATCTGCAATGGCAAAAGGAGCTTTGTACTATGGATAATACGAAAATGGAAACGGATGGTCGTATTTTACTGCTGCGAAGAGAGGGGAAAATTTTGACCCTGCTTTTTGGAAATGGCAGGCTTTTGCGTGCAGGCGCGTATGATCCGGCGATGGATGTGCTTGGCAATATCTATGTCGGAAAGGTGAAAAATGTAGTACCTGGTATTCAGGCTGCCTTTGTAGAGTTCCTTCCGGGCATGCTTTGCTTCCTGCCGCTAAAGGAGAGCGCTGCGCCGATTCTGACAAACCGAAGCTATGATGGACGGATTATTGCAGGGGATGAAATTGTCCTGCAGATTACCTCGGAAAGCCAGAAAAATAAGGAAGCAGGTGCCAGTACAAATCTGTCCTTCCCTGGGAAATATGTTGTGCTGACATTTGGCAGGAAGCGGATCGGTTATTCGCCGAAGCTTTCTCATGAGCAGAAAAACAGGCTGCGCAGGTATGTTGCTGATAGCCAGGTATTTACTGAAATCACTGGCGACTATGGTGTGATTTTCAGAACCAATGCGGAAAATCTGACAGATTTTTCCATTCTGGAAAAGGAGCTTGCTGCTTTACGCAGTCAGGCAGATGGTCTTCGGACTTTTTCTATTCACAGAACATGCTTTAGCTTGCTGCGGCAGTCTCCACCAGCATATTTAAAAAACCTGCAGGATACTTATGAGACAGCTTACGAAAAAATTCTGACAGATGATGCCGTTATCTATGAAGAGGTAAAGGCTTATATGGAAGAGCATCAGCCAGAGGATATAAAAAAGCTTTGCTTTTATGAGGATTCCATGCTTTCGCTTGATAAGCTGTATAGCGTGGAGGCGAGGCTGCAGGAAGCGCTTGATAGGAAGGTATGGCTGAAATCAGGCGCCTACCTTGTCATTGAGCCGACAGAGGCTCTAATCAGCATTGATGTAAATTCTGGAAAATTTACTGGTAAAAAGAGAAGCTCGGAAACGTATTTCAGAATCAATCTGGAAGCTGCACAGGAAATTGCACACCAGCTGGTTCTGCGGAATCTTTCCGGCATGATTCTCATAGATTTTATCAATATGGAATCTGACGAGCAGAAAAAGGAACTGCTCTTGGCTTTGCGCAAGGCGCTCCTAAAGGATCCGCAAAAGGCGGCTGTCGTGGATATGACGGCGCTTGGTCTGGTGGAGGTTACCCGCAAAAAAGAAAAAAAGTCCCTTTGGGAACAGTTAAGGAGTCCTTATGAAGCTTATCAAGCTGGAAAAGGTCAGGAATGGAAAATATCTGAAAAATTATGAACTGACCTATCAAAACAAAGCCGGAAAAGAAAAAAAATATGAGATTGTCAGCCGGAAAGAGCTGGAAAATGCAGAGGATCTTGGCAGGCAGATAAGCGGCGTATCCATTATTGCATTCCGACAGGATAAACTGTTATTGCTAAAAGAATTCCGCATGAGCGTTAATCGGGAAATCTATAATCTGTGCGCAGGAATGTTGGAGGATGGAGAGACAATCGAAGACTGTGTTCGGAGAGAGCTTTATGAGGAGACCGGTCTTTTGGTAAAAAGGATTCGGAAAATTCTTCCGCCGTCTTATTCCGCAGTCGGCATTTCAGATATTAAAACCTACATTGCCATCATAGACGCAGATGGCGAATTTTCAGACCATACCTCTGAAAATGAAATGATACATGCGGCGTTTTACAGCAGGGAAGAGGTTTTGCAGCTTCTAAAAACAGAGAGCTTCAGCGCACGGTCACAGATTGCGGCATATTTTTTCGCAGCAGGAGGTATGGGAGCAGAAGAATGTTCAAAATAGGTGAGTTTTCAAGGCTGACGCAGGTATCTATCCGTATGCTGCGCTACTATGATGAGGCAGGACTCTTAAAGCCTGCAGAGGTTGATAAATGGACGGGGCATCGGCTGTATTCAGCAGAGCAGATACCTTACCTGAATAAGATTCTGTATCTGCGGGACAGCGGACTGAATGTTTCTGAAATTACACTTGCACTCACAATGGACGAGCAGTCGCTTCTTATGCAGCTTGATAAAAAGCGTGTTGATATTGAGCGTACCATATAACACATTTTCTATTTATCACGATACCTATTTTAGGGAGGAAAATGTTGATATTGAGCTGTGTGCTCCTGTAAAGAAAATGGGAAAAGCAGTTGAGCCATTTTGCTTCCGCATGACTGAATCGATTCCATATATGGCATGTACCATGGTTAATGGTGATTTTTCAAATATCAAGGGCGGTTATCTGGCTTTTGCCAACTGGCTGTCAGAAAACAGTGAATATCAAATGTCCAATCCTACGCGCCAGATTGTGCATAGAGGACCTTGGAATGAAGAGAACCCAGATAACTATCTGGTTGAAATCCAAATCCCTTTGGAATACAAATAAGTGCTTGGCTTTTTAAAATTCCTCCTTGTATCTCACATGATGTGAGGTCCTATACTGGACCTATCAACAAATCAAGGAGGCATATATGAATTATCAAGTAAAAACCATAGGAACAGTAAAAAATGATGAAGCTGGAACATTTATCCAGTTAGAGCCGGAGTATATTCCGGGGCTTTTGGCATTGGAGGGATTCAGCCACATCAATGTAATCTGGTGGTTCAGCGGCTGTGACAATGACGCAGCCAGAAACGAATTGCAGTTTGAACAGCCTTATAAGGGAGCACCGGAGGTTATGGGCGTATTTGCTACAAGAGCGCCTGCACGTCCGAATCCCATTGCGTTGACAGCATCTGAGATAATCGGGCTTGACTATGCTAACGGAATTATCCGCATTGCATTTATTGATGCGGAGGATAATACGCCTGTGCTCGATATCAAGCCCTATACACCGAGCCTCGATCGAGTGGAAACACCCGATGTGCCCGCATGGTGCAGTAAATGGCCGAAAAGCACCGAAGCATCCGGCAGCTTCGATTGGGAGCAGGTATTTAATTTTTAAGAAGGATTATTTTTAAGCTGACGGCTCTGTTTTTACACAGAGCTGTCAGCTTTTTATGTAATAGAAAACTCTTTTACTCAATATATCAACCGTTTAACATGTTTGAGAATCAAAAAAATATGTATTTCAACTTTAAAATGACATTTTTGTTATGCTATTTATATAAAAAATGGTTTGAAATTTCTTATATTTTATACAAAGTTATAATTTATATATGTTAACCGGTTGACATACAGAAAAGAAAAATGCTATAGTACAGATGCAACGTTTGCAGAGTTTATAACTGGGGTTAAAAATGGGAACATCATAACATATTGGGAGGAAAAAGAATGAAATTAAAGAAAATGGCTGCATTATGTATGGTTTCAGCATTGACGGTCGGACTTTTGGCGGGCTGCTCATCCAATAATGTCGCTGCCGATACAACAGGTGCAGCGACAGAAGAAGCAAGCACGGAGGAAAGCAGTCAGGAAGCGGTATCTGAGCTTGCGGGGACAAAGATTACCTTTCTTAACAGCAAGGGTGAAATTCAGGAAACAATGGAAAAAACAGCGGAAGCCTTTACGCAGGAAACCGGAATTGAACTTGAGATTCTTGCATGTGGAACAGGCGAGTCCCCCTATACAAAAGTTACCAGCTCCTATAATTCAGGCTCTGCACCTACAATGGCTATGTTAGATCCTACCGACGTCGCATCACTTGCAGAGGAATATGCACTTGACTTATCAGATGAAAAATGGGTATCCGAATGTGATGCGCATGCCCTTAAAAAGGATGGAAAGGTATATGGATTTCCATTTTGTATTGAAGGAAGAGGCTTGATTTACAACAAAGCAGCGATTGAAAATACACTTGGCAAAGAATTTGATCCGGCCTCTGTCAATTCATACGACGCTCTGAAAGAGCTTTTGGAAGCTCTGCGTGCTGGAGGAATGGAAAATCCGGTTGTTATTTCAAAAGAAGACTGGTCTCTTGGAAATCATCAGCTTGGCTTTATCTATGATACCTATGACGGAACGACAGAGGGCAGCGCAAAGCTGATCGCTTCTTTAAAGGACGGTAGCCTGAAAACAGCAGATTATGAACGTTTCCAGCAGTTTATGGATACATTTGATTTACTGATGGAGTACAACATAAATGGGAAAGACCCGTTGGGTGCGCTGTATGATCAGGACCCCATTTTCCTTGCAGATGGAGATGCAGCTCTTTGGGCAAACGGCTGCTGGGCATGGCCGAATCTGGCAGAAGCTGGCGCATTGGCAGAGGATGCTTATGGATTTTTGCCGATGGTGCTTGGAAACGATACCTCTGATTTTGCAAACAATGGAATTCAGGCAGGTGCAACCAAGCATGTAATGATTGACAGTGTGCAGGCAGATGAAAAGCAGATTGCTGCTGCAAAGGAATTTTTAAACTGGCTTGTTTATTCAGAAAATGGACAGAAATTGCTGGTAGAAGAGATTGCGGTAATTCCTGCATGTGCGAACAATCCGAATCTGCCGCTGGATCCGCTTGGAAAGGATATTCAGGACAGAATGAAAAATCAGGCGGCTTATTCATCTGTGTTTATTGCACCGGCAGATCATTGGAGCGTATTAGGTGCATCCATGCAGAAATATCTTGCAGGGGAAACAGATAGAGCAGGTCTTGCAGGCGAAATTGACGCTTACTGGGCAGCACAGAAATAGAGAAGCAAAACCGGAAAGGACTGGATTGGAAACATGGGAACAATGGGTAGAAAAAACAGCGAAAAGCTGAAAAATTTATGTGTTTTCGCATTGCCGGGATGCCTCATCTTCTGTGCAGTAGTTATCATACCATTTTTATACGGATTTTATCTGACATTAACAGATTGGGATGGCGTCAGCAAAGTAAAGCAGCTTGTTGGGCTGGAAAATTATGCCGCTGTACTGCACGATAAGACATTCTGGAATTCAATGTATCTTACACTCAAATATGTACTGATTACAGTCCTTTCTGTCAATACCGTAGCTTTTTTGCTTGCTTATGGACTGACAGGCGGGATGCGGGGACAGAACTTTTTCAGAGCAGGATTTTTTACGCCTAATCTGATTGGTGGTGTTATTCTTGGCTTTATCTGGCAGTTTGTATTTTCCAGAGGACTTGTTGATTTGGGTAAGAGTACGGGCTGGGGGATTTTTTCCTCCTCCTGGCTCGCAGACCCGGATAAGGCGTTTTGGGCGCTCGTTATTGTGACGCTCTGGCAGCTTTCTGGTTATATGATGCTGATTTATATTGCCGGATTTACCGGACTTTCTACAGATGTGCTGGAAGCGGCAAGTATTGATGGAGCGACTGGCTTTTCCAAATTGAAGAACATCGTTTTGCCGCTCATGGCGCCTTCTTTTGTAATCTGTACATTTTTTACGCTTTCCAGAGCGTTTATGGTTTACGATGTAAATCTTACATTAACAGGCGGAGAGCCTTACGGAACAACGAAGCTGGTCGCAATGTATGTTTATGATAAGGCGTTTACCTCCAGAGCTTATGGCATAGGTCAGGCGCAGGCGCTCGTTTTATTTTTGATTGTTGCCTGCATCAGTGGACTTCAGATTTATATAGGTAAGAAAAAGGAGGTGGAGGCGTAATGCAGGAATCTAAAATGACCCAATCAGTCAAAAGAAAATGGCTGCAGCTTTCAGGCTTTACAATCGTTTCCATTACCTTCTTCCTTTACATGATTCCTTTTTTTATGGTCTTCATAAATTCCTTTAAGCAAAAAAGGGATATTATTACCGGCCCCTTATCTGTTTTTGCGCAGAAAGGATATACGCTTGAGAATTATATACAAGCCTTTCAGAAAATGGACTTTTTAAATGCCTTTCGGAATTCTGTGCTCATTACAGGATGCTCTACCTTGCTGGTAATTGTATTGTCTGCTATGGTTGCCTACTACTTCACAAGGGCAAAAAATTTGTTTTCCAAAGTGCTTTTTTGTATGATGGCAGCGTCCATGATCATTCCCTTTCAGGCAATTATGATTCCTTTGGTTTCTATCTATGGGGCGAGACTGCAGCTTTTAAATCACAGACTGACACTGATTTTTATGCACACCGGTTTTGCAATGAGTATGTCAGTTTTTATTTATCAGGGCTTTATCAAGAGTGGAATCCCTTTATCCTTAGAAGAAGCTGCTTATCTGGATGGATGCAGCCGGATACAGACCTTTTTTAAGATTGTATTTCCTTTATTGAAGCCGACGACAGCGACCCTTGTTATTCTGAATGTACTTGCTTTCTGGAATGACTATCTGCTGCCATCGCTTGTGCTTGGGAAAAAGGAGCTGTACACGCTGCCACTTTCAACTTATGTATTCTATGGAACCTATTCCGCAGATTATGGCGTAATTATGGCGGCGCTGGTTATGATTATCGCACCGATTTTGGTTCTTTATCTGTTTCTCCAAAAACAGATTATCAATGGTGTGGTTGCCGGCGCAGTAAAATCTTAATGGACAGGAGTGTAATACGGAATGAAAAAACTGGAAAATAAATGTGTGCTGATTACCTATGCAGATTCTCTTGGAAATAATCTGAAAGAACTGGAAGAGGCAGTAGAACAGCATTTTTCAAAAGCCGTTGGCGGAATACACATTTTACCATTTTTCCCCTCCTCTGGTGACAGGGGATTTGCACCAATCGTATATGACAAGGTAGATGAGGCGTTTGGAAATTGGGAGAATATTGCACATCTTTCTGAAAAATACTATCTGATGTTTGATTATATGATTAACCATATTTCTGCAAGAAGTCCCTACTATCAGGATTTTTTGAAAAATAAGGAGGCTTCTCCATATTGGGAGCTGTTTATCAAGTTTTCAGAGTTTTGGAAAGGCGGGAAACCGACAAAGCAGGAAGAAGCGCTTATTTATAAGAGAAAACCTAAAACGCCCTGTACAGAAGCACATTTTGCAGATGGCTCTGTTGAAAAGGTCTGGTGTACCTTTGATGAAGAGCAGATTGACATTAACTGTCAGGCGCCTGTTGCAAAAAAATTCATTCAGGAGCAGTTACGTTTCCTATGTGGACATGGAGCGGCTCTGATTCGATTGGACGCTTTTGCTTACGCAATCAAAAAGGCAGGAAGCAGCTGCTTTTTTGTAGAGCCTGAAATCTGGAAGCTTTTAGGTGACTGTAAAGAGGTAACGGCATCCTATGATGCGCTCCTTTTACCAGAAATTCATGAACACTATACGATTCAACAGAAAATTGCAGACAAAGGCTATTATGTCTATGATTTTGCACTGCCAATGCTTTTGATAAACAGCATTTACTTTGGAAAAACAGCCTATCTGAAGCACTGGCTTGAAATTTGTCCAAGAAAGCAGTTTACAACGCTGGATACGCATGACGGAATCGGAATTGTAGATGTAAAGGATCTGCTTCCGGATGAGGAAATTGAACGGACAAAGGAAGGCATCTTCCAATATGGCGCAAATGTCAAAAAGGTATATAATACGGCAGCTTATCATAATCTTGATATTTATCAGGTAAACTGTACCTATTATTCGGCTTTGGGCGATAACGACGATGCGTATCTGCTTGCAAGGGCAGTACAGTTTTTTGCTCCGGGAATTCCGCAGGTCTATTATGTAGGACTTCTGGCGGGAAAAAATGACCTGGAGCTTTTGGAAAAAACGAAGGTAGGAAGAAATATCAACCGTCATTATTATACGAAGGATGAAATTGCAGCTGAGTGTGAACGTCCGGTTGTGAAAAAGCTGTTGAGACTGATGGAATTTAGAAATACGCATCCGGCGTTTCAGGGTAATTTTAAATTGGAAAGCTGCGATGAGCACAGTCTGCATATTGTCAGAGAAAACGGTGCGGAAAGCGCATGCCTGCTGGCTGATTTTTTAAATAAAAGCTTTGAAATACAATATACTGAGGACGGTAATGTTCACAAGCTGTCACTATAAGCAGTATCCAACTTGCCCGTTTTACGGTAAATTTTACCGATAAAACCCCAATACAGGGAGGCGCAAGCCTCCCTTAACTCTAAAAATGAGATTGGTTTTAACGGGCAAACATGGTATTCTAATACAATAAGGAGAAACAGTATGGCAACTTTAAAGGATGTGGCAAAGGAATCTGGTCTGACAATGGGCACAGTTTCTCGAGTTCTAAATAACAGGGGATATATCAGTGAAGCAACACGCGAAAAGGTATATGCGGCAATGAAAAAGCTGAATTATCATCCAAATGAGGTTGCCCGTTCCCTGTCAAAGCAGTCTACCAATACAATTGGCGTAATTGTACCGCATATACGGCATCCTTATTTTGCTGAGCTTATCAGCAATCTGGAAAACGAAGCTGCCAAGCGAGGGTATAAGATCATTCTCTGTAATTCCAAAGAGAAAAGCGAGAAGGAACGGGAATATCTGGAAATGTGTACCAGCAACAGAGTCGCAGGAATCATTCTTTGCAGCGGAACGGTAGCAGTAGAGGAATTTGACGGCAGCAATATCCCTCTGATTACGATAGAGCGTTATCTGGAAAATGGAACTGCAACAGTAGAGTGTGATAACAGACAGGGCGGACAGCTTGCTGCCAAAAAGCTGATTTCCAGTGGCTGTAAAAAGCTTCTGAATTTTGGCGGTGTGTATGAAAATGCCATGCCCGCAGATATGAGAGCCACCGGATTTCGCGAGGTTTGCGAAGCAGCCGGCATCTGGGCAAAAGAAGTACAGACCAGCGCCTGTCAATATAATAATTTGGAATACCATGATTTTATCGAGACAACACTTTTGGAAAATGAAGGTGTAGATGGTATTTTTGCCAGCAGTGATGTGATTGCGGCTCAGATTTTACAGGTCTGCCGAAAAAAGGGTATCAGAGTTCCAGAGGATATGAAGCTGATTGGCTTTGATGATGTAAATATTGCTTCTTTGACGACACCACAGATTACTACGATTCACCAGCCGATTCGTGAAATGGCAGAGATGGCTGTAACCCTCCTGATTCAGGCAAAGGAGGGAAAACTGGTACCAAAACGCTCCACTTTACCGGTTATGCTGGTTGAGAGAGAAAGCGTATAATATTAGAAAATATTTCTTGGCAAAATACTTGACAAATGGAAAAGCAGATGCTATATTTTATGAGTATGCCGCATGGTGAGGTATAAGTGTGCTCTCATGAATAAATTTTTTGTGAGACATCACCAAAACCAGCGAGTAATGATAATAGGAGGTGCCCTATGTACGCAATTATTGCAACTGGTGGAAAACAGTACAAGGTTTCTGAAGGCGATATTATCAAAGTTGAAAAGCTTGATGCTGAAGCTGGAAACACTGTTACATTTGACCAGGTTCTTGCTGTAAGCGACAACGGACTTAAGGTTGGTTCCGATGTTGCCTCTGCTTCTGTAACAGCTACTGTTATGAATCAGGGAAGAGCCAGAAAAGTGATCGTATACAAATACAAGAGAAAAACTGGCTATCACAAAAAGAACGGTCACAGACAAGCATACACTCAAGTTAAAATTGAGAAGATCAATGCTTAATAAGAGCGGGCGGACAATCAGATGATTACCGTAACCGTATTCAAATCCCATAATGGAATTTATAAAGGCTTTTTGTGCAGTGGTCATGCAGGCTATGCACAGTCCGGCAATGATATTGTATGCGCAGCGGTTTCCATGCTCGTAATCAATACGGTAAATTCGATTGAACAGTTTACTAATCAGGCATTTACCTGTGAGCAGGAGGAAGAGAGCGGCAGGCTTCGTTTTGAACTGGAGCAGGCGCCGACAAAGGAGACGAGCCTTTTACTGGATTCCATGATACTTGGGTTACAGGAAGTGGAAAAGCAATACCACAGAAAGTATCTGAAATTACAATTCAAGGAGGTGTAGATCATGTTAAATATGAACCTTCAATTTTTTGCACATAAAAAGGGTGTTGGTTCTACCAAGAACGGCAGAGATTCCGAGTCCAAGAGACTGGGTGCAAAAAGAGCTGACGGACAATTCGTAAAGGCAGGAAATATTCTGTTCAGACAGCGCGGTACTAAGATTCATCCCGGCATCAATGTCGGAAAAGGCAGCGACGATACATTATTCGCACTGGTAGACGGTGTTCTGAGATTTGAGAGAAAAGGAAGAGACAAAAAACAGGCTTCCGTTTATCCTGTAGAGCAGTAATACGAATGATTTCAGGCTTCAAACACTTATATGTTTGAAGCCTTTTTTCGATGATAGGAGAGACTTGCGTATGTTTGCGGACAGAGCGAAAATTTATGTAAGAAGCGGAAAAGGCGGCGATGGACATGTATCCTTCAGAAGAGAAAAATATGTTCCAAGCGGCGGTCCTGACGGCGGTGACGGCGGCAGAGGCGGTGATGTAATATTTGTAGTGGATGAAGGCTTAAATACCCTTACAGACTTTCGCCATATCCGAAAATACAAGGCGCAGGACGGTGAAACCGGCGGAAAACGGAACTGTCGGGGAAAAGATGGTGAAAGCATCATCATAAAAGTACCTGCCGGAACTGTAATTAAGGAAGCGGAGAGCGGAAAAGTCATTGCCGATATGTCCGGAGAAAATACCCGTCAGATTTTGCTTCAGGGTGGAAAAGGCGGAAATGGCAATCAGCATTATGCAACCTCCACAATGCAGGCTCCTAAATATGCACAGCCGGGTCAGCCGGCAAAGGAGTTGGAACTCTTATTGGAGCTTAAGGTCATTGCAGACGTCGGACTTGTTGGTTTTCCAAATGTTGGTAAGTCCACTTTTCTTTCCAGCGTAACCAATGCACGCCCCAAGATTGCAAATTATCATTTTACGACCTTGAATCCCAATCTGGGCGTTGTAGACTTACAGGATGCAAAGGGGTTTGTCATTGCAGATATTCCAGGTCTGATTGAAGGCGCATCCCAGGGCGTAGGATTAGGACATGAGTTCCTTCGGCATATTGAACGCACAAAGGTCATTATTCATATTGTAGATGCAGCATCAACGGAAGGCAGAGACCCGATTGCAGACATTCATGCAATCAATAAAGAGCTCGAGGAATATAATCCGGACCTTTTGAAACGTCCGCAGGTAATTGCAGCCAACAAAATCG
>CAKRYY010000035.1 GCA_934432885.1 uncultured Lachnospiraceae bacterium
GATGCAGATAACCGAGGAAATGCGAAAACGTTATGGCGAGGTGAGGATTTATGGAAAGGAGGGAGAGCTTTACTGCTATGACACAGGAAACTTCCTTTTTCTGGTAAAAAACGATTTGGTCATGAGCGATAATTACAAAATGGAAGCGTATCGTTATCTGACGGATGCTTATTTTGCCGGACGAAATAGAAGCCATAGCTATGAGGAGAATGGAACTGGAATAGAGAAGAAATATACCCCTGTTATTGCATTAAATTCCTCTGCAAGTGAAGAAAAGGAATGGTTTTGCACAGATGTTGTAAACTGGCTGCTCTATGTTATGGAAAAGCTTCCCTTTGAGGAAAATAAAGCCCTTTATAGGGAAATAAAGATAGCATATAACGGTGAGGAACTGGAATATCAACTCCCTGATATGCAGGATTTTACGCAGGAAAATATTTCTTCTGTATACAATCCTTTATATGATTTTATAGAAAATGCTCTGACAAAAGGTTATGAGGAATGGCTGATTGAGGCTGAAAATACAAATGAAAATGAAGGAGAACAGCAGGCAGAACTGACAGAAGATGAGGTGCAGTATTACCTGTCCCTGCCGCCGGACTGCAGCTATGAGACTGCGGATGGAGTGGAATACCGTATGGTTCCCATTGACAGGGCATGCGGCAGCAGCTATTATGCTTTACTTTCCGTTGCGGATGGCGGCAGAAAGGTTGTCATGGTAAACCGGGACCCTTATCTTGGCAGCGGAGGCGGCGCTGTGTGGATTGATTTTTTACAGGATGGAAAGACCGGCTTTTCCTGTCTGGCTTATAGCGGCGGAGCTTATGGACTGTTTTATCGGACAGAGGACGGCGGTAAAAGCTTTGAGACGGTGGAATATCCATCTGCGAAGGTGGAGCTTCCGGATGGAACCTATTACAATCCCTTCGTAATGCCCCAGAAGGTATATGAGGAAGACGGAAAGCTGTATATGGAGGCTGGGCAGGGAGCAGACGGAGATTATCACGGTAAGGATAAGGGAAGCGGGCTTTGCAGGGGGCTGTATGAGTCTTTGGATAATGGAAAAACGTGGAAGTATATAAGAGAGATTACATAAATCCTGATGACAGCCGCCTTTAGATTCGTTATAATATAAATGAAATATAAAATTTAATTTTTTCCTAATTTTTTCAGGAACAGTTGATGTGAAACCTGAGGTTGTGTATGCTTAAGATAGCATATACTTTTCAGGAAGAGAGAAAGGAGAAGATTATGAAAAAGAGATATTTAGTAGTTGGCGTATGTGCGGCGATGTTATTACAGTCAATGACGGTTTTGGCTGCACCAAAGCAGATGAGCGATGGTACTTTTTTTGATGCTGAGTATTATGCTGCAAGCAATCCTGATGTAAAGGCAGTTTTTGGTACCAATGAGCAGAATTTGTACCTGCATTACAAAATGTTTGGCAAGAATGAGGGCAGAAAGCCGGTAGCACCTACGCAGTACGAGACGCCTGTAACACCGAGCGTTTCCAATATCATGGAAAATGGTTTCGACCCGGTATATTATGCAAATCATTATCCTGATGTTGTGGCAGTGTTGGGCAGAGATCCGCAAAAGTTATATCAGCATTATACTTTATTTGGAAAAAATGAGGGAAGGAAAGCACATGCTGATACCAGTACGACGAATACCTCAAATACAAGTTCAAGCTCTGCAGCATCCAATAACGTATATCAGTTTGGGCTTGATAAGACCCAGTATAACAGGGTAATGCAGCGTGTAGATGATAACAGCGGAAAAGCAAAGACCTTTATCAGCAAGCTCAATGATTACAGAAGCAGCAATGACAAGAAGAAGGTTTATCGGGATGATTCTCTGTCACAGGCAGCGACACTGCTGGCAATGGAGATGGATGATAACAACAAAGCCTCCAGCAAGAGACCAAACGGAAACTCTTACTCAACAGTATATTCGCAGTTTGGAATCAATGATTATGACTATCACGGAATGGTTTATCAGAAAAACAGCTCCGCAGATACGGATGATTTGCTGGATGAATGGAAATCTGACAGCAATGATGTGTCAGAGCTTCTTAATAAGCATTATAAATATGCAGGAGTAGGCAGAAGCAATAAATATTGGGTAGTGCTGTTCACTGATTAAGTCAGGAGCAGAATGAAATAAACAAAAGAAACAGGAGGCATGTATGAGCGAAGAAAAAATTCCTTATAAAATTTATCTGGAAGAGAGTGAGATGCCAAAAGAATGGTACAATGTCCGGGCTGACATGAAAAATAAACCGGCGCCGCTTTTAAATCCAGAAACGAAACAGCCGATGACGCTGGATGAGCTGAGCACAGTATTCTGTACAGAACTGGCAAAGCAGGAGCTGGATGATAGTACGGCATATATACCGATTCCTGATGAAATCCGCAATTTCTATAAGATGTATCGGCCTTCACCGCTTGTACGTGCGTATTGCTTGGAAAAGAAGTTGGATACACCTGCAAGGATTTATTATAAATTTGAGGGAAATAATACCAGTGGAAGCCATAAGCTGAATTCTGCCATTGCACAGGCATATTATGCAAAGCAGCAGGGACTTAAGGGGGTAACCACAGAGACGGGAGCCGGACAGTGGGGAACTGCACTTTCTATGGCATGCTCTTATTTTGATTTGGATTGTAAGGTGTACATGGTAAAGGTATCCTATGAACAGAAGCCGTTCAGGCGTGAGGTTATGCGGACGTATGGCGCAAGCGTTACGCCGTCGCCGTCTACGACGACTCAGGTCGGCAGAAAGATTTTAGAGCAGCATCCCGGTACGACGGGAAGCCTCGGCTGCGCTATCTCCGAAGCTGTTGAGGTGGCAGTGTCCACAGAAGGATACCGCTATGTGCTTGGCAGCGTGTTAAATCAGGTGCTTCTGCATCAGTCTGTGATTGGTCTTGAGACGAAAAAGGCGCTTGATAAATATGGTATTGTTCCGGATATTATTATTGGCTGTGCTGGCGGCGGCTCCAATCTCGGCGGTCTGATTTCGCCGTTCATGGGTGAAAAGCTGCGTGGCGAGAAGGATTACCGCATCATTGCTGTAGAACCTGCATCGTGTCCGAGCTTTACCAGAGGCAAATATGCTTATGACTTCTGCGATACTGGAATGGTATGTCCATTGGCGAAGATGTATACGCTTGGCAGTGACTTTATCCCTTCGCCGAATCATGCGGGCGGTCTGCGGTATCATGGCATGAGCTCCACCCTGTCTCAGTTATATGATGATGGTCTGATGGAGGCGGTCAGCGTAGAACAGACTTCAGTATTCCAGGCAGCAGAGCAGTTCGCCAGAGTGGAAGGAATCCTTCCCGCACCGGAGAGCTCTCATGCGATTCGGGTTGCCATTGATGAAGCGCTTAAGTGCAAGGAAACCGGAGAGGAAAAAACGATTGTATTCGGCTTGACTGGTACGGGCTATTTTGACATGGTAGCTTATGAGAAATTCCATAATGGAGAGATGAGCGATTATATTCCGACAGATGCGGAATTGGCAGAAAGCCTTGCAAAGCTTCCGACTGTATAGTAGGTGGCATTGTATAAATATTAGATTTGTGCTGTAAATAAAACGTTAGAAAAAATAGAACTGGATGGAAGGATACTTCTGCCAGTTCTATTTTGCTAAAATAGGCATTGCACCGCCCTTTAACATCTGTGCCAGTCCTTTATTCAGTTCATATTGTGTCTGCTTCATCTACGAAGTCCTCCTTGAAATTTTCTTAGAAACATAATACAATCAAACTGAACATAAAAAAATAATCAATTTAAATAATTATGATATGCCAGATAGGAGCCTTTGCAGATGCTTACGTATGTATTTGAACAATCGAACATTCCACTGTATGAGCAGGTATATCAGCATATAAAAGCAGATATTATTGCCGGAGTTTTAAAGGCGGGAGATAAGCTTCCGTCTAAAAGGACATTTGCGAAAAACAATGGCGTTAGTACCATTACGATTCAGACAGCTTATGACCAGTTAATAAGTGAGGGCTATGTGTATGCGATTCCAAAGAAGGGATATTATGCAGCGGATATTGGAGAAATGCAGCGCCTTCCAAAGATGTCTTCCATATCTCTTGATATCCGGCTTCCAAAGGAGCCTAAGCATTATGAAATTGACCTGTCGGGAAATCAGGTAAATACAGACAGCTTCCCATTTACGGTCTGGACGAGGCTGATGCGGGAAATTATATCAGATAAGCAGAAGGCATTGATGGAGACCTCTCCGACCTGTGGAATTTATGAGCTGCGCGAGGCGATTGCCAATCATTTAAAATCCTTTCGGGGAATGCTTGTAGACCCGAACCAGATTATTGTCGGAGCGGGAACGGAATACTTATATAGCCTTTTGATACAGCTTTTGGGAACCGATAAGGAATATTGCATCGAAAATCCGGGGTACACAAAGCTTGTGCAGATATACAGCCGGTATCAGATTGCCTGTCGGTTTGCCAGTATGGATGAGTACGGAATTACGGTAAAGGAACTGCGGCAGAGTGGGGCAGATATTGCCCATATATGTCCGAACCATCATTTCCCAACAGGGATTACGATGCCGGCAAACAGGAGATATGAGGTGCTTGCATGGGCAAATGAAGAAAAAGGGCGGTATATCATTGAGGATGATTATGACAGTGAATTCCGCACCAATGGGAAGCCGCTTCCGACTCTGTTTGGTATGGACGCATGCGAGAAGGTCATCTATATCAATACCTTTTCAAAATCTTTGACGCCTACGATAAGAATTGCCTATATGGTGCTGCCAGTGCACCTTGTGAATACGTTTTATAAGGAGCTTTCCTTTTATTCCTGTACGGTTTCAAATTTTGAGCAGTATACACTGGCGGCATTTATAAAACGGGGATATTTTGAAAAGCATATCAATCGGATGCGTCTGTATTATAGCAGGCAGAGAAAAAAGCTGCTGGAGTGTCTGGAAAAGAGCAGCTTACATAAGATAAGTCAGGTCATGGAAAATGAATCAGGGCTTCATTTTCTGATTCGCTTTGATACAGAGATTTCGGAGGCGGAGATTGCAGAGCGGCTTGCAGAAAAGAAAATCCGCTTACAGCCGCTTTCTGAATATTTTATGGTTCCGGATGAGGGGAAAAAATATTATTACATCATCAGCTATTCGGATATTAAGGTAGAGGAAATGGAGCGGGCATTTGAGGAAATCTATGAATGTATGCAGTAAAGGAAAAGCTTATCAGGCGGAGATGATAAAAAATGCAGAATGATTTTTCAAAGGGAAAGGTCTGGAAGAATATTATTTTTCAGGCAGTTCCACTGACAATCGCACAATTCGTACAGCTTCTTTACAATGTTGTGGACCGGATTTATATTGGGCACATGGGAGAGGGGCAGAGTATGGCTCTGACCGGAGTGGGAATTACCTTTCCGGTCATTACGCTGATTATGGCATTTACAGTTCTTTTTGGAAATGGCGGAGTACCGCTTTTTTCCATGGCAAGAGGCGCAAAGGAGATAGAGAAGGCAAAAAGGATACAGGGAAATTCCTTTTTTCTGCTTTTGGCAGGGGCAGCAGTGCTGATGGCGGTCTGCTATCTTTTTTGTGAGCCTGTTTTATTTCTATTTGGCGCAAGCAGGGAGTCATATTTTTATGCAAAGGAATATCTGCATATTTATCTGCTCGGTACGGTTTTCTCCATGCTGACGACAGGAATGAATGGATATATCAATGCACAGGGATTTCCGGGAATTGGAATGCTTACAACAGTGCTTGGCGCGGTCGTCAATATTATTCTTGATCCGATTTTCATTTTCGTACTTCATCTGGGTGTTAGGGGAGCTGCGCTTGCAACCATTATCAGTCAGTGCATTTCCTGTATCTGGGTGCTGCGGTTTTTATGGGGCAGGCAGGCGGATGTCAGATTGGAAATTGGCGATATACGGCCTGATGTGCGGACAATTCTGGATATTGTCAGGCTGGGGCTGGCAAATTTCATGGTATATGGAACGAACTGCGCCGTACAGGTTGCCTGCAATACAACACTTCAGACGTATGGCGGTGATTTGTATGTCGGTGTGATGACGGTGTTAAATTCTGTCCGTGAGGTCTGTTCCCTTCCGGTTACAGGCATTACACATGGAGCACAGCCGGTTGTCAGCTTTTACTACGGCGCAGGGGAAAAGGGGAAGGTCAGGGAAGCGATTCGGTTTAATACGCTGCTTGGAAGTGTATATACTTTGCTTACATGGATTGTGGTGATTCTGATACCGGATTTCTGGTGCAGGATATTTACAAGTGATGAGGGCATTATAGAAGCAGGCGTGGGAGCGATACATATTTATTTTTTCGGCTTTATCTTTATGGCACTGCAATTTTCCGGTCAGAGCGTATTTCAAGCGCTGGGGGATGCAAAGCATGCGATTTTCTTTTCCATTTTACGAAAGGTGATCATCGTGGTGCCACTTACATTCCTTCTGCCGCAGATGGGCTTTGGTGTAAACGGCGTATTTCTGGCGGAGCCTATATCCAATGTCATCGGAGGAAGCATCTGCTTTGCCGTTATGTGGAGAAGTATTTACCAAAAGCGCCTGCAATAAAAAGCATAGTTTGTCCACTTGAATTTTAAGGTTCCGCGTACTATAATGCAGGTATTGAGCGATATTCAGCGCCAGGCAAAGGAGAAAAGTATGCGAAAGGCTGTCGGAAGCAGGGAAAAACGGGAGGAAATCATACAGGCGGCGCAGGAATGTTTTTTCCTTCGAGGGTATGATGGGACTTCAGTCCGTGCGATTATGAAAAGGGTCGGCGCAGAGGTTGGTCTTTTTTATTATTATTTTGACAGCAAAGACGATGTGTTTGAATATGCGCTGGATTATTTCTTTGAGCAGTACAGAAAAGAATTTGAGAAGATTGCGAAAGAGGCGAAGCGGCAGCCACTTGGCGCTCTGCAGCATTTCTTCCATTACATGATTGCGGAAACGAAAAAATTCCGTGTACAATATAAAGATAAGCTGCACAGGACAGTAAGGTGGGCAATAAGAGAGCATACGCTTACCTTGATTCTGCCGTATATCCGTCAGATTGTAGAAATTTTGTCTCAGATAGGGGCAGAGCTGCCGACTTCAATCGATGTGACGGCAATGCTTTTGACACATGGCGTAGGCAGCCTGATTATCCATGAAGAAAATGAATGGATCAATATCAATGTGGCGGATGTCCAGAAGGCGGCGAACCTGATTATGGGGCTGGAGCCGGAATCCTATGAACTGACTGTGCCGGTAGCTGCAAAAAGAGAAGATTTACCGGTGATAAAGGAAATTTTGGAGCTGCTTTCACAGAAATCTATGCGGAAGCAGTCATTTGCTTTAGAAGAGGTGCTTTTGGATAAAATCGAAAAGCAGGAGCTTTTAGTTGTAAAGCATTATGGGAGCGTGCTTGGCTGTCTTGGCTTTGACCGGCAGAGTGGAGAAATAGAATTTGTTGCTGTTGCAGAAGCATACCGGGATGAAAAACTTGCAGAACGGCTTTTGATGGTTGCATTTGCAGAATTTCCGGTAGGAAGTATTTTAAAGGTAGCGCTTCCCTGTGAAAAGGACGAGAGGGAGACTGAACTTTTGGAAGTTTACCGGAGGTTTGGTTTTGTGGATACGGAAAAGATAACAGAAGGAAATGACAGCATACAGTGGATGGAGGCAGTCGTTCCTGACTGTGTGCCGGTGCTTTATAAGCGGGGCGATGAATCCAAGCTGTAAAAAGAAAGGGTACGAAGGATGCTTACGCAGTTTTCAAGAACGGAGCTGTTGCTCGGAAAAGAAGCAATGGAAAAACTAAAAAATGCGCGGGTCGCAGTCTTTGGAATCGGTGGTGTTGGCGGCTACGTGTGTGAGGCGTTGGTTCGAAGCGGCGTCGGAGCATTTGATCTGATAGATGATGATAAGGTCTGCCTGACCAACTTAAACAGACAGATAATAGCGACCAGAAAAACGGTCGGGAAGTATAAGACGGATGTTATGCGGGAACGGATTCTGGAAATCAATCCAGATGCGGCGGTACAGACGTATAAGTGCTTTTTCCTGCCGGAAAATGCCGCAGAGTTTCCGTTTGAGAAGTATGATTATATTGTGGATGCGGTGGATACGGTGACTGCAAAGATAGAGCTTGTGATGAAGGCGCAGGAGATGCAGGTGCCGATTATCAGCAGCATGGGAGCAGGAAATAAGCTGGATGCCAGCCAATTCAGGGTCGCAGATATTTATAAGACAAAGGTATGTCCGCTTGCAAAAGTAATGCGGCGTGAGCTTAAAAAACGGGGCGTGAAGAAATTAAAGGTTGTATATTCGGAAGAAAAGCCCATTAGACCGATGGAGGATATGTCGATTAGCTGCAGGACAAACTGCATCTGTCCGCCCGGTGCAAAGCATAAGTGCACAGAGCGGAGAGATATTCCAGGCAGTGTTGCCTTTGTTCCTTCTGTTGTCGGTATGATTCTGGCAGGAGAAGTAATAAAGGATTTGTGCGCGGTGGAAAAATAAATATTTCCATTATGAAATATCGGTACTATTCCTTATGATAAGCCTGCCGCCGATGAGTTGCTTACAATCGGTCAGCTCATGGTCAGAAATTGCCTGTGTCAGCAATTTGACAGCCTGTTTTCCAATAAGTGCCTTTTGTACCTGCATGGTAGAAAGTGATGGTGAGTTGACGGCAGAAAACATGATGTCATCAAAGCCAATGACACGAAGACTGGCGGGAATTTGATAGCCAAGCTCTGTCAATGCCTTCATTGCACCGATTGCAATTGTATCATTATCGGCAAAGGCACAGGGGGGAAGTGAAAAGCCTTCGGTGCTGCAATATCTCTTCATATCAGCATAAGAGCCAAGCAGAGTCGGCTCTAAATGAAATACATGTTCCGGTGCACAGGTAAGATTAAATTTTTGGCAGGCATCATAAAAAGCCTGGGAACGATCCTCAAAATTCTGAATAGACATCTGGCTTTTCAAGTAGCCAATATTTTTAAAACCGAGCGTAGCCAGATGGGAAACTGCAGTATAGACCATTTCGTGATTGTTCATCGTAATCGAATTACAGGGGAAATGCGGCATACGGTTATCAATGACAACATAAGGAACGGGTATCCTGTCAAGGAGCGGATAGGTGGTGCTGTCCAATTCTGTACCTAGGACAAAGATGCCGCTTAGCAGTGAAAAATCAATGTTTTGCAGAGTGTCATCCAGTGCATTATGAGAAATTTCGATTCGAAGAGTATATCCATATTTTCTGCATTCTGCCTCTACAGAATCCAAAATGGCAGCAACAAAGCCAGTGTTCTCTTCTACGAGAAAGCCGTTTTTAATAAATTTCAAAAAGAGAAAGCCTTTTGCAGCAGCTGGCATATTTTTAAAAGGACCATAATGATATTTTTGCAGGAGATTTAATATTTCCTGCCTTTTTTTTTGGCTGATGCCAGGTTTATTATTTAAAACCATAGATACTGCGGCAGAAGAGACGCCTGCCAGCTCGGCAATGTCTTTCAGAGTCAAGAGAAAACCTCATTTCCTAATTTTATTTCCAAATCTGTATTACCTTTATTAACTATAACAATCCCCGTTATTAAAGTCAATTTATTGCAGGAAGCTACTTAAAAACTTAAAAATTTATTTGATAGTAAATAAGGACTAATAATATTAAGATAAAACTTAAATTTTATTTAATATTATCAAATAAACGATTTTTTGATAATATATAAAATAAACAAAAAAAATAAAAATAAATATACATAATTACAAAAACAGCACAAAGCATTGACAGGGAAAGTGGAAAGTGATATGGTAAAAGTGCTTAACAAAGTACTGAAAAGTACTTAATATCTACTTAACACAATGGGAGCGTAGAGAAAGAAAGGGAGGTAACAAAATGAGAAAAAGTTGGATTGCAATTGGAATGTCGGTTTTGATGACGGCAGTAATGCTTACAGGCTGTGGAGGAAGCAGCGCATCGGATACATCGGCACCAGATTCTTCAAAAGAGACAGTACCTGTAGCTGAAAATGCGGATGCGGAACAGGCAAATGCTGCAGGAGGTACAGCCTATAAGATTGCGGTCGTGCCAAAGATGACGAATATTGGATGGTTTCAGAGAATGGAGGAAGGAGTAAAAAATTACAATAACGAAAAGGGAACGGATTATGTTTATCGTGGTTCTGCAGAAGGAGCAGATCAGGCTGGAATCGTAGAACAGATGCTTGCAGAGGACTGGGATGCAATTTGTGTTGTACCGTTTGATTCCGAATCCCTTGCACCTGTCTTGGAAAAAGCACGCGAACAGGGAATCGTGGTGATTACGCATGAAGCAGCTTCTATGGACCCTAAATATTTCGATTATGATATTGAAGCATTTGTAAATGCAGATTATGGTACACATTTTGCAGAAAAACTTGCTGAATTATCCGGAGGAGAAGGGAAATATATTCAATTTGTAGGCGATTTGAACAGTGTATCACATAATGAATGGTGTGATGCTGCGGATAAATATTTCACAGAAAATACAAAGATGGAAAAATTAGGACGCTATGAAACCGGAGATGATACAACATCCTCTTATAACCAGACAAAGGAACTTTTGCAGGCAAATCCTGATATTGTAGCAATTGAGGGCTCTGCTTCTACGGATGTTGTAGGTGCAGCACAGGCTGTTGATGAACTGGGATTAACCGGAAAAGTAGCGGTAGTGGGAACTTCCATGACTTCTATTGCAAGAAATTATGTTGAAAAGGATGTAATCAATACTTTTTCAGTATGGGATCCAGCGAAAGCAGGGCAGGCAATGATTGAACTTGCGATCAATGTGCTTGATGGGAAAACACCGGATAGTCTGCCAGTGGAAGGATATGAAAAACTTGCAGCGGATGGAACAGTTCTGTATGGAAACGCACGTGTAGATGTTGATAAGTCAAATTTGAATGATTATGATTTTTAGTCAGATAAATATAAGCTAATAGATTTTGTACAGGTGCAGCGAATCCTCATGCGACAAAAAATACGCCGCATGAGGATTCACTATTAGATAGGAGGAGAACAGCTTATGTCTGGAGCGCCCTTTTTAAGACTGGAAGGTATAAAAAAATCGTTTGGTGGAGTCCATGCGCTCAGAGGTGTTGACCTTGAGGTTAAAAGAGGAGAAATACATTGTCTTGCAGGAGAAAATGGCTGTGGAAAATCAACATTGATAAAAGCGATTTCAGGCGTTCATGAACCGGATGCAGGAAATATTTGGATAGATGGCGAGAAAGTAAAGAATATGAAGCCGATGGATGCAATCCGGCGGGGAATCCAAGTGATTTATCAGGACTTTGCAGTTTTTCCGAATCTGACGGTGGCAGAGAATATTGCGTTAAATGGTGAATTGAAAAACAAGGCAAAATTTGTTAATTGGAAAGAAATACGCAGGATTGCCTGTGAGGCAATGGAACAGGTTGGAGCTGAGATAAATCCTGATATCAGGCTGGAAAGGCTCTCCGTTGCAAATAAGCAGATGGTGGCAATCTGCAGGGCTATAATCAATGATGCCAAATTATTGATTTTAGATGAACCTACGACGGCACTTACTGCGCGGGAGGTAGAGAAACTATGGACAATTATTAGAACGCTGAAAGAAAAAGGGATAGCGATTATGATAGTCAATCATAAGCTCGATGAAATATACCGAATTGCTGACAGACTGACGATTCTGCGCAATGGAGAATATATTTCGAGCGGGCCGATTTCGGACTATGATCAGGCACGTTTTACAAAGGACATGACTGGGCGGGATATTGTAGAAAAGAAATATATACCGCCTGTTTCTGAAGAGGAAGTATTAAGAGTAGAGCATCTTGGAAGAAAAGGTGGATTTAATGATGTTTCATTTACACTGAAAAAAGGAGACGTATTAGGAATCACAGGACTTTTAGGAAGCGGCAGGGGCGAGATAGGAGAAGCACTTTTTGGACTTGCACCTGCGGATGAAGGAAAGATATTCCTAAATGGAAAGGAATTGTCTATACAAAGTGTAGATGATGCTATACGAAATGAAATTGGTTATGTTCCCGAAGACAGGCTGACACAAGGGTTGTTTATGGACAGGTCTATCAGGGACAATACTGTTGTTGCATCCATCCGCAGATATATGAAACATTTGAGGTTGGATGAGCAGGAAATGGAAGATGCTGCTATGCATTGGATAAAAGAAATTGATATTAAGGCACCTTCACCAAGACCGGCAGTGCGTACCCTTTCGGGCGGAAATGCACAGAAGGTTGTGATTGCAAAATGGCTAAATACTGAGCCCAAATTATTTATCCTGGATGGCCCTACTGTTGGTGTAGATATTGGTGCGAAGGCGGAGATACATGCTATTTTACATGAGCTGGCCGGACGGGGAATAGGGATTATTGTTATTTCGGATGATCTTCCAGAGCTGGTACAGAACTGCAATAAAATTCTGGTTATGAAGGATGGAATGAGTTCTGGCATTATAGACAATAGCATTGATGAAATTTCACTTGGAAAGTTGCTGATTGGAGCAGAGAAAGGAGGAACCGTGCATGAGTGAAAAAAGCAGGAGCTTAAAGCTTGCATTTACCAGTACACCGATGATTTTGGTTTATGTTATGGTGGCATTCTGTTTAGCTGCGGCAATACGTCAGCCAGCATTTTTAAGTCCGGCTACGTTAATCAATTTGAGTCGTGCCGGTATCTTTACAATGTGCTTTGCAATATGTGAAATGGTGGTCATTATTTCAGGTGGAATTGATGTATCTTTTCCGGCTGTTGGCTGTGTGGCAATGTATGTGCCAATGTATTTATATTACAATGACATGGGATGCGATAGCGTATTGTTTTTCTTTGGAATAGCAATGCTGATAGGATTGATTTTTGGAGTCCTGAATGGCGTTCTGGTTTCCTTTCTAAAGTTACCTCCGTTAATTGCGACTCTTGCGACAAGCAGTGTCGCATCAGGTGGACTGATTATGGTGCTGGGAACACGGGAATTTACAACATTGCCTGACTCGCTCCAGGCACTTTATAGCATCAATCTGCTTACTTATGTAGATCCGGCAACGGGATTTACATATCCGCTTACAATATTGTTCCTTATTCCGGTTGTCCTTTGTATAGTGGTGGCATTTATAATGAGATACACCATGCTGGGACGTGGCATTTATGCTATTGGCGGGGATAAAAATGCCGCAAGGATTGCTGGATTTAATGTGCGTGCACTACAGTTTACTGCTTATATTTTTTGTGCAGTTATGGCCAGTGCAACAGCAATGATTTATACAACTTTGATGCATTCCAGCACAACGACGGCACTGATGGGAGAAGAGATGATTATTATAGCTGCCTGTGTTGTCGGTGGCTGCAGGTTGACTGGTGGACATGGAAGTGTTGGCGGAACTGTGCTGGGAGTACTGCTTATTACCTTGGTACAGAATAACCTGAATATGCTCGGAGTGCCGACTTGCTGGCAGACCTTTGCTGTTGGTGTTGTTCTGCTACTTGGAGCAGTGCTCTCCTCTATACAGGCAAAACGTATTTCGAAAATGGGAAAAGTATAAGGAGGGTGGAAGGATGAAGCATAATTTAAAAAATGGTAGACGCTCTCTGGATACCCATGTTGTGACGATTCTTGGCTTGATGGTGCTTGCACTTGTCCTGATGGCAGTTTTACAGCCTGCCAGTTATTTTACATTAAAAAATGCAAAATCTATGATTTTTCAATTTCCTGAGTATGGAATACTGGCTTTTGGCATGATGGTATGTATGATTGCTGGTGGAATTGATCTTTCTCTGGTTGGCATTATGAATTTTTCAGGAGTAATAGCGGCATTGATAGTAACAAAGCTGACGGCGGAGGCTAATGGGTTTCAGACAGCGTTTGTGATTTTGCTTGCAATTATTACAGCAATTCTGGTAGGTGGTCTGTGTGGAGCCTTCAATGGATTTGTTATTGGATATTTTAATATTCCGGCAATGCTTGTAACGCTTTGCGGACTTCAGCTTTATACAGGACTTGCTTATGGAATTACGGGAGGACCAGCAGTTAATGGTATGTGTGATGCCTTTAAGGATATAGCAAATGGCAGTATTGGAGGCATACCGTATGTGCTGTTTATCTTTCTTTTGGTGCTTTTGGCAGTTTCCTTTGTTATGCGAAGCACGGTATTCGGAAATGAAATCTATTTTTTGGGAAGTAATGCAAAAGCATCGCGCTATAGTGGAATCAATACTCTGAAAGTAACGATTATGACACACACATTCAGTGGTATGCTTGGTGGTATTTCAGGTATTCTTATTACAAGCCATTTGAATAGTGCCAAGAGCTCAAATGGCTCTACTTATACACTGTTAACACTTCTGATAGTAGTGTTAGGCGGTGTTCATCCGGATGGAGGGAAAGGACGGGTGCTTGGAGTAACGCTGGCAACAATCCTTTTGCAGGCAATCGCTAATGCTTTTGGACTGTTACATATGGATGACAATGCAAAAACCTTTGTGAATGGTTGTCTGCTTGTAGCAGCGCTTCTGCTGGATGTATATCTTGACCGGCGTTCTGCCAGGAAAAAAGAGGAATAAAAAATTGAAAAAAATAAGGAGGTAGAAAATGAAGATGGTAAAGGTTGAGATGCTTACACAGGAAGCATTCAAGCCCTTTGGGAGGGTGCTGACAACGCAGGAACGAAAGGCAGGTGGAAATCCAAAATCACATTTATGGTATCCTCAGGTTGAAATTATTGAGAATCCAACAAGCATAAATTTAATGAAAGTGATACCACGTCCTTTTGTGCTAAAGGATTTTGAGGGGCATGCCCATACAGCAGAAAATCTGATTCCGATGGATGGAGATTTGATTGTGGGGGTCGCACCGGCAGGAACGCTCCTGACAGATAAAATCAAAGCGTTCTATATACCGCAGGGACTTGGAATTTCGCTAAATCCTAATGTATGGCATGCGGTGCCATTTGCAGTTGGAAAAGAAGTGATGAGTTGCGTTATATTTAAAAATAATACAAGTACAGAGGATATTTATTTTGATATTCTTTCAGAGGAACTTGGGCTTATACTTTAAATAACAGATTGACAGGAGGAATGGATATGAAGAAAATAATCAATGACCCCAAGCAGTACACGGACGATATGCTGAAAGGAATTTATGCAGCACATGGTGATGCGGTAAAGTATGTGGAAGGAGATTTGCGCTGCTACTGCACTGCAAAGAAAAAAGAGGGCAAGGTTGCAATCATTACAGGAGGCGGCACGGGACATCTTCCGCTTTTTCTTGGATATGTGGGAGAGAATCTTTTGGATGGCTGCGGTGTCGGCGGCGTATTTCAGAGTCCTTCTGCGGAACAGATATACAATGTCAGCAAGGAAGTAGAAGCGGGCGCTGGAATTCTGTACCTATATGGCAATTATACCGGCGATATTATGAATTTTGACATGGCGGCAGAGATGTGCGAGATGGATGATATTGAGACAAAAAGCATTGTTGGGGCAGATGATGTAAACAGCAATGAGAATCCGGAGACGAGACGTGGGGTTGCAGGAATCTTCTTTATGTATAAATGCGCAGGCGCAAAGGCTGCATTGATGGGAAATCTGGAGGAGGTGCTGGCAGCAGCACAGAAGGCAAAGGATAATACCCGTACGGTTGGCTTTGCGCTGACTCCGTGCATCATTCCTGAGATTGGACATTCCAATTTTACATTAGGTGAAAATGAAATGGCAATGGGGATGGGAATACATGGAGAGCCGGGTATCTGGAACGGTCCGATTAAAACGTCTGAAGAGCTTGCAAAAGAAAGTCTTGATACGCTGCTTTTGGATATGCCCTTAAAGGAAGGCGAAGAGGCCTGCGTACTGATTAACGGGCTTGGCGCAACCAGCATTGAGGAATTATATATCCTTTCCGGAAATGTAAATACACTTTTACAGGAAAAAGGAGTAAGGATATATCGGACATTTGTCGGTGAATACGCAACGAGTATGGAAATGGCAGGTGCGTCTATTTCTATCTGTAAGGTGGATGAGGAAATGAAGGAATGGATTGATATGCCGGTCAATACGCCTTTTTATACACAGGCATAGAAAAGGGCTTAAGAGGAGGTATTAGGATGGAATATCAGGCGGAGAAAATAGCGGAACTGTTTGAAGGCGTGGCTGCTGTTTTTGCAAAGAAAAAGGAAGAACTCTGCGAGATGGATGCCAAAATGGGAGACGGAGACCTTGGGCTTACAATGGATAAAGGCTATGGGGCGCTGCCAGAGCTGATACGTCAGAATACAGAACCGGGAGATGTCGGAAAAACGCTTGCAAAGGCTGGTATGAAGATGGGAAGTCTGGTGCCAAGTACAATGGGGACGTTGATGAGCAGCGGCGTAATGGAAGGCGGAAAGGCATTGAAGGGAAAGGCACAGATGGGAGCGAAGGAGCTTTCTGAATATCTGCTTGCGTTTGCGGCTGGAATCCGTAAACGCGGAAAATGCGAGCTTGGAGACCGCACGATTCTGGATGCGGTAGATGCAGGAGCGCAGAGAGCAGCGCAGGCTGCGGCAGAGGGTGCGGATATGAAGGGCGTGATTGAAGCTGCATGTGAGGGTGCGGCAGCGGGCGTAGAAGCAACAAAAAACATGAAACCCAAGTTTGGCAAGGCAGCAGTATTTTCGGCAAAGGCGATAGGTGTTCCAGACCAGGGAGCAGTAGCCGGACTGTATATGATACAGGGAATGCGAGATGCTATCTGCGGTATAAAGTGATAAAGAAAGAGTGGAAAAAACTGCGGCAGCAGGTACGAGGTACTTTTGCCGCAGTTTTTTTGATGCCCTGTACAAAGAAAAAATCTCCTGAAATAAAATTTTTAGGAAAAATTTAAAAATTAAAATTATTGAGAAAAAAAATCAATAAAGTTATTGCAACCTAATGTCAGTTAGAATATACTAATTCCAGTAAGAGATGAAAATGATTATCAAAACTATATAACAAAAGAACACAGCCAAAAGAAAGAGAGGGAACAATGATGCCGCTTACAATGGTAAATGCAGGAGAAACAAATGTCATTAAAAAAGTCGGTGGAAAAGAAGAAACCAGAAGATTTCTTGAGAATCTTGGCTTCGTCCCCGGAGGTGAGGTTGTGGTCGTATCTGAGATCGACGGCAACATGATTGTAAATATCAAGGATTCACGGGTTGCCATCGGAAGAGATATGGCAAATAAGATTATGGTGTAAAATGTCCCTTGGGGCGTTTAAGATGATACACAAAATGAAGAAGGAGTAAAACATGAAGACATTAAAGGAAGTAGCCTGCGGCAGTACCGTAAAGGTAACAAAACTGACCGGCGATGGGCCGGTAAAAAGAAGGATCATGGACATGGGAATCACAAAGGGAGTTGATATTTATGTCAGAAAAGTAGCTCCGCTTGGTGATCCGGTAGAAGTAACCGTAAGAGGATATGAACTGTCCTTAAGAAAAGCGGATGCGGAAATGATCGAAGTTGAGTAATTTTTTTGCCGGATAGTTAGCATACACTAACAAAAGGTAGAGGAGAAAGCAATCATAAAGGAGAAAAAGCTATGTCAGTAAAAATCGCACTCGCAGGTAACCCGAACTGCGGAAAAACCACATTATTCAATGCGCTGACCGGCTCTAACCAGTTCGTAGGAAACTGGCCCGGTGTAACCGTAGAGAAAAAGGAAGGAAAGTTAAAGGGTCATAAGGACGTTATCATCATGGACTTGCCCGGTATCTATTCCTTATCCCCATATACATTGGAAGAGGTTGTAGCAAGAAATTATCTGATTGGTGAAAAACCGGATGCAATCTTAAACCTTGTAGATGGAACCAATATTGAACGTAACCTGTATCTTTCCACACAGCTTTTAGAGCTTGGTATTCCTGTTATTATGGCGGTCAACATGATTGATATTGTAGAAAAGACAGGAGACAAGATACATATTGATAAGCTGCAGAGCAAGCTGGGCTGTGAAGTTGTTGAAATCTCCGCTCTGAAGGGAACTGGCATCCGTGAGGCTGCTGAAAAGGCAGTAAAGCTTGCACAGCAGAAAAAGACCGTTGTTCCAGTACATGAGTTTTCCAAAGAAGCAGAGGATGTAATTTCCTCCGTAGAAGATAGACTTGCAGGAATCGTTCCAGAGGAGCAGAAGAGATTCTTTGCAATTAAGTTGTTAGAAAAAGACGATAAGATCAAGGAGCAGATGACAAGCGCTCCGGATATTTCCGATAAGATTAAGGAAATGGAAGATAAGTTTGATGATGATACAGAGAGTATCATTACAAATGAGCGTTATGTATATATTTCTTCCATTATTGGAGAGTGTGTTTCCAAAGCGAAGGGCGAGAAGCTGACCACCTCCGATAAGATTGACCGTATTGTAACCAACCGCTTTGCAGCAATTCCGATTTTTGCGGTAGTTATGTTCCTTGTATATTATGTATCTGTAACAACAGTAGGCGCCATTCTGACTGACTGGACAAATGATACGCTTTTTGGTGAGTGGATTATTCCGGGCGCACAGGGATTATTTGAAAGCATTGGCTGTGCAGACTGGCTGACAGGCCTGATTGTAGACGGTGTTATCTCCGGTGTTGGCGCAGTTCTCGGATTCGTACCGCAGATGCTGGTACTGTTCATCTTCCTTGCATTTTTGGAGTCCTGCGGTTATATGGCGAGAGTTGCTTTTATCATGGACCGTGTATTCCGTAAATTTGGACTTTCAGGAAAATCCTTTATTCCGATGCTGATTGGCAGTGGCTGCGGCGTTCCTGGCGTTATGGCATCCAGAACGATTGAAAATGACCGTGACCGTAAGATGACAATTATGACAACAACCTTTATTCCCTGCGGTGCAAAGCTGCCGATTATCGCCCTGATCGCAGGTGCCTTCTTTGACAATGCAGGCTGGGTTGCATGGAGCGCATACTTTGTTGGTGTTGCAGCTATCGTATGCTCCGGCATTATGTTAAAGAAAACAAAGATGTTTGCAGGCGATCCTGCACCTTTCGTTATGGAGCTTCCGGCATATCACTGGCCGACACTTGGAAACGTTCTTCGCAGCATGTGGGAGCGTGGCTGGTCCTTTATTAAGAAAGCGGGAACTATCATTACTTTATCTACTATCATCCTCTGGTTCCTTATGAACTTTGGCTGGGGAGAAGGCGGCTTTGGAATGTTGAGCTTTGACGGTCTTGAAGGCGCTGCTCTGGAAGCTGCACAGGCAGAATGTGTACTTGCAAAGATTGGTTCTGCGATTGCATGGCTGTTTGCACCGCTTGGCTGGACACAGAGCGGAAATGGCTGGAAGATGGCAGTTGCTGCTGTCAGCGGTCTGATTGCAAAAGAAAACGTTGTAGCAACCTTTGGTATGCTCTTTGGTTTCGCAGAGGTAGCGGAAGATGGTGCAGAATTCTGGGGAAATCTGGCATCTGTCATGACTCCGGTTGCTGCTTATGGCTATCTGGTATTTAACCTTCTGTGTGCACCCTGCTTCGCTGCAATGGGCGCGATTAAGAGAGAAATGAACAATACAAAATGGTTCTTCTTCGCAATCGGCTATCAGTGCGGCCTGGCTTATGTAGTTTCTCTGTGTGTATATCAGCTTGGCACATGGATTACAATCGGCGTATTTGGAATTGGAACAATCGCAGCACTCATACTGATTGCGGGTATGCTGTATCTGCTTCTGCGTCCATACAAAGAAAGCAAAACATTAAATGTAAATATCAAAAGCGCAGTAGGCGCAAAATAATAATTGTAATTTTTCCGCAGCTATCCGGCAGATGCCGGATAGCGGATGCGGTGTCTGGAGGTTATTATGGGAACGATTATAACGCTGCTTGTAGTAATTGCGGTGGTTGCACTCATTATCCGCAGCATGATTCGCGATAAGAAAAAAGGAAAATCACTTCAGTGCGGCTGTGATTGTGCGCATTGTAATGGACACTGCCACTAAGAAGGAGAAGATGATGACAGCAGGGATGAAACAGAAAGACAAACGACATGAGACTGCAAATTATCACAGAACCAGAATGCAGAGAGATTTGGTTGTACAGAGACTGCGTGAGCAGGGACATAGGATTACAAAGCAGAGACTGATGCTTCTGGATGTGATTTTAGAGGAGGAATGTTCCTGCTGCAAAGAAATCTATTATAAGGTTGCCAGACAGGAACCGGGAATTGGCGCGGCTACTGTATACCGCATGGTAAATCTGCTGGAAGAAATCGGGGCTATCAGCCGGAAAAATATGTATCGCATTGCCTGCGGCTGTGTATGTGAGAAGGAAAATGCATGTACCATTGAACTTGATGATCATACAGTAAAATATTTATCTGCAAAGAAATGGAATGAAGTCGTACTGGCGGGCTTGAAAGCGTGCGGCTATATTGAAAATCAGGGAATCAGAAGTGTTGCAGTGCGCTCCTGCGACTGCGAAGATACAGACAGGGAGTCTATGATATGCTGACGGCTTATTGTGTAAAAATTTTCAAAAAAGAGAAGAATACTGTTTAACGTTATTTTTTATCATTTAGTTAGTTGAAACTAACTCGAAAAGACGTTACACTGTTACAGGAGCTGCCAAAGGGCAGATTTCTAAAACTCTAAAACCAAAACATGCAGGAGGATGATTCAGATGGATAAGATTTATGTAGTTTACTGGTCACAGTCAGGAAATACACAGGCGATGGCAGAAGCAGTCGGCAGAGGAATTGAGAGCGCTGGAAAAGAAGCGGCAGTCTGCTATGTCGGTGAAGCACCTGTTGAAGAACTGAAAAAGGCAAAGGCGTTTGCACTCGGCTGTCCGGCCATGGGCGCAGAGGTATTAGAAGAAGGAGAAATGGAACCTTTTGTCTGTGAAGTAGAAACATTTGCGGCGGGAAAGGCGATTGCGCTTTTTGGCTCTTATGGCTGGGGAGACGGTCAGTGGATGCGTGACTGGAGTGAAAGAATGAATGGCTGCGGTGCTACGGTTGTAAATGGAGAGGGGCTGATTTGTCAAGAAGCACCCGATGCAGATGCACTTGCTGAATGTGAGGCGCTTGGCAAACAGCTTGCGGAGGCATAATGCGTCAGTTCGCTACCTTGGAACAAAATTTAATTGCATACTGCGCACCGACTCTGGCGGGCTTAAAAAGTGCAAATTTATTTGCCCATCATTTCATAAGCAAAAAAGAATTTTTTTCAGAGCTTTTGACTGTCAATGAGGCATTGAACGTACGTGGTGTTATCGTGATGACACTGGCGCTTCATGAGGATTTTGCACTGATATATGTTTACAGAAAAAGCCATCTTGAGAAGGAACTGCAAAGAAAGGACGCAAAGCTGCTGCTAAAAGAATATGGTTATCAGGCGGATGATGTGGAGGTCTGTCTGCATCAACTCAGGGGCAGGCTTTCCTGCGGATGCTGCAGGGGCTGCTTTCCCCATGAAATCGGTGTATTTCTGGGGTATCCGATTGAAGATGTAAAAGGCTTTATCCAGAAAGGCGGTAGGGAGTGTAAATGCTGCGGACTCTGGAAGGTATACGGAGACGAGGAAAAGGCGAGAGCGCTTTTTGCAAAGCTGGAAAAATGCACGGCTGTTTACAGGGAGGTATTTGCAGGAGGCAGAAGTCTTGTGCAGATGACGGTATGCGCATAGGTATATGAAAATTGTTTTATAAATAGAACAAAACAAATGATAAAATTTATCAATAATCAAAGAAAGGTCTGGAAAAGAAGAACAAGTACAGGTATAATATAAGTCCATAAACAGGAGGCGGATATTATGTTTGATTGTTTCAAAAAAGTAAATGGAAAAGCAACAGGGCTTTTCGCAGCCGGCGTTTTGTTTGGAACAGCAGGAATTAAGATATTATCCAGCAAAGACGCCAAAAAAGTCTACACTGGTGTGACAGCAGCAGTGCTTCGCGCAAAGGAATGTCTCATGAAGACAGCGACGCTGATTCAGGAAAATGCAGAAGACATTTATGCAGAGGCACAGCAGATCAATGAAACCAGAGCGGCAAAGGAAGCGGAGACATTTTCCGAAGAGGATGCCGAAGCAGAAGCTGCCGTAACTGAAAATTAGGAAAACCAAAAACACCTGCAGGAATCAGACTGCAGGTGTTTTGACGAAAGCTGGGATATGAGATGAAATTTGCGATTAAACATGAGATAAAAGGGCGAATCCGAATTCATATACTGCAAAATGGCATGTCATTTGAACAGGCGGACAGGCTGCAATATTATCTGGACCAGAATCCTATGATTGATTCGGCGAAAATACAGGAAAGGACCGCGGACGCTGCTATATGCTATCATGGCGGGCGGGAAGAACTCCTTTCCTTTTTAAAGAAATTTAGGTATGAGGATTCAGATGCGCCAACGACATACCTGCAGAATTCCGGCAGGGCAGTAAACCGTCTGTATTGGGACCGCCTGGTCAGACAGACGATTTTACACTATGGCAACCGGATTTTTCTGCCATATCCGGTATGTGCGGCAATCACCTGCTTAAAGTCTGTGCGCTATCTTCTTAAAGGAATCAAAACACTTGCAAAGGGAAAGATAGAGGTTCCGGTGCTGGATGCTACCGCAATCGGTGTTTCCATTTTCCGGGGAGATATGATGACGGCTGGCTCTGTTATGTTCCTGCTTGGCGTAGGTGAAATCCTTGAGGAATGGACGCATAAAAAATCTGTTGGAGATTTGGCGAGAAGCATGTCTCTGAATATCAACCGTGTATGGATGATGCAGGATGGGCAGGAGGTGCTCGTTTTGGCATCCCAGATACGAGCTGGCGATCTGGTGCGGATTCACATGGGCAATGTTATTCCCTTTGACGGAACAGTAACAGAAGGGGAAGCAATGGTAAATCAGGCTTCTCTGACTGGAGAATCTGTGCCTGTTCGAAAGGCGGAGGACAGCGTTGTTTATGCAGGAACGGCTGTCGAAGAGGGCGAAATTACTGTTCGTGTAAAAGAGGTAAACGGCGCAAGTAAGTATGAAAAGATTATGGCAATGATTGAGGAATCCGAGAAGCTGAAATCTTCTCTAGAGAGCAAGGCAGAGCATCTTGCGGACAAACTGGTTCCTTATACCTTTGCCGGAACAGGACTTGTATGGCTGCTGACACGCAATGCGACGAAAGCGATAGCCGTATTGATGGTCGATTTTTCCTGTGCACTTAAGCTGGCGATGCCGCTTTCGGTATTATCTGCAATCAGAGAGGCGAGTATGCACAGCGTTACAGTAAAGGGCGGAAAATATCTGGAGGCAATGGCAGAGGCGGATACGATTGTTTTTGACAAGACGGGAACGCTTACCAAAGCACAGCCGACCGTAGCAAGGGTGGTTGCGTTTAATGACCAGTCCGAGGGCGAGCTGCTTCGGATAGCGGCATGTCTGGAGGAGCATTTCCCTCATTCGATGGCAAAGGCTGTCGTGCGTGAGGCTGTTCGGCAGAATCTGGTACATGAGGAATTACATTCGAAGGTTGCTTATGTGGTGGCACATGGCATTTCCTCTATGCTCGAAGGCAGAAAAATTATCATTGGAAGCTACCACTTTGTGTTTGAGGATGAGGGCGCTGTGATACCAGAGGGCAAGCAGGATTTGTTTGAGACGCTTCCGACACAGTATTCACATCTCTATATGGCGATTGATGGCATGCTGGTGGCGGTTATCTGCATTGAGGACCCGCTGCGGCAGGAGGCGGCGCCTGTTATACGGGAATTAAAGCAGCTTGGATTATCCAAGGTTGTCATGATGACAGGAGACAGCGACCGCGTGGCAAGAAGCATTGCACAGGAGGTCGGCGTAGACGAATATTATTCCGAGGTTCTGCCTGAGGATAAGGCCAAATTTGTGGAGCGGGAAAAGGCAGCCGGCAGAAAAGTTATTATGGTCGGTGACGGTATCAATGATTCGCCTGCACTTTCGGCATCTGATGTTGGAATTGCAATCAGTGATGGGGCAAAGATTGCAAGAGAAATTGCGGATGTTACGATTGGTGCGGATAATCTCAGAGAGATTGTCGTGCTGAAAAAACTCAGCAATGCACTGATGAAACGGATTCATACAAATTACAGGCTGATAGTAGGGCTGAATACGGCGCTGATTCTTCTGGGTGTAGGAGGAATTTTAATGCCGACTACTTCGGCGCTCTTACACAATACTTCTACGCTGTTAATCAGTATGAAGAGTATGAATAATCTGTTAAAGGATGAAGAAATCGTAAAGGAGAAATGTGATGTTCAGGGTGACGATTAAGGTAGAGGGCATGCAGTGCGGCATGTGCGAAGCCCATATAAAGGACGCTGTTCGAAAAGCATTTCCTGATGTACAGAAGCTTACAGCCTCCCATACCAAAGGAGAGGTTACATTCTTGACAAATCAGGAAATTCCGGCGTCAGAGCTTGAACAGATGGTGGAGGCGACAGGATACCATTTTGAAGGAGCGGCTGCGGAGCCTTATGAAAAGAAAAAATGGTTCGGACTGTTTTAGACAAAAGAGGAAAGATGGTGTATACTGATACAGGAGTATCAGAAACCGTTGTTTAAAGCAAAAAGGAACCGTTTATGAAATATGATTATTTAATCGTAGGGGCAGGGCTGTTTGGCGCTGTCTTTGCGCATGAGGCGAAAAAAAGAGGAAAGCGCGTGCTTGTAATAGACAGGCGTCCTCAGGTTGGCGGCAATCTTTATACACAGGAAATCGAGGGTATCTCGGTACACCAGTACGGTGCGCATATTTTTCACACTTCTGACAGACGGGTGTGGGAATATGTCAATCAGTTCGCTGAGTTTAACCGCTATACGAATTCACCTGTTGCAAGGTATCGCGATGAGCTCTACAATCTGCCCTTTAATATGAATACCTTTCATGCGATGTGGGGCGTAAAGACGCCGCAGGAGGCAAAGGAACGGATAGAGCAGCAGATTCAGGAGGCTGGCATAACGACGCCTCAAAACCTTGAGGAGCAGGCAATCAGTCTTGTTGGGCGGGATATCTATGAAAAGCTTGTAAAAGGATATACGGAAAAACAGTGGGGAAGACGTGCGACGGAGCTTCCGGCTTTCATTATCCGTAGACTTCCGGTACGTTTTGTATATGACAATAATTATTTCAATGATACCTGGCAGGGAATTCCGATTGGCGGCTATACCCGCATGATTGAGAAAATGCTGGAAGGTGTCGAGGTCAGATTGTCTGTTGATTTCCTGAAGGAAAGAGAAGCCTATAAGGATATTGCAAAACAGATGATTTATACAGGAATGATCGATGCGTATTATGATTACTGCTATGGCGCGCTTGAATACCGCAGCCTGCGGTTTGAAACGGAAACGCTCGCTGTAGAAAATTATCAGGGCAATGCGGTAGTCAACTATACAGAGTATGAGGTTCCTTATACGAGAATCATAGAGCATAAGCATTTTATGTTTCAGTGCCAGGATGGAAGCAATATTCCCAAAACGGTAATCACCAGAGAGTATCCGCAGAAATGGAAGCAGGGAGATGAACCCTACTATCCGGTCAATGATGAGAAAAATGGTGAGCTCTATCAGAAGTATGCGCAGAGAGCGGAGAAGGAAAAGAATGTGATTTTCGGCGGGCGGCTTGGAACGTACCGCTACTACGATATGCACCAGATTGTAGCTGAGGCACTTTCCTGTGTGGAAAAGGTGTGCATTTAAGCATTAGAGATAATATGGAAATAGAAAGGACGCAGGATTCTTCTCCTGTGTCCTTTTTTATGTAATCAATTAAAAGGTTTCGCACAGATGCTTGAGGTCCTCATAAAATGCAGGATAGGAGATGCTGACACATTCTGCGCCGGAAATACTGGTTTCACCCTCTGCACAGAGAGCGGCGATGGCAAAGCTCATTGCGATGCGGTGGTCGGCATGTGCGTCGACAGGAGCGCCGTGAAGCGGCTTCCCACCGTGTATAATCATACCATCCTTGGTGCCTTCAATATCACAGCCCATCCGACGAAGATTTTCAACCATAACATCAATGCGGTTGGATTCCTTTACCTTTAATTCAGCAGCATCGCGGATAATGGTAGTTCCCTGAGCATAAGCTGCCATAATTGCAATAATCGGGATTTCATCAATCAGAGTAGGAATTAAATCGCCGCCGATTTCCACAGCATGAAGCGTGCTGGAACGAACCAGAATATCGGCTGTCTTTTCGCCACCGGAGGTTCTTATGTTTTCTAAAGTCAGTTGTGCGCCCATTGCCTGAGCAACCCTTAGGATGCCGTCTCTTGTAGGATTGATGCCGACATTCTGAATCAGGATTTCAGAGTTTGGAACCAGCGTTCCTGCCGCGATAAAGTAGGCGGCGGAGGAAATGTCTCCGGGTACGGAAATTTGTCTGCAGGTCAGGCGGCTGCCCGGTGTCAGAGTGGCAGTGTTTTTTGTTGTTACGATGTCAGCGCCAAATTCCCGCAGCATAAGCTCAGTATGGTTACGGCTTAAGGAAGGCTCTGTGACACTTGTTATGCCGTCTGCATACAGACCTGCGAGCAGGATAGAAGACTTCACCTGTGCAGAGGCAACCGGTGAGTTATAATGGATGCCGTGAAGTAACGTGCCATCTATCAAAAGTGGTGCACAGCCATTATCACGTTCGCTTCTAATCCGTGCGCCCATCTGGGTAAGCGGCTCTATGATTCGTTTCATAGGGCGGCTTTGGATAGAAGCGTCACCTGTCAGCCGAGTAGAAAAGGGCTGTGCAGCAAGAATGCCGGAAATCAGTCTGGTTGTGGTTCCACTGTTGCCGGTATCCAGTGTAGCCATTGGGGCATGCAGTCCATGCAGTCCACGTCCTCTTACGATGACCCGGCCTTCGCCGGAGGAGAGTGTAATATCGATTCCCATAGCACGGAAGCAGCCTATTGTAGAAAGACAGTCTGCACCCTCCAGAAAGTGGGAAATTTCGGAAATGCCATCAGCCAGAGATGCAAACATAACACTGCGGTGCGAGATGGATTTATCACCGGGGACAATCATACTGCCGTGCAGTTTTTTAACTTTGTGAAAATTCATATCGGAATCCTTTCTGTGGTTTCTTTTATATTATTTCTTTTCGTACATGCTGTAGCCCTTGTTCTTTAGGATAGAAACAGCGGCATTCATGCCTTCTTCTTCATAAAATTCCACCCGTAGAACACCTTCTTCATATTCCCGGTTGTGGGTAATGCCAATGTTTTTGATGCTGATGCCGTTTAATGCGAGGATTGTAGCAATAGATGCAATAGCGCCCGGTTCATCGGCAATGTCAATCTGGATAGAGAACACCTTTTTGATCGGACCGCTGGAAGCCTCAATAAAGGAATCGCGGTAAATGCGTGCTCCGTCAAAAAACTGATAAATATCATCGGCAGCCTTTGTGTCAATCTGCATCTGTATTTTTTTCAGCATTTCTATATAAGAAGTGAGAAGCGTAGATATATTTTCAGGGTTTGCCATGCAGATTTGCTGCCACATAACGGAGGAAGAGGACGCAATCCGCGTAATATCCTTGAAGCCTCCTGCGGCAATCAGCTTCATGATACCGTCCTTTGAATCGGAATCCCGAACCAGATTTACCAGTGAGGACGCAATTACATGAGGAAGGTGACTGATAGCGGCGGTAACCCAGTCGTGCTGCTCATAGGACAGTACGAGAGGGATTGCGCCCATGCAGGTAACCAGTTCCTGATAAAAAGCAAGTTTTTGGGAGGAGGTTTCCTCTGTTGGCGTCAGAATATAGTAAGCATTTTCCAAAAGCCTTGCTTTTGCATTGATATAACCATAGCGTTCGCTGCCTGCCATTGGATGCCCGCCGATAAAACGGTCCTTCAGACCAAGCGCTTCAATCTGTCTGTGGATTCCGGTTTTGACACTGCCGACATCGGTCAGAATACAATCCTTGGAAAGAAAGGGAATCAGGCTGCGGAGATTTTCATCATTACAGGATACCGGAGCGCAGAGAAACAAAATATCGCAGACTGAAAAGGACGCATCGATACCGGAAACGGCAGTGTCCACAATGCCGTCCTTAACAGAGCGCTGCAGAGTATCTTCATTTGTATCGTAAGCATATATGGTAATTTCACTCAGATTCTTTTTCAATGCTTTGGCAATCGAGCCGCCGATTAAGCCAAGCCCGATAAAACCACAGGAAACAGGTCTCATGGCTTCTCCTTTATTTTGTAAAATCAGTCAATCGTTTTAAATCTATATATATAATAGGAACGTACAAACTCCTTTTTATGGTAGCACTAAGAGGCTGTTTGGGCAAGCCTGCAGAAAAGAAGAAAAATAAAATGTTGTTGAAAATGTGCAAAGTTACTTGTAATTTATAGACTAATTTAGTAAAATGTATACATGGGGAAAGTGAAAAGATAAAAAATTCCTATCACATCTTGGCATAATACCCAAAAACAGCATAAAATGGAGGGAATTTACATGAATGTTTACACAACTGACAAAATTCGCAACGTAGTGTTGCTTGGACACGGCGGAGCCGGTAAAACCAGTCTGGCAGAGGCAATGGCATATCTGGCAGGACTTACTTCCCGTATGGGAAAGGTTACAGATGGAAATACCGTCAGTGATTTTGGAAAAGAAGAGCAGAAAAGAAAATTCTCAATCAGTACCTCTGTGATTCCGCTGGAATGGGAAAATGTAAAGATCAATATTCTGGATACACCGGGCTACTTTGATTTTGTAGGAGAGGTAGAGGAGGCAGTCAGTGCGGCGGATGCAGCGGTAATCGTTGTATCTGGTAAAGCCGGTGTGGAGGTCGGCACGGAAAAGGCATGGGATTTGTGCGAGAAGTATAAGCTGCCAAGAATGATTTTTGTTACCGATATGGATTTGGATAATGCTTCCTACCGCCAGGTAGTAGAGGATATGACTGATAAATATGGTAAAAAGATGGCACCTTTCCATCTGCCAATCCGTGAAAATGAAAAATTCGTAGGCTATATCAATGTCATCAGTGAAACAGGACACAGATGGAAGGACAAAGAGGTTATCGACTGTGAAATCCCTGAATACAGCAAACCGAATTTGCAGATATGCAGAGATACGCTGATGGAGTCAGTGGCCGAAACGAGTGAAGAATTTATGGATCGTTATTTTGCAGGGGATACCTTCTCTGAGGCAGAAATCCGTGCAGCGGTTCGTACAAATGTTATGGATGGAACGATTGTTCCGATGTCGATGGGCTCCAATATTCTCTGTCAGGGTATTTATACACTGCTTGATGATATTGTGAAATATTTCCCAAGTCCGGAAAACCGCGAGGTGGCAGGCATCAATTTAAGGACCAACGAGATTTTCCAAGCAGATTATGATTTCTCCAAATCAAAATCCGCATACATCTTCAAGACCATTGTAG
>CAKRYY010000036.1 GCA_934432885.1 uncultured Lachnospiraceae bacterium
GAGCACGAGACGGGATTCGAACCCGCGGCCCCCACCTTGGCAAGGTGGTGCTCCACCCCTGAGCCACTCGTGCATATCTTGCCCATCACCTGACGGGCAAGACTTAGTATATGACAATTCTTACATTTTGTCAACTATCATTTTCACATTTTTTAGATTGCTGCAAAGCCCTTTTCCAAATCGCCGATAATATCATCCACATGCTCTGTTCCGATAGAAAGTCTGATGGTGCCGGGCGTAATTCCCTGGTCGAGAAGCTCTTCCTGCGTAAGCTGGGAATGTGTCGTTGTTGCCGGATGGATTACCAGAGATTTTACATCCGCTACATTTGCAAGCAGGGAGAATAATTCCAAATGGTCAATAAACTTAAATGCCGCCTCCTGGCCACCCTTGATTTCGAAGGTAAAAATGCTTGCTCCGCCATTCGGGAAATATTTCTCATACAGCGCATGGTCCGGATGCTCCGGAAGCGACGGATGATTTACCTTTTCTACAAGCGGATACTTGCTTAAATATTCTACAATCTTTTTGGTATTTTCCACATGTCTGTCAAGTCTGAGGGAAAGTGTCTCAACACCCTGCAGAAGTAAAAATGCGTTGAACGGAGAAATTGCCGCACCGGTATCCCTTAACAGGATTGCCCTGATATATGTCACAAAAGCTGCCGGTCCCGCTGCATCCACAAAGGATACGCCATGATAGCTCGGATTCGGCTCCGCAATCGGCGCATATTTTCCGCTCACCTTCCAGTCAAATTTTCCGGAATCTACGATGATACCGCCGAGGGAGGTTCCGTGTCCGCCGATAAACTTCGTTGCGGAATGTACTACAATGTCTGCACCATGCTCTATCGGGCGAATCAGATAGGGTGTGCCAAAGGTATTGTCTATTACCAGCGGAAGTCCATGCTTATGCGCAATCTCGGCAATCGCATCAATATCCGGAATATCGCTGTTCGGATTTCCAAGTGTTTCCAGATAAACCGCCTTCGTATTCTCCTGAATCGCAGCCTCTACCTCATCAAGATTGTGCGCGTCTACAAAGGTCGTTGAAATGCCGTAGCGGGGAAGTGTATGTGCAAGCAGATTATAGCTGCCGCCATAAATGGTTTTCTGCGCTACGATATGTTCTCCTGCTCCTGCCAGAGCCTGAATGGTATAATCGATTGCCGCTGCGCCGGAAGCAACTGCAAGCGCTGCTACGCCGCCCTCCAACGCTGCAATTCTCTTTTCCAGAACATCCTGTGTGGAATTTGTCAGTCTGCCATAAATATTACCCGCATCTGCCAGTCCGAAACGTGCCGCTGCATGTGCGGAATCATGAAATACATAAGAAGTCGTCTGATAAATCGGTACTGCTCTTGAATCCGTTGCCGGATCTGCCTGTTCCTGTCCTACGTGAAGCTGAAGGGTTTCAAATCTGTATTCGCTCATAATCAAATATCCTCTCTTTCATTATTATGTATCTGTAAGTTTTCCATGATAAAACAAAAAGCCCGGTGTATGAATCTCCCGGGCAATCTGGCTTATGAAATAACAGGCTGATTGATACTGATGCAATCAGATGTTTATTTGCAAAGGGTGCGAAGCAACGTCTGCTGCCCGCCCAGCCATATTATATGCCCGGGAGTTCCACATTCGACAGCTGCACATGACGAAGCTTGTAGATTTTACTATAATACTCATCACTCTGCTGTTCATTGCTTTCGCCTCCTTTCGTTTGTCTTGTTCCTTTTGATGGTGTTATCATAGCATTGTTTTTATACTATGTCAATAGGAATTATATATTTTTTATTTATGTGCTTTCAATTCCTTCTTCCTAAGCGCAAGAAGCTTTGTTATCTCATCGACTGAAGAAAACTGCATTTCTCCGCTATCGGCTGCCGCTGCCGTAACGGACAGAAGCGGAAAGCGCTCCCTTCTGCCATTCCTGCCAACCGCTTCAATATAGCCTCTCTGTCTGTCCCGTTCCGAATAATACCGACGCACACGCTCCTCATAGCTTTTTACAATTCTCCGGCAGACATTTTCACAGCCGCGTTTTCTGTAAATCGCTGTAAAATCATCGCCGCCGAGGATACGCGGCTGGATTGCCGTCCAGAAGCGCCTTTACCTCCTCCACCGGCATCTCTGCCGAAACCGTTTCTCCCGGTCTGCCCAGTAAAAATCCCTGTTTGCCCCGTAATCCTGCTGAGCGCCTCAAACCCGAAAATGTTTCCATCCCTGAGTGATACAATCGGCTGAAATACTGAGCGAATACGTCTTTCCCTGATAATGTCGTCCAGTTCCTGTCTGCAATTTTCCATTCGTTTTCCTCCGCTTTCTGTATACAAGCCTTATGCTACGGCAATCTGCTGTGGAAAACGACCTGATTTTGTTTAATAGTATGTCAAATCTTTGTAAAGTCAGCCTGCGGAGGAAAGTATCCTTTCTATTTCTTCCTTCCATCGCTCCTGCAATCTTTCCTTTGTCCACGCCGCATTCGCCGGACTGCTTGACGGCAGCTTATATAAAGGAGGCTGACCTTCCTTTTTACAGTATTTCTGAAATAGCTGATATGCCTTGTCACCATTTGCAAAAATAGCCTGAATTGGCGCAGTCTGCAAAATGACGTCCATATCGTTTCCTGTTACATTCCTGATTGAGCTGTCAGAAGAGCCGACAATATCGCACGATGCGATGACATCCCAGACTGCAACATGGTTTTGAAGCAAAAACTGCTTTTTTTCCATAATCGTGACAGGCACGTCACATCCAAAAACGCTGGAAAGCACCTTCCAGAACCGGTTCTGCTTATGTCCATAGTAAAATTGCTGCTCTCTTGATTTTACGGAAGGGAATGAACCAAGTATCAAAATCCTTGAAGTCTCATCAAAGATTGGTTCAAAGGTATGCGTCACGTGCGTATATTCACTCATCTACTTCCTCCCTGCTTTTCTCCATCCTGCAAAAATCCATGCTTTCTATATATCTGTGTTCAAATTCCGGCTGCTGCGCCAGATTGATTGCCCTGCTGATGTTTACAATATGGGAAAGAGCATCCTCGCGCTCCGCCTCTGTAAGCCTTCCAAAATCCGGCTTCTCCATTCCATACCGCAGCGCACCTGCAAGTGAGGTATTGCCTGCCGCTATGCAGCATTTCTCAAGCAATGCCGGAAGCAGCCCAATCCCTGCCGCCTTACTGACATCCAGATAATAACCGAAGCCGCCTGCCAGATAGACCCGCTCTATCCGTCCCCATGCGTCCGCCTGGTCCAGCAAAATCGTAACGCCTGCAAAAACTGCTGCCTTCGCCATCTGCAGGGCGCGTATATCCGCCTGCCGTATCAGAGCTTCTCCAAAAGGATAGCCCTCTGTAAAATACGGCTCTGCAAGGAGTCCCGTTTCATCCATAATTCCGCATTTTCGCATATCATAGGCGATTGCCGTCATATCCGCTCCGAAAATGCCAGTCAGCGCGCCGCCCTCAAAGGCCGGTCCTGCTGCCGTTGCCGTACATAAAATGCCATCCCTATTCCCGACTGCCATCTCTCCATTGGTTCCCAGGTCAATTAACAAAGTCATCCCTTCCCGCTCCGCCATCCCGCAGGCATATATGCCGGAAACAATATCACCGCCCACAAACGCCGATATGCCGGGCAGGAATACCGCTTGATGACCGCATAAGTCAAAATAGGAAAATCCCCTGTGGTACGGCAAAAATGGCGCTTTTCCAAGTCCCTCCACCGGGTACCCCAGCAACAGATGTTCCATTGCCGTATTGCCTGAGCACAGGATTTCCCAGGTATTTTCAAGGTATCCCACATTTTGCAGCTTCTCCTGCATCCTGTTGACACCATTTTCCAATTCAGTCAATAAAACGCTGCGAAGCCGCTCTGCAAGCCCATTTTCTGCCACTGCAAGTCTGGATAAGACATCTGCTCCATAAGCGCGTTGCGGATTTTGAAAGGTATGCGTATACAGAATTTCCCCCGTCTGCTTCTGGGCAAGCTGCATGACTACAGTCGTCGTTCCGATGTCCACTGCACAAAATACGCGACCCGTGGGCTTCTCCAGATTTTTTTCGCTCCCCTTCATTTTCTCTTTCCGCAGAGCCTCCTGCATTTCATCCTTCAAAAACGCCTGTGTTACAATAGAAGGCTCCCTTTCGGCTGCAAAGCAAAGCTCCAAAGCGCAGTCTGCCTCAGGCTTTGCAGTACAGGCAAGACGGTATCCTGCCCGCAGCTCATCCGGGGTGAAAAATTTCCGGTCAGCAAAAGAAGGCAGAGGCGCCCCTTGTAAAAAATGCACACGGCATTTTCCGCAGGCTCCTCTGCCGCCACAGAAGCTATGTTCCTGTTTTTCTTCTATTTTATTTAAAATCTGTGCAAACAGACTGCCCTCTCCCTTATGGAAATAGAATGTATCAGACAAATTGATTTTTCTCCCTGTCATAATGATAATCAATGCCTGCCAGCTTCTGGGAAAGCTCCTCTTCTGAAAGCTCTAAATCCTCACACAAAGCCTCTAAGTCCTTATAATAATCGCGCAGCTTCAGATTTACAAAGCTCAGCAGCATAACCGGGTCCTTTGGTATCATCACGCATCCTCCTTTTTCTGGTATTATAATATGCCGCCTGCCATTTCGCAATATGCTTCCTGCTGTGAGTTTATCTTGACTTTCCTTTATCATCTGTGTATAGTAAGTAGGAAAATACAATATGGTTATACGCCAGGGGAGCTTTTGCTGAGACAAAGCGCTTTTATCGCTTTAGACCCTCATTACCTGAACCGGATAATACCGGCGTAGGGAGGCGGCGCATGAGAGATAGCTCTATTCTCTATGCCACCTTAAGTCCCCTCTTTTGACCGTAATGCAAAGGAGGATTTTTTTATGCTTTACAACACTGTCACAAACGACTGGGGAGAGGTAACCTATGTCCCCACCACTCTTGGAAACGTGCTTTTAGCCATTTTAATTGTGCTGCTTTTGCTTGCAGCCATGTTCTTTTCCAGAAACAGAAAAAAGGCAAAAAAGCTCTCTGTACGCCAGCTTGCCTTTTGCGCTGCAGCGATTGCACTCGGAACAGTGCTTTCCAATATCAAGCTGTTTCATTTTCCAACTGGTGGTTCTATCACTCTGCTTTCCATGCTGGTCAGCTGTCTGCCCGGCTGCTGGTTCGGTCTCGGTGCAGGCCTGATGAGCGGCGTTGCCTATGGCATACTTCAGCTTTTAATTGACCCTTATGTGCTCTTCCCTGCCCAGCTCATCGTAGATTATCTGCTTGCCTTTGGCGCTCTCGGTCTTTCCGGACTCTTTGTAAATGCAAAGAATGGTGTCATAAAAGGGTATCTTGCTGCAGTTATAGGACGCTATCTGTTTGCGGTATTATCCGGCTGGCTCTTCTTTGGCGCTTATGCCTGGGAAGGCTGGAATCCGCTTGCATATTCTCTTGTTTATAATGCCATCTATATCTTTACGGAAGCTGCTATTACCATTATCCTGCTTCTGCTTCCGCCTGTCAAAAAGACGCTGCGCCAGCTTAAGCAGATGGCTGAGGGGTAAGGGAAACAAAATTTCCTATAAACAAAATAGAATCCTGCTTGCAGGATTCTCCGCCTGCGGCGGGTCGTTTTAACGACATAATTCACTTCCGCCGCAGTGCGCTCCACGCGGAGCGTTTTTATTTCATAGGAAGAATTTTCCTATGAAATAAAAAGCGCCAGCACCGGCATTTGCCGGAGCTGACGCAAAATTCCTGTTGTACAAAAACAACCGCATCTGCACAGGTCGTCTTATCAGCCCTTTGGAATCTGTCCATCAACATACAGGATATGGTTTACCAGCCATTCTGTAAGGTATTTCAAAATACCCATAATCTGCTCATCCTGGTCCTCAATTTCCTTATTATGATTTTCCATGAATTCATCGAGCTTATTTATGAATTCCTGATGCTGAACCTTCTGCGTAAATATTTTCTTGTACTGAATGGATTCCATGTAATTTTCTTCATCAGTAAAGTGCTTTACGGTATAATCGCGAAGCTTCTCTAAAATCATATCAATTTTATCATATTTATCCGGAGTGAACTCATCATGAAGCAGCTCATAGACTTCATCAGCATATTTGAACAGCTGTGCATGTTCTTCATCAATCATATCAATTCCGATATAATATTCAGGTTTCATTTCGTACATAATCGTATCTATCTCCTTTTGTAAAGTTATATTTTTTGTCCTTCTTTAAATCCTGCTTTTAATAATTCTCTGCATGTACCTCAAAATAGCTCTGCGGATGGCTGCATACCGGGCATACCTCCGGCGCCTTTGTTCCTACTACGATATGTCCGCAGTTACGGCACTCCCACACCTTTACTTCACTCTTTTCAAATACCTGTGCAGTCTCAATATTCTTAAGCAAAGCGCGGTATCTTTCTTCGTGGTGCTTTTCTATTTCTCCTACAGCCCTGAATTTTGCTGCCAGCTCCGGAAAGCCTTCCTCCTCTGCGGTCCTTGCAAAGCCCTCATACATATCTGTCCACTCAAAGTTTTCTCCTGCCGCTGCCGCTGCAAGGTTTTCCTTGGTATCGCCGATACCTGCCAGCTCCTTGAACCACATTTTTGCATGCTCTTTTTCATTATCAGCCGTCTTTAAAAATAATGCAGACATCTGTTCATAGCCTTCCTTTTTGGCTACTGATGCAAAATAGGTATACTTGTTTCTTGCCTGTGATTCGCCTGCAAATGCCTCCTGCAAATTTTTCTCTGTCTGTGTTCCCGCGTACTTATTTGCTGCCATTTCTTTTTCCTCCATCTGCTTCCTTATTTTTTAACTCTGATGCCGCGATGCTTACCTGCTCTTTTTCCAGACACGCCGCACATATCGCCTTAAAGAAAATATCATAGCTTAAAAATTTCATTCCATGCGTATCGCGTATCCTCTTTTCCAGGTCAGGCAGTTCATCCATATCAACATCAGAAACATTACCGCATCTGATACATCTTACATGGTAGTGATTCTTTAATGTAAAATCAAACCGGTCCGGGCCATCTGGGACTTCAACCCTTCTTATCGCACCTTCCTCGGCTAAAATTCCAAGATTCCGATAAACGGTTCCCTTTCCTATTGTAGGATGCTCTCTTTTTATAAATTCATAAACCTCATCAGCCGTTACATGTCTCTTTAAATCATTAACAGCCTTTCTCACCAATTCCTTCTGAATTGTGTTTCTTCTGTTCATTCGTTCTCCTTATTAGGATTAGTTCTTAATAAGAATTATATGTTATTATTCTTTTTTTGTCAATAAGAATTTATAAAATGCAGCATTCAAAACAATTCTGCAAATAATGTTCCCCTCCAAAGCACAAAACAGCCACTTGCAGGCAAACACCTGCCGTGACTGTTTTTATGCGTGAATCCTTTTTTTCTAAAACACCTTAAAACTTTCTGAATTTTTCCAGACCTTCCGGTACCTTCGGCTGATGATGCGCCCACATGCACGCTGTATTTGCTGTGTAAATCAGCGTTGCCAGTGCAAGCATATTAACTGTTCCCCAAACCTTTGCGCCTGTTAATTTTTTCCAGATGTTTCTCATGATAACGTTCCCTCCTGCTGTCTTTATAATCAGTACCCGGCAGCACTGCGCTGCCCGCAGGCATATCCCGTCTGCATATCAAAGGTAGCACTGTATCTGGGAACGCTGTCAGCTCCTGAAAAAATTATACGGTTTTCCTTCCAAAATTTGCATCCTGCAAAGACGCATATACAGAAAGTGACAAATCTGCAATAAACCGTCCATCCGTCTGTTCCAGCTGCAGACTGCCGCCATACTGCTCTGCGACCTGCCGCACGATGCCGATGCCAAAGCCATGTACTCTTTTGTCCCTCTTGGTCGTAAGGAGCCTTCCTTTTTCCAAAAGCGCAGGTGTCTTAAAGTAATTTTCAATATGCACAGCCAGCATATATTCATTTCCCATAAAAAATTTTACGGTTACAGCCCTTTTGCTCTCTTCGCATTGCTGCGCCGCCTCCAGCGCATTGTCCAACAGATTGCCAAACATGGAAATCATATCTGCCGGAGAAATAAAATCTACCTTTAGAAAGTTTTCTACAAAGATGTCCATCTGCACGCCGCATTTCTCCGCCCTTGCCCTGCGCTCGGAGAGAATCGCATTCAAAACGCTGCTTGTACTGTAAAGCCGGATTTTTGTCTCCGTCTCAAATTTACCCTCCATCTCATCTACAATCTGCACGACCTCTTTATCGTTTCCCTTTGCCGCCAGCAGCCGGATATTCCGCATACAGGCATGCACATCATGCAGATACCGCCTGTAATCCTCATTTAAAAGGCTGATATTGTGAAACTGCTCCTGGTCCATCTCCTGCTTTACACTACAGAGCTGTTCATATTTGATTCGTTCTGTCACTTCTGCAAAGCGCTCTAAAATCATAAAAATTGCAGCATTGGAAAAATAAAGCATCAATGCGCCTGCACACATAAAGCATTGCAGCGGAAAGCCCGATGGAAACTCAAGATATAAAAAACTTCCCAATATCAGTATTGTTGAAAGCGGAAGTATCAAAAGATATGCGGCAAATTCCTGATTATTTCTAGTCTCAAGCTTTCGAGTAAATTGTTCAATAAAAAGTAAAAAGCCAAACCGTAAAAAGTAATCTAATACCAAAAAGGCAAATCCACTTTCCCCAGGCCATGCAACAATTTGAACTCCCAATCTGGCAGAAAGGAAACGATACCAAATTTCAAGTGCAACCTCTCCGCTCGCAAAAATCGCATAAAAGACCACCGTATAAATAGCGCCATTTTTTATGGAAATACAAAATTCGCACATGATATACAAAAAGCTGACCAAGGGAAACAGCAGCAGATTAAGCCATGTAACCGATGCCAGATTGACACACAGCACCAGTCCCGCCGCACCCAAAAACAATACCGCCCTGCGTTTCCCCATATAGCGCACCGGAAACATCGACGCAAAAAACCGGTGCAGCATATAAATATCCGCCATGCAGAATAGAAAATTAAGAATCCACGCTCCCACAGCTACACCTCACGAATCCCACTGACATATTTTGAACAGATAAAATTGTTCTTCAGTTCATGAAATGCCTTCGCCTTACTTCTCGTAATCTGAAACGTCGCAGAGGTTTCCGCAAGCTGTAAGGTCTTTGCCGTGCAGGCTGTCAGATAGCGGAAATTGATGATATAACTGTCGTGGGGCCAGCCAAATCCATACTGCCACAGTTTATCATAAGCTTCACGCAGCTTTCCCTGAAATCTTACATCCGGCAGCAGACCGTCCTCATCCGGCGCAATTCCATATATCCGGTACGCCGCCTTTGTCAGGTGCACCCGCGTACTCTTTTTATATTTTTCAATGTAAATAATATGCTGTGCACCAATAAAAAGAAGCCGTTTCCCAACATGTACAGAAAGGTACGGCAGCTTGCTGTTTTCACGCATTTTCAAAAGCGCATCCCTGACATAGGCATCAATCTGCAAGCCTGTCATTGTCTTCATAATATAACGATAGGGCTGTACCTCAAAGCAAAACGGCGATGGCTCCACAAAGCCTGTGTAAAATACCAGCACCAGATTTTCGTCAATCCTGCGTATCTCCTTTGCTGTTTCATTTCCATTCAGTCCAGCCATCTGAATATCCAGAAAAATAACTGCAAACCGCGTTTTCTCCATTGCTCCTAGCAGTCCAACACCAGAGTCAAATTCCCATACAGCCGCCTCGCCCGGCTTTATGTTCTTTTTGATGTGCGCACACAGACGCTCTCTATCCGCTGCAGAATCGTCACATACCGCAATCTCCAGCATCTTTTTCTCCCCCACTTCCAAAAGGTTCTATCTTCTTTCTATTTACACAAAGGGGTATCGCACTCCCCCCTATAGGGAAATACTATACCCCTTCTGTCTCTTTTAACGCAGCAATATAATTATTTACAATCGCTTCCAAATGCCGGTACTGCTCCGGCTTTAACTGAGAAACCCGCTCCAGTAAAAGAAGCTGATCCTCTCCCGTTACCTTTCCAAGCAATAGATAATCTGTGCTGATTTCCAACGCATCACAGATGCGGATGATATTCTCCGGACGCATCGCCTTCTTGCCAAGCTCCGCTGAAGAAACCGTCTGCGGCGTAATGCCTGCGCACTCCGCCAGCTCCTCCTGCGTCAGCCGCAGCTGCTTTCTGCGTTCCAGAATTCTTTTTCCCATCTGTCTTAACAAATCATCCATCACTTTTTCTCCATGCCATAGTAACATTTTATCTTCTACAGCATATATTATTAAGCGATTATGGTTGTTTTAATTCGTCTATAGGATGACTTATTCTATCCAATTCCTTTCTACTGGATTTCCAGATTGGTGTAGCCCATCAGGCTTTCATCGACTGCCCGTGCAGCCTCCCTGCCCTCCCGGATTGCCCATACGACAAGTGACTGTCCTCTGTGCATATCGCCGGTTACAAACACATTTTCAACATTTGTCGCATAGCTGCCGGGGGCGGTCTTTACATTCGTCCGCTCATTGACCTCTACACCAAAGGCATCCGTCACATATTTCTCACTGCCGAGAAAGCCCGCTGCGATAAGCACAAGCTGCGCTTCCAGCACCTGCTCGCTGCCCGGAATTTCCTTCATCGTCATTCTGCCGCTTGCAGCGTCCTTTTCCCATGACAGCTTTACGATTTTCACGCCCTTTAAGCTGCCGTCCTTATCCTTTAAAAATTCCTTTACGGTTGCCTCATAGATGCGCGGGTCCTTTCCGAAAAGGGCAATCGCCTCCTCCTGACCGTAGTCTGTCTTGCAGACCTTCGGCCACTCCGGCCAGGGATTGTTCTCCGCCCTTTTATCCGGTGCCTTCGGCATCATTTCAATCTGCGTCACAGAGCGGCAGCCATGTCTGATAGAAGTTCCGACACAGTCATTTCCGGTATCGCCGCCGCCGATGATAACGACGTCCTTATCCTTGGTATCAATGTATTTCTTATCTGCAAACGCAGAATCCAAAAGGCTTTTGGTATTTGCCTTCAGGAAATCCACTGCAAAATAGATTCCCTTCGCATCACGTCCGGGTGCTTTAATGTCCCTTGGATGCGACGCGCCGCAGGCAAGGATGACTCTGTCATATTCTGCAAGCAGCTTATCCGCCTTTTTATCCCTTCCGATATTAACGCCTGTGCAGAAGGCAATGCCCTCCTCCTTCATGACTGCGAGCTTGCGCTCAATTACGCTCTTTTCCAGCTTCATGTTGGGGATTCCATACATCAACAATCCGCCCACGCGGTCAGAACGCTCAAACACTGTAACCTGATGTCCTCTTTTGTTCAGCAAATCCGCCGCTGCCAGTCCAGAAGGACCGCTGCCGATTACGGCAACCTTTTTTCCCGTCCTGACTCTGGGCGGTTTTGCCGCCGCATATCCCTGCGCATAAGCATTTTCAATAATCGCGTATTCATTTTCCTTCGTCGCTACCGGATCTCCGTACAGTCCGCAGGTGCAGGCATTCTCGCAGAGCGCCGGACATACCCGCGACGTAAATTCTGGAAAATTGTTGGTCTTTTTCAAGCGGTTGTATGCCTGCTTCCAGTTTCCTGTGTAAACAAGGTCATTCCATTCCGGCACCAGATTGTGCAGCGGACAGCCGCTTGCCATTTTGCCGACCATCATTCCTGACTGGCAGAAGGGAACGCCACATTCCATGCAGCGCGCACCCTGTAACTGCTGCTCCTTCTGTGGAAGATGCGTATGGAATTCGTTGAAATGCTTTATTCTTTCCTTAGGCTCCTGCGCCCTGGACGTTTTTCGTTCATAATCCATAAATCCCGTTGGTTTTCCCATGCCTCATCTTCCCTCCTTACTTTCTCATATTGGCATAGAATGCTTCAATCTGCGCCTGCTCTGCGGAAAGTCCTTTTTCCTCCATCTGCACGATTGTCTTTAACATTCTGTCATAATCGTATGGAATAATCTTTTTGAACTTCGGCAGATATGCGCCGAAATTCTCCAGAATCCGTTTGCCCTTTTCTGAATTGGTGGACGCTACGTGCTCACGAATCATGTCCTTTAGCTCCAGCACGTCATACTTGGAGGTAATCTCAGAGGAATATACCATTTCCTTGTTGACTCTGGTATAGAGGTCATTGTCCTCATCCAGCACATAGGCGATACCGCCGCTCATGCCCGCTGCGAAGTTTTTCCCGGTCTTTCCAAGAATAACCACCCTGCCACCGGTCATATACTCGCAGCCATGGTCGCCCACGCCCTCTACGACAGCCACTGCGCCGGAGTTACGCACGCAGAAACGCTCGCCTGCCACGCCATTGATAAACGCCTTGCCGCTCGTTGCGCCGTACAGTGCGACGTTGCCGATGATAATATTTTCATCCTGCTTAAAACGGCTGCCTGTCGGCGGATAGATTACCAGCTTGCCACCGGAAAGCCCCTTTCCAAAATAATCGTTGCTGTCACCGGAAAGCTCAAGCGTCAGTCCCTTTGGAATAAATGCGCCAAAGCTCTGTCCGCCTGCGCCGTGGCACAGTACCCGGTAGGAATCCTCCTCCAGCGTATCGCCAAACCGCTTTGTAATCTCAGAGCCGAGAATCGTACCGAAAGCTCTGTCCGTGTTGCCAACCTCAACCTCGATTCCTCGTTTCTGACCGCTTTCCATCGCCTTGCCAAGCTGCTTTAACAGCACTTTTTCATCCAGCGTCTTTTCCAGTTCAAAATCATAAACCTGCTTCGGGTCAAAAATGACCTTTTCCTTGCTGCCAGCATACGGATTGTTCAGGATATTACTCAAATCCACCTTGCTGCCACGCTCATCCAGATGCTCCCGCACCTTCAAAAGCTCCGTATGTCCGACCAGCTCGTCTACAGTGCGCACACCCAGCTTTGCCATATATTCCCGCAGCTCCTGTGCAATAAACCGCATGAAGTTGATAACGTATTCCGGTTTGCCCCTGAAGTTTTTGCGCAGCTGCGGATTCTGCGTCGCCACGCCGACCGGGCAGGTATCCAGATTGCAGACACGCATCATCACACAGCCCATTGTTACAAGCGGCGCTGTCGCAAAGCCAAATTCCTCGGCTCCCAGAATTGCCGCAATCGCAACGTCCCTGCCGCTCATGAGCTTGCCATCGGTTTCGATACGCACCTTATTACGCAATCCGTTCATAATCAACGTCTGATGTGTCTCAGCAAGTCCCAGCTCCCAGGGCAGTCCTGCATTGTGAATCGAGCTGCGCGGCGCCGCTCCTGTACCACCGTCATAGCCGGATACCAGAATTACCTGTGCGCCCGCTTTGGCAACGCCTGCCGCAACCGTTCCAACGCCCGCTTCAGATACCAGCTTTACGGAAATCCGTGCATCTCTGTTTGCATTTTTCAAATCGTAGATAAGCTGCGCCAAATCCTCAATCGAGTAGATGTCGTGATGCGGTGGCGGGGAAATCAGTCCTACGCCCGGTGTGGAATGTCTGGTCTTGGCAATCCAGGGATATACCTTGCCGCCCGGCAGATGTCCGCCCTCGCCCGGCTTTGCGCCCTGTGCCATCTTAATCTGGATTTCTTGCGCGCTGACAAGATAACGGCTCGTTACGCCAAATCTGCCGCTCGCCACCTGTTTGATTGCAGAGCAGCGGTTTTTGCCGTCCGGTCCGACCACCAGACGCTCCAAATCCTCGCCGCCCTCGCCGGAGTTTGACTTTCCATGCAGGGTATTCATGGCAATCGCAAGCGTTTCATGCGCTTCCTTGGAAATCGAGCCATAGGACATCGCACCCGTCTTAAATCTTGTCACGATGGAATCCACGCTCTCCACTTCTTCAATCGGAACCGGCTTTTTCGCATACTTAAAGTCCATCAGCCCGCGCAGGTTCTTGACGCTGTCCTCATCGTTGACTAACGCCGTATACTGCTTGAACATTTCATAATCCCCACGTTTTGTAGACTCCTGAAGCAGATGGATGGTAGCAGGATTGTACAGATGTTCTTCGCCGCCGCTGCGCATCTTGTGATTGCCGGGGCTGTCGAGCGTTAGGTCATTTTCCAGACCGAGAGGGTCAAACGCCCGTGAATGAAGCGCATCCTGCTGCCGCTCAATATCCTTTAAGGAAATTCCGCCTACACGGCTTACAGTATTGGTAAAGTATTTATTTATGACATCATTGTCAATTCCTATCGCCTCAAAAATCTGAGAGCCCTTATAGGACTGGATGGTGGAAATACCCATCTTGGAAGCGACCTTGACAATTCCATGCAGTACAGCATGGGTATAATCATCCACCGCCGCATAGTAATCCTTATCCAGCATCCGGCTGTCAATCAGCTCTTTTATGGATTCCAGCGCAAGGTAAGGATTGATTGCGCAGGCACCGTAGCCAAGCAGGGTTGCAAAATGATGAATCTCTCTCGGTTCGCCGGATTCCAGAATCAGTGCAACGCTGGTACGCTTCTTGGTTCTGACAAGATACTGGTTCAAAGCTGATACCGCAAGGAGAGACGGAATCGCCACGTGGTTTTCATCCACGCCTCTGTCGGTCAGGATAATGATATTTACGCCGTCGCGGTATGCTCTGTCGACCTCTACAAAGAGCCGTTCCATTGCACGCTCCAGACTTGTATTTTTGTAATAAAGAATCGGAACTTCCTCTACCTTGAAGCCCTCTGCCTTCATATTTTTAATCTTCAGCAGGTCGGTATTGGTCAGAATCGGATTGTTTACCTTTAAGATATTGCAGTTTTTGGGCGTTTCCTCCAGAACATTTCCCTCTGTACCAATGTATACTGTTGTAGAGGTTACGACCTCTTCACGAATCGCATCAATCGGCGGGTTGGTAACCTGTGCAAAAAGCTGCTTGAAATAGTTAAACAGCGGATGCGGTGTCTTATTCAGCACCGGAATCGCAGTATCCACGCCCATTGCCGCTATCGCCTCAGAGCCGTTCTTTGCCATCGGCAGAATGCTGGTCTTAAACTCATCATAGGTATAGCCAAACGCCTTCTGCATCCGCTGGCGTTCTTCATAGGTAAATTCCGGCACACGCTGATTCGGAATCTTCAAATCCTTCAGGGCAATCATATTGCTGTCAAGCCATTCACCGTAGGGCTGTCTGGAAGCATACGACTCCTTCAGGCTGTCATCGTCAATGACCCTTCCCTGCTTGATATCCACCAGCAGCATTTTGCCCGGATGCAGTCTTTCCTTCTTTACGATTTTTGCCGGGTCAATCTCCAAAACGCCGACCTCTGAGGATAAGATAAGCTGGTCGTCATCCGTAATATAATATCTGGAAGGGCGCAGACCGTTGCGGTCAAGCACAGCGCCCAGAATATCGCCATCTGAAAACACGATGGAGGCGGGTCCGTCCCAGGGCTCCATCATGGTCGCATAATATTGGTAGAAATCCTTTTTCTTCTGCGACATGGTACGGTTATTTGCCCAGGGCTCCGGAATTGTAATCATGACTGCCAGCGGCAGGTCCATTCCGCTCATAACCAAAAATTCCAGCGTATTGTCAAGCATCGCCGAGTCAGAGCCCGAAGCGTTAATCGCCGGAAGCACCTTATGCAGCAGTCCGTGCAGATGCTCAGACTCCATATTTTCTTCCCTTGCCAGCATCTTATCCGCATTGCCGCGAATGGTATTGATTTCACCATTATGCACAATCAGACGGTTGGGATGTGCTCTCTCCCAGCTCGGATTGGTGTTGGTAGAGAAACGGGAATGTACAATGGCGATTGCCGAATCATAATCCTCGCTCTGCAAATCCAGAAAAAAGGTGCGGAGCTGTCCCACCAAAAACATGCCTTTATAAACTATTGTCCTGCTGGAGAGTGAAACCACGTAGGTGTTGTCGCTGGACTGTTCAAAAATACGTCTTACAATATAGAGCATACGGTCAAAGGGAAGTCCCTTTTCTACGTTCTCCGGCTTTTTCACAAACGCCTGCATAATGCAGGGCATACATTCCACCGCCTTATGGCCGAGCACCTTAGGCGCCGTCGGTACCATACGCCAGCCGAGGAATTCCAGGCCTTCCTTTTCCACAATGATTTCAAACATTTTCTTTGCCTGATTGCGCTTCAATTCATCCTGCGGGAAAAAGAACATACCGATTCCGTACTCTCTTTCTCCTCCAAGCTGGATGCCGAGCGGTTTAACCGCCTTTGTAAAGAACCTGTGTGAAATCTGCACCAGAATACCAACACCGTCACCGGTCTTCCCTTCTGCGTCCTTGCCTGCCCTGTGTTCCAGATTTTCAACGATACGCAGGGAGTTTTCCACCGTTTCACGGCTCTTGATTCCTTTGATGTTGACGCATGCGCCGATTCCGCAGTTATCATGCTCAAAGCTTTCCCGATACAGGGGCGCTGCGCTTCTGCCGTTTTTCGCATCAAACATAAGCAATACCCTTTCCTTTCCCAAAAAGCACAAAAACCGAAAGTGGTGCTGCTCCTTTGCAGCGAAACCACCTTCGGTTTTCCATCTCTCTAACTTTTGTCCTATCATACACCAATTTTTTCTCCTTGTAAACCGTGTATTTTTGATAAGTTGTCAGATAATTCGACTTCTTTTTATTTTCTTATATATTTTCAGTTTTTATATATTATTTTTTATTGAAATCCCTATATTTCAAAAAATTTAAGAAGGAAATTTCCTTCATTTTCCCTATCTTTTTCTCTGCATCTGTAGATTCATAAAGCTTAAAACAGAAAAAAGCAAAAAGACTGCACAATTTAACCAGCTTGCAAAAGCTGCGCCTGTGGCTTCATCATAGGTAATCACAAATACTGCGCAGTTCGCCGCTGCATGGGCAAGAAACGGCGCCGCAAAGCGCCCCGTCACCTCATACAGATAAACAAACAGAAGTCCAAACAAAAAGCCGTAGATGCCCTGCACCAGATTTCCATGATATGCACCAAATAAAACCGCCGATGCAATTCCTGCTATCAGCGGTTTTGTATATCGTTTCAGCCAGCCATAGAAAAATTTACGAAACAGCGCCTCCTCTGCAAGCGGCGAAAGCACGCCGTACAAAAGCATGCCCTGCCAGAAGGGAATCGCATACTGTGCCTGCGCCGTCTTTTCATACGATGCCGACAGCGAGGTAAGCCCCAGCAGTGAAAAGAGAATATTGACGCCGACAGCCGCCGTTCCTGCCAGAATACAGCAGGTTAAGAGGGAAGTCACCGGACTTGGAGCATTTTTTGCGAGCTTTTTTATGCCCGTCCGCTCTCCCAGCAGAAAGGCTTCCAGTTCCCGCACAGTCCTTGCAATAAAATCCGGCTGCGCTGCTTGCAGCTCGCCCTTAAGCGCATAGCCATAGGCAACTGCAACCGCCGTCAGCCCATGCTCTTTTGCACCGGCAACGTCAAATTTTCTGTCGCCCACCATCGCACAGTTTTCATGACAGACATTTTCACCCAGCCGCCGCAGCGCCTCTTCCACGACTTCTTCCTTATCGACGCGGGTGCCGTCCATATTGCTGCCTACCACAACGTCAAAGTATGCACGCAGGGAAAAATGCTCAAGTATCCTCTCCACAAACGCTTCCGGCTTGCTGGATGCCACTGCAAGCTTCATGCCTGCTGCCTTCAGCTTTTCCAGCATCTGCGGAATCCCCGGATATACCTTGTTTTCAAAAATGCCAATCGGTGAAAACCGCTTCCGGTAATCCTCTGTCGCAAGGAGCGCCTGCTCCCTTGAAAGTCCATAATATTCCATAAAGCTGTCCACAAGCGGCGGTCCGATGAAGGGCGTGAGCTTATTCAAATCCGCTTCCCGGATTCCCTGCTGTGCCAGCGCAAACTGAACGCATTTTGTAATGCCTTCCTTGGGGTCTGTCAGTGTTCCGTCAAGGTCAAACAGTGCATATTGAAACATTCTTTATCCTTCTCTCCTAAAAGTGTCTCTACTGCACTTTACCATAAATGAGAGCCTGTTTCAATCCCGCAAAAGCTCCATGCACACCTGCCGCATCCAGATAACATCCCTCAGCGCTTTTCCGGCATTCATTCAAAAAGCCTGACACCGGCTCTGCCTGCACCCACCAGACTTTCTCTCCTTTTCAATTCCACCCATCTTATGCTTTCTTTTTGGCTGTAAGCTCTCCATTTTGCAGGGTTATCAGGATGGTATCCCCACCCTCAACTGCATCGGACAGAATCAGCTTTGCCGAAAGTGTCTCGACGGTTTTCTGGATATACCGCTTTAACGGTCTTGCACCATATACCGGGTCATAGGCATTGTCTACAATAAACTGCTCTGCCTCCGGCGTCAGTTCTACCAAAAGCTCTCTGTCGGCAAGCCGCTTGTTCAAGTCGGCGATAATCAGATGAATGATGCCGCCGATATTGTCCTTTGTAAGCGGTTTGAACAGAATCGTCTCATCCAGCCTGTTTAAAAATTCCGGTCTGAAGGCTGCGTGCAGCTCATTCATAACCTGCGTCTGCGCCTCCTTCTTGATATTGCCGTCTGCATCAATACCATCTAACAGATACTGCGCGCCGATATTAGACGTCATAATCAGAATCGTATTCTTGAAATCTACCGTCCGCCCCTGCGAATCGGTAATCCGTCCATCGTCAAGCACCTGCAGCAGCACATTGAATACATCCGGATGCGCTTTTTCGATTTCATCAAACAGTACAACGCTGTACGGTTTTCTTCTGACCGCTTCGGTCAACTGTCCGCCTTCCTCATAGCCAACATATCCGGGAGGCGCTCCAATCAGTCTGGACACGGAATATTTCTCCATGTACTCACTCATGTCGATTCGAACCATATTGTTCTCATCGTCAAACAGGGCTGCCGCAAGAGATTTGGCAAGCTCGGTCTTGCCTACGCCGGTCGGTCCCAAAAACAGGAACGAGCCAATCGGCTTGCTCGGGTCCTTGATTCCCGCTTTGGAACGAATGATAGCTTCTGTTACTTTTGTGACGCCCTCATCCTGTCCAACTACCCGTTTATGCAGCTCTTCATCCAGATGCAGCGTCTTATTACGCTCGCTCTCGGTCAGCTTTGCAACCGGGATACCCGTCCATCTGGAAATAATCTTTGCAATTTCCTCCTCGGAAACGCTCTCATGGACAAGGGAAAGTCCCTGTTCCTTAATCGCAGCTTCCTCAATCTCAAGCTGCTTTTTCAGTGCGGGCAGCTTGCCATAGGACAACTCCGCCGCCTTTTCCAGATTTCCTTCACGCTGTGCAATCTGAATTTCGCTGCTTACGCCTTCGATTTCCTCACGCAGCTTTGACAGCTTTTCAATGGATGCCTTTTCATTGTCCCACTGTGCCTTGCGGTTAGAAAGCTCTGCCTTCTGCTCCGCAAGCTCCTTCTGCAGCGCTTCCAGACGTTCCTTGCTTAAATGGTCATCCTCTTTCTTCAGCGCTGCTTCTTCGATTTCCATCTGCATTACCTTACGCTGCAGCTCATCCAGCTCCGTCGGCATGGAATCCAGCTCTGTCTTAATCAGCGCACATGCCTCATCAACAAGGTCGATTGCCTTATCGGGCAAAAACCTGTCGCTGATATAACGGTTGGAAAGCACCGCCGCGCTGACAAGCGCACTGTCGGTAATCTTAACGCCATGAAATACCTCATAACGCTCCTTTAAGCCACGCAGAATGGAAATAGTGTCCTCTACTGTCGGCTCCTCTACCATAACAGGCTGGAAACGACGTTCCAGAGCCGCATCCTTTTCAATATACTGCCTGTATTCATCCAGAGTCGTTGCGCCGATGCAGTGCAGCTCACCACGCGCCAGCATAGGCTTTAACATATTGCCCGCATCCAGTGCGCCGTCTGTCTTGCCTGCTCCTACAATCGTATGCAGCTCATCAATAAAGAGAATAATCTGCCCTTCACTGCTCTTGACATCCTCCAACACCGCTTTCAGACGTTCCTCAAACTCGCCTCTGTATTTTGCACCCGCAACCAGCGCGCCCATATCCAGTGCGAAAATCTTTTTATCCTTAAGTCCCTGCGGAACATCACCGCGCACAATCCTCTGTGCCAGTCCTTCTACGACCGCAGTCTTGCCGACGCCCGGTTCCCCGATCAGCACCGGGTTATTCTTTGTCTTACGGGAAAGGATACGGATAATATTCCGAATCTCATTGTCCCTGCCGATAACCGGGTCAAGTTTCTGGTTTCTTGCCTTTTCAACCAGATCCTGTCCGTATTTTTCAAGCGTATCATAGGTAGCCTCAGGGTTGTCGCTTGTCACCCTCTGGTTTCCCCTGACAGTAGACAGCGCCTGAAGGAAACGTTCTCTGCTAATGCCGTATTCCTGCCAGATTGCCTTGATTTCCCTGTTCGGATACTTCAGCATGGAGAGGAAGAGATGCTCTACGGAGACATACTCGTCACCCATCTGCTTTGCCTCGTCCTCAGCGCTCACAAGCACCTTATTCAAATCTTTTCCTACATAAACCTGTCCGCCCTGCACCTTAACGCGCTTCTCAAGTGCCTGCTTTACGCGGTTTTCAAAATGGGGCGTGTTAATCTCCATCTTTTCAATCAGCTTAAGTATCAGGCTGTCTTCTATTGTAAGAAGGCTGTACAGCAGATGCTCCTGTTCGATTTCCTGATTGCCATATTCATAAGCAAGTTTTTCACAGCGTTCCACTGCTTCCATTGATTTTTGCGTAAATTTTGAAATGTTCATAACCTTGCCTCCTTCTCCCATGTCCTGCTGCATAATAAATATATGCAGCTTTCGGACTTCCTATTTTCATGCACAATCGCAGTTTTCTTTGTTTTGTCTGTTCTATTATCAATAGAACAACTTCTTATAGTGTTATCATAGCACTGCTTGTTAGCACTGTCAAGTGTTGAGTGCTAATTCTTTAAAATTTTTTAACCGCATTCAAAATAGAATCCTGATTGCAGGATTCTCCACCTGCGGCGGGTCGTTTTAACGACTATATTCATCCGCGAACTGCACATCTTATTTTTGTTTCATAGGAAATTCAGAATAATTTCATATTAAATAAAAACGCTGCCGGGTCACCTCAATCCGGCAGCTTCTATACACTTTTATTCAGATGTAATCTCGCAGCATTTCGGCTACACATTCTCTAATTTCAACAGCTACTTTTCTGGCTTTTGTAAGATTTAAGCCTATTTTCTTCGCCACCGCAAGAATGTCCTCCATTCCCGGGTTTTCTCCATTGCCATTTACAGTTGTGGCATGCTCCCCTCCAATGGAATTTGAGTAGGTAAGGTCATACGCTGGTGACAATATCCACCTGTCTTCATTTTCCTTATATAGATAAGTAAAATTCTTAGAGTGGTCATCTCTGTTATGTGCAAATACATTAAAACACATCCATCGATACAACTTTTCACATTCACACATATTCTGAGTAAGCTGAAGCGTCAGCTTCATGAGAATATTATAATCAAGATTCGGTATCCTGTGAGAAGTCTCAAGGAGTCCCGCAGCGGATACCATGTGAAGTTTTCCAGCTTCTCCCTCTCCCCTTCTGTCAAATCGGCGTGTTCCAAAATAACCATCCGTTGTTTTTGAAGGAAACAGTCTCACCTTTTCCATCTCAAGACCACATGCTAAAGCACAGAGCGCATAATCGTATTCCTGCTTTCCAATATTTCTGCTATCCTCTGAAGATGGAAATTTGATTATCCACTCCTCATCCTCTACACGTGTAAGTATCTTAGGCCTTGCACCTCCAGAGGAGCCTCCAATCGTAAACAGGTAATCCAGATTATCACTTGATTCCGTATTCAGAATCCTTTCACATTCTCTGGCAATCTGGTCCAATGTCATCTCACCCTGTATGCTCTCCATTGTCATTGCCGGACGATAGGTTAACGCTCCCATGCCAGAAGCCCCAACAATGGCAAGCCTCTCCAGACTGCCAACCGTCTGCGGCTCAAGCCCATTTTTTCGCATAAGCCGGTCAACCAGCAAACGCCCCCAGCCATCAGGAAGGCTGTCCGCAAACACGCCAAAAAGCCCTTCAAAAGGGTCTATCTTTGGCATAAAAACCTTTTTTTCAAGAGGCAAAGAAAATGGACTGATTGAAAATCCTTTCTTTATCCAATCACTGCTATATGCAAATGCAGCCAACCGATTGCGGAATAATGCCATAGTTCCTACCAGTCTATCATGATAATAAACATCCAGCTTATTTAATCTGTCCATTGATTACCTCCTCAATGGATGTAAACGGCACATCGCTAAATAAGGTCTCCAGCTCTCCCTCCACATTCAGAGCTATCGCAAGCTTTGTAAAAGATTGAAGTGAAATCTCCCCAGACTGTTCAAATCGTTTTAATGAGCCCAGACTCACACCAGATTTTACAGCAAGTTCCTTTTGCGAAATTTTTCTCCGTTTTCTAAGCTGTACCATCCGATAGGCAATATCCTGATTTATTTCCTGCCATGTTTTTTGATATAAGTTAATCATGCTAATATTTTATCCCATTTTGTAATTTTTATCAATATTGGGATAATATTTTAGCCTTTTCCTAATCCACCTCCTGATTTATCCGGATTACATGGTTTTTCTTTTCATATCCGTTTGAAAGGTCAAGCTCCCATACAGTATTGCCCAGCTCATCCGCAGATTCCTTGGTAAATCCCTGTAAGTCGTAGAAGTTCTCTACCATGTGGTTTTTCGCTGTCGGATAATAATACCCTTTTATCTTCTTAATGCCCCGCGCAGCACAATTTTCTGCCAGTTCATCCATCATGGCATATTCCATGTCCCGCTTCAGCACGCGGCAGCTCATCAGCCACAGCTCAATATGGCAGACCGTATCTTCTATCCTGCCAATCACTACACTGACAACGCCGTTATCACCAAAACGGTCCATCAGCTTCCCATACAGGGTGATAAATCCATCATCAGCAGCCATTGCTTCTATATCGCTCTGTGTAAACCGCCTCGTCGTTAAGTTAAACTGATTGCTCTTATTGGTAAGCTGTGCAATCCGCGCCATATAGATCGCCTCGAAGGGTCTGATAACAGCCTTCATTTCAAGAGAAAGAAGATACTCCTCATAATTATCAAAAGACGCCTGCAGCTTCGCACGCTTTGCGTTCTCCTGATACATTTCATTTCGCTTCAGGTCGTCGGCAGACAGGCTTGTCACCTCAAAGAAACCGCTGCGATCAATCACACCCGGATATTGATAGATTTCTCCAATCTCAGGTGTCGCCACGCCCGGCAGCTGTTCGGCAACAATATGTCTCTCGGCAGGATTGTCATCAATAAAAACCAGACTCTCCGGAAGCAGATTCAATTCTGATGCAATTTCTGCCAGATTACGGTCCTTCGGCTCCCAGTTTGCCTTGATGCAGGCAAAATCATCCGGCGCCAGCTCACTGTCCGGATGCTGCAGCCCTGCCAGTGCATTTTCCTCATCATTCTTTGAATCCACATTCAGCACGATTCCAAGCTGCTTATAGTTTTTGACAAAACGCTGAAATTCAGTATATGCCTGTCCCTCGGATTCCTCTGGTCCAAGCACAATGTTGTCCACGCCGTCATCCCCGATTACGCCGCCCCACAGCGTATTGTCCAAATCCAGCACAAGCCCTTTTTTATTTTTTCCAAAAATGGACTTGATGATATTTGCCACATTGTGTGCCAGATAGGGAATCGCCGGTACAGCCACTGCATACTTGTACATGTGATAGTAAAATGGGTCCGAAAACTTCTGCAGTCCATAATCTGCCGCAATGTAATTCAAATCGCACACATAAAAATCCTCATGCTTCTGCGCATACGCGTAAATCCGTTCATTCAAAGCATTTAAGAAATGCGTAGCGCCATGAATATCCCACACATCCCTGTTTCCAAGCAATCTGGTATAGGGCATCTCAAAATTATTCTGGATGATGGGACAATGAAATTTCTCCGTAAGGCTCTCCCATACCATTGTCAGCTTCTGTTCTTCATTATCCAAAAGCGCTTCTATCTGTTTCTCCGAATCCGTAAGCTTAGGGTAGGCTATAATATTTCGGTTACAGGTACACACATAAATCACATCCGGCGCAAACTCCATAAGCTCTGCTCCCGGGAACACGGCATCCTGATAGTATTGATTGTACTCTGATTCATAAAAGCTGGGACGAATACCCTGATTCAGCAAAAATAATTCCAGAATCAGCCTGATATTGCTGGTCGTAAATCCTCCAAGAATGGCTATCCTTTTCTCTATAAATTCTTTATCTGGAGCCGATAGCAGCTCCCGCCTGATTGCTTTCTTTTTCTTTAAAATTTCTTCCGCATCAAATGGATATTGTAATTGTTTCATTTTTCCCTGCCTTTATTAAAATCAAAATCCCGCATATATGAAATCCTGCGCATTATAACCGCTTCCATAGCACCCGTATGTCATTATGGCAAAAAAGGCGCCCGGATAAACCATCCAGCGAAACAGCAGATTCTGCTTTTCAATCCACTCAATCACGGAGCCCTTCAGATACAATCTTGCCAGTCCTCCTGCTGCCAGAATCAGCAGTGCAGCCAGCAATACATTCATATTCTTTTCATCCAGTCCAAGCTTTTGCATGGAACCATCAAACAGTATCCAGGGATTCCATAACAAAAACGCATTTCTCCATAATGCCAGTCCCTGCTTTAGGCTGTCTGCACGGAAAAAGGAATTGCCAAATACAAACAGCACAACTGTCCTGATAATCTGAAAAAGCTTCCATGAAAAGCAGTCTGTTTTAATATGTAAGTACGCTATCAGCTTCTGAAACAACGGCTGGAATATTTCTCCCAGGACAATGGATACTCCCATGAAAATACCTACGCCAAAGATATAGTTCCATCCACCTCCATGCCACGCGCCAATCAAAAACCATGAAATCAGAAGCCCTGACCAGACGGGAATCTTTTTTCCTAGCTTTTTCCCAAATCTTCTGGTAAGCCGTTTTCCATAAGCCTGCCAGCAGGATGATTTCAAAATGGGATAAAGCACATAATCCTTCAGCCATTCTCCCAGTGTAATATGCCAGCGGCGCCAGAATTCGGACAGGCTTCCTGCCATAAACGGCAGATTGAAGTTCTCCGGAAGCTTTATTCCAAATATTACGGATATTCCCAAAACAATATCCATACACCCCGAAAAATCAGCATACAGCTGTAAGGTAAACAGCGCTGCCGCAATGCAGATGTATAAGCCATAATACTGCTCATAGCCCTCGTATACCGTATTTACGATAACTGCCAGCCGTTCCGCTATTACCAGCTTTTTGAACAGTCCCCACAGGATTCTCAAAATTCCTTTTTTTATTTCCGGAAAACAGAATTTCGTATCTGCACAGAAAAGCTTTCCCTCTTTCCCATACCGTACAATGGGTCCTGAATACAGTAAGGGGAAATATCCTGCAAATACTGTAAATTTTAATGGATTTTTTTCAGCCTCCACGATACCCCAGTACACATCGCAAAGATAAGAAATCAGCATCAGCGTATAATATGAAATTCCAAGAGGCGCTAACTGCGAAAGCCCCAAATTGATTTCTTTTAAGAGAACCCAGACTGTTACCAAAATAAAAACGCAGATAAGCCATATCCATTTTATCTGCCTTTGATAACTGCGTCTTTTCTCAATCATGCACGCTGCAACATATATCATTGCAAGCTCAAGCAGCATTATTATAGAAGAAGCAAGCCCATTGCATTGCAGAATAAAATAACAGTTTCCCACAAACAGCATCATCCAACGCTGCTTTGCAGGAAACAAATAGTATAATGCCACCAGTATCAACACAAAAAGGAGAAAATGAATGGATGCAAGGCTCATCTTATCTCTCCTCCTCGACCAGCTCAATCAGCCCCAGCTGTGTCATCAAAAAGCACACCCTGCGTCCTCCAAATAAAACAGCACTCTCGGGAGCCGTAACCTGTGTGCCCCCTTCTTCCACCAATTTCTTTACCATCTCATCAATATTATCCGTTTGATAGCAGGTATGGTATAAACGCTGATTTCTCCTTAAAAATCCAGCTACAGCCTCACCCTGCACCAGTTCAATCTGCACACCGTCTTTTAAGGTAAGCATACACAGGGAGGCCTTTTGTATCGGATCATACACAATCTCTGTCTTTTTTACTATATCAAAGCGATTCTCCATCTGCGCTGTCATACCCGCAATGTCTTCTGTTGCAATCCCGATATGATGCAATACAAGCTTACTCTGTCCCATACCTTACCTCGACAGCTTGGCGGAAATCTTGTCAACCATCTCGCCGACATTCTTCATGGAGCTGGTCTCTCCCATATTGAATTTAACTCCAAAGCACTTTTCTACCGCCACAATCAAATTGATATGTTCCAGGCTGTCCCATCCTTCTATATCTGCCGATGTTGTCGCATCAGTAACCACAATCGCCTCATCATCAAAAACATCCCTAAATACTTCATTCAGCTTTTCAAAAATCTCTCCGCGCGTTTCTGTCATGTCCCTATCTCCTTTATCTTACTGCTGCTATATTTTCCTGATGTGTATTAAATGCCACACAATCTATTACTTTATTGAGCCTGTTATTATATACCACCCAATTTATGCCCTCTGCATTCAGCGCATATTCGCTTCCAGCTATCAGAATGGAACACGAATTTCCGCCAGCGTATCCCTGACTTTTCACTTCATAAAATGTTTTTTCAGGTTCTAATTCACCCGACAGACACTGTTCTCCTTCTCCGGAGGCTTCTTCTAAAAAGCCCTTTGTCAAAAACAGGCAGTATCCCTTTCCCTCATTCGCTCTAAGGTCCGTCTTTGCTCCCAATATGCTCAGCATATCCTGCGTCTGCTCATCTATATATTTTCCGCCGTCTCCTTTAACTGCTGCAAATATACTGTAATCCCCGCTCTGCACAAGCTGATTTATCCGAAACAAATAGCTCTTAAAATCGTCCTCATATTTCAGGTCACACTCCTGCCTGCATAAATCATATCTATTCTGTGTGCTTTCCCACTGCTCATCCACTACGGCAGTAAGGCTGCATTGCTCTGATATTATTTTTCCAAGATAATCCGTTACCTTTTGCGCGCCCCATATATTGACATGGTTATAAATCAGATTGTCATGATTATAGTCGTAATTCATTGCTTCATAATTATTTTTGCCGTTTAAATCAATAAAAGGAATGTTCTTTTCCTGCGCATACGCCTCTATGGCAGCATACTTTTCCTGCGTATCATCCCGGCTTGGCGCCATATAAAGAAACAGTGAAATTCCTTCCTGCTTACATAGCAGTGCAATTTTATCCAGATATTCACGCATGACTAAAACAGTCTGCTCCTGCGTTCCTCCTTCCAGCTCTGTATCAATACAGCCATAGGTATCTGCATTTCTCTCCGAAAGCGGGCTGAAGCCCTTCAGCCCGCTTATCCTTAAGCTGTCATTATCAACAAAATCCTGTTCCTGCAAATCCTTCCATCTTTCGTGAAACCGTAATGCAGGCAGCAGATAGGAGGACATCGTCTGCTCCGAATCATGTTTGCAAATATCCCACGCCGCTGCAAATTTCAGTGGCGACCACTTCATATAGTCTATCGCCTTGCGGGTACATCGCTCGCTTGTGTTAAGCGGCTCCTCCGCAATATACTCAAACAGCATGTGCGGCTCTAAAATGACTGCCTTCGGCTTTTGAAAACGAAGCGCCTCCCTGAGCCAGTAATAGGAAATCAGTAGATTCTGCTCCTCACATGCCAGATTATAGCTTCTGATTCCATATTCATCATAAAGAACCTGCGGTGAAAAGCTGGAAACTGCACGGCTGCTTCCAAAAACCAGCACATCAACCGTATTTTCTTTCATCTGATAAAATTCCAGATATGTCGATGTTGTTGGCCAATCATTATCTGAATAAAATTTTGGAACCATTACCTTACTGTACGCTGCAAACAAAACAACAAATACGATTATGAAAATGCTTCCTTTTATGTAGGGCATCCAATTTCTGTGCCGCATTTTCTCTCCTTACATTACCAGCGCAATCAATATTTCGACTTTGACAATCCCTTTTTTTGCGATTGTCTATGGCAATATAATATATTGTTTTAAACAATCCGTCAATATATGCCGCTGTAAACGCTCTGCGCGCGGACAGTGTCTGCAAGGCAAATTTCATCTCCGCGAGCTGCGCAAAAAAAAATAGAATCCTGCAAGCAGGATTCTACGCCTGCGGCGGGTCGTTTTAACGACATAATTCCCTTCCGCCGCAGTGCGCTCCCTATCGCATAAAAAAACAGCCGGAGCTTTGATATGCCCCGGCTGCCGTCTTATTGCTTTCCTGCGATTCTGCCTTGCGGGAAATCTTATCCCTCAATCGCAATGTATTTATTTTGCTCAACCGCCTTCTTATTTTCTTTCGGTACGCTCAGCCTCAGGATACCATCCTCAAACTTTGCATGAATATCATTCTGATCGACGCCCTCGCCTACATAAAAGCTCCTGCTCATCGAACCGGCATAACGCTCCTTGCGGATGTATTTGCCTTTCTTGTCCTGCTCGTCCTTGTCAAGTCCCTTTGCTGCGCTGATTGTCAGATAACCATTCTCAAGACTTGCACTTACCTCGTCTTTCTTGAAACCAGGCAGGTCAATATCTACCTCGTAGCCGCTTTCTGTTTCCTTAACGTCTGTCTTCATCACGTTGTTTGCACGCTTTCCGTACAGCGCCTTGTCAATATCAGGAAATGAAAAATTCATCCAATCATCAAATAAGTTTTCTCCAAAAATGCTAGGCATCAACATAAGTCATTCCTCCTTCTTTTAATCAGGCTCTTTGCCTGCAGCCTATATGTTACTGCCTCCGGAAGAAGTTCCTCGGGATTCCTTTCCGGTCCCTTTTGTTCCTCTTCCTTTGTTCTAATTGTGTTATAACACGTTTTGTTAGCACTGTCAATAGGTGAGTGCTAATTTTTTTGTGAAAATTTTGTGAACGTTACGAGCCATGCATATTTACAGGGAAAAACCTCCTTCAACGATAGCTGTCCTGCTCATGCTCCTGTCTGTATGTGGTTTGACTATGGGGTTCTGAATAATTTTCTGAAAGAATGGGTGGTTCGAATGGATGAACTGAAATCCGGTGTGATTACCAGAGATGAATATTTTGAATGG
>CAKRYY010000037.1 GCA_934432885.1 uncultured Lachnospiraceae bacterium
GAATTTTTCTATGCTGGAGGATTTTTTAAAAATCTGGATTCCAAGAGAAGAATATTATTTTAATACCTGCCATGTACGGGAATATTGCGACCTGATAATTGACAATGGCGGAGAGGAGAATCAATAATGGGTAAGGTGTTGATATTGACAGGAAGTATGCGTAAGGGAGGAAATACCGATTTGCTTGCGCAGGCATTTGCAGAGGGTGCAGAAAAAAATAATGAGGTTGAAATCGTATCGGTAGCTGATTATAAGGTAAATCCCTGTATTGGGTGCAATTCCTGCTTTACAAGAGAGAAAAATGAATGCTTTCAGAATGACGATATGCCCGTGATATATGAGAAATTAAGAGAAGCCGACACAGTTGTAATTGCTTCACCAGTATATTTTTATGGCATCAGTGCGCAGCTGAAGGCTGTTATCGACAGACTGCATACACCTATGAGAGACGAATTCCATATTAAAAGGCTGGCTTTGCTGCTGGTAGGGGCCGCTTCGCTGCCGGAGCTGTTTGATGCAATTAAGCTGCAGTATCAGCTTGTATTAAATTTCTTTCATCTGGAGGATGCGGGAATGGTGTTGGTAAGAGGCGCCAAAGATAAGGGCGATGTTAAAAATGGTGATGGATTAAAGAGAGCGTATGAATTGGGAGAATCTATTTAAAGAACAAAGTATGTGAGAGGAATTCCTGAGTATATAAAAAGGGTCTGCCTGATGAAGCTTAAGTCATCAGACAGACCTTTTTTTCTGCAATAGGAATTTCCTATTGCAGAAAAAATATAAATGCGCAGCTCGCGGAGATGAATTTTGCCTTACAGGCACTGCTCACGCGCAGAGAGTTTACAAGCAAACTCTTTTTTAGTTTTGATTTTATTTAATACTTTATTTCTTTTCCTTCTTTTCTCCACTGTCTGAATTCTGCGGATGCAGACAACAGAAGGTCGGAGGAGGAGTTTAATGCAGTCTCTACAGAGTCCTGAATAACACCGATAATAAAGCCTACGCCTACAATCTGCATTGCAATGTCATTTGAGATGCCAAACAGTGAGCATGCCATAGGAATTAACAGCAGGGAACCGCCGGCAACGCCGGATGCACCGCAGGCTGCAAGTGTTGCGAGAACACTCAGTATGATGGAGCTCATGAGGTCTACATGGATGCCGAGTGTATTGGCTGCGGCAAGGGTCATAACCGTAATGGTAATAGCAGCGCCGTCCATGTTGATAGTAGCGCCCAGAGGAATGGTTACGGAGTAAGTATCCTTATCAAGTCCCCATTCTTCACAGGCTTTCATATTTACAGGGATATTCGCTGCGGAGCTTCTCGTAAAGAATGCGGTAATGGCACTCTTTTTCAGGCATTTGAAAATTAAAGGATACGGATTCTTACGGATACACCAGAATACGATAATCGGGTTGGTTACGAAGTAGATAAACAGCATGGAGCCTACTAAAACCAACAGAAGCTTTCCATACTCGGAGAAGATTTCCAGACCATTGCTGGAAATGGAGCTGAATACCAGACCGAGGATTCCGAAAGGAGCCATGCTGATAATCCAGCTTACCACCTGTGATAATCCGGCGGAAATATCATCCAGCACCTTCTTGGTGCTTTCACTTGCGGCTCTCATGCCGATACCGATGATGACACCCCATGCAAGAACACCGATGTAGTTGGCATTGAGCAGAGAAGAAACCGGGTTAGCGACCATGTTCAGCAATAATGCTTTTAACACTTCGACAATACCATCGGGAGCTGCCATGTCTGTGGCGGCATCTGCCAGCGTAAGCGTTACAGGAAACAGCTTACTGGAGATAACGGCTACAAAGGAAGCAAGCAGGGTACTGAACATATACAGGATAATGACGGTCTTGATAATGCCACCGTGACTTTTGCCTGCATGGCTTAAGGAACTGATCAGCAGGAAGAATACGAGCAGAGGAGCGATTGCCTTGAGCGCGCCTACAAATACATCTCCCAGAATTGCGATACCAGTTGCATTCGGAACGGTAAGTCCCAGGATGACACCGATAATAAGACCGCAGACAATCCGCAGAATCAGACTGATACTGTTCCACTTTTCAAATAGTTTTTTCATGATTAACACTCTTTTCTTTTGATTTGTGCGTTAAAACAAACGCTAAATTCTATTATATAGAATTTTCGTATCAAGGACAAGTGTGTTTATCACACGGACATTCCTCCTGATTTGTTTTTAATACAGGAAAAGCAGATTGTTGAATCCGTGCTTCTATGCTATAATGTAATGAGTGCAAAAGAAAAACAAGCGGCTGCGTAAGCAGACATTTGTTTTTCTGCGCCCATTAACGAGCAAACTGCCTGCGAAGCAGGCAAGTGAGCGCGGATAGCGCGGGTTTGCGAGTCTATAAAATAATCACCACTCTCCCCTGCGAAGCAGGAGAAAGAGCATGGAGCAAAAAGAGATGAGCAAATACGATTCCTTATGGAACTATATAAAGGAAAGAGGCGAAGACTCCTTTAAATTATCCTTTGAAGAAATACAGAATATCGCAGGAGTGCCAATCGACCACTCCTTTTTGAAGTATAAGAAAGAGCTTACACAATACGGTTTTCAGGTTGGAAAGATTTCCATGAAGGAACAGACCGTTATTTTTAACAGGACTGATATATAATCAAAAAATAAAGAAAAAGAGAAGGAGAGAGAAAAATGGGAAGAAAGGTAGTTTTGGCAGGTGCATGCAGGACAGCAATCGGTACAATGGGCGGAATGCTCAGCAATATTCCGGCGCCTGATCTTGCGACAGTAGTCGTAAAAGAGGCTCTTAAGAGAACGGGAATTGCACCGGAGCAGGTGGACGAGGTTTATATGGGCTGTGTTATTCAGGCAGGACTTGGACAGAATCCGGCAAGACAGGCGGCTGTAAATGCAGGAATTCCGGTTGAGGTGCCGGCAACGACCATCAACGTGTTGTGCGGTTCCGGTCTGCACTGCGTTAATCTGGCAGCAAAGCTCATTGCCAGCGGTGATGCAGACATTATCGTAGCGGGCGGCATGGAGAATATGTCTAAAGCTCCTTACCTTTTATATCAGGCAAGGTTTGGCTATCGTATGGGCGCTGCTAAGATGGACGACGCACTGCTTCGCGATGCGCTGACAGATGCGTTTGGCGGTTATCACATGGGAATTACCGCAGAAAATATCTGCGAGCAGTGGGGGCTGACCAGAGAACAGCTTGACGAATTTGCTGCATGGAGCCAGCAGAAGGCAGAAAAAGCGATTGCAGAAGGAAAATTCAAGGATGAAATCGTTCCGGTAGAAGTTAAGAAAAAGAAAGAGACGATTTTATTTGATACAGATGAAGGACCGAGAAAGGGCGTTACCAAGGAAAGCATTGCAGGTCTGCGTCCGGCATTTAAAGAGGGCGGCATGGTAACGGCGGCAAACTCCTCAGGAATCAACGATGCTGCGGCAGCCATTATTGTTATGAGTGAGGAAAAGGCAAAAGAGCTTGGCGTAAAACCTATGGCAACCTGGATTGGTGGAGAGCTTGCAGGCGTAGAGCCGAGAATCATGGGAATCGGTCCGGTAGCGGCGACAAGAAAGGTTATGGAAAAGACAGGCTATCAGATTGGCGACTTCGACCTGATCGAAGCTAACGAGGCGTTTGCAGCACAGTCAGTTGCAGTTGGCCACGATTTGGGCTTTGACATGAATAAGTTAAATGTAAACGGCGGCGCGATTGCGCTCGGACATCCGGTAGGCTGCTCCGGCACACGTATTCTGGTAACACTGCTGCATGAAATGGAAAAGCGGGATGCAAAGAAGGGTCTTGCAACACTTTGTGTTGGCGGCGGCATGGGCTGCGCAGCAATCGTAGAGAGAGAGTAAAGAGAGTAAATAAAAAACAGCCTTGGGAGATTATCCCCAGGGCTGTTTTTTTATAATAGCGTCAAGCAGCTTTTCTGCGACCTCGTCCTTACTCATCAGCGGCAGGGCTGTTTCGCCCTCCTGTGTAATCAGGGTAACGACATTGGTATCGCCTGCAAAGCCTGCGCCGGAAACCTTCAGGTTATTGGCAACAATCATATCCAGATTTTTCTTTTTGAGCTTTGCGCGGGAATTTTCCAGCATCTGCTGCGTTTCCATGGAAAAGCCGCACAGAAACTGTCCTTCCTTTTTATGTGCACCAAGATACGCTAAAATATCATCTGTCCGCTCCAGCGAAATAGAGAGCGCATCGTCGGATTTTTTCACCTTTTCAGAAGCAATTTCGGCAGGTCTGTAGTCAGCAACTGCGGCAGCTTTGATTATAATATCCTGCATGGGTGCTCTTTTTGTAACCTCATCAAACATTTCCTTTGCAGAAGTGATGGGAACAAAATCAAGATAGGGCGGCGGCGTAAGGTTAGTCGGACCGGAAACGAGCGTTACAGCCGCTCCGCGCAGCATACACTGCTTTGCGATGGCATAGCCCATCTTTCCTGTAGAATGGTTGCTGATAAAGCGGACAGGGTCGATAGCCTCCACCGTTGGACCTGCTGTTACGAGGATATGAAGACCTGCAAGGTCCTTTTCATAAGAAACTGCATGCTCGATTGCGGCAAAAAGTGCCTCCGGCTCCGGCATTTTGCCTTCCCCTGTATCGCCGCAGGCGAGATAGCCTGTAGCCGGGGTAAGCACCTCCATGCCGTAGTGCCTGCATTTTTCAAGATTGTCCTGCAGAATCGGATTGTGGTACATGTGGGTATTCATGGCAGGAGCAATGATTTTGGGACATTCGCAGGCAAGGAAGGTCGTTGTCAGCATATCGTCGGCAATGCCGTTTGCCAGCTTGCCAATGACATTGGCAGAGGCTGGAGCAACTAAAAATACGTCTGCCTGCTTTGCCAAAGATACATGCTCCACGCTGTATTCAAAATTTCTGTCAAAGGTATCAATAAGACATTTGTTGCCGGTCAGTGTTTCAAAGGTAATCGGATTGATAAACTGAACAGCGTTCTTTGTCATCAGCACTGTGATGTCAGCACCCTGTTTTTTCAGCATGCTTGCAAGCATGGCAATCTTATAAGCTGCAATACTGCCGGTAACGCCCAGCAGAACCTTTTTTTGTTGAAGTGACATAAGAGCCCTCCCTGCCAGATGAATCAGTTATTGGTTTTGAAATAGTCTTGCCGCAACAAGCGCTTTGGTAATCAGTGCGACAAGAATCGTAGCGCAGATGGCTTCCGGGATGCCGGAAGCGGTCACGGTTCCCATGACGAGACCGAATACGGCTGTCAGTGCGACCTCTTTTGCCTGTGCATACTGCTGCGCAAACAGCAGATAGATACTGCCCATGACGGCAACTGTATTTGTCATGGCACCGAGAAAGCCGCAGATGCCATAGCTGAGTATGCGCGGACATTTTATTTTTTTCAGGAGAATGAAAGCCCAGCCTGCCACAACGCCGATTAAAATACGGCATCCGATGGAAACCCAGATGGCTTTGACTGCGCCGACAAGTCCTGTTGTACTCATGAATGGTGAAAACGCAAAGGACAGAAGCGTGGGAGCGTAGGTGTTGCTTAGCATGGAACAGATTCCAAAAACACCGCCTAAAATAGCGCCCGCAAGCGGTCCCAAAAGAATAGCGCCGATGATGACCGGAATATGTACCGTTGTCGCCTTAATAATGGGAAGCTGTATCATCCCCAGAGGTGTATTTGCCAGTAAAATGACAAGCGCAACCATAAGTGCGACACGAACCATCCAGCCGGTTCCTTTTTTTGATGTGTTCATATTTAGTTTTCCTCCTGTTATCGTTCTCCCAGATTTGGACAAAATGTCCATGAAGATACAATACGTGCCTATCGTATCACGCTTTTTACAAAAGCGCAAGCAGCGGAAAGGTTCTGCTTGAAAATCAGCGGCAAAGAGTGTAGAATCGGAAAGGAATATAGCAATATAGGATAAAGGAGAAACAGATGGCACTTAGCAAGAAACCGGTTACCGGAATGAAGGACATCCTGCCTGCGGAAATGCAGATACGGGATTATGTAATCGGAGTGATTAAAGAAACCTATGCAAAATTTGGCTTCACCTCTATGGAGACCCCCTGCGTGGAGAATATTGCAAACCTTAGTAGCAAGCAGGGCGGAGAGAATGAGAAGCTGATTTTTAAAATTCTGAAAAGAGGAGAGAAGCTGAATCTGGCACAGGCACAGACAGAGGCGGATTTGGTGGACAGTGGTCTGCGTTATGATTTGACAGTGCCGCTTGTCAGATATTATTCCAATCATGCAAATGAGCTTCCTTCCCCATTTAAGGCATTGCAGATGGGCAATGTATGGCGTGCGGACAGACCTCAGAGAGGACGTTACCGTCAGTTTATGCAGTGCGATATTGATATTTTGGGAGAACCGTCCAACCTTGCGGAAATCGAGCTGATTCTTGCAACGACGACAACGCTTGGCAGACTGGGCTTTCAGGGCTTCAAGATCCGCATCAACGAAAGACGCATTTTAAAGGCGATGGCAGCCTACAGCGGATTTGATGAGGCGGATTATGATACCGTATTTATCATTCTGGATAAGATGGACAAGATTGGTCTGGATGGCGTTGCAGCGGAGCTTTTGGAAAGTGGATTTTCAGGTGAGGCCATTGAAAAATATACGAATCTGTTCCGGAAAATGGATGGAAGTGCAGACGCGCTTACGGCGCTTGCAGATGAGCTGATAGCTGCGGGCGTTTTGGAAGCAGAGGTAAAGCAGAGCCTTCAGGAGATTATTGAAAGCGTGCGCGAAACCAAAGCGGCGGACTTTGAGATAGTATTTGACCCTACGCTGGTGCGTGGCATGTCCTACTATACAGGTACGATCTTTGAGATTGCAATGCCGCAGTTTGGCGGAAGCTGCGGAGGTGGCGGACGTTATGATAAGATGGTAGGCAGATTTACTGGAAAGGATGTGCCTGCCTGTGGATTTTCCATCGGATTTGAAAGAATTATACTGCTGTTGATGGAGAGCGGCTTTCAGATTCCGAACCAGCCGGAAAAGACGGCATTTCTGATTGAAAAAGGCGTGGCTGGCGAGACGCTTTGCCAGGTCATTGCGAAAGCGCAGGAAGAGCGTGCAAAGGGCAGATGGGTGCTTGTAGCGCGTATGAATAAGAATAAGAAATTCCAGAAAGAGCAGCTGATGGCAGAGGGCTACAGCGATTTTCAGGAGTTTTACAAAAATCCTTTACGATAACAGGCAGGAGGCAGAAACATGGCAGAGGCAATGAAAGGACTGCACAGAAGTCACAGATGTACAGAGGTAGGATGCGACCAGATTGGAAGCGAAGTTACTGTTATGGGCTGGGTGCAGAAACAGAGAAATAAGGGCGGTATTATATTTGTAGATCTTCGTGACCGTTCCGGAATCCTACAGATTATATTTGAAGAGAGCGACTGCGGAGCAGAAAATTTTGCTAAGGCAGAAAAGCTCAGAAGTGAATTTGTAATTGCAGTTGTCGGCAGAGTAGAAAAGAGAGCCGGCGCAGTCAATGAAAATCTTGCAACTGGTGAAATCGAAGTGCGTGCAACACAGGTAAGGATTCTTTCCGAAGCGCTGACACCACCATTTCCAATTGAAGCAGATTCCAAGACAAAGGAAGAGTTAAGACTGAAATACCGTTGTCTGGATTTACGCCGTCCTGATTTACAGCGCAATATTATTCTGCGCAGTAAAATCGTGGCAAATATCCGTAAGTTTATGACGGATGAGGGCTTTCTTGAAATTGAAACGCCGATTCTCGGAAAATCAACGCCAGAGGGCGCAAGGGACTATCTGGTACCGAGCCGTGTGCATCCGGGTACCTTCTATGGACTGCCGCAGTCTCCTCAGCTTTTCAAACAGCTTTTGATGTGTGCGGGCTATGACAGATATTTCCAGATTGCAAAGTGCTTTCGTGATGAGGATTTGCGTGCTGACAGACAGCCGGAGTTTACGCAGGTTGACATGGAGCTTTCCTTTGTGGATGTAGATGATGTTATTGACGTTAATGAAAGACTGTTAAAATTTGTCTGCAAAGAGGCGATTGGTCTGGAGGTACAGACGCCGATTCCGCGTATGACATGGAAAGAGGCGATGGAACGTTTTGGTTCCGATAAACCGGATACACGCTTTGGCATGGAGCTTGTGAATGTGTCCGATGTGGTTGCTGACTGTGGCTTTGGTGTATTTACTTCTGCACTGGAGACAGGAGGCAGCGTGCGCGGCATCAATGCCAAGGGACAGGCTGGCATGCCGAGAAAGAAAATTGATGCGCTGGTTGATTTTGCAAAGGGCTATGGTGCAAAGGGACTTGCTTATCTGAGTATTCAGGAGGATGGCACTTACAAATCCTCTTTTGCAAAATTTATGACACCTGAGCAGCTTGATAAGCTTGTAAAAGCGATGGGTGGCGAAAAGGGCGATTTGCTTTTGTTTGCTGCTGACAAAAATACGATTGTATTTTCTGTGCTTGGCGCACTCCGCCTCGAGGTTGGAGAGCAGATGGGCATGATAGACCACAGCAAATTCAATTTCCTCTGGGTAACAGAATTCCCGCTGCTTGAATGGAGCGAGGAAGAAAACCGCTTTGTTGCGGTACATCATCCGTTTACCATGATGATGGAAGAGGATTATCAGTATATTGATTCTGATCCGGGCAGAGTACGGGCAAAGGCTTACGATATTGTTTTAAATGGCGTGGAGCTTGGCGGCGGCAGCGTCAGAATCCATCAGGATGATATTCAGGAAAAAATGTTTGAGATTCTTGGCTTTACCAAAGAAGAAGCCTACAACCGTTTTGGCTTCTTATTAGACGCATTTAAGTATGGCGTTCCGCCTCATGCAGGACTGGCATACGGACTGGATCGTCTTGTTATGCTGCTGGTTGGTGCAGACAGTATCCGCGAGGTTATGGCATTCCCGAAGGTAAAGGATGCTTCCTGCCTGCTGACCAATGCGCCTGACGTAGTGGATGAGATTCAGCTGAAGGAGCTGCATCTGGCAGTTGTACCGGAAGAAAAAACAGAAGCATGATAAAGCTTTATCTTTTAAAAACAGAGGCTTTTCTGGAAGAAAAGAATTTTTTGAAGGGGTGTCGTTTGATTGACGACACCCGTCTTTGTAAGGTAAAAGCCTGTAAAAGAAAGGCAGATAAGGCAAGGAGTCTTGGCTGTGGGCTGCTCCTGCAGTATGCAATGCAGGAGGCTGCAGGCAGAGATAATTGCGGGTGGAAGAAACTGAAATTGGAATATAGGGAAAAAACGGGTGGAAAGCCTTATTTTGCAGCGTCTGGTGCACCGTTTTTTTCATTGTCACATTCGGGAAATTATGCAGCGCTTGCGCTGTCTTGGCAGGAAATTGGACTGGATATTCAGCAGATAAGACCTTATGGAGCGGGGCTTGCGGAGCGTGTCCTGTCAAAACCAGAATATGCGCAGTATCAAAAAGCAGAAACGAAAAAGGAGCAGGAAAAAATATTTTTCTGCGGCTGGTGCGCACGGGAAAGCTATGGGAAGCTGACGGGAAAGGGGCTTTTGCTGCCGCTCTCAGAGTTCTTCTATAATCAGAAAATGCAAATGATAGCAGATGTCTGCTGCCATACTTTTCCCTTTGGACGGGAATACTATGGAGGTGTGTGCACAGCTTCCAAAATAAAGACGCTTCCTGCTTTGCGGGATGTCACGGATGAAATATGTGAGCATATTTTATTGTAAATTCTTATTTTTGGAGCAGGCATGGCATATTTTACAATTGTGTTGGATGCCGGGCATGGCGGCTGGGACAATGGAGCAGTTCATGAGGGAAGGGCGGAGAAGGACGATAATCTGGCATTGACGCTGGCAGTGGGAAATATTCTGCAGAATGCTGGTGTTAATGTTGTCTATACGAGAACACAGGATATTTATGAAACGCCTTATCGAAAAGCGCAGGAGGCAAATCTCAGCGGAGCGGATTATTTTATTTCCATTCATCGCAATTCCAGTCCTTATCCTAACACATATTCCGGCGTAGAATCTCTTGTATACAGCGATGAAGGGATTGCGTCAATTATCGCAAGAAATATTAACAGGCAGCTTTCGTATCTGGGCTTTCGCAACATCGGCGTATCAGAGCGGCCAAATCTGATTGTTTTAAACAGTACCCAGATGCCGGCGGTACTGGTTGAGGTCGGGTTTATCAATACGGATGCTGACAATGCGTTGTTTGATTTGGAATTTGATGCGATTGCAGAGGCGATTGCCTATGGCATTCTTGAATCAATAGGAGTTGTATAGAATACTGATGAAGCAGAAAAAAGGGAGCGGCTTATCACAGATTCAGGTGATAGCCGGAGGTTTTTTTATCATTATCCTAATAGGAACACTGCTTCTCTGCCTGCCGATAGCGGCGCGCGGAGAAGCGGCAGGATTGCTGCCGGCTTTGTTTACGGCGACGAGCACTACCTGCGTAACCGGTCTGATTGTAGCGGATACTTATCGGAACTGGTCATTGTTTGGTCAGGCAGTTATTTTGCTGCTGATTCAGACAGGTGGGCTTGGATTTGTGACAATAGGTGTGTTCTTTTCCATTTATATCCGCAGGACAATCGGACTGCGGGAGCGGACGCTGCTGCAGGAAAGCATCAATACACTTCAGCTTGCCGGAGTGGTGCGGCTGACAAAGCGTATTGTAAAGGGTACCTTTTTAATAGAAGCAGCAGGAGCAGTTTTATTGAGTATCCGTTTCATCCCACGCTATGGCTGGCTTCGGGGCTGTTACTATGGAATCTTTCATTCCGTATCTGCCTTCTGCAACGCAGGCTTTGATTTGCTTGGAGAGAAGGAGGCGTATGCTTCCCTGACACAGTATGCGGATGACCCGCTTGTGAATATAACGGTTATGGCGCTTATTATTATTGGCGGTATCGGCTTTGTTGTATGGCAGGATATTTGGGAAAATGGGATTCATTTTCGAAAATATCTGCTGCATACCAAGATTGTGCTTTTGGTAACAATGGTGCTTATTTTTGGCGGCGCGCTGCTTTTCTGGCTGTTTGAGAGGAAGCTGTTGTTTGCCGGGATGCCGCTTAGGGAGCAGATACTTGCCTCGCTTTTTTCTTCGGTAACGGCAAGGACGGCAGGCTTTAATACAGTGGATACTGGTGCACTTTCGGGAGCGGGAAAGCTGCTTACTATGATTTTGATGTTTATTGGTGGAAGTCCCGGCTCCACTGCAGGAGGCATTAAGACGACAACGGTTGCCGTTCTGATTTTATATACATGGAACAGCCTTCGTGGGGCAGGCGGCTGCAGCGTATTTGGACGCCGTGTGCCGGATGAAATTATAAAAAAGGCGTGCATGGTGTTATTCTTAAATCTGTTTCTGGCACTTTGCGCAGGAATCATTCTCTGTGTATGCAATCCACAGCTTGCTGTAGAGGATATTATGTTTGAGGTCTGCTCCGCAATTGGAACAGTGGGCATGACAACGGGGATTACGAGAGAGCTGGATAGCATTTCAAAAGGGATTTTAATTTTGCTGATGTATTGCGGCAGGATTGGAAGCATGACGTTTGCGCTTTCATTCATTCATAAAAAGAAAGTGGAGCCGGTGCAGTACCCGCTTGGCAGAATTACAGTAGGCTAAGATGGAAGTACAATAGGAAGGAGAACGTAAGTGAAATCTGTACTGATTATTGGAATGGGAAAATTTGGTTACCATCTGTGCAGGAAAATGGCGGAGCTTGGCAACCAGATTATGATAGTGGATGAAAAGGAAGAAGCGCTTGCAGAATGTCTGCCGATTGTGACGAGTGCACAGATTGGAGATTGTACGAAGCCGGATGTGCTGAAAACGCTCGGTGTGGATAATTTTGATTATTGCTTTGTCTGCGTTGGAGAAAATTTCCAAAGTAGTCTGGAAATTACAAGCCAGCTAAAGGAAATGGGGGCAAAGCATGTAATCAGTAAGGCTGTGCGGGATATTCAGGCAAAATTCCTGCTTAGAAACGGGGCGGATGAGGTTATTTATCCAGATAGGGATATTGCGGAGCGGCTCGCAATGCGGTGCAGTGCAAGCCATGTGTTTGATTATATTGAATTGAGCAGGGAGTGTGCCGTTTACGAAATCCTTCCCTTACAGGAATGGATTGGGAAAAGTGTACGTCAGACGGATATACGGGCAAATTACCATGTCAATATTCTAGGCATCAAGCAGGGAGAGCATACAGATTTTGTTGTGCATCCGGACTACTGCATCAGGCAGGATGACCATCTGATTGTGATGGGAAATAATAAAGACATAATGCCGGTATTGGAGCGTTTGGACCGGAAAATGACGCAGTATTCCCATTCAAAAAGGCATTGACAAATAGGAAAAAAGTATTTATTATAACAAATTATAAAAAACAATGCGAATGGAGGAGAAGATTATGAAAAGATTTTTAAGCATTGTTGTGGCTTCAGCTATGGTTGCGGCTTCCCTTGCAGGATGCGGCAGCAGCGCAGCGTCGGGTTCCGATACAGAAGCGGCAACAGCCGGAACAGAAAGCGCAGCAGAGGGTACCGTTTTTAAAATTGGTGGAATTGGACCTGTGACTGGTCCGGCAGCAGTTTATGGACAGGCAGTTAAAAATGCAGCACAGCTCGCAGTTGATGAAATCAATGCGGCAGGCGGCATCAATGGCGTACAGGTTGAGTTTAAGTTTGAAGACGATGAGCATGATGCAGAAAAGGCAGTTAATGCTTACAATACATTAAAGGACTGGAACATGCAGCTCTTACTTGGTACGGTTACCAGTACACCTTGTACGGCAGTTGTGGAAAAAACTCATGAGGACAACCTCTTCCAGCTGACACCGTCAGGCTCCGCAGTAGAGAGTATCCAGTATGACAACGCCTTTCGTGTTTGCTTCTCTGACCCTAACCAGGGTAAGGCATCTGCACAGTACATTGGCGAGAATAAGCTTGCATCTAAGGTAGCAGTTATTTATAACAGCTCCGATGTATATTCTTCCGGTATTTATCAGACATTTGCAGCAGAAGCGGCAAATCAGGGTATAGAGGTAGTTGCAGCAGAAGCGTTTACAGCAGACAGCAATACAGACTTCTCTGTACAGCTTCAGAAAGCAAAGGATGCAGGTGCAGAGCTGGTATTCCTTCCAATTTACTATACAGAAGCTTCTATCATTCTTGGACAGGCAGATAAGATGGGATATAAGCCTACATTCTTTGGCTGCGATGGTCTGGATGGTCTTCTTGCAGTAGAAGATTTTGATACAAATCTCGCAGAGGGCGTTATGCTCTTAACACCTTTTGCTGCAGATGCAAAGGATGAAAAGACCCAGGCGTTTGTAAAGACATTTAAAGAAAAATTTGGCGATACGCCGAACCAGTTTGCAGCAGATGCTTATGATGGCATTTATGCAATGAAGGCAGCTATGGAAAAGGCTGGCGTAACACCAGATATGAGTGCTTCTGATATTTGTGAAGCAATGAAGACTGCAATGACAGAGATTACACTGGATGGTCTGACAGGCGAAGGCATGACCTGGAATGCAGACGGCGAGCCGAATAAGGCGCCGAAGGCAGTTAAGATTACAAACGGTGAATATGCAGCAATGTAACACATTACAATAATGTACAAAGAGGTACAGTACCCGCTGGTACTGTACCCTTTTTAACTTATAGGAAACTTTATATAATTTATATAATAGGAAATTCTTCTGAATTCCCTTGCGTGTTTTCCAGTTTGTGCGTACAGATGTACGCTATATAAATACATTTTACCTTGCTCATAGTCAGGGAGCTATGGTATAATACTATAAGTGCGCTGAGCGGAGAAAATCTGCATCGTCAGGCGTGTACAAATTTTTCATAATTGCGGAGCAATTATAAATAAGAGGATTCGTAAAGAGGTGTACGTATGAGTTTCATATCCTATTTAATCAATGGCGTCAGTCTTGGAAGCGTATATGCAATTATAGCACTGGGCTATACAATGGTATATGGTATTGCAAAAATGCTGAATTTTGCGCATGGCGATGTCATTATGGTAGGCGGTTATGTGGTGTTTGTATTAGCAAGTGGAATGGGACTGCCGCCGATTCTGGCTGTTCTGATTTCTATGGTAGTGTGTACGGTGCTTGGCATAACGATTGAGAGAGTCGCTTATAAGCCGCTGCGTATGGCTGCATCTCCGCTGGCTGTGTTGATTACAGCAATCGGTGTCAGCTATCTGCTGCAAAACGTTGCGCTGCTTTTATTTGGAGCCAATACAAAATCCTTTACTTCTGTTGTAACGGTACCGGCGATTGTGCTGGCAGATGGTCAGCTTACCATTTCCGGAGAAACGATTGTTACAATCGCAGCCTGCATTATTATTATGATAGGACTGATGCTCTTTATCCGTCTGACAAAGGCAGGACAGGCAATGCTTGCTGTATCTGAAGACAAGGGTGCAGCGCAGCTCATGGGAATTAACGTAAATGGAACGATTGCTCTTACCTTTGCAATCGGCTCTGCACTTGCTGCGATTGCAGGTGTGCTTCTTTGCTCTACCTATCCGTCTCTGACACCCTATACAGGGGCTATGCCCGGCATTAAAGCTTTTGTGGCGGCTGTATTTGGTGGTATCGGTTCTATTCCGGGCGCTATGATTGGCGGAATTTTACTTGGAATCATTGAGATTCTGGGAAAGGCTTATATTTCTTCCCAGATGGCGGATGCTATCGTATTTGCAGTATTGATTGTGGTACTGCTGGTAAAGCCTACCGGAATTCTTGGTAAGGAAATTCAGGAGAAAGTGTAGGGGAAGAGACAATGAAAAAAATGAGTAAGACCGGAAAAAATAATTTGATTACTTATGCGATTGTGGTGATTGCTTACATCGCAGTTCTTTTACTGGATAAGCTTGGACTGATTTCAAGTCTGATGGAGGGGCTTTTAGTGCCGCTGTGTATTTATGTTATGCTTGCGGTATCCCTGAATCTGGTAGTTGGTATTTTGGGTGAGCTTAGTCTTGGACATGCAGGCTTTATGTGTGTCGGTGCATTTGCGGGTGCGTTCTTTTCTATGTGTACAAAGGATGTTCTGCCGGGCGGCTTACGCTTTTTCTTAGCACTTATCATTGGTGCTCTGCTCGCGGCTGCATTCGGTATTTTGATCGGAATTCCGGTGCTTCGGTTAAATGGTGACTATCTTGCGATTGTTACGCTTGCCTTTGGCGAGATTATCAAAAACCTGATGAATGTGCTTTATATTGGAAAGGACAGCAGAGGCTTCCATTTTTCCATGAAGGATATGCTTGCACTTGGTCTGGAGCCGGATGGTAAGACGATTATCAACGGACCACAGGGAATTACAGGTACGCCGCATGATGCCAGCTTTACGATTGGTATTCTGTTGGTGCTGCTTACGCTTTTTATTACATTGAACCTGATTCATTCCAGAGATGGACGTGCGATTATGGCGATTCGTGACAACAGGATTGCAGCGGAATCCATTGGCATTAACATCACAAAATACAAGCTGATGGCATTTACGATTTCCGCATCTATCGCAGGTATTGCAGGCGTTTTGTATGCGCATAATCTGTCTACGCTGACTGCGCTTCCGAAAAACTTTGGTTATAATATGTCGATTATGATTCTGGTATTTGTAGTGCTTGGAGGAATTGGAAATATCAGAGGCTCTATTATTTCTGCAGTAATTCTGACGCTGCTGCCGGAGCTTTTGCGTGGACTCAGTGACTTCCGTATGCTGATTTATGCAATTGTACTGATTGCCATGATGCTCTTTAACTGGAGCCCCAAGGCGATTGAATTCAGAGAGCGCTATTCATGGAAGCGTTTATTTCACAAGACGGAGGAATAAAAGATGGCATTGTTGGATGTACAAAATTTAAGTATTTCATTCGGCGGTCTCCGTGCGGTGGATGACTTTGAGATTCATATTGAAAAAGGGCAGCTATACGGACTGATTGGGCCAAACGGCGCAGGCAAGACAACAGTATTTAACCTGCTGACAGGCGTTTATAAGCCGAATGAAGGCATTATTACACTGGACGGTGTAGATATTACAGGGAAAAAGACGATAGAGATTAACAGAGAAGGAATTGCCAGAACCTTTCAGAATATCCGTCTGTTTAAAGGAATGTCCGTTCTGGACAATGTTAAAGCAGGACTGCATGAGCACTATAAGTATTCCTCACTGGCAGGAATTCTCCATACGCCCTCTTACCGTAAGATGGAAAAGGCAATGGATGAAAGAGCAATGGAGCTGCTTGGCGTATTTGATCTGGATAAGGAGGCTGACTATCTGGCAGCGAATCTTCCTTATGGAAAACAGAGAAAGCTGGAGATTGCAAGAGCGCTTGCAACACAGCCGAAGCTTTTGCTCTTAGATGAGCCGGCGGCTGGCATGAACCCGAATGAAACCAAAGAGCTGATGGAGACGATTCGGCTGATTCGGGATAAATTTGATATGACAATTCTTCTGATTGAGCATGATATGAAGCTGGTATCCGGCATCTGTGAACAGCTCAGCGTGTTGAACTTTGGACGTATCCTTACGCAGGGCGAGACCAGTGCGGTATTGAACGATCCACAGGTTATCACTGCATATCTGGGAGAATAGGAGGAAAAGGCAATGGCAATGCTTGAGGTAAAAGACCTTGAAGTATATTACGGCATGATTCAGGCAATCAAGGGAATCTCTTTTGAAGTAAATGAAGGAGAGATTATTGCGTTAATAGGAGCAAATGGCGCAGGTAAGACAACGACACTGCATACTGTGACCGGTCTGCTTCCGGCAAAGCATGGGTCTGTTGTGTTTGAAGGAAAGGATATTACAAAGATTCCGGGACATAAGATTGTTTCTATGGGAATGGCGCATGTACCCGAGGGAAGACGTATCTTTGCACAGCTTTCGGTTTTGCAGAATCTGCGGATGGGCGCATATACCAGAAAGGATAAAAATGAGATAGAAGATACCCTGAAGATGGTATATAAAAGATTTCCCCGTCTGGAGGAACGTCAGAACCAGATGGCAGGTACGCTCTCAGGTGGAGAGCAGCAGATGCTTGCTATGGGACGCGCACTGATGTCACATCCGAAGATTATTCTGATGGATGAGCCGTCGATGGGATTGTCCCCGATTTTTGTCAATGAGATTTTCGATATTATTAAAGAAGTCAGCGCGAGCGGAACGACGGTGCTTCTCGTAGAACAGAACGCGAAGAAGGCGCTTTCGATTGCAGACCGCGCTTATGTACTGGAAACAGGAAAGATTGTATTAGAGGGCAAGGCGGATGTGCTGCTGAACGACCCTTCCATTAAGAAAGCATATCTTGGAGAATAACAAAATATAATAATTGGGGATAAAGGAGGAACGGTTATGGAGAAGGTTGTCATTACCATTGCAAGACAGTATGGAAGCGGTGGACGGACCATCGGTCAGATGCTGGCGGAAAAGCTTCATATCCATTATTATGACAAGGAGCTGCTAAAGCTTGCATCCGATGAGAGCGGTATTCATGAAGGTCTGTTTGCAGGTGTGGATGAAAAGCTGAAGAACAGCCCGCTTGCCAGAATTTCCAAAAAGGTATATCAGGGACAGCTGATTGCACCCGGACACGGAGATTTTACCTCTGACGAAAACCTCTTTAATTATCAGGCAAAGGTGATTAAGGAGCTTGCGGAAGAGGAAAGCTGCGTCATTATAGGCAGATGTGCAGATTATGTCCTGAGCGATTATGACAATGTACTGAGTGTGTTCGTGCATGCGCCTGAGAGCTATTGTATTGAGCAGGCGAAAAAGAAGCTCAGCATGTCGGAAAAGGATTTACGGAAATTTATCCAGAAAACAGATAAGGAACGGGCAGAGTATTATAAGCATTACACAGGCAGAGAGTGGACGGATGCCCGTAATTATGATTTGTGCCTTGACAGCAGTAAGCTGGGCTTCCAGAGATGTGTAGAAGAAATTGAGGCATATATGAAGGTGCGCTTTTCATAAAGCGCACCCTTTTTTATGCAATAGGAAGCAGTATCTATTTTATAAGGTAACTATCGTTGGCTCATGCTGCAATGCCGGTATGAGCTTTTCTTTCAGGTCTTTGACGCTGAATTTCAGGCTTGCCGTATTGACACAGGGATGGCAGGCAAAATAATCCTCGTTTAAGACATCCTTATCGATTAAAAGACGTACCTTGTGCTCAGTGTCGTATTGCAGCCCCATAATGGTAACAGAGCCGGGCGTTACGCCGAGAAGCTCCTCCATTTTGTCAGCAGGCGCAAAGGAAAGCCTTGCCACGCCGAGCTGAGAGGATAATTCCTTCGTCTGAAATTTCTTTTCGCCCGGCATCAGAAGCAGATAAAATTCGGTCTGCTGTCTGTTGCATAAAAAGAGATTTTTGCAGATGTGAACCTGCAGAATCTTATCAATCTCAGCGCAGGCTTCTATCGTTGCAAGTGCTTCATGATGTATCTGTTCATAAGAGACGCCGATGCGGTCTAATAAATCATAGCAGCGTACCTCTTTCTCGGATAAAAGAGAGGTGTCAGCAGGGCGACCCGGCAAAAGTGCAGGCTCTGAGGTATCAGTATCCGGAGTATCGGTATCTTTCGGCTCAGGAAGCGTAAGAAGCACCTTTTCGATACGATTCTGATTGATTTCCTCAGCGCGGATGGAAACACCGTCGGGCGTCGTGACTTCTTCACCTGGCTCCGGCAGGTGGTCAAGCGTGCCAATCAGGATGCCGCCAATAGAGTCATAATCCTCAGAAACCAGTTTTGTTCCGAGCGCATCGTTGATGTCATCCAGCTTCATGCTGCCTTCTACAAGATACTGTCTGGGAGCAATCTGTTTGATAAGCTCTTTTTCATCTTCATCATATTCGTCCCGAATATCTCCCACGATTTCCTCCAAAAGGTCCTCCAGCGTGATCATTCCGACACAGGCGCCGTATTCATTTAAAACAAAGGCGACATTCATCATAGCCTGCCGCATTTCCATCATCAGGTCTGCGGTTTTTTTGTATTCATAGGTATAGTAAGCGTCTCTTAAAATGTCTTTAATATGGAAGTTCCTTTTATTAGAGACAAAGAGAAAATCCTTGATATTGACAATTCCGACGACATTGTCTGAATCATTTTCAAAAACCGGAATACGGGTGTACATGGACTCCTTGAAGATGGCAAGCAATTCATTATAGGAAGCGGTTAAGTCAACCATTGTAATATCAATTTTCGGAATCATAATGTCCTTTGCTTCCGAATCGCTGAAGTCGAATACATTATAAATCATTTCCCGTTCTTCGGTTTCAATGGCACCGTTTTCATGGCTTACATCCACATAGGTCTTTAAATCCCGCTCAGTGATGGCGCTACTTTTCCCGCTTGCATTGACATGCAGCAGAATCAGGATGCCGCTGGCAAGCTTATCTACAACAAAAATGATAGGGGTAAAAAGAAGCATCAGCATGCGTATGATATGCGCATAAGCAAGAGAAATCGCTTCTGCGTTTGCCATTGCCCAGGTTTTTGGAGTGATTTCGCCAAAAAGCAGGACGCATAAGGTCATGACGCCGGTCGTTACGCCGACTGCATAATTGCCCCAGAGCCGGATTGCAAAGGTAGTTGCAAGAGAAGAAGCGGAGATGTTGACAATATTGTTGCCTACGAGAATGGTGCTGAGCATTTTGCTGTAATTGGCAAGCACCTTTTGCACGGTAACAGCACGTTTATTGCCTTCCTCCACAAGTGTCCGGATGCGCACTCTGTTGACCGTAGTCAGCGCTGTTTCCGCTGAAGAGAAAAAAGCAGAAAAACCAAGTAGAAAAATCAAGATAATAAGTTGTATGACACTGTCCGTATCCAAGAAAATTCCCTCCTGTAAAATAGCAGAAATACTCTGCGGTTAGATGATATTTCGCTAATCATACAATAAGATAAAAGAGATTGTCAAGTTCAGGCAAAGAGCAGCATATACATAAAAACAGGAGGTGTGAAAATGAAAGCTTCTTTAAATGCTGTAAAGAATCCTTCGTATCTCATGTTTTACCTGAAATGTCTTTTGGCTTCGTATATGATGACGGTAGGGCTGCTCCTTCTGCTGGCGCTTTTTCTCTATAGATTCCATCTGAGTGAAAAGGTGGTGTCGGGAGCAATCCTTTTCATCTACATAGCAGTCTGTCTGTTTGCCGGCTTCATTTCGGGAAGAAAGATGGGAACGCGTAAATTCCTGTGGGGGCTTTTGGCGGGTGTGCTCTATTTTGCCGTTCTGCTTTGCGTTTCTGTGATTATGGAGCATGGAACAGCAGGAATTTCGGGAAATCTGATAAGTGTCTTTTTTATCTGCGCCGGGAGCGGCATGCTGGGCGGTATGCTTGGTTAGTGGTTGACCTTTGGGAAAAGCTATGGTATACTTTTTTGCAAAGCGACGAAGTAACAAACGTAAGCATTGCCGGCGTATGCCCCGGTTAATAAGGAGGATATGATAAAGATGAAACACATCAAGACATTAAGCACAAGAAATTTACAGGAATCCATGAAAAAGGGCGGCTGCGGCGAGTGCCAGACATCCTGCCAGTCAGCATGCAAGACATCCTGTACAGTAGGCAACCAGACCTGTGAGAAGGCAGGCAAATAAGAAAAGAAAGCATATCGTATGCCGTATAAAAAATCAGGTAAGCAGCGATTTTCGTCGCTGCTTATATTACGTTAAATATGCGATAAATAACAGGAAAGGAAGTTTTCGGTGGTCCATCAATACAAAAGCAATGGATACAATATCGTTCTGGATGTGAACAGCGGCAGCGTGCATATCGTGGATGATACCGTCTATGATTTGATTCCGCTGGTGGAAACGGCGCTTGCAGAAAAGCTGGAAGACGCAGATGAAATCATAGAAAGAGTATCAAGGGAAAGCGGTCATGACGCAGCCTTGTGCCGGGAGGCTGTCAGCGAGATACTGGAGCTGAAGGAAGCAGGAGCGCTTTTCACAGAGGATATTTATAAGGATTATATTTTTGATTTTAAAAACCGCCAGACGGTGGTTAAGGCGCTTTGTCTGCATATTGCACATGACTGCAACCTCGCCTGCCAGTATTGCTTTGCAGAAGAGGGAGAATATCATGGCAGACGCGCTTTGATGAGCTTTGAGGTTGGTAAGAAGGCTCTGGATTTTCTTGTTCATAATTCAGGCAACCGTATCAATCTGGAAGTGGATTTCTTTGGCGGAGAGCCTTTGATGAACTGGGAGGTTGTCAAACAGCTTGTAGCTTATGGCAGAAGTCTGGAGGAGCCCTTCCATAAAAAAATCCGCTTTACACTGACGACAAACGGAATTTTACTGAATGATGAAATTCAGGAGTTCTTAAATAAGGAAATGAGCAATGTGGTTCTGAGCATTGACGGACGAAAAGAGGTTCATGACAGAATGAGACCCTTCAGGGGCGGTCAGGGCAGTTATGATGTAATTGTTCCCAAGTTCCAGAAGCTTGCAGAAAGCCGCAATCAGATGAACTATTATGTCAGAGGAACCTTTACCCGCAATAACCTCGACTTTTCAGAGGATGTGCTGCATCTTGCAGACCTCGGCTTTGAACAGATTTCCATAGAGCCTGTGGTTGCGGAGAATGCGGAGCCTTATGCAATCCGTGAAGAGGACGTGCCGGGCATCAAGGAAGAATATGACAAGCTTGCGGCAGCCCTGTTAAAGCGTCAAAAAGAAGGAAAAGGCGTTAATTTCTTCCACTTTATGATCGATTTGGCAGGAGGCCCGTGTGTGGCAAAGCGGCTTTCCGGCTGTGGCTCCGGTACGGAGTATCTGGCGGTAACGCCCTGGGGGGATTTTTATCCCTGCCATCAGTTTGTAGGAGAAGAGGCATTCCTGATGGGAAATGTAGATGAAGGCATTACCAATACAAAAGTACGGGATGATTTCAAATGCTGCAACGTCTATGCAAAGGAAAAATGCAGGGATTGCTTCGCACGTTTCTATTGCAGCGGCGGCTGCGCGGCAAATTCCTATCATTTTCATGGCAAAATAGACGATGCCTATGACATCGGCTGCGAACTGCAGAGAAAGCGGATCGAATGTGCCATTATGATAAAAGCGGCATTAGCCGAATAAAATAAGGAGAAAATTGAGATGAAAAAGAGCAGAGCAGTCATTACTTTAGTTGTAACGGTACTGTTGCTTGGCCTGTTATCGTACACGGCGATCTTCGGTATCGGCGCTGAAAAGACGGGTGCGGCGCAGAACATCAAGCAGGGACTTGATCTGGCAGGCGGTGTAAGCATTACCTATCAGGTAGTAGGGGAGGACACTCCTTCTGACGCAGACATGAAGGACACCATCTACAAGCTGCAGCGCCGTGTGGAAAGCTACAGTACAGAGGCACAGGTATATCAGGAGGGAAGCGACCGTATCAATATTGAAATTCCGGGCGTTTCTGATGCCAATGCAGTTTTAGAGGAGCTTGGCAAGCCAGGTTCCCTGTATTTCCTTTCATCTGACGGAGCAGAGGTGCTTTCCGGTACTGATGTTGCAAATGCACAGGCAGGAACCCAGCAGGATAAGATGGGCAACAGCCAGTATGTGGTACAGCTTACCCTGACAGATGAAGGTGCAACCAAATTTGCAGTAGCGACAGCACTGGCAGCGCCTACGCATGATGTAATCTATATCATGTATGATGGCATGATTGTCAGCGCACCTTCTGTAAATGAGGAGATTAAAGACGGCGTTGCCGTTATTACTGGTATGGCAAGCTATGAAGAAGCGGACAAGCTGGCATCCACGATCCGTATCGGCGGTCTGAAGCTGGAACTGGAAGAGCTGCGTTCCAATGTAGTCGGCGCACAGCTTGGTTCGGAAGCGATTAAGACAAGTCTGGAAGCCGGTGCAATCGGTATGGCGCTTGTCGTTGTATTTATGATTGCCGTTTATTTCATTCCGGGTCTTGCAGCTTCTCTTGCACTTGGAATTTATGTAGGTCTGATTGTTATTTTACTGAACGCATTTGATATTACCCTGACGCTTCCGGGTATTGCGGGTATCATTCTTTCAATCGGTATGGCAGTAGATGCTAATGTTATCATTTTCGCGAGAATCCGAGAAGAGCTGGCAACCGGCAAGACCGTACAGTCTTCTGTAAAGATTGGTTTCCAGAAAGCACTTTCGGCGATTATTGATGGTAACGTTACGACGTTGATCGCAGCTTTGGTGCTTGGCATTAAGGGCAGCGGTACTGTCAGAGGCTTTGCGCAGACGCTGGCGCTTGGTATTATCGTTTCCATGTTTACAGCACTCTTTGTAACAAGAATGATTTTAAAAGCGTTCTATGCGCTTGGCTTAAAGGATGCCAAGTTCTTTGGTGTTGCAAAAGAGAAAAAGACAGTGAAGTTCCTTTCCGGCAGAATGGTATTCTTTGCATTGTCGCTGTGTGTGATTATTGGCGGCTTCATCTGCATGGGTGTATACCAGAACAGTACTGGAGAAGCACTTAATTACAGTCTGGAATTTAAGGGCGGTACTTCCACCAACATTACCTTCAATGAAGATATGACAATCGAAGAGATTGATGAGAAGGTAATTCCTGTAATTGAAGAGGTAACCGGGGACGGTAACGTACAGGCACAGAAGGTAAGCGGTACCAATGAGGTTATTATCAAGACCAGAACACTCTCCGTAGATGAAAGAGAGACAATGAACGCCGCACTGGCAGAGAACTTCGGTGTGGATGAAGAAAAGATTACGGCAGAGACAATCAGCTCAACAATCAGCTCTGAGATGCGTAATGATGCAATTTTAGCAGTTGTTATTGCGACAGCCTGCATGCTGCTTTACATCTGGTTCAGATTCAAGGATGTCCGTTTTGCAGCCAGCGCAGTTATCGCACTTTTACATGACGTGCTCGTCGTACTTGCATTTTATGCGGTCGCAAGAATTTCTGTAGGCAGCACCTTTATTGCCTGCATGCTGACGATAGTTGGTTATTCTATCAACGCGACGATTGTTATCTTTGACAGAATCCGTGAAAACCTCGGCACTGCAAAGAAGAATGCAGACCTTGCAGAAATTGAAAATGTGAGCGTTACCCAGACACTGTCGAGAAGTATTTTTACTTCCCTGACAACTTTCTTTATGGTAGCGGCGCTGTTTGCACTTGGCGTTACCTCCATCCGTGAGTTTGCACTTCCGCTTATGGTAGGTATTCTGTGCGGTACCTATTCCTCTATCTGTCTTGCAGGATCCCTCTGGTATCTGTTCAGGACAAAGATAAAGGGAAATTCTGAAAAGAAGAAAAAAGGTTAAATTCAGCAAATGTAAAGAAATATAAAGAGGCGGGTGGACCCGCATCAGGAGGAAAGCTCACAGAGTCCTGCGAATAGGGTCTGTGAGTTTTTTCGATTTTAGAATATAATTGGAGATTTATGAAACAGGAAAAATGGTATCTGACAGTAAAAAAAGCAGATTTTGAGGCAATTGCACAAAGGTTTTCGATTGATCCGCTTCTTGCGCGGCTTTTGCGAAACCGTGACATTACAGGCGATGATGCAATCAAAAAATATCTGTATGCAACGCTGAATGATTTGTATGCGCCGGAGCTGCTGAAGGGATTAAAGGAAGCCGTTTTGCTTTTGCTTACCAAAATCGGAGAAGGGAAAAAAATCCGTGTAATCGGGGACTATGACATAGACGGCGTGATGGCAACCTATATTTTGCAAAAAGGCCTTACGAAGCTGCAGGCACAGGTGGATGCGGTAATTCCGCACCGGATTCAGGATGGCTATGGTCTGAACGAAGAATTGATTTTGGCTGCTTATGAGGACGGGATAGATACCATACTGACCTGTGACAATGGCATTGCCGCTTATGAACAGATTGTTTATGCCAAAAAGCTTGGCATGACAGTAATTGTTACGGATCATCATGAGGTTCCTTATGAGGAAAACGAAGCTGGCAGACAGTACCGCCTTCCGCCTGCCGAGGTTGTGATAGACCCAAAGCAGCCGGACTGTACGTATCCGTTTTCAGGAATCTGCGGCGCAGTAGTCGCCATGAAGCTGATGCAGGGCTTGTATGAAGCTGCGGGCAGAGGCGGCAGAGAGGCGCTGATGGAGTTTTTGGAGATGGCGGCATTTGCTACCGTGGGCGATGTGATGGAGCTTGTCGATGAAAACAGGATTTTGGTAAAATATGGGCTTTTGGCATTGGAACACACCAAGAATGCGGGGCTTTTGGCTTTAATTGAGGTATGTGGACTGCATGAGAAAAAATTAAGTCCTTATCATGTCGGCTTTGTGCTTGGTCCCTGCCTGAATGCAACGGGCAGACTGGACAGCGCGAAGCGGGCGCTCATGCTCTTATTAAGTGAAGAAAGACAGGAGGCGCTGTCGATTGCTACAGACCTGCGTCATCTGAATGAGAGCAGAAAGGAAATGACGGCGAAGGGCATAGAAGCGGCAGAGGAACAGATTCAAAAAAATGGACTTGCAGAGCGAAAGGTTCTGATTATATATCTGCCAGATTGCCATGAGAGCCTTGCGGGCATTATTGCGGGACGTATTCGGGAAAAATATGGCAGACCTGTTTTTGTGCTGACAGATGGAGAGACGGAGGTAAAGGGCTCCGGACGCTCGATTGAAGCCTACTCCATGTATGAGGAAATGAGCCGCTGTCAGGATTTATTTACAAAATATGGTGGTCATAAGATGGCGGCGGGGCTTTCGATGAAAAGAGAGAATATAGAGACCTTTATGGAACGGATGGAAGCAGGCTGTAGCCTTAAGCCGGAGGATTTTATAGAAAAAATCCATATTGATGCAGCAATGCCGTTTGGTTATGTGACACAAAAGCTGATTGAGCAGTTTTCACTGCTTGAGCCTTTCGGCAATCAGAATTCACGTCCCCTGTTTGCACAAAAAAAAGTGAAGCTGCTTCATTACAGACTGCTCGGCAGCAGCGGACGGGCGGGCAGGTATGCTGTGGAGGATGAATGTGGTGGCAGGTATGAGTTGCTTTATTTCGGAGATCAGGAGGCGATTTCTACCTATTGGGAGCAGAGGGAACGCATCAATGTAACCTACTACCCGGAGCTTAATGTATTCCGCGGCAAAACGCAGATACAGTTTGTATTGCAGAATTATCAGTAAAAGTGAGGACAAAGGGATGCTGAGAACAGAAAAAAGACTGGATGATATGGACATGGTAAAGGGAGTCGGAATTATTCTGGTGGTAATCGGACATTCGACCTATGTATCGGAAAATACGCTGACGTGGCTTGCTTCCTTTCACATGCCGTTATTCTTCCTGATTTCCGGTATGTTGTTTGCGTACAAGCATGCAGAGAAAGAAAAATTTTCCATGTACGCCAAAAAGCGGTTCTGCGGTATGATGATTCCCTATTTCTGGTTCAGTCTGATTTATATTGGCGTAGATTATTATTATCTGTTTGCACACCCGGAGCTGATTGATCAGGCATTTATCAATGCGGCTGTTTTACAGGCGGTTTCCTTTTATGGCATCAGTGTGCTCTGGTTTTTGCCAACTCTGTTTTTGGGTGAACTGCTGTTTTATTTTCTGATTAAAAAATGCAGGGCGTGGCAGCTTGCCGCAGTCGGAATTTTTTCAGCATGGGCAGCAGTCCCGGGTGTTACATTGGTTCAGCACTATGTCGATATGGAAGAGAATGCTTTTATGACATGGTTTGGAAATGTATTGTTAGGTTTGCTCAGGGTATTTCCGGCAGTGGCATTTTTACTGCTTGGCTATGGCGTATGGCGGCTTTTGCAGCGGCTTTCGATAAAACCTCCCTATGAGGTAATAGCTGGCGTCATGCTTTTGCTTTTTCATGCAGCGGTCGCGTTTGCAAACGGCAGGGTGGATTTGCATTATCTGGTTTTCCATAACGTGCTTTATTATTATGTGGCGGCATGCAGTGCGACCTTTGGGCTTTTGCTGATTTTCCGTCATGTAAAGCCTTTATGGCTGCTTACCTTTCTGGGCAGCAATTCCCTGATAGTGATGCTGACGCATCTTGACTGTCAGGTAATGAGTACGGCAATCCGTTTCGCAGCAGGAATGAATCAGTTTATTCCGCGTGCCAAGGATTTGATGTTCCGTGTTAATTTATATGGGGCGCTTTTGATTGGTGAGCTGATTTTGATAATCTTGATTAACCGCTTTGGATTTTTCCTGATTGGACGTAAGCATCCGGTAAAAATGCAGTTTCCGGGCTGCGTGGAACGGCTGCTTACCGAGATACGCGCGAAAAAATTCAAAAGGATAAAATAAAGCATAAGCTACGCAAAAAAGAATCCTGCAGACAGGATTCTTTTTTGCGTAGCTTACGGAAATGAAGCTTGCTTTGCGAGCAAACTCTTTTTTGCCCAAAGAAATATTATTTTCTGTCCTCGATAATAAGGGTACGGATTGCAGTCGGAGATTCTGTCCAGTTAAACAGATAAATCGTATACTGGGAGCCGCTTCGCACTGTGATTTCCGTAGAGAGTAAAACTTCGTTGGTGTTGGAAACATAAATGTCATAGCGTGCAGGAACGACACGGGTGTAATTTGTCACTTCCATGAAGCCGACATTGCGGAAAACAACGTTTCCGGAATAGGTCGAAAGCGTAAGGGGACCTGCGTTGTAGGAAAGATTGCAGGTGCGGATGCAGGAACCGCCGAGCGGCGTGTAGCATACAGCATCGTTGATTTCTACAAGATCAAGTCCTCCGGCAGTATTGACGATGGCGATGGTCATAGTCGCACCTACCGTTATGCGAAGCTGTTTGCTGATGTAGATATAGCCGTTTCTGCCAGCTACAGTAATGGTCTGATAGCCGGAGGAAACTCTGCCATAATCACTGACCTCGGCATATTCCAGTGTATCGACTGCAGTTCTGTTATTGATGGAAATTACGAATGGATTGTAGCCGACTGCAGCATTCAAAAAGCGGATGGTTCCATAGCTGTTGGAATTGCAGTAAAAGCATGGCGTAACAGGACGCGGCAGGACGGTAATGATGGTTCCCTGAAAACCGGAGGAGTTATTGCCGGAAAATACCGGACTACCGCCGGGACTGGGATTAGGAAAGGGAATGACAGGAGTAATAATTGAAGAAGTTCCATTATTATTTCCTATATTACCGGGATATACCGGACCGCCTTCGCCGGGGTTTGGAAGTGGAATTACAGGGATTGCAGCATCATTGCTGTTATTATTTCCTATATTACTGTTGGTTGAGCTGCTATTTTCCGCATTGCTATCCATATTACCGGAATACACCGGACCGCCTTCGCCAGGGTTAGGTAACGGAACTACGGGTGTGGAAGCATCGGGAGAAGAAGTGTCATTCAGATACTCATTGGAATTCATAATAGCCCTCTTTTATAATAGAATATACAGTATTTTATGACGCGGTCTTGAAAAAGTGCTGAAAAAAGTTTACGGAAAATAAGAAAACCCTCCGGGGCAACGGAGGGTTTTCTTTCTTATGAGGGGGAGATAGTGAGTTGTTGTTCGACTATCTGAGTAATACTATAC
>CAKRYY010000038.1 GCA_934432885.1 uncultured Lachnospiraceae bacterium
GATTATTTTTGCAAATTATTCAAAAAGCACTATCATCTTACACCGACTGAATATCGAAAAAAATAAAGATTATATTGCGAACGCAATTCATCACTTCTGCATATCCTAACAGCAGAAGTCTCTTAAAGGAGCATGTACAGTATGCACATCCTCTTAGTTCGCAGGCGAAAAATGGGTGTTACAAAAGGATAATGGATAGAAGACTCTCTAAAATATCAAGATGCTGATAATCCAAAGAGTCTTCTTCGAGGTATAAATTATTATAATTTTAAAGAATCTTCCGCATCTACCCACTATAGGAAGAGGTGGGTATGGCGGAAACAATGCTGGTGCCGATGAGCCATTAAAAATGGATGGAACTGACTGGTGCCATAGGAAATCTTGAACAGTTACCTTCCCAATGTCACTCTGTTCGAAAGCTTATTCCGTACCTTATTGACAATTCCCCGCTTCAAAGTATAATACAAAATATATATCAAACAATTTTTATTAGGCGATGCACTTTACGACGAAAGGATACAGGATATGACTGCGAAAAATAAATTCGCAAAGTTCACAATAGAAGAACGCAAAATGTCAGACGCCAAGAGCTAATGCGGCGTCTGTATGTTTTCTTGCGTACATAAACCCGTCCGAGGACGAGGCTGCACTTTTTGATTATCCGTCTGAATTTTTCTGTGAAAGTGCAGAGAATCGTATTGACTACCAGATGGATGGAAAACCGGAACGCTGCTTCCTGACAACATTTATATCGTTGTCAAAACTGAAGACAGATAGTTTGTCAACGCTTATTAGTTTAGAAGTGTGGTAAAATAAAAATGACATTTGGGAGACTGCGGAAGTATCATTATGCGTGGAATAATAATTGATTTATAAAAAGCAATTGGGATTTATCAGGAACGATTGTTGCAGGAGAATGAAATAAGTGAAAATAGAATACAAAAGACTTACAGAAAAAGAATTGAGCACATTTATTGATATGAGAATAAACCAACTCAGAGAGGAAGGCGCCAGAGAAGAGATTGATTTGGCTCCCGCATTGAAGGAATATTATGTTCGACATATAGCAGATGGAACATTTGTGGCATGGCTTGCTTTTGATGGCGAAACTATTATTGGAACAAGTGGTATGTCATTTGTCGAGAAACCACCATATTTTGGATGCCCCAGCGGAAAGCTGGGCTTGCTGTCCAGTATGTTTACCAATCCGAATTATAGAAGAAAAGGCATTGCAAAAGAACTGTTATCCCGTGTTGTAAATGATGCCAGAGAATATGGATGTGGAGCAATCCAAATCACAGCGTCTGATATGGGTGTCAAACTATATACAAATTTTGGATTTGTTCATAATGATAATTTTATGCAATATAAACTATAGCATAATACCCAGCCTTCGCAGGAGCTAATAGGAAACAGATTTTGCTAACAGAACTGAATATGTCAGGCAGGGAAGAGATTTTGGGCTTTTTGAAAAGGCTGTTAACAAAATATTTTGGAAACGGGTATAATCTAATAGGTGAGATTGAAAATGAAAATAAGGGATTTTAAACTGGAATGTTATTTTGGAAAGTATGAATTTACTGCGCCGTATCTTTTGACACAGTCAGACTGCGAATCCATGCACACGGAAGAATTGCTTGCAATGGAGCCGGGCGCAAAAGAAGCATATTTGAAGCAATGGCTAGGATATACCCAGAACTGGGGAGACCAAGAGCTGCGTAAGCTTATCGCAGGGCTGTACCGGGATATGGATATGGAAAATGTATTGGTTTTTCACGGCGCGCAGGAAGCTATTTTTGGATATATGAATATCCTGCTTAATCCCGGTGACCACATGATTACGATGTATCCTAACTATCAATCTGCTTATGAGGTGGCAAATGCTATTCCGGGCTGCAGTGTTTCCAGATGGTGTCTTCACGATGACGGAGAAAAATGGGTTATAGATTTTGACGAGTTGGAAGCGCTTATTTTGCCGAATACAAAATTACTGGCTGTGAATACGCCGAATAATCCGACTGGCTATACCTTTACCAATGAGGAGATTGAAAAGCTTTGCGACATCTGTCGTAAGCATGATATTTATCTCTTTTCTGACGAGGTGTACAAGGGGCTTGAGCTGGACGGGCAAAAGCGTGATTGGATTGCCGACCACTATGAGAAGGCGGTTTCGCTTGGCGTCATGTCCAAAGCCTATGGTCTTGCCGGTCTGAGGGTCGGCTGGCTTGTGTCGAAGGATGTGGAGCTGCTCGAGAGGGCGGTTAAATTTAAGTATTACATGAGCATCTGTGACGCTGCGCCTTCGGAATTTCTGTCTAAGGTTGCGCTAAAGCACAGTGATGAGCTGCTGAAACGAAGCCGGGACTTGATTCTTGAAAATTTGAAATATGTGGATGCCTTTTTTGAAAAACATAAGAAGCTGTTTGGAAAACGTCCGATTACCTGCGGACCGGTAGCATTTCATAAGCTGCTGATTGACATGCCTGTAAAGGAATTCTGCCAAATGGCTGTAGACCGGAAAGGCGTTCTTTTGCTGCCTGCCGATATTTACGATATGGATGGACAATATTTCAGAATGGGCTACGGGCGCAGGGGCGTTCCCGAAGCGCTGCATAAATTCGAAGAGTTTTTAGCGGAAAACGGCTTCTGCTAGAAATACCTGCTTGACCTTTCCCTTACGGCAAGGTTTATGCTGCATCATAACAAGGAGCACCACGATGTTATCAATAGGAGAATTTTCAAGGATATGTAAGGTTTCAACAAAGACGCTTCGTTATTATGCTGAAATAGGTCTGCTTGCGCCAAGTGAGGTCAATCTGGAAAATGGGTATCGCTATTATGCGATTGAGCAGCTTGAAACAATGCTGCTCATCAATCGGCTAAAGGCATATTCATTTTCATTGGATGAAATTAAGACGATTTTGCAGTCCGAAAATATGCAGGACGATACCCTGCAGCTTGCCTTTATCCGCAAGAAAAAGGAAATTGAACAGCAGATACATACCTACAGCCAGATATTAACGCAGATGGAGGAGGATATATCAGCGATTGAGCAGGGCAGGTCCATTATGTCCTACATGGATGAAATAGATGTGCAGCTTGTAGAGGCGCCTGACATGTATCTTTTGTCTATCAGAGAAATGGTGCAGCCGGAAGTTTGTGCTACTGAATATATCAGGTGCTACGAAAAGCTGTTCAAAAGGATTGCGGTTGATAGGCTGACAATGAGCGGTGCGCCGATGGCGCTTTTCCACAGTGCAGAATATTCTCCGGCAGGTCTGGATATAGAATTTGCAGTTCCTGTGCAGGAATATGCCACAGGAACAAGGGACTTTCATCCCGGACTATGCCTAAAAACAGTTGTGCGGGGAGCCTATTCGGAGCTTTCCTCTGTTTACACCAGACAGATAGAATGGGCGAAGAAAGAGGGCTATCGCTGTACAAATGCGCTGTTTGAAGTTTATGTGACGGACCCCTCGCAGACTGCGGATGTAAATGATAACATAACGGAGGTCTATTATCCTGTAAAAAAGGCAGCAGCTAAGAATTAAACGAGAACTTATATGTCGGAGGCGAAAATGAAGCAAGAGAAAATCTCAGAAATGGAAAATATCATCGCTGCAGATTACGATAATATGGCAGGCATTGTCATAATGAAGGATGGGAAAGCCGTTTATGAAGGATATTTTCATAATTGCACAGATGCCAGCCGTATCCATGTTTCTTCAGTAACCAAAAGCATCCTTTCCATATTGATTGGAATTGCATTGGACAAAGGCTGTATAGACAGCGTCAGCCAGAAAGTATTGGAGTTTTTCCCGGACTATACGGTAAAGAGGGGCGAAAAGACGATACAGCATATCACGATTAAGGATATGCTTACAATGACGGCTCCTTATAAATATAAATGCAACCCCTATACAAAATATTTCACAAGCGTGGACTGGGTAAAGTTTTCGCTTGATGTGCTGGGAGGCAGGGGACATATAGGAGAATTCAGATATGCGCCGATTGTCGGGCCGGATATTCTGTCGAGCATCCTTGTAAAGGCAACAGGGCAGTCCGTATTTGACTTTGCAAAGGAGAATTTGTTTGCTCCGTTAGGCATTACCATTGAAAAGACGATTACGTTTCATAACAAGGAAGAGCAGATGGCTTTTTATAAAGCAACTGATATAAGTTGCTGGGTTGCTGGTCCAACCGGTGTAAATACGGCGGGCTGGGGACTTACGCTTTCACCGATGGATATGGCTAAGATAGGGCAGTTATTCTTAAATCGCGGTATCTGGAACGGGAAGCGCATCGTCTCGGAGAAGTGGGTAGCAGAAAGCACATCCGAGCAGAGCCGTTGGATGCAGCGGGATTTGCCGTACGGTTATCTGTGGTGGATTGTCGAGCAGGATAAGAGCTACGCCGCGATGGGGGAAGGTGGCAATATTATTTATGTCAGTCCGGATAAAAACATGGTTGTTGCGATTGCCTCCCTTTTTTATCCGAGGGCAAAGGACAGAATCGAATTTATTAAAAAATATGTCGAGCCGATTTTTGAGGCGTAATCTTTTGAGGTGTAATAGAGAGAGCAGGAATCACAATCGAAAAAGATAAAATCAAAGAAGCAAGGCGTATGTTATTTATGGTAATAGAACGGTACAAGGATAAGGAAGCGGTATACGGATTTTGAATTCATTCCCGTCATAAGCAGTCTGGAAATGCAGAAAAGAGTTTTGGGGGCGGAGAAAAAGCTTAAATTTAGGCTGTATTTATCCTAATATTCGTATGAGGTGTTGGCTAAATGAAAATCCATATTTTACTTTTTGATGGTTTTGAAACACTGGATATATTCGGACCGGTTGAAATACTGGCAAGGGTGGAAGGGCATGAGCTGCTTTATCAATCACTGGACGGTGGTATTGTAAGAAGCGCACAGGGGATGGAGGTTTTAACTTCCTGTATTGAAGCACTGGAGCCTGAGTCTGTGCTTGTCATTCCCGGAGGAAGGGGAACAAGGGCGCTTGTTGGGAATGAGCGCTTTTTAAATGGCATTTCTGAGCTTGTGCAAAATGCCGGCTATGTTTTGTCAATATGCACAGGATCGGCACTTCTTGCAAAAGCGGGAGTGCTGGATGGATTGAAAGCGACTTCCAATAAAAAGGCATTTGAATGGGCAAAGTCAAATTCCAATCAGGTAACATGGGTTTACCATGCAAGGTGGGTAAATGATGGAAAGTTTTATACTTCTTCAGGAGTTTCGGCAGGAATGGATATGGCGCTTGGCTTTGTCAGAGATTTGTATGGCATGGAAAAGGCAGAGAAAATCGCGCAGGACATTGAATACGTGTGGAACAAAGACAGTGAGGCAGACCCTTTTGCAGTGTTGACCTGATAAAAAGTAAGCAAATAAGAAGGCTGCAAAGGAGATACACTATGGAAACTATAATACGAAAAGCAACGACGGCAGATATTGACGCTATCTGCACAATTTATGAACATATTCATGCAGAGCAGGAGCGGAAAGCGGTCAACACCGGCTGGATACGCAACGTATGAGCGCAATACGAATGCAAGAAGCTTTTATAAAAAGCTGGGCTACCATGAAAGGGGAATTCTGCTATGCCTGTTCAATGGAATCCCGGATGTTAAGCTGGTTATGCTTGAAAAGAAGCTAAGCTGAAAAACGGCTAAATGCGCTGGCTTGGTTTAGCGGGCAGGAGATGGAAAATGATTTATGAATTAAAGGATACACAAAAAGTGCAGAAGCTGTTTGATGGCTGGGAAGAAACATTGATATATTCCTGCATGGAACAGGTTATGGGTAAAATATATGTGACGGATATGGAGATGCCCAGGTCGGCTTATGCTTATGTTGGCTGCTTCGCTTTTTATGCAGGAGAGCCGGATGAAGAACTGATGCGAAGCAAGCCTTCTGGATTTACCATTATGGTACCACAGAATGAAGGCTGGGCTTGGTTAATCGAAAAGTGCTTTCCGGAAGCAAAAAGGATTACGAGGTATGCCATTAAAAAGGGTACGGAGTTTGACCTGCAAAAGCTACAGAAATTTGCCAAACAGCTTCCACCAGAATATGAACTGAAAAATATAGACAGCGATATATATGAGCAGTGTTTGAAAAGTCATCAAATGGCAGATTTCGTTGCCGCCTTTGGCGACAGGGAGAAGTATCTGACGTATGGGCGTGGAATGGTTATTTTAAAGAAAGGCAGAATTGTATCGGGAGCTTCGTCGTACACCAGATATAAAAATGGCATTGAAATAGAAGTGGATACAATTGAAGAGGAGAGAAGAAAACACCTGGCGACGGTGGCTTGCGCAGCGCTGATTCTCAGATGTTTAGAGGAAAATTTGTATCCAAGCTGGGATGCACAGAATATGAACTCGGTACACCTTGCAGAAAAGCTGGGTTATGAATATTCCCATGAATACCTGGCTTATGAAGTAAAGGAGCGAGAGGCTTAATGTATGCGGAAATTTTAAAGAATTATATACAGGCATGGCTGGACGTTGATAGTACAGTTGTGGAGAAAACCTTCGCGGAAAATGCAGTTTATACGGAATGTTATGGACCAAGATACTGTGGACGTTTACAGATTATGCAGTGGTTTGCGGACTGGAATCAGAAAGGGTGCGTGCTGGAGTGGACAGTAAAAAGAAGTATTGAGCAGGGCAATATTGCAGTCGCTGAATGGTATTTTTCGTATCGTTATGATGGCGAAGTGGGCAGCTTTGACGGCGTTACAGTCGCTGAGTTTGATGAAGCTGGAAAAATTTTGAGACTGAGCGAATATGAGTCAAAGGCGGAGCATGAATATCCGTATGGAATTAAAAAAACAGTGGACTTCATAGAGGTAAATGGCAGGAAATATGAAATCATCAGACTGCTTGGTAAGGGAAAGGGCGGATACTCTTATCTTGCACAAAAGGATGGCAGGCATGTCGTGGTAAAGCAGATACATCATGAACCGTGCGACTATTATCAGTTTGGCAATAAGATACAGGCAGAAATAAATGACTACAAATGCTTATCCGCTATTGGAATTTCCATGCCCAAAATGCTGGATGTGGATATAGAAAACGAAAGAATCGTAAAAGAGTACATTGCGGGTGATACGGTTTATGAGCTTGTACGCAAAGAATGTCTGTCGGAAACCTGTCTGCAGCAGGTGAAGCAGATGTGTGGGCTATTGTATGCGGCAAAGACCAACATAGATTATTTCCCGACGAATTTCATTTTGCAGAATGGCATTTTATATTATGTCGATTACGAATGTAATGATTATATGGAAGAGTGGAATTTTGAAAACTGGGGCTGCAAATACTGGTCCAAAACACCAGAATTCATAGAATATGCAGAGTCTGTTTTACGGGAGACGAAAAAATGAATAAAAATATATATTTTAAAGCAGCCAGCAGTATCCGAAGGGCTATGTCTATGACCATATTGAAATACAGTCAGATACTGAGCCTTATGGACTGAAGGTTTATTTGACAGTGGCGCCCGATGCAGTGCAGATTGGGGATGAACTGCAGGTAAATGCCGATACAGTCTTTGACCTGATTGGCAATCTGGGCACGCTTGATTATGTCAATGCAGAGAGTATGGAGGCTATTGTCTCTTACGAAAGGTCAGAGGAATAAATAAAATGTAAAGTACACTTGACATAACCATATCATTATGCTACCATACAAATGTAAAGCGAACTTTACATGACAGAAAGCTATGAGGATGACTGGATGAAAAACAGGGTCGAAGAGATTCGTAAAGAAAAGGGAATCCGGCAGGAGGATTTTGCAAAGTGCATGGGTGTTTCCAGACAGACAATCAGTTCTCTTGAAACGGGACGGTATAATCCTTCTATTTTTCTGGCATATAAAATTGCGCATTATTTTGAAATGACAATTGAAGAGGTTTTCCTCTTTGAAGAGGAAACTTTAGACGGGAGGTAGCAAATATGAAGAATGGAAAGACCTATCAGAGACGAAAAGCGATTATCGGCGTTATCAGCGTGCTGGCTGGTATTGTGCTTTTGGTGTCACATTTTCTTACAGGAACAGATGATTACTGGAGTGGTATGGAAACGGGACTGCTGGCAGCAGGAGCGGTTTTGCTAATCAGATCATTCCGCTATGACAGAGACCAGAATTACAGGGAATTGGTTGATATGGAGCAGGCAGACGAGCGCAACCGTTTTCTTGCTACAAAGGCATGGGCGTGGGCAGGCTATCTGTTTTTGATGGCAGTCGCTGCAGCCTCTATCATTGCGATGCTTGCAGGACAGCCGGCTTATGCAGTCGCTGCATCAGGCTGCATCTGTCTGCTGCTGATATTTTATATTGCTTCTTATTTCATACTGCGCAGAAAATACTAAATTAGAGGAAATTGTACCTACAGTCCTTTTAGCAGTGCATTTTCTACGGCTTTTTTAATGACTGTGCTGGAATTTGTCGCACCGGATACTGCATCTACATCTATTTTTTGCGCGGCAATCATCCTGTCAGGAATTGCCTCTGCGGCTTTGCCGCGCCCGTTTTTATGCTCCAGCAGCTTTATGTCGGTAATTGCACCATCCTGGACGGTGACTTCTACCTTGGCATAGATGAAATTTACATCATATTCGCCAGTGTAAGTACCGTCTGCCACATCAGAGAGATTGATTTCTTCAATAGAAGTTTCTCTGACTGCCTGCTTATAGTCAGCTACGCCTTTCAGATACCATATCGAAAAGCATAGCAATATAAGAAAAATGATTATGGCGGTCAGGGAAATGATTTTCTTTTTGTTTCTTTTCATGTTTTATACCTTTCCTTGTTTTTATTGTGGCTTTACTACAGGGTTCTATAGCTGCACTTTGCTGCCGTTACTTTTGGGAATTTTATACGTTTGTATTTGCGATTGAACGGTAAAGCATCAAAAAACCATATTCCAAAAACGCATCTTTAGATAAATCCAGCCTGCTTTCAATATAAGCTTCTTTTGCTGCGGCAAGCTGAATAAGACCGGATAATAGCCCCCAGAAGTTCAGAATGGTAAGCAGCGGATTTAAGTCACTTCGCAAATCACCCTTTTCAATGCCGCATATCAGAAAATCAAGCAGGGCTTTATTGATTGCTTCGCCCACCTGATAGGTTTTCACATCTTCAGACAGACTGTCCTTATCTGTAAAATCAATGTTGATTTTATCCAGCGCCAGTTTGAAGTAAAAAGGAAATTCCTCCTGATACTGTACCAGCCCCCGGCATATAAGCTCATATCTTGCCTTTGTGCTTTTTTGCTGCTCTAATGCAGAAGAAATATAGTGATATAGCTTTTCAATGCTCTTCAAAACCAGAACACTGATAATTTCTTCCTTATTTTGAAAATAAACATACAGAGTTGCCTTGCTGTAGCCGGCGGCTTTTGCAATATCGTCCATGGATGCTTCCGCAATGCTTTTCTCCATAAAGAGGGTGGAAGCGGCGGAAGCAATGCGCTCCCGGTGTACGCTTTCCGGTTCTTTCTTTCTTCGTCCCATACGCTTCTCCTGAAATAATTAAACTGAGAGTTTAATTATAAAATCTAAGGAAAAATATGTCAATCTATAAAAATAAAGGAAGCATATTGGACAAGGCACATTTTCATGCTAAAATAGAAATGTCTTATACAGGAAGGTGAAGCTATGCAGCAGGAAGCAAAAAAAGTATCGGAATCTATGATGGAGCAGGTCTATCAGCTCAGGCCGGAGCATTTAAACGGCGCGGGCAGACTTTTCGGTGGCAGACTGATGGAATGGATTGATGAGATTGCGGGGCTGGTCTGCATCCGTCATTCACAGAGCAATGTCATTACTGCCGCTGTGGACAATCTGAAATTTATCAGGGGCGCTTATCAGAATGATCTTATCGTGCTGACCGGAAAGCTGGTTTATGTAGGAAATACCTCTATGGAAGTGCGTGTTGACACTTATGTGGAGGATTTAAGCGGCGTGCGCCGTCCGATTAACCGCGCGTATCTGGTGCTGGTAGCGATTGATGAAAATGGAAAGCCTCATTCGGTTCCCGGAATTATTCTGGAAACGGAAGCGGAAAAAGCAGAGTGGGAGGCTGGCGAAAAACGGCGCAGACTGCGGGCACAGAGAAAAAAAGAAGGCTTTTAAACTTTTAAATGGGAGATGCTGCAAAGATAGTCAGTAAGGACTGCTTGACAAGCGGCAGTGCTATCCCCTACACTGGATACAGCGGCAATTTGGCGGACAGTCTTTCATACCACAAAACGGAGAAAAAAATGAACGTATATGTAAATGATATTTCAGGAATTGCAGACGCGATTACTTCCATGTTTATGAGCAAGCGCTCATGGACGAGAGAGCTTGAGCTGGAAATCAGGGATGTTTGCGACCAGGTGCTCGACCGGCACGGACGGATTCTGGAAAATGCACCCACACAGGCGCTGGAAAAATATAATACATGGACGGACAGTCTTGTAAAATGGGGCTGGCGGCACATTACGATGCTGCGTTTCATTGATATTTCCGTTACGGTAGAGGGACTTCACCGCGCCGGACAGGATGATTGGGATTCTCATGCAGCGAGATTTAACAACCGGATTATCCGCAGCAGTACGAGACTGGCAAATTTTGGATATGAGATGTCGCAGTGGTATGACGGGAAGATTCTTCCGACAGATGCGGCGCTTTCCTTTTTGGGAATCGAAGCGCCAGAGGTGCTTGAAAAAGACGGACAGCGTTATGTCAAGACAATAAACGGTTATATTCTCGAAGAATATAAGGACAATCCGGATGTGCGCCGCGGCTTGTATATGCTCAGCATTCCGAGCAATTTCATTTTTAAAATCAATCTTACGGAGTGGGCGCATGTATTTAAGGAACGCAACAGTCAGGGCGGCGCAAATCCAGAGGTAAAGCTCTGCTGTGAGGCGATTGCGGATCAGATTGAAGCGCTGCAGCCAAAATTTAACAGAGAGCTTTTTACAAAGATTAAAAACTGATGGTGTGGCCATCTTTTTCAATAATGCCTTCCGTCTGCATTTTGCGCAGCTCGGTCATCAGTGCGCTGCGGTCAATCGTCAGATAGTCAGCCAGGTCGGAGTAGGGAATCGGTATCTGCACCCGGCGGGTATTCTGGCAAAGGCTCTGATACTGCAAAAAGGCAAGCAGCTTGCTGCGGATGGTTTTCTGCTGTAAAATATGGCAGTGCTCGCTTTGGGCAGCGATTACATTCCGGAAAATATGTGAAAAGGAATGTGAGCGTGTATCGGTCGGATTTTGCAGGGAGTATGCCATCAGCTCCGTATAGGAAAGCACAGCCACAGTCGTAGGATATTTTGCCTGTACAAAGCAGTGCCCATTATGGGGCGTCGGCAGCATTTCGTGACAGATGAATTGTCCCTTCATAAAAAAGCTGATAAGCTGCTTTGTATTATATTCATTTTCTACACACAAATAAGAGGTGCCCTTCAGCATCAGGAACAGACGGTCATCCATGGTTCCTTTTTCTAAAATCAGTTCACCCTTTTCAAATCTTTTTTTTCGCGGACGAAAGATAGAAAGTACCGCTTTTATCGTCTTTTCACTCAAAATCAGACTCTCTTGAAAATCCATATATAGAAGCTCCTTTTAAGAAAAAATACTATATCTTGTATTATAAATCAAAATTGTTGTGTGTACAACAGTTTTTGTGAAGCTGCCATACTATAATACAGTAAGCGGTATAAATGAGGAGGAAATTTTGAATGAAGGTAATTAAGCGCAATGGCTCTGAGGTTGATTTTGATATAGATAAGATTCAGGCTGCAGTCACAAAGGCAAATAAAGCGGCGGTACGCCAGGAGCTGACTGCAGAGCAGATTCAGGAGATTGCAGAGTATATCAATTTCAAGTGCAATAGAATGAACCGGGCGATTTCTGTTGAGGAGATGCAGGACATGGTGGAAAATCAGATTATGTCCCAGGGTGCATTTAATGTAGCGAGGTGCTATGTACGGTACCGGTATACCCGTTCTCTTGTGCGGAAGAGCAATACGACGGATGACCGTATCCTTTCCCTGATTGAATGTAATAATGAAGAAGTATTGCAGGAAAACTCCAATAAGGATCCGATTATCAACAGCGTGCAGCGTGATTACATGGCGGGTGAGGTCAGTAAGGATTTAACCAGACGTTTGTTGCTTCCGCAGGATATTGTAAAGGCGGACAAGGAAGGTCTGATTCATTTCCATGATTCTGATTATTTTGCACAGCACATGCACAACTGCGATTTGGTCAATCTGGAGGACATGCTTCAGAATGGAACTGTTATCAGTGAGACGTTTATAGATAAGCCGCACAGCTTTTCTACAGCGTGTAATATTGCTACACAGATTATTGCGCAGGTAGCCAGCAGCCAGTACGGTGGACAGAGCATTTCCCTGACACATCTGGCACCGTTTGTACAGGTGTCCAGAGAGAAAATTCATAAAGAAGTGCTTCTGGATATGGAGATGACAGGAGCCGATCCCTCCGATGAAGTGATACATGACATTGTAGAAAGACGTCTGCATAAGGAGATTGAAAAGGGTGTACAGACCATTCAGTATCAGGTCATCACCCTGATGACGACAAATGGACAGGCTCCTTTCCTTACAGTATTCATGTATCTGAATGAGGCTAAGAGTGAGCGTGAGAAGAAGGACCTTGCGCTGATTATAGAAGAGATGTTGAACCAGCGGATTCAGGGTGTTAAAAATGAGAGCGGCATCTGGATTACGCCGGCATTCCCCAAGCTGATTTATGTGCTGGAAGAGGATAATATCAAAGAAGGAACGCCGTATTTTTATCTGACGGAGCTTGCGGCAAAATGTACCGCAAAGCGTATGGTGCCGGATTATATTTCCGAAAAGATTATGATGCAGCTAAAGGAGGGAAACTGCTTCCCTGTTATGGGCTGCCGCAGTGCGCTTTCTCCATGGAAGGATGAGAATGGAAATTATAAATTTTACGGAAGATTCAATCAGGGTGTCGTAACCATCAATCTGGTGGATGTTGCGCTTTCCTCTGGCGGAGATATGGACAGGTTCTGGAAAATTTTTGATGAGCGTCTGGAGCTTTGTTATCGTGCACTCATGTGCCGACACAATAGATTAAAGGGAACCTTATCGGATGCAGCGCCGATTCTCTGGCAGCATGGCGCGTTGGCAAGACTGAAAAAGGGAGAGACGATAGACAAGCTTTTGTATGGCGGATACTCCACGATTTCACTGGGCTATGCAGGGTTATGCGAATGTGTAAAATATATGACAGGAAAATCCCACACAGACCCTTCGGTAAAGCCATTTGCACTTAAGGTAATGCGCCACATGAACGAGGCATGCGATAAATGGAAGGAAGAGACGAATATCGGCTTCAGCATCTATGGCTCGCCGATTGAGAGCACGACCTATAAATTTGCAAAATGCCTGCAGCAGCGTTTTGGAATTGTTGCCGGTGTAACGGATAAGGGATACATCACAAACAGCTATCATGTAAAAGTGACTGAGGAGATTGATGCTTTCAGCAAGCTGAAATTCGAATCAGAATTTCAGGCACTTTCAACAGGCGGCGCAGTAAGCTATGTGGAGGTGCCGGATATGCAGCATAATATTCCGGCGGTCATCAGCATCATTCAGTTTATTTATGACAATATCATGTACGCAGAACTGAATACCAAGAGCGATTACTGTCAGGCATGCGGCTATGACGGAGAGATTCAGATTGTAGAGGACAATGGCAAGCTGGTATGGGAGTGCCCGAACTGTGGAAACAGGGATCAGGAAACGCTGAATGTGGCACGCAGAACCTGCGGCTACATTGGAACGCAGTTCTGGAATCAGGGCAGAACGCAGGAAATCAAAGAGCGTGTGCTGCATCTGTAAAATAGGAGGCGATTGCAATGTATTATGGAGCCATCAAGCCATTTTCGATTGAGAATGGTCCCGGCGTGCGCGTTTCTCTGTTCGTTTCCGGCTGCAGCCATCACTGCGAAGGGTGCTTCAGCGAAAGCACCTGGGATTTTGAGTATGGGCAGCCCTTTACAGAAGAAACAGAGGATGGCATACTTAAGGCGCTTGCTCCGGGATATATTGCAGGGCTGACGCTGCTTGGCGGCGACCCGACCGAGCCGGTGAACCAGAGGGCGCTTCTGCCGCTGCTTCGGCGTGTAAAGGAGCAGCTTCCCGAAAAAAATGTATGGGTTTACAGCGGCTATCTGTATGAGGACTTTAAGCCGGACGGCAGGGCGTACTGCGATGCTACGGCAGAGTTCCTTTCACTCTGTGATGTGATGGTGGATGGACCCTTCCAAAAGGAAAAAAGAAATCTGCTTTTAGACTATCGGGGCTCAGAGAACCAGAGACTGATTGATTTGAAAAAAACCAAAGAAATGGGCAGTGTTATCCTTTGGGGATAAGACCAGACAAAAAAGGACATCCGCCGGATGTCCTTTTTAATACGCAGCTTGTGAAATAGTATGTTCGTCTTACAGGCATTGCCTGTATGCAGAGAGTTTATTGCAAATTCTTGAAACTAATTATACAGAGAGATGCCAAAACTGCATTTCCGGTAAATCTTGTAGCCCAGCGTACCAAGTAAAGATACGACGACATAGAGGCTGGATAAGATACCTGCAAGTCCTCCTACAATGATAATAAGCCAAAGTCCGATACTGATTTCCATATTCTCTTTTCCTCACATTCTATAAATTTGTTTACTGTACAATGAGAGTTAAGAGAACGCTTCCTTCCGTCCATATCCTGCATAAAAAAGATTAAAAACGGCGCTCTGTAAATATGACGGCTGTCGTGAAGCAGAAGCAGACTTTCACTGGATGCCGCATAAACTGACAGAAGTGTCAGAATGCAAAACAAAAACAGGAACGAACGACGTTCATGTGAAAAAGAACGTAATGACTTCAGTCCTGTGGAGGCAGAAATAGCGCTATGCGTTCCGGTAATGCGTCTTGCAAGAAAGCTGACGGGCTGTGCCATGCCGGGTGCGCTCAGAAACAAAGTGCCCTTTACGGCAGCAGAGGAAACCGGGTAATCCGGCGCAGAAAAATCCTCTGCGGACGTGGAAAGCTGCTGCCTATCCTGCAAAAACTGAAGCTGGCGCGCCTCGGACAGAGCGGCGCAGCAATCGTTGCTGACGGTCAAGGTCAGCAAAAGCAGGAAAGCATAAATAATGAAATTTCGTAATGTCTTTTGTCTCTGCATATCAATTCCCCACAAATATCGCTAAAAGTATAACAAAACAGGGGTGGAAATGCAAGATTTAATCCTTTTCTTTGGAACGAAGCAGCCAGCCTGCAAAGAGGAACAGCTCGTGTGCCAGCAGAGGAAAAGCTGAAAGGAGCATAAGGAAGCTCCATTCTGAAGGCAGCAGATGGACTGTACCGAAGGCACGAATCAGGAAAGGCACTTCTGTGACTGCAAACTGTAGAAAGAAGCCGATGACAAAAGCCGCAAGCATAAGCTTGTTTTCGAGATGGTGCATCCGGAAAAAGGAAGTATGGATGCTTCGCATGCCAATCGCATGAAAAAGCTGCGACATGCCAAGCACGGTAAAGGCATAGGTCTGTGCCCTTGCAACGACTTCTCCCTGCCCTAAAGCGCCTGCAAGAAGAGAAAGGGAGGGAACTACGCCCTGTTTTACAAGCAGCATCCAGGGAAAAGCCAGAAAAGCACATAGGCTGATGACTGCAATCAGGATGCCATAAAAGCAGGTGCAGAGCAGACCACCGTCTGCAAATAGGCTTTCGCTGCGCTTTCGCGGTGGCATACGCATCAGGGCATTACCATCATTTTGGTCGACTCCAAGCGCCAGTGCCGGAAGGGAGTCTGTAATCAGGTTAATCCAGAGAATGTGGCTGGATTTTAAGGGTGCGGCGAGAGAGCAGGTCACGGCTAGAAACATGGTAAGCACCTCTCCCAGATTGGAGGAAAGCAGGAAGATGACAGATTTTTTGATGTTTTCATATACGCCGCGGCCTTCCCTTACAGCTCCTGCAATGGTTGCAAAGTTATCATCTGTAAGAATGACGTCGGCAGCCTGTCTTGCAACATCGGTGCCATTTAACCCCATTGCAACGCCGACATCAGCAGCCTTTAAGGAGGGTGCGTCATTAACACCATCTCCTGTCATGGCAACAATATGGCCGGCAGACTGAAAAGCTCTGACAATCTGCATTTTCTGCTCTGGGGAAATGCGTGCAAAAATACGCAGTGTATCTATCTGGTCTTTCAGCACCTCATCGGAGAGGGCGGCAAGCTCGCCGCCGGAAATACACTGTCTGCGGCTCTCTGCAATGCCCAGCTCTCTGGCAATGGCATAGGCGGTGTCAATATGATCCCCTGTAATCATCACAGTGCAGATTCCTGCCTGCTGGCAGGTGCGTACGGCAGGTGCGGCTTCTGGTCTTGCAGGGTCACGCATGCCAATCAGTCCGACAAAAATGAGGTCATCCTCAAGAGGACCTGCCTCGTCCTGCTTCATACCGAGCGCAAGGACGCGGAGGGCATCCTTTGACATGGACTGCATAGCACTGCGGATGTCGACAGTGGCGGCAGGGGTAAGCGGAGAAACCTTTCCCTGCAGCAGAATGTGCCGACAGTGTTTCAGCAGCTCATCAGGCGCACCCTTGGTGTAGCTGACGCTCTGACGCCCCTTCCGGTGCAGCGTTGTCATCATTTTACGGACAGAATCAAAGGGCAGCTCCTGGATTCTGGGCATGGAACGTTCCAGGGCTTCCCGGCAGAAGCCATGCCTGGCAGAAAGCTTCAGAAGCGCAAGCTCGGTAGGGTCGCCCATGCCCTGACCAGTTTCAGATTCAAAAGCAGCGTCATTACATAAGGTTATGCCTGCCAGCAAATCAAAATGAGAATTGTGTGAAAGTGACTCCGCAGGCAGAAGCGAGCCGTCACAGAAGGCGGCAACTGCATACATTTTATTCTGCGTCAGCGTTCCTGTTTTATCGGAGCAGACAACGCTGACAGCGCCGAGCGTTTCTACGGAAGGAAGCCTGCGGATAATGGTGTTGACCCTTACCATACGGGTGACGCTGAGCGCGAGACAGATGGTAACGATTGCGGGCAGCCCCTCTGGCACAGCAGCTACTGCAAGGGAGATGGCGGTAATCAGCATGTCGAAAAGATTGCGGTGCTGCAAAACACCGATGAGAAAGAGAGCGGCGCAGAGCAGCAGGGAAAGGATGCTCAGCATGGAGCCAAGCTCGCCCAGCCGCTTTTGCAGGGGCGTCGGCGCTTCCTTTGCATCCTGAATCAGAGAGGCAATTTTGCCAATCTGAGTCTGCAAGCCGGTAGCAGTTACGATTCCCTGTCCGCGTCCATAGGTTACAATGGTTGACATATATGCCATATTGGTACGGTCGCCGAGTGGAATCTGCTGCGCATCTGCACCGGCCCCCGGCGTAAGCGGTGCGGTATTTTTTTCAGCAGGAAGTGCTTCGCCGGTCAGGGCGGATTCATCAATTTTCAGGCTTTCCGCCTCCGTCAGACGCAGGTCCGCAGGAATGAGGCAGCCTGCTTCCAGACAGATAAGGTCGCCTGTGACAAGCTCGCTGGCGGGAATCTGCATCTGCCTGCCGTCACGGATAACGATGGCGTGGGGACTGGAAAGCCTCTTGAGAGAGTCCAGCGCTTTTTGCGCTTTGCCCTCCTGTACCAGACCGATTGCCGCATTCATCAGAACAACAAAAAGGATGATGACGGTATCGCTGACCTCACCAAGCAGCAGGGATACTGCAGCAGCAGCGAGCAGTACATAGATGAGCGGGTCACAGAGTTGCTCGAGAAATTTTGCCCACAGAGGCCCTGGGGCAGCCTCCGGCAGTTCATTTCTGCCGTCCTTTTGCAACCTGCGTTTTGCTTCTTCCTGGGAAATGCCACGTTTTGCATCAGTTTTACATTCCATGCACAGCGCCTGTATGCTTTTTTGTTCAAACATAGTCGTTCCATCCTTTCTGATTCTTGTACAACCTTATGCCTGTCAATGTTTAAATATGATTGCAGAATAGGAAAGCCTGCGCTGTTTATGTCTTTTTTGGGTCTTTTTGGGTATAATTTCTGCCATTCCCTTGAAAGCGTGGAAAAAAGAAAATAAGATAATCATAGTGAAATGATTCTGCGGATCAATAAAGGCAAAGGATAAAAACGGAAAACGAATGGGAGGAAGAAAATGAAAAAAAGAATTATCGGTATTATGATGGCACTGCTTTTGTGCACAGCAAATGTATCGATGGGAATTGCGGATACCACGATTGTTTCAGAGGCGCATTCCGGAAGGACAGACGCAAACGGCGGACACAGGGATAATAAGAATAAGAGCGGTCTTGGCCCATATCATTATCACTGCGGCGGCAACCCTGCACATTTGCATGAGGGTGGTATTTGCCCTTATGCCGGAGGCGTGCAGACACCCGCACAGGAGGTGATAATACAGCCCGTACCGGAGCAGGCAGATGGTACATCGGCGGTTTTTGCAGCGGATGCAGCTGCAATCGAATCTGTGATATATAACACCGCTTTTTATGCGGCAGCAAATCCTGATGTTGTGCAGCTGGTCGGAACGGATGCACAGGCATTGTATCAGCATTTTGTGACCTCGGGCATGGCGGAGGGACGACAGGGAGCTGCGACCTTTAATGTGCAGGTCTACATAGCTTCCAATCCAGACCTTGCAGCAGTGCTTGGAAATGATTTGCCGGCATATTATAACCATTATTTATTGCAGGGGCAGTTCGAGGGCAGGAGAGCATATTAAGTTAAAAAACTGTTAAGAAATCACAAAATAAGACGATATATAATGCGAAAGCTATGGAGAGCATTTTATTTTTCAGGAAGAAGAATAAAGTGCTTTTCTGCATAATAGGAAATTCCTCTGAATTTCCTATTATACAAAAATAAGATGCGCAATGGACGCGCACTTCATTTTAAAATTTATTTCACAGGAGGGGCATTGTATGCAGACAGTAACAAATGGAAGCTGGCAGGAAGCCTTTCATCAGTACAGGGATGAAATTTTGACGAAAATCCGTAAAGGCGATACAGAGCAGTCGATTGCAATCGGCGGCGGAGAATTTACACAGACCCAGTGGAACAGGGCTTTAAAGAATATAGATGAGCAGCTTGAAGATATCAAGGAAGAACAGGCGCAGCGCCTTGCAAAAAATGCAAAGGAGCAGGCGGAGGATGCACTCGCCCAGAAGGCGGTGCAGCGAAATGAGGCGGCAAAGGTGATGCAGGCGGCTTTTGGAAACCGCAGTCTGGAGGAAAGCATGCGGGAAGTTGGAAAAACGCCATATTCTGAGCTGGCAAAAGACGGAGAAATCACGTATAATGGAATTACCTTTGTGTGCGATGAGAGAACGAACAGCATTTGTCTTGGAGATGTAAGCGACCCGAAGGATACGCTGGTAATTCCACTTGAAAACGGCGGAAGCCTGAAGGTAAACAGGAATAATCTGGATGAACTGCAAAGGGCGATTGGCATGTTTTCGCCGGAGGACATCAATCGAATTCTGAATGCTATCGCAAAGGACAAGAAAGCAAGAGAAATGCAGATGGAGCTGGAAGAAGAAAAGAATGATCCAAAACAGATTGAAGACTGACATAAAAGAGTTTGCGCCTGCGGGAATTGCACTGATTATTTATAATCTGCTGACACGGTATTTTTTTCATGCGTTTTGTCCTATGGTAATAATAACGGGACTTCCGTGTCCGGGCTGTGGAATGACGCGGGCGGTATGGTATCTTATGACAGGACAGGTAAGCCGTTCTTTCGCCATGCACCCGCTGGTGGGATTATGGCTTTTCCTGATTTTTGGATGGGCATTTGCAAGGTATGTTAAGGGACGCAGCGGCTGGGAGGGACGCAGAAGATTCCAGCTCTGCGTTATCTTTGTGCTTACGGCGACGGTGCTTTTGTATATTTACAGAATGTATACCATTTTTCCGGGCAGAGCGCCAATGACGTATACGGGAGACAATATACTGGAGCACTGGATTCCACGATACCGCCAAAGCATTTTGCATCTTTTTAAGTTGTGGCATCCCTAAGCGCATGATATAATGAGCCTCAAAGGAAAGCAAGCGCCTCTGAAAGAGGCATTTGCTTTCCTGGGCTCATTAACGAACGAATGTCCTGCGAAGCAGGATGAAGAGCGCGGCAGCGCGGATTCGTGAGTTCACAAAACAAAGCGCGGATTCGTGAGTTCACAAAACAAAGCGCGGATTCGTGAGTTCGCAAGACAAAGAGTGTGGGTTTGTGAGTTTACAAAACGCGTTTTTCCAGATTCGCGCATGAAAAAAAGGAAGTAAAGAGGAGAAGAAATGGACAACAATCAGATGTATCAGCAGAACCAGACCACCCAGCAGGAGAATTCACAGTATTCCTCCTATTATGAAGCACCGGTGCAGCCGCAGATTCAGATGCCGGAGCCGCAGCAGGAATTAGAAGAACCGGTATCCTTGGGGGAATGGATGATTTCCATGCTGCTTATGTGTATCCCCTGTGTAAACATTATTTTGATGTTTATCTGGGCATTCAGCAGCACGGAAAAAAAGAGCAAGTCCAATTATTTTAAGGCAGCTTTAATCTGGATGGGTATCAGCATTGTGCTGGGCATCATTATGACGGTGCTTATGTCCGTAGGAATGATAGCGGCAATGAGCTCCATGCAGTAAAGCCGTGGAGGCTATCGGCACCAGCGTCCAGAAGCTCCGCAGGGAAGAATGAGTCCGCTGCCTGTTACCGGCAGACCGATTTCCTCGGATTCGACATGGCCGCCGAACTTTTTGACGATAACGCTGTTTATCATATAGGACAGAACGGCTGGCTGCAGTCCTGTCGTATAGGAGTTGATGAGATAAAACAGTGCATCCTTTGACAGAATCTGCGCGGTGAGTTCGATAAAGGGGTAGATGGAATCTTCAATTTTCCAGATTTCCCCTTTTGGACCTCTGCCATAAGAGGGCGGATCCAGAATAATGCCGTCGTATGTATTGCCGCGCCGGATTTCTCTTTCTACAAATTTGACACAGTCATCCACAAGCCAGCGGATAGGAGCGCCTGAAAGACCGGAAGCGGCGGCATTTTCCTTTGCCCAGCCGACCATGCCCTTTGAGGCATCTACATGCACTACTTCGGCGCCTGCCTTTGCAGCGGCAAGTGTCGCGCCGCCCGTATAGGCGAAAAGATTCAAAACCCGGACGGGCTTTTTAGCTGCTTTGATTTTTTCGGAAAACCAGTTCCAGTTGACAGCCTGTTCAGGAAAAAGACCGGTATGCTTGAATTTAAAAGGCTTTAAATGAAATTGCAGGTCGCGGTAATGAATCGTCCATTCATCGGGCATACGGAAAAATTCCCAGTCTCCGCCGCCCTTGCTGCTGCGGTGATAATGACCGTTTGGCTTCTTCCAGCGAGGGTCCTTTTTGGGCGTATTCCAGATGACCTGCGGATCCGGGCGAATCAGAATATAATCCCCCCAACGCTCCAGCTTTTCTCCGCCGGAGGTATCCAGCACTTCATAGTCTTTCCAATTGTCTGCAATCCACATGGCATAAGTCTCCCAATTCTTTGTTTCTCGCGCAGCCATCAGGGCTTCTGCGTTATATATCCTATAACATAGCATATTATGATTGACCATACAAGCGGATTTGCCAACGGCGCAATAGAACAGTAAAACAATACAGATGCATCTGCCAGATAAAACAATTCGTTTTGCATGATGGAAACGTTGGCGGAAACGTTATCAAAAAAACAGACAGGAAACCTTGTGCTTCGACCGTTATTTTGGTATACTCGTCATAATACTTATGGGGGATTTTATGCGGGAACATAGAGCGGCACTGCGAAAAGGGATGATTTTTGCACTCCTGCTTCTGATGACAGTAAGCGGAGTCTGCGGACGCTGTATCGAGATGCCACAGGGACAACAGGGGAGTTGTCAGGAACAGATACAGGCACAGTGGGAGCAGTCTGCCCTGATACAGGAATATGCAGTGACAATGGGTCTGCGGCAGAAGGAGCCGATGACGATCACAATCAGCGACGGTTTTCTGATTCGCAGTGTAGAGCTGTGGAGAGATCTGGCAAAAGAGCTGCGCACGACAAATGTTTTCCGTGAAATGACAGGGAGCGTCCGCCTTTCAGCGGTAAGAGGACGCACAAATTTCTTATTTTTCTGCATTTTATCTGCGCTGACAGCATACGCTGATTTCAGTATATGTCTTTATGTATTACATGACAGTCGTCATGTGGGTAAAACCCCGTTTACAATTTTATTTATGCAGGATACAGACGGCCGAAAACGAATTTTCTGACTTTGGGCAAAATGCCCGATATTTCTCAGGAAGGAAGTACAAAAGAGAGTATTTTGAAGGAGGAAAATAGGAATGGTTACATTTATTATCGGCCTTGTGATTCTGTTCGCAGGGGCGGCTCTTTATGGCAGATTCTGCGAAAAGGTTTTTGGACCTGATGACAGAAAGACACCGGCTTACACAAAACAGGACGGTGTAGACTATGTACCGATGAAGGGCTGGAAAAACAGTCTGATTAACTTACTTAACATTGCGGGAACAGGCCCGATTCTTGGCCCGATTCAGGGAATTTTATTTGGTCCGATTGCATTCATCACGATTCCTATCGGAAATATTATCGGTGGTGCAATGCACGATTATTTTTCCGGAATGATTTGTCTGCGTGATGGCGGTACCCAGATGCCGGATATGGTCCGCAAGTACAGCAATAAGGGTGTTTACTCTGTATATCAGGTATTCTGCAGCCTGCTGCTCTTACTGGTTGGTGCGGTATTTATCTATACGCCGGGTGATATTGCAGCAAAGCAGGTATTTGGCTTTGACGGTGCGGCAACCTCTGTTTCTACATGGATTATTTACGGTGTTATTTTCCTGTATTATCTGATTGCGACAGTATTCCCGATTGATGCGATTATCGGAAGAATCTATCCGGTATTCGGTGCAATCCTGCTGTTCTCTGCAATCGGCGTATTTATTGGCATTTTTGTACAGGGCTATCCTTTGGCAGAGATTTGGAATACATGGAATGGACCGGTTGTTGCTTATGGCGATTATTTTGCATCCAACCACTTTATTCCGGTATTCTTTATTACGGTAGCCTGCGGAATCCTTTCCGGCTTCCACTCTACACAGACTGCAATCATTTCCCGTACAGTAAAGAGCGAGAAGCAGGGACGTATGACATTCTACAATATGATGGTTATAGAAGGCTTCATTGCTATGGTATGGGCAGCTGGCGCAATGGGCGTATACAATCTTGGCCTGCAGGCAGCGGATGCGTCTCTTGCAACAGATACGATTGGTGTAGTATGTAAGCATCTGCTGGGAAGCGTTGGCGGTATTATTGCACTGCTTGGCGTTATCGTACTTCCGATTACCTCCGGCGATACAGCGCTGCGTGCACTGCGTCTGACAATCGCCGATTCTTTCCATATCGACCAGACCTCTGTAAAGAAGAGACTTGGTCTTTCTGTAATTATCTTTGCACTTGTTGCAGTGATTTTAGTATTTGCAAAGATGAACAGCAATGGCTTTAACGTTTTATGGCGTTACTTTGCATGGTCAAACCAGACCTTGGCGCTGTTCGCATTTCTTGCGATTTCCGTTTGGATGTTTATGAATGGAAAAGCAAAATATGCGTGGATGCCATTGATTCCGGGTGGCTGGTATGCATTTATTACAGTGACCTATATTGCAAACGCAAAAATCGGATTCAATATTCCCTGGCTGGGTGCGTATATCATCGGTATTGTTGCTGCAGCTGCTTATGTGGGCATCGTACTGTGGTATGCAAAGAAACGCTCTGCATAGGAAGGTGAACGGATAAAGAGGGAGAGATTTGAGAACAGGCTCCGCATGACGCTGCGCATGCGGAGTCTTTTTGCGCGCTATTGACGCAGCTTTATCTTCTATATTATAATGAAAAGCAAATTGTGAGGACAAAGGAGAAGAAAAAATGACGGGTTCGATTATCTGGATACTTACGGCCTTTGCGATTTATCTGCTTTTTATGGTCGTGATTGGCTTTGTATGTGCAAAACAAAATGAAAATGCAGAGGATTATTTTCTCGGTGGAAGAAAATTAAGCGGCGCGGTAGCAGCGCTTTCTGCACAGGCGTCTGACATGAGCGGCTGGCTGCTGATGGGACTTCCGGGTTCTATTTATGCAATGGGAACAGGACAGTCGTGGATTGCCGTGGGTCTTTTCCTGGGAACGGTCTGCAACTGGATGCTGATTTCCAAGCGTCTGCGCCGGTATACAATACGTGCGAACAATGCGCTGACGCTGCCGACATACTTTGAAAACCGGTTCCATGATAAGAACAGAGTGCTTTTGCTTATCTCTTCTATAACAATTATCATTTTCTTTCTGGTTTATACAGCGTCTGCACTTGCAGCGGGCGGCAAGCTGTTTACCTCTGTATTCAGTATAGACTATAAGATTGCGCTGACGATTGGCGCAGCGGTTATCCTGGTTTATACCTTTATGGGCGGATTCATGGCGGTATGCGTAACGGACTTCGTACAGGGTATGCTGATGCTGGTTGGTCTGCTTGCGGTTCCGATTATTGCTTATGCTGCCATGCGCGGCAATATTGCAGGCACGCTGGAAGCCAGTGGCGTTGCGGGTGGTGCATCCGCTTTCTTAAGCTTTACACAGAACGGCGAGAGACCTTATACGGCGATTGAAATTATTTCCCAGCTTGCATGGGGACTTGGCTACTGCGGTATGCCGCATATTCTGGTACGCTTTATGGCGGTACGCGATGAAAAGGAATTAAAGAAATCCAAAACGATTGCAATCGTATGGGTTGCGCTTTCTCTTGCGTTTGCCTGTGCAATCGGTGTAATTGGACGTGCATATCTGTATCCGGGACTTTTGACGGACGGTGCAGAGGAGAAGGTATTTATTGAAATGATTATCAAGATGTTTACGGTAGACTATAATCTGCCGATTATTGGAGGCCTGTTCTTATGCGGTATTCTGGCAGCGATTATGTCAACGGCGGATTCTCAGCTCCTTGTTACCGCATCCAGTATGGCTGAGGACATCTTCAGAGGCATTATCAAAAAGGATGCAGATGATAAGACTGTGCTCCGGCTGAGCCGCTGCACTGTGCTTGTGATTGCCGTGCTGGCATATATCATTGCATTGAATCCAAACAGCTCCATTATGGGACTGGTATCTAACGCATGGGCGGGACTTGGCTCTGCCTTTGGTCCGACGGTAGTGCTTTCCCTGTTCTGGAAGCGGACGAATTTCCAGGGTGCGGTAGCAGGTATTGCAACAGGAGCGCTTGCGGTTATCATATGGGATTATATTCCGCTTGTTGGAGGACAGACGCTTGGCGCATCTACAGGCCTGTATTCTCTGGTGGTTGGCTTTTTATTGAGTATGGCAGTAATCGTTGTGGTAAGTCTGCTGACACCGGCGCCGTCCGCAGAGATTTTACAGGAGTTTGAGGATGCCAAGAACGGAAATATTTAAGGGATGAAAGGATTTTATAATGCTGGTCTGTGATTACATAGTAGAACAGTTGGATGGAGATTATGCGCATCTGCGCAGAGTGGATGAACCGCAGGGGGAAGCAAAGCTGGTAGCAAGGGCTTTGCTTCCCGACAATGTCGGTGAGGGCAGCAGGCTGCATTATGAAATGCTGCAATATACGCTGCTGTAAGGATGAAAAATCCTGTAAATGGGATGAATGTTGTATTGTATGTAAAAAAATACAATTTTTATAAAAAAATGCTTGCAACACCGCAAAACATCCTATATACTAATTATTGCTGTGGCATGATAGCGTTGAAGCGTGAGGTTGCTGCCCGCGTGGCAGGTTTTCCGTGGAGCGAATGTCAAGTTAGGAAACTGACGACAAGTCACTGTACAAGCAACGGAGGTCTACAAAAAAGTAGAAACGACGTGTGTAGATTCAAAAGAGGACACACACGGGAGAGTGTACAGTCACCGCTTGTCGTACTTAAGTTCAAAAAGTGCGAAAAGGAGGCGACTTTTTTTATGGCAAGTCAGGTAATGAGAATTACATTAAAAGCATACGAACATCAGTTAGTAGATGCTTCTGCCAAAAAAATCATCGAAACAGTTAAGAAGAACGGATCTCAGGTAAGCGGACCGGTGCCTCTTCCTACGAAAAAGGAAGTTGTTACAATCTTAAGAGCGGTTCACAAGTACAAAGATTCCAGAGAACAGTTCGAGCAGAGAACTCATAAGAGACTGATCGACATTATCTCACCCACACCCAAGACTGTTGATGCACTGCAGAGACTGGAAATGCCTGCAGGTGTTTACATCGACATCAAAATGAAAAACAAATAAGACCCCTACTAGTATGAACGGCAGGTTCCGTTCCGCTGTAGAACAAACAGGAGGTAAAAGGAAATGAAGAAAGCGATTTTAGCAACTAAAGTCGGCATGACACAGATCTTCGATGAAGACGGCGCACTGATTCCGGTAACCGTACTTCAGGCAGGACCTTGTGTGGTAACACAGGTAAAGACACAGGAAAACGACGGATACAGCGCAGTTCAGGTTGGATTCGTTGACAAGAAGGACAAGATTATCAACAAGGATAAGTCCGGCAAAAAGGAAGTTATTCACAGACACGGCGTAAACAAAGCCCAGAAGGGACATTTTGATAAGGCTGGCGTTTCTTCCAAGAGATATGTGAGAGAGTTCAGATTTGAAAATGCAGAAGAATATGCACTCGGCAGCGAGATTAAAGCAGACATCTTCGTAGCAGGCGACAGAGTAGACGCAACTGCAATCTCCAAAGGTAAAGGATTCCAGGGCGCAATCAAGAGACACGGACAGCACAGAGGACCGATGGCACATGGTTCCAAATTCCATCGTCATCAGGGTTCCAACGGCGCATGCTCCTCACCGAGCAAGGTATTTAAGGGAAAAGGCATGCCGGGTCACATGGGCTGCGTAAAGGTTACAGTTCAGAATCTTAACATCGTAAGAGTAGATGCTGAGAAGAACCTGCTTTTGGTAAAGGGTGCAGTACCCGGAGCTAAAAAGGCTTTGGTAACAATCAAAGAAACTACGAGAGTAGATGCTTAAATTCGGGTGAAAGGAGGAACACACAGATGGCAAACGTATCTGTTTATAATATGGAAGGCAAAGAAGTTGAAAAGATCGACTTAAGCGATGCTGTATTCGGCGTTGAAATCAACGAGCATTTGGTACACATGGCAGTCGTTCAGCAGCTTGCAAATAATCGTCAGGGAACACAGAAGGCAAAAACACGTTCTGAAGTTTCCGGCGGCGGAAGAAAACCCTGGAGACAGAAAGGAACCGGTCATGCAAGACAGGG
>CAKRYY010000039.1 GCA_934432885.1 uncultured Lachnospiraceae bacterium
CTCATCAGACGCAACTCTGATATAATAGCACGTCTGTTTTATTTCGTCAAGACCTTTTTTATACTTTTTTTATTTCTTCCTCCGCTCGTTTCTTCGCGGTGGAACTATATGTTACCACTACTTTCCTCGTATTGTCAACATGTTTTTGATATTTTATTCATTTTCTTACAAAAACTGCTCAAAGCACGGGAAAACCGGACAAAGCAGAGAATACAGGCAGCACCTCCGGCAAAAAGCGCGCCAGATAATTGTTATCCGCCATCCATGTCAGCAAAAGATTTTCCTTTATTGCTCCCGTCATATAAGTCAATATATCCTGCGGACAAAGCAGGGGCACAAGCACCAGCACAATCCAGAAAAGCACTACGCCCTCAGCAGCACCCAGACAAAAGCCCAGCAGTTTATTGACACTCTTTAATACAGGAATCGAAGTAATCATTTTTAAGGAAGATAGAATAAAATCTGTAATCTTATAAACAAGCACCGCTATCGTCAGACAGACAATGCCGATAATTGTCCGCAGCGTTTCTTTTTCCATATAGCCCTTTGCCGCAACAATTACCATAATAATAGAAACAACTGCAAGCAGCAGCGCAACCGCATTATTTAATTCTTCCACCATGCCTTTTTTATAGCCTTTTACGCCGCCGCCAATCAAAAGCAGCAGCACCACAAAAAACACAATATTCATATCCTCAGTACCTTTTCCAAAATTCCGCCGATATTTACTTGAGCTCTATCGTATCAATAGAATCCGGCGTTACTATAATATATTCATAAGAAGCATTGGCGGGAATCAGCTTTAAAACCTGTTTGGTAAAATTACCATCGAAATTGTCCATGCCGCCAATGGTATGCACAAGACATTCCTGCTCATTATATGCAATCAGCTTATCCTTATAGAAAACAATGTCTGTAAACTGCATCTCCAGCATAATGGTATCTGCCAGCTTTCCATTGTCGCTGTAAACATCCATTTTATACCGCGCAGTGCCGGTCACATCATTATAAATCAGCGCTACATAACCATTTCCATAATATATGCTTTCAATTTCTCCATCCAGCAGCACATCCGCAATGCTTACAGGCTTTTGGTCACCTTCATAAAATACCAGTCTGTTATCCGCTACCGCTACAGCTTTTCCATTATTCAAAAAGTGCACAAACGGAACTACTGTATCTGTATAATCGTAGCTGCTTACAAAGTTATCAATTTCATTTTGTCCGACTGGTCCAAAATTGTAAAACGCGACACTGGAGCGCATCAGTCCATTATCCATATAAAGATAAGAAACGCTTACCAGATAGCCATTATCCGAAATACTCACGCACACCGGATAACCGCTTTGCTTCATCGTCGTTTTAAAATAAGCCAGCGTATTTCCCAAACTGTCAAACAGATAAATCCATGTAATATCCGCCGTATCATCCAGCACTGCGGCAACAATTCCGTTTGCAGATACCGAAAAGCTGCGAAGCGGCATCTTGGTATCAATTTCACCAACGGTCTTTTCCGTATTCATCAAATAAATCGTCCTGCCGTTGTAATCGCCAATCGCCGCCATATTCTGGCATATCTGCACAATCGGCGCCTGCATTTCAAAGGTTTGATTCCAAAGTGCCTCGCCCCGCCTGTTCAGGCAGCTTGCGCCATCATTACTGTAAACCAGAATGTTTTCTCCCAGTGACAGAATCGTTGCGTCGCTGATGCTCTCCCGCTGCACGCTGGAAATGGTCTGATATTCACTGAATACTCTGTTTTTCATCTGGATAGCCACTACTACGGCGGCGGCTGCCAGCACAGCGATTATCAATGCCGTGCGGTAAAATACAACCAGCTTATGCCGAAGGATTTTTTTCCCAAAGCTATCCTCCTGTTTTTTTTCTTTTTTCTTTATGTATGCTCTTATATCCGCCATGACTGCTCCAACATGCCTTTTGGCAGCTTTTGCTGCCTGCGCTCATTATAGCATGGTTTATTCTTCCGGTAAATTTTTTTCTTCCAGTGCATCTCTTTCCATACTCGCTTCCAGATAGGTTACCGTCTCCTCCAGCCGTTTCATTTTATCATACTGATTCAGCGTTGTTACGGCAATAATACAGCAGATAATCAAAATGCACAGACTGACCATATTCAATATCTGTACCGCCAGCATAGGTGCAGGCGCTTTTTTCCCAGACAGCAGCTTCTTCCAGTTTAAACGTGGTATTTTCCTGCTTTTCCTTTCTGTCTTTACGGCTGGAGTCTCCATTCTTCTCTCCTCTTTTTGACAGCAGTGAACAATGTAGTCCTCCATCCCCTCATTTTTTTCAAAATATACATAGTATCCTTTCAGGTCCTGAAAATTCTGCTCCTTCATGTTTTTCAGTATTTCCAGAATGGATATGTCCTTTTTTTCAAGATAATACCAGCCAATTCCTTTCATGCCTTCAAAATACTGCTTGCCTACATTTTGAAAATAGAACTCATCCATCCGCTTTAAGACATTTCCAGATGCCTTATGGGAGGCAGCGCCTTTTAAATAATAGTATCTGATACCGCCGCACTCATAGCCGTCTCCAAAAAAGACAATGAGCTGTGGTTCTTTTATATTTTTTACAATTTCCTGCAAAAAGGAGGCGACATATTCTTCTACCATTATTTTTCGCCTGCTTTCTGTCTCTCCAAACCGGCAGACCTTTCCAAAAGCTCCATTTTCCATGTGATTTCCTCCTTGTCCCATTTTCCTGTCTTTTATTATACGACGCGAAAAGCAAGAGATTTATCACATTATGTCGCTCCCATTCTTCTTTTTGACGACAAAAAGCGCCACCGGATAGGCAGCGCTTTTCATGCATTTTATGATTCTGTTAGAACAGAAACTTATAAACAGTCGTGGAAGAATACTTCTGCTCCGGTGCAAAGACAGAGGAAACGAAGTTTTCCTGATTTACTGCATTCGGGAAGAAATCTGTCTCAAGGCAGAAGCCGGTACGCGCTTTGTATACAACGCCCTCCTTACCAGTCGTTTCTGCGATGCAGTTGCCTGCATAGAACTGGATTCCCGGAAGTGTCGTATACACTTCCATCTCTCTGCCGCTCTTTTCCTCAGACATCTTTGCTACAAGCTGCAGCTTGCCATCGTAATCATCGATTGCGAAGTTATGGTCATAGCCGCTTACCAGCTTTAACTGCTCGAAATCAGCTTCTATTTCATCGCCGACTCTCTTAGCCTTTGTAAAATCAAGCGGCGTTCCTGCGACAGGCGCAATCTCACCAGTCGGAATAGCACCTGCTACAACAGGTGTATAATGGCTTGCCTTTAACCAGAGTACATGGTCTATAATCTGTCCGCCGTCATGTCCTGCAAGGTTAAAGTAAGCATGGTTTGTCGGATTCAAAATCGTCTTTTTGTCAGTAGACGCTTCATAGTCCAGTCTAAGCTCATTTTCTTCTGTCAGCGTATATGTAATCGCAAACTCTTTATTGCCGGGGAAACCCATGTCGCCGTCATCAAGCTTTATGGTAAAACGGATTTTATTTTCCTCCTGCGGCTCTGCTTTCCATAAGCGCTTATGGCTTGCCCGCTCCAAATGGCTGTGCAGATTATTCGGTCCATCATTTACGTCTACATGATAGGTCTGACCATCAATCGTAAAGGTTGCATTTGCAATCCGGTTTGCATTGGGCGCAATGGTTGCTCCAAAAAAGCTTCCGTTTGTAAAATAGTCCTCAAGCTTATCATAACCCAGTGTAACATCCGCCGCCTTGCCGTTTTTATCCGGCACAAACAGTCTGACCAGAATTGCGCCAAAATCAGTAATCTGTGCTTTCATTCCATTTTTGTTTTCCAAAGTATACAAAAATGCCTCTTTGCCGTCTTTGGTTGTTCCAAACGCTTCTTTTTTCATTTTCCTTATCCTTTCTTTTATTATAATTCTGTACGTCCCTCAAGTGCGCGCAGCAGCGTAACCTCATCAATATATTCAAGGTCTCCGCCTACCGGAACGCCGCTTGCGATTCTCGTTACTTTAATACCGGTCGGTTTAATCAGCTTGCTGATATACATTGCCGTTGTCTCTCCCTCAAGACTGGAATTTGTGGCAATGATAACCTCCTTGACGTCTCCATGCAGCCGTTCCATCAGTTCCTTGAGCTTGATGTCATTTGGGCCAATTCCAAGCATCGGGGAAATCGCCCCGTGCAGCACATGATAAACGCCCTCGTATTTCCCTGTCTTTTCATAAGCAGCAAGGTCTCTCGTGTTTTCCACAACCATAATCGTTCCTGCATCCCGCTTACTGTTGGCGCAAATCGGGCACAGTTCCTGATCCGTCAGTGTAAAACACTGCTTGCAGTACCGGACATTCTCCCGCGCTTCAAGAACTGCTGTCGCAAAACGCTCCACCCGCTGCTTCGGCAGGTTGATCAGATAAAATGCCAGCCGCTGCGCAGTCTTATTCCCGATTCCCGGAAGATTTCCAAGCTCCTCTATAAGCCTATTGATATATCCGCTGTACAGGTCCATTAGAACGGAAGACCTCCGCCCATGCCAAGTCCGCCTGTCATCTTGCCCATCAGCTCTGCATTTGCTTCATCCGCCATGCGAAGTGCCTCATTGACAGCCGCCATAACGAGATCCTCCAGCATTTCTACATCATCCGGGTCTACGACCTCCTGCGAAAGCTTTACCTTTGTTATCTCTTTTTTACCGGTTACGGTCACTTCAACGGCTCCGCCGCCTGCTTTTGCCGTAAATTCCTTTGTTTCCATTTCTTTCTGGTTTTCTTCCATCTGACGCTGCATTCTCTGCGCCTGCTTCATCAGATTTGCCATATTACCGGGCATACCGCCGCCCGGAAAGCCTCCACGCTTTGCCATTTCTTTCTTCCTCCAGCTTTTATTCTTCTTCCATTATATCCATGTGAATCAATGACTGCAAATCCACATGGGTATCCTCAAATCTTTCATCCTCCCGGATGGTCTTGATAACAGCCGTTACCTCCTTGCCGATGCTCTCCGACAAAATCCGGTTCAGTTGTTCCGCATGCTCCTGCTGCTTAAAATAATCCGAAGCAAGCCCGTCCTGAAATACGACCTCCAGACCGCCATCTGCGCCAAGCGTCGTATATGCTTCCCGAAGATACTGCTTCATCGGCATACCTGTATGTTCTACAATCGTTTTCCAGCGCTGTGCAAGCATTTTAACGTCTTCGGGAATTGCCTTTGGCAGCTCCTGTTTTTTTACCGGCTTTGCCGTCTCCTGCCCCTTCTCCAAAGCACCTGTCTCCTGCGTTACAAAAACGCCTGCTTCCAGCTTCTTTTCAAGGCTCCGGATTCGGTCTAACAGTGCATCCTGCGTTTCTTCCATTTCCGGCCTGCAAAGCTTCATCATTGTCGTTTCCAGCAAAATACGCTTCTGCGTCGCATAACGCATTTTATCACAAAGCTGTGACATCACACGGATATAGCGCATAATAACAGGAATTTCCAGCATCTTTGCTTCTTCCTTCAAATTTGCCAGATTTTCCGAGGACATGTCAATCACATCCTCCAGCTCCTCCGATGCACCTGCCAGCAACAGATTCCGCAGATACCATGTGAAATCTGTGGCAAACTGCAAAAGCTCCCGCCCCTGCATAACGATTTCTTCCAGCAGTTCTATAACGCCAATAACATCCTGCTCTATAATGAGCCTCAGCATCCGGCTGAACACTGAGGTATCTACCGCGCCAAGAACATCCAGCACCTTATCGTAGGTAAGCTGCGTTCCAAAATAAAAGGCAATGCACTGGTCCAGCAGACTTAGTGCGTCACGCATGGAGCCATCCGCAGTACGCGCAATATAGCGCAATGCCTTATCCTCGATTTCCACCTGCTCCGTCTGCATCAGTTCCTTCATCCGGTCCGTAATCGTTTCAATGGAAATCCTTTTAAAGTCATAACGCTGACATCTCGAAAGAATCGTAATCGGAATCTTATGCACCTCTGTCGTAGCCAGAATAAAAATGACATAAGACGGAGGCTCCTCCAGTGTCTTTAAAAGTGCATTAAAAGCGCCGATAGAAAGCATGTGCACCTCGTCTATGATATAGACCTTATATTTTCCCTGCGCAGGAGAATAGGAAACCTCATCTACGATTTCTCTGATATTATCAACGCCGTTATTAGAAGCTGCGTCAATCTCTATCACATTCATGCTTGCGCCCGAAGCGATCGCCCTGCAGGTTTCACATTCCCCGCACGGGTTACCGTCCTTTGGATTCTCGCAGTTTACCGCCCGCGCAAAAATCTTTGCAATCGTGGTTTTACCGGTTCCCCTGCTGCCGCAGAAAAGATACGCATGTCCGATTCTATCGGCCTTCATTTGGTTTTTTAATGTTGTTACAATATGCTCCTGCCCTTTTACATCTTCAAAATTATCCGGGCGGAATTTTCTGTAAAGTGCCGTATACGACATGCCTGCTGCCCCTAACAATAGGATTTATTCTTTAATCGCCAAAGCTGATTCCCAGCATTTTTGCTTCCTGAATGATAGACGCATCCGGTGAAAGCGCTTTCAGCTTCCCTGCCACGTCCTGAAGCGGCACCTTAACAATCTCCCTGTTCTTGATACCAACCATGAAGCCGTATTCACCATTCATAATCAGCTTGCCTGCTTCAGAGCCGAGACGGCTTGCAAATACACGGTCATACGGGCAGGGACTGCCGCCGCGCTGCGTATGTCCCGGAACGGTAACGCGTACCTCCACGCCCATTCTTTCTTCAATCTGTGCCGCAACCTGATAGGAAACACTGGGATATACTTTATTTTTCTGTTTTTCCTTAAGCTCTTTTTTGGAAAGCGCCGCATCCTCTTTGGAAATTGCACCCTCTGCCACTGCAAGAATGGTAAAACGGCTGCCTCTTTTATTTCTTCCTTCGATGGCTTCCACAATTTTATCAATGTCGTACGGAATCTCCGGAATCAGAATGATGTCCGCACCTCCAGCCATACCTGCATTTAATGTCAGCCAGCCAACCTTATGTCCCATAACCTCAATGATGAAAACCCTGCCATGAGAAGCCGCTGTCGTGTGGATGCAGTCAATCGCCTCCGTCGCAATGTCAACCGCGCTCTGGAAGCCAAAGGTCATATCCGTTCCCCACAAATCGTTGTCAATCGTTTTCGGAAGCGTTACAATATTCAGCCCCTCTTCCCGCAGAAGATTTGCCGTCTTATGCGTGCCGTTTCCACCCAGAATGACAAGGCAGTCCAGGTTCAGCTTATAGTAATTGTGCTTCATCGCTTCCACTTTATCCAATCCGTTTGCATCCGGCTCACGAATCAGCTTAAACGGCGTTCTGGAGCTGCCGAGAATCGTTCCGCCTTTTGTCAGGATTCCTGAAAAATCCGAGCTTTGGAGCATCCTGTAGTTTCCATAGATTAAGCCCTTGTAGCCGTCTAAAAAACCATAAATCTCTACCTCGTCCGACGCATTGGTAATCGTCTTTACGACACCGCGCATTGCAGCGTTCAGCGCCTGACAGTCGCCTCCGCTCGTCAACAAACCAATCCTTTTCATCCAGAAGCCTCCTTACTTTAATTACTGCACATTATAGTCCCTGAGCCCATTGGCACAGGCATAATGCTTCGCCATATTATATATTATATAATGAGCCTAAAAGAAAAACAAGCAAAGCTGTCGCTTTAACAGCTGGGATTTCGCAAAGCGGCAATTTGGTTTTTACAGCTTCGCATCTTCCCGCAAACTGTATTTCCACTTCCACACAGCTACGCCAATGATTATTACATATCCTATAAAGCTGTACCTATCGGGTATCTCGCCAAAAAACAGACCTCCCAAAACAGTAGCAAAGATAATCTGTGAATAATCAAAAACCGATATTTCTTTTGCTGCAGCCTTCGTATATGCCTTTGTAATCGAAAGCTGACCTCCCGCCGCCGCTATGCCTGACAAAATGAGAAAGGCTAATTGCTTAAGCAGCATAGGCTTATAGCCAAGAATGAAAAACGGGGTGGCAAAAATTGTTGTAAATACGGAAAAGAACATTACGATAACAGGACCTCTTTCACCCATTTTACCCAATTTTCTTACAAACGTATAAGCAGCCCCGGCTCCGAATCCCCCTAATAAGCCAATTAGGCCATAGAAGGACGTAACATTCAGCGACGGCTTAATAATAAATACCACTCCTATAAATGCGAGAAAAACGCTCGCCCACTCAACCTTGTTTGCAAATTCTTTTAATATGAATGTAGACATTATTATCGCAAAAAATGGGGACATTTTATTCAGCATATTGGAATCTGCCAGTCCCAGCTTATCAATCGCATAAAAATTGCAGACCATTCCGATTCCGCCAAACAAAGACCTGAGTATCAATCCGGGCCAGCTGCCCTTCTTTATGGAAAATCCCTCTTCACTTTTCGCCAGCATGATAATGGAAACAACCGCCGCAATCGCATTTCTGAAGAACACCTTCTGCATTGTAGGCAAATCACCAGACAACCGGACAAATAATGTCATCAGTGAAAAAAAGAAGCCTGCCAGAATTATAAACATAATTCCTTTCGTTTTGTCATTCATACAATCACCCTTCCTGCCAAAAAGACTATTATCCAGTATAACACATTTATTTATATTTGACTTACACAGAAATTGCAATTATAATAATAAAGAATTGCGTTTGCAGGCTCTGCAGCACAATTTTGGAGACGTATCGAAGCGGTCATAACGGGGCGCACTCGAAATGCGTTTGCCCTCCGGGGCACGAGGGTTCGAATCCCTCCGTCTCCGCGAAAGCCTACGGGCTAAAAAACCGTCTGTTTCCAGTAGAAACAGGCGGTTTTCTTATTTTTTAAATGCTTATACGTATCCTTTTTCTGCCCAGTAGGCATCATCTACAGCAGACATTTTATGGTGCCCATGCAGCCATCTATAAAGATAAAATAAGCCTCTTACCTTCATTGACGGCCTTAGATGCTTTTCCTGCCGTCTGATTTTTACAATGGTTTTGGATACTTTGCAAAATACCGCTTTCCGGAAATTCTCCGGCAGATTTGTCCAGTCATATTCCCATACACTCTGCATAATGCTGTACGTTCTTGCTACGCCCCAATACTGTGTACTGTCCTTGATTTCCCTAACCGTAGCGCGCATGCCTCCGCCGCCTGCCGTATTGATAATAACCGCCTGCTTTTTCATAAAAGACAGATCAGGTCGGTGAACCATAAACCGGTATGACAGATGGTCCAGAAGCGTTTTCATCTGTCCCGGCGTATGAAGTGCATAGGTCGGAGAGCAGAAAATAAGCAGCTCTGACTGCTCCATTGCCGCGAGAATAGGTGCAAGGGCGGCATATCCGCCGCAGCTCTTTTCATGCCCCTTTATGCAGGCGTAACAGCCACAGCAGACGTGCGGCATATCCTTTGGCAGGAAAAATTCAAAAAGCCTGCCGTCTGCAAGAAGCTCTTTTATAAGAAGCTGCGCAATATTATATGTACAGGATTTTGTTTTTCGGTTACTTGCATAAATTACTGTAATATTCATAGCTCATCGTAATCCTATCGCTTCCATAACGGCCTCAATGCTTTCCACCGGACTATCGCTCCATGGGTATGCCGCATCCTCACAGCCTGCCGATGTAAGGAGTTCCTCTGCATCCTCTCCTAACAGCTTCTGGTATGCTTCATCCACCAGTGCCATCTTTTCAGCAAACGCGACCTGTTCGTCATTTCCCTTATCCATCATCCACGCTACTGTTGCACCTTTAATTTCTTCTGTATCCAGCCCCTTACTGCCTTAATCTTCTATTGAAAGCTCTGCCGCTTTTATGGCATGTATCTGCGTTGTATCAAATACGGGAAGACTGGTATCAGTCTGCTGTATCAGAAGTCCGATTTCCGTACAGCCGAGAATGACGCCCTGTGCCCCCTGCTCTGCCAGCCTGTCTATTATTTCCAGATATTTTTTCTTTGACTCTTCGGAAATAATTCCCAGACACAGTTCCTTGTAAATAATATCATTTACGGTTTCTATTCCAGTCGAATCAGGAATTACAACATCAATACCCGCTTTCAAAAGCTTATCCTTATAAAAGTCCTGTGTCATGGTATACTTTGTGCCAAGCAGGGCGACCCTGGATATTCCCCTCTTTATGAGTTCGTCCGCTGTAGCCTCTGCTATATGAATAATGGGTATCGAAATATGGCTTTGTATCTTGGGCGCCACCTTGTGCATCGTATTGGTACAGATTACAATAAAATCTGCGCCCGCCTTCTCCAGATTCATAGCAGCCTGCGAAAGAACCTCTGCGCTTTTCTCCCATTCTCCGCTCGACTGGTATTTTTCAATCTCATCAAAATCTACGCTATACAGCAGTATTTTTGCAGAATGTAAGCCGCCCAGCCTCTGTTTTACGGTTTCATTTAAAATCTGATAATAGGTAACTGTACTTTCCCAGCTCATTCCGCCAATCAGCCCTATCGTTTTCATTTTTCATCTCTCCATTCTTTTATTCTGAAAAATAAATTATAATTCCATCTGCGCAATAAATCCATCTATATGTGCCTCCAGCATGGATATAACGCTCTCCTTCTCCTCTGCGCCGTCATAAATGCTGTAAAGCAGATACATGGGCGCATAAAATTTCAGTGCAAGCTGCATCGCCGCAGCGTCAGAATCCGAAATCTTTCTGAAAATCGTCGCCATATAGGTAACCGGTCCTGTAGAAAGATAATTTTGATAAAGCGCTGCCATTGCAGGGTCACGATACTGCTCCAGCGTCAGCATTTTGCGAAAATCAGAAGAAAATTTTTCTTCCGTCCAGTGTCCGAACTGTGCCAGCGCATAGCTGCGTATCTTATCCGCCGGCGTATGCAGATACGCCTCCGAAGCATCCTCCGTCTCCGGCATCCCATACTCCTTTGCCCTCTGTGCATCCATTTCATTCATCCGCTCTATGATTTTATCCAAAATATCCTGCTTCGCAGTATAATGCTTATACAAAGCTGCCTTTGTAAGTCCAAGCTGCTGCGCTATGTCGCGCATGGATGTCCCAAGATATCCTTTCTGTGCAAACAACTCCAATGCCACTTTCAAAATACGTTTTTTCGTATCCCCCGCCATAAGTTTTCTCCTTTCAGCAATCACCTGTTACTTTTTATTATAGTTACCGCATGGTCACTTGTCAAGATACAGATGCCATGAAATAATTGATATTTTTTTGCAAAATCCCTTGCTTTTCCTTATTTTTCATTGTATACTGTTTTCACTAATTGAATAGAAATTCTCATGATACAGAGAAAGGGAGTAGTAGAAATACATTGTCACCATCACGCCGCTTGCGGCTGGCAATGTATACCAGTTTGGTTACAAGACTTTTTGTGTTTTATTCCGTTATGTGTGAATAAATCATAAAAAGTCTTTTTTTGTTCCACAATATTCTTACGAAAGAGCCAAAAGCTTGGCAAAACGAAAGGAGTTTTTATGAAACCAGTATATCAGCAGACTGCGCAGGAACTCTTGCAGCAATTCAACTCAAGGCAAACCGGTCTTACAAATGAAGAAGCCGAAGCGCTTCGCAGGCAGTACGGACCCAATCAGCTTACCGAAGAAAAACCAAAACCTTTGCTTTTCGTTTTTCTGGAGCAGTTCAAGGACCTGCTGGTTCTGATTCTGATTGTGGCTGCCATTATTTCCTGGTTTTCCGGCAACGCCGAAAGCACCTTTGTTATTTTTGCAGTCATCATCTTAAATGCCCTGCTTGGCACCATCCAATATCAAAAGGCAAAAAAATCTCTGGATTCTCTGAAATCCCTCTCCATGCCGCATGCGCGCATTCTGCGGGATGGCAATCGGGTTGATGTGCCCGCTGCGGATATTGTTCCCGGTGACATTCTGCTGTTAGAGGCTGGCGACGTAGCAGGTGCGGACGGACGTATTCTGCAAAATTTCTCTTTACAGGTAAATGAAAGCTCCTTAACTGGCGAATCTGCCAATGTGGATAAGCAGGCGGAGATCTTAACAGAGGACCTGCCGCTTGCTGACCGCACCAATATGGTCTACTCCGGCAGCCTCGTTACCTATGGACGCGCCGAGGTTCTTGTTACCGGAACTGGCATGCAGACGGAAATCGGCAGGATTGCTGACCTTATGAATTCTGCAAAATCACGCAAAACGCCGCTTCAGGTCAGTCTGGATGTTTTCAGTCAAAAGCTTGCTGCTATTATTATGGTCATCTGCGGCATCGTCTTTTTCTTAGGACTGTTCCGTAAAATGTCCATTCTGGATTCTTTATTGTTTGCGGTTGCGCTGGCTGTTGCAGCCATTCCCGAGGCGCTCGGCTCCATCGTCACGATCGTACAGGCAATCGGCACCCGGAAAATGGCAAAGGAGCATGCTATCCTAAAAGAATTGAAGGCTGTTGAAAGTCTCGGCTGCGTATCTGTCATCTGTTCCGACAAAACAGGTACGCTGACCCAGAATAAAATGACCGTTCAGGAAATTTATATTGACGGAAAGCTGATTTCCCCGGACCAGCTCGATTTAAAGAATCAGCATCACCGCTACCTGCTCTATGATGCTGTCCTGACCAATGATTCTTCTCTGGAAAATGACGGCGCTGCCTCCTCTGAAACCAATATGCTTACCAAATGCTCACTGGACGCTTCCGGCATCGGCGACCCGACAGAATACTGCCTTCTGCTGATGGCAAGGCGTGCAGGACTGGATGAACGCATCTTACGCGATATGATGCCACGTCTTGGTGAAATCCCGTTTGATTCGGTGCGTAAGCTGATGTCTACCAAATACCGTCTGCATGGTATTCCTTCTATTCTGACAAAGGGAGCAGTCGATGAAATGCTTGCCCGCACTACGCATATTTTATCTGACGGTGCCATTCGTCCGATTACGCAGGAGGACAAAACACAGATTATGCAGCAGAACGAAGCCTTTTCCAAGCAGGGGCTGCGCGTTCTTTCCTTTGGTATGCGGACTTTAGATGAGGATATTCCACTCAGTACACAAGAGGAAAATAACTTATGCTTCCTCGGTCTTGTTTCCATCATCGACCCGCCACGTCCTGAATCAGAACAGGCGGTCAGACAGGCAAAAGCGGCTGGCATCCGTCCGATTATGATTACAGGTGACCACAAGGTTACTGCACAGGCGATTGCTGAGAAAATCGGTATTTTTGAAAAGGGAGACCTCGCCGTTACTGGCACCGAGTTAGACCAGATGAGTGATGATACCCTTTCAGAAAAGATTGCGCAGATTTCCGTCTACGCCCGTGTCTCTCCTGAAAATAAAATCCGCATCGTGGAAAGCTGGCAAAAAAGAGGCGCTATCGTTGCAATGACTGGAGATGGCGTCAACGATGCACCCGCGCTTAAAAAATCAGATATAGGCATCGCAATGGGTATTACCGGAACGGAGGTTTCCAAGGATGCCGCTTCCATGATTCTGACAGATGACAACTTTGCCACTATCATAAAGGCGGTAGCTAATGGCAGAAATGTTTATCAGAATATCCGCAACGCTATCCTTTTCCTTCTATCGGGAAATGCCGCTGCCATCCTCGCTGTCCTATATGCTTCTATTGCAGGGCTTCCTATGCCCTTTGCACCGGTACAACTCCTGTTTATCAACCTGCTGACAGACTCTCTGCCTGCGATTGCGATTGGCATGGAAGCCTCCAGCAGCGACCTGCTCACCGGAAAACCGCGTAATCCCGATGAGCCCATTCTCAATAATACTTTTTTTAAGAAGCTCATTCCACAGAGCTTTCTGATAGCAGTATGCGTCCTTATCGCCTATACGCTGGGGCTATCTACAGATGCTGCCTGTGCCTGCACAATGGCATTTTCAACGCTGACGCTCGCACGCCTCTTTCATGGATTTAACTGCCGCAGCGACCGCAGCCTGATAAAGCTTGGCTTCTCCGGCAATCCCTACAGTATTGGCGCGTTCCTCATCGGCATCGTGCTGCTTGGCTCCGTGCTCCTGATTACGCCGCTTAAGCCGTTCTTTGCCGTATCCGCCCTTACAGGCACGCAGCTTTGGACCATTCTCCTTCTTGCCTTTTTACCGACGCTGCTTATCCAGTTATGCAGGATGCTTTTGAAAAAATAATTTTTCTTAAAATATCCTCCGAAACATGACGCACTGCTGTCACGTTTCGGGGGATATACTATATAAAGCAGAAAAGCAAAGGAGAACTTCGTGAAACTCGACAGACTAATCGGCATCTTATCTATTCTGCTGCAAAAGGGAGCCGCAACAGCGCCCGAGCTTGCAGAATGCTTTGAGGTTTCCAGAAGAACCATAAATCGTGATATTGAAACGCTTTGCTGCGCTGGAATCCCCATCGTCACAAAACAGGGGAGCGGCGGCGGTATTTCCATCATGGAAAATTTCAAGCTGGACCGTACTCTGCTCACCAGCGCAGAAATGCAGGATATTCTTGCCGGACTGCGCGGACTTGACAGTGTCAATGGAACAAACAGGTACGGTCAGCTCATGGAAAAGCTCTCAGCAGGTTCGTCAGACCTTCTGACAGGAAATCCTTCTATCCTGATAGATTTGTCCTCATGGTATCAGGATTCTCTTGCGCCTAAAATAAAGCTGCTTCAGGATGCCATTGCGTCAAATCAGGAAATCTCATTTTCTTATTATTCTCCACAGGGAAACAGCCTGCGGAGCATCGAGCCATATTATCTGGTTTTCAGATGGACAAGCTGGTATCTTTGGGGCTGGTGTATGGAAAAAGAAGCATTCCGGCTGTTTAAGCTAAACCGGCTTGATGATTTAAAGCTGACAGGACGGACATTTTCCAAACGCCCTGGCGCTCTTCCAGATTTGTCAAACAAAAAAGTTTTTACAGGTGGAATTAAGGTAAAAGCAATCTTTGAGCCTGATTGCAAATGGCGTCTGATAGAAGAATTTGGAAGTTCCTGCTTTGAGGAGCAGGCGGACGGAAGTCTTTTCTTTCAGGCGGAATATACCAATAAAGACTACCTGCTTTCATGGCTGCTCTCCTTTGGCGATAAGGTCACGCTCTTAGCGCCGGAAGAAATACAATCTGCTTTGCTCAATCTGCTTAAAAAGATGAATGAGAGGTATTCTACATGAAACTGGATGGTTTTGGAATTATGGTAAAGGATATGGCTGCAATGGTCCGCTTTTATCGGGACGTACTCGGCTTTGCCATTAAGGAAGAAGAAAACACCACAAATGTATATCTGGAAAAGGACGGTACATTATTTCTTTTATACCGGAGAAGTGATTTTGAAAAGATGACCGGAAAGACCTTTTCTTATGTAAACGGTCTGAATGGGCATTACGAAATTGCCCTTTCGGTTCCTGATTATGCGGCTGTCGATGCTGCCTTTGCCAAGGTTACCGGGGCAGGTGCCAAAGCTGTTCTTCCGCCCGTCACTGAGCCCTGGGGACAGCGTACCTGTTATATTTCCGACCCTGAAGGCAATCTGGTTGAAATTGGGTCTTTTGTAAAATAAGGCACTGTTAATAACAAGAATTTTTCCACTGAAAAGGACGACAGTAATGAACTGTCGTCCTTTTGGGTGCCGTGCGTTCTGCTTCGAGCGGCGCTCATACACGTTACCTTTACAGCCGGCTCCGCCCAGGCGCCCTTGCGGCACACGAATGGTTCTGCTTAGTGCTGCTTTGTTCCCAACCTGACACGGTTCACAGATATTCGTTGCGCAAGACCCAGACTTCAACGCTGCTTATAAAGGGCAGCTATACAAGCCAAAGCCCTCAGTCAGAACATCACCCCTGCTATAGCGGATTGCAGGTACAGGGTACCGCTGCCACCCCGGCTGCACGGCTTTATTAGTATACTTTGTTTTCCCTATAAAGTCAACATTCTTGCCTCTTCCCGCTCCTTTTTATTACGGATTCTGAGCTCCTTGAAAAAATCTGTCAACATTTTGCTGCATTCTTCCCCCAGTATGCCCTCTGTAATCTGCGCCTGATGATTAAATGCAGGCTCCTGCAAAATATTCAGGACAGAGCCTCCGCAGCCTGCCTTCGGATTTCTGCAGCCCATAACGACCCTCGGAATCCGTGCCTGTATGATTGCACCGGAACACATCTGGCATGGCTCCAGCGTCACATAGAGCGTACAATCCTCCAGCCGCCAGTCGCCTATGACCCTGCTGGCTTTACGGATTGCCGTAATTTCAGCATGGGAAAGCGTGCTTTTATCCGTATTCCGGCGGTTATAGCCTCTGCCGATAATCTTATCCTCATATACGATTACACAGCCGATTGGCACCTCTCCAAGAGCTGCCGCCTTTTTTGCCTGCCGCAGCGCTTCCTTCATGTATTTCTCATCTGTTGTCATACGCAGCCTCCATCTTTTCTCTGCACAGTATACCGCATTTTTACGCATTTGTCCTGTATCAGATTTCGACCTTTTTCATATAGTAGCCAAATGCACCCGGCTCTACCATCCGTCTGCCGCCCCGCTCCGGTGTGCCGCCGGATTTTGTCATGGACTGTGCAAAGCCCTCAAAGCCGAACATGACTGCAACACGCTTTTCCCTTTCCAGATATACGCCCGGAACGCCAATGTAAAAGATTTCCTCTGCCGCATCCTGCGTTTTTCCAAGCAGCAGATGATGATAATTATAAAAGCTGTGCAAAAGGAAGCTGTTGCTTACCAGATTTTGATATTCTTTTCGCAGAACCACAAAGTCTCTTGGCTCAATAGATATGTAATCCTCTCCACTTTCAAATGGATGGCAGACCGGATACAGGGCGCAAAGCTGCTGCCATTTATCCTCATGGAGTATATCCCCCTGCTGGGCTTCCTCCCTGCCAAGTCCCCTTTTCTCCCTTAGCTGCGATTTATGCAGCGCTTCCTCTGCCGGCTCATCCTGCTCACTCTGCACACCCTTATCCTTCTCCGGCACTTTTTTCTCTGACTCCTTCTCCAGAGTCTCCGCTGGCGCAATGTCCTCTGGCTTCGCCCGCCCAGCGCCTTCTGACCCTGCTGACACGATGTCCTCAGACTCCTCTGGCACGATACGCTCTGGCTCCTGTTGCAAGGTGCTTTCTGTCATTTCCTCCAAAGGCGTTTTCTCCGGTTTTGCCTCCGGCAGCTTCGGTCTTTGAAGTCCCCACTCCCAGTTTGTTTCACAGGTTTTATTTTCTCCGATTAGAATTTTAAGCCCTGTCATATCAAATACCTGCATCCGCGCGCCATCTATGCTGGTGCTGCAGAAGGCGGTATTATAATAGCCTGTCCCTTTATCCAGAAAGAGTCTGCCGATTTTCCTTTCTCCATCACCCAGCGCATAAATATCACACATCCGGCTTTCCTGTATGCCAAGTCCCCGAAGCTGTATCTCTATCGTCGTTTCAGCATCCTTTACAAGAATTTTGACATGTCCGCAGCTTTTTCTTTTCTCTCCACTTTCATAATAGTCAAAATATGCAATGATTTTCTTAAAATAAAACACCCCTGTCCCTCCATAATAATCGTAGTCCTTGCTACTATTATATGTAGGAACAGAGGCGTACAGACCTTTGTTTTTGATTTTATTACTTAGTCCAGCGCTTCCAGATATTTCAGATAATTTAATACCATCAGGGCTATATTGAAGGTAAGAGCATCCTCAAAGCTCCTCATATCTAACCCCGTCGCCTTCTGCACCTTTTCAATTCGGTACACCAGCGTGTTTCTGTGTACAAAAAGTTTTCTGGAAGTCTCTGAGATATTCAGATTATTTTCGAAGAACTTCTGCACCGTCGTCAGGATTTCTTCATCAATTTCCTCGGGAAGATGGTCGCTGCCAAAAATTTCCTGAATAAAAATACGGCATAAATTTTCCGGAAGCTGATAAATCAGCCTGCCGATTCCCAGTGCATGATATGCTACAACGGATTTTTCGGCATAGAAAATTTTTCCTACCTCCAATGCCATCTTGGCTTCCTTAAAGGACTTGGAAACATCCTTTAATTCCTGAATAATCGTACCGCAGGAAACTTTGACGTTTACCATCGCCTCGGCATTTACCATATCCACAATCATCTCTGCAACATGCTCCAGCTCCTGATAGCCCTCGCCTGCCGCCACAGCTTTTATCAGAATAATGTTATGCTCCTCAACAGCAGTCACATAATCGCCATTGTAGGAAAGGAACAAGCCCTTTAAAAGCTCTGTGATTTCTTCGTCATTGTCTGATGTCGTTTCAATCAGAAATACTGCCCTGCTGCCCTCCGCCGCAATATGCAGCTTCTTGGCACGGTTATAAATATCCACCAAAAGCAGATTATCCAGCAAAAGATTTTGCAGGAAGCTGTCCCTGTCGAGTTTTTCCTTATAAGCAGCCATGAGCTGGCAAAGCCAGCTCACAGCAATTTTTCCAACCATGTAAGCATCTCCGCCGCTGGCAAGAATGAGATACATCGTCTCATCCTCTTCCATGACCTTAAAAAGATGGTGTCCGTTTATCACCTGACTGTCTGCCGCCGACTGTGCAAACTCCTGCACAACCTCTGCGGAAAGCTCCGTTCCCGGTGCAGTGGACGCTACAATCCGTCCTTCCGTGTCCATGACACATAAATCCGTCTTTGTGATATTTCGGAGATCTTCAATGCTCGACTGAATGGTTTGGTTTGATAACATGTTACTCCTTAGTTTGTAATAACCTGCTCTGTCTCTTTATCAAAGACATGAAGCTTTTCTACATCAAATGCAAATTTAACCCTGCTTCCGGTTCTCGCTGTTGTACGAGGATCAACTCTTGCTGTAATCGGGAATTCGCCCAAATCAAAGTACAGATAAACCTCTGCGCCAAGCAGCTCGTATACCTTAATGGTTGCTTCAAATGCGTTCTTGGAGGATGCTACCATAACTTCGGAATCATATACATCCTCAGGACGGATACCAAGTACGACAATCTTTCCTGCATAACCGCCTTCGATAACCTTCTTTGCCTTTGCAGGCGGAAGCTCAATTCTCAGTCCGGAGGTAACTGCAAATGCCTTATCTCCCTCTACCTCAATCTGAGCATCAATGAAGTTCATCTGCGGAGATCCCATGAATCCTGCTACGAACAGGTTCTGCGGTCTGTCATATAAATTCTGAGGGCTGTCAACCTGCTGTACCACACCGTCCTTCATAACAACGATTCTGGTACCAAGTGTCATAGCCTCTGTCTGGTCATGTGTAACGTAGATGATGGTAGCGCCTAAATCCTGATGAAGCTTTGCAATCTCAATACGCATCTGTACACGAAGCTTTGCATCCAGGTTGGACAGCGGCTCATCCATCAGGAATACCTTAGGATTACGAACAATCGCACGTCCCATCGCAACACGCTGTCTCTGTCCACCGGAAAGAGCCTTCGGCTTGCGGTCAAGCAGCTTTTCCAGATCCAGGATTCTTGCTGCTTCTTTTACCTTCTTGTCAATCTGATCCTTCGGCATCTTACGAAGCTTCAGACCAAATGCCATATTATCATAAACTGTCATGTGAGGATACAGAGCGTAGTTCTGGAATACCATCGCAATGTCTCTGTCCTTCGGCTCTACATCGTTTACGAGCTTGTCATCGATACGCAGTTCGCCGGAAGAAATGTCTTCCAGACCTGCAATCATACGAAGCGTTGTAGATTTACCACAGCCTGAAGGTCCTACGAAAATGATAAATTCCTTATCTTCAATTTCAAGATTGAAGTTCTTTACTGCTTCAAAACCATTGGGATATACTTTGCAAATATTTTTTAATGATAAACTTGCCATTTTTTTCCTCCTGCTCTCTGCTGAATTTAAGGGGTTTCCTTATCCTGCCTTTAGTATAGCCATCCAGCGAAAATTTCGCCATACCCTGATTCCACAAAGATTTTAAGGATTTCTATACAGATTGACTAATTTCCTCCTCGGAGGGCTCCAGCTTCTTAAAAACCGCCGAAAACAGGTAAGATGCAAGATAAACGGGCAGAGAAATTCCCATTAAAAGGATTAACGGCAGGATTCTGATAGAAAACATCCAGTAGAAAAAAAGAAACGCGCCGTAAATTACCAGTATGGCAAGGGTTCTGGGAAAATTCAAAATGCTGACAAGAAAGGCATTTTTAATCGTGTGGAGCACCGTATTTTCAAAACGGGATAACAACGGCAGCCAGTAAAGGAGACTGCAAACCAGAAAAAGCGACACTGCGCTTAGTGCAACCTGTAAAATAAAGACGAAATCTCCCTCCATGCGGAATACAAAAAAGAAATCCGCCACCATAATCAGGGCTGCCAGCAGAAACAAAAGCCACATTCCCGTCGCCTGCAGGAAATTCTGCTTAAAGGATTTGAAATAGCTTTTTGTCAGATAGCCATCCTCATCCCTTACCATCTTAATGCAGACATAATGCAGCGCTGTAAATGCCGCGCCTGCCGTAACAACCGGGATACAGCAGATCAGTGTCAGCAGGTTCAGCCAGATTAAATCCGCCAGCCTGCTTAAAAATGCCATAACCGGACTATCCAGTCCAAACAAACGATTCATGAATTGTATTCTCCTAACGTTCCTTCTAACAGTATCTTATAGCGGTTATTGATATTCACATACATTTCGAGATAGTTTCTGGTTTCCATCTGCACCCGCTTTTCTATAATGCCAAACCGCCTTATTGCACTCATTGCGGCCTCCGCATCAAGTTCTCTGTGCTGCGCCAGCTTTTCCATCGTATTTATTATACTTTTCCTGTATAAATTTCCACTTTCGCCCTGTTCTTTTATTACAGTAGTAATGATGTAATCTGCAACCTGTATAATCTTTTGAAGCTGCAGAGCCCTGTTCTCCTGGATACTATCGTTGTTTTTATCTGCCAGACGCTGCACATCTTTTTCTGCTGCCTGTGGAATCTCCTGAACTGCAAAATATCTTTTCAGAATCGAATTATCAATATCCTTCAACATTGAGGCATATTCCAGCTTTTCCCTCTCTCTGCCGGTCAGCTCCATTTCCTCCGCAATCTCATCTGCAATGCAGCTTCTTATAATTGCAGCAGCTGTCTTTTTTTTATCCTGAAGTCCAATGCAGTACATAGCAAACTTTAAGTAATTTTCCTTTTCCTCATTGGTAAAGAGCACATACTCCATATACTTCTCCAGTTCCTGACGATACTCGCCGCTTGCCAGCTTTTCAAGCATCTTATCACGTCTTATACACTTTAAAAGCAGCAATACTGCCTCCGGATAATACCGTTCGCCCGCACCATCCTCAAAGCTGCAGCAGTCCATCTCAAAGCCATCTCTACAGTACAAAAGGTCTACTTCTTCCAGCATATTCAGGTACATTGCAATCCTGCTATGCTCATAATTCAGCTTTGACAGTGCAGCATATTGCAGATGATGGTACAGTACAATATCGCAGCGCGCACCAAACGGAGAGGTCTCCTTTAAAAAGAGCCCTCCATATACTGCATGGCGTTTTCCCATAGCTTCGCTGCTGTCATATTCTGCCCGCGCACTTGAAGGCTCACGCCTGTAAGCGCCTATGTCATGCAGCATTGCAAGAAATACATATTCTGCCGCCTCATATTCATCATATCCGCCCTTACATTCCAGAAGCTTCATCAGCATATAAGCGACGCGCATGCCATGCTCTACCGGTTCTGCATCCAGTGTCTTTAAAATGTCGCAAATCAGATAACAAATATTCGTACTGCTGATATAGTCCATCGCACGCATGCTCCCACCCCCCTTATGTCCTTCTCTTCTGCGAGCTGCGCATCCATTTTGACTTACTTATAAAAAAAATTCCATCGGCGTATATCGGATTCCGCTTTGCTGCAGCTCCAACGCCGTATCACGAAATCCCATCTTATGATAAAATCCGACTGCATAAGGAGAAGAATTGACCGTGACCTTTTCTGCGCCTGCCTCCGAAGCCAGATAATCACACAAATAACGCATCAGCGACCTCGCAACGCCTCTTTTGTGAAAAGCTTCATCCACAAACAAAAGTGAGATGTGGCTGATATTGCGGACACTGATGACACCGATAATCTTTTCATTCTCCACCGCCACTATCATCTCATAGCTGCCTGTAAGAAACATCCGGTAAAGTCCTGCATCTGTAATAAAATCCTGAAAGCTCTGAATCCCTTCTTCTGAGTAATCAGGTGACTCAAACCGCAGAAAGGTTTTCCACACAAGCGCCATCGCATCCTGCCACTCGTCCCGGTGCGCAGGCCTGATTTCCCATGCGTACGCATCCTTTTCCATTGTCCCATCTCCAACTGTCTTTTTCTTTTATCATATCGGATTTTGGGGGCAAATACAAGTGTGCCATTATTCCTGTGTAACCTCATTTTTTAATGATTTTCCATTTTCCAGCGCATACGCATTCTCCAGCGTCACCTGCGCAATCGCCTGTGTCGCCTCTTTTGTGAAAAATCCCATGTGGGAGGTAATCAAAACATTGGGAAAAGCAGTCAGCCTTACCAGTGTATCATCCTGAATGATGTCGTTGGAACGGTCCTCATAAAAAACGCCCTCTTCCTCCTCATATACATCAAGTCCGACCCCTCCGAATTTTTTGGCAAGCAGTCCGTCAATCAAAGCATCGGTATCAATCAGCCCGCCCCTTGAGGTATTGACCAGATATACACCCTCCTTCATCAGTCCTATCGTCTTTTTGTTGATAATATATCTGGTATCATCGTTTAAGGGACAGTGCAGAGTTATCACATCACTGCGGCGAATCAGCTCCTCCAGCGATACATACTGGACATCCAGATTGGGATTGGGGTAAGGGTCATAAGCCAAAATTTCCATCTGGAAGCCTCGCAGCATACGGATAACCGCCTGCCCGATTTTACCGGTTCCGACCACGCCTGCCGTTTTCTGATACAGGTTGGTTCCCATGAAGCCATTGATATTCATATTAAAATCCCTTGTTCTGGTATAGGCTCTGTGGGTATGGCGGTTTACCGTCAAAAGCAGCGCCATTGCAAACTCGGCAACCGCCTCCGGCGAATAGCTCGGTACACGGAGCACGGAGACCTTTCCCTGCGCAGCCTTTATATCTACATTGTTAAAGCCTGCACAGCGGAGCAGAATTCCCTTCACGCCCTCAGCGTGCAGGGTTTCTATCATCTGCGCATTTACATAATCATTTACAAAAATACAGATAGCATCATGCCCCTTTGCCATAAAAATGGTTTCTTCATTACAGGGCACCTCCACAAAATGAAGCTCAAAGCCATAGTCCTTTGCCATCGGTTCAAACCATGTCTTGTCATAGGGTTTGGTACTGTAAAATAAAATTTTCATACTCTCTTTCCTTTCTGTTTACAAAGCTGTTATCAGTATGAGATTTTCCATGCAAATTCATACAAAAAAGAGTTTGCCTGCAAACTCTCTGCGCGCGAGCGGTGCCTGCAAGGCAAAATTCATCTCCGCGAGCTGCGCATCTTCTTTTTGTGTCATACACAAAAAGAGCCTCACAGATGAAATCTTCTGTAAAGCTCTCTTTTTTATCCTGTTTTTTAACAGATTTCAGCGCCCGCCGGCATTTCCTTTTCAGGTGTAACCAGCGCCAGATTACCGTCCGCATCCTCTGCGCACAGAAGCATACCCTCTGATACAATACCAGCCAAGGTTGCAGGCTTTAAGTTTACAAGCACCATAACCTTTTTGCCTACCATTTCCTCTGCGGAATAATGCTGTTTGATACCAGATACAATCTGTTTTACCGTACTGCCAATCTTTACCTGGGAGCAAAGCAGCTTTTTAGACTTCTTTACTTCTTCGCAGGCAATGATTTCACCTACCTGAAACTGCATTTTTGCAAAATCATCATAGGTAATTTCCGGCTTCGCCTCTATATCAATCACTGCTTCCGGCTCTTTTTCTTCCTGTGCAGGCTCTGCCTGTGCCTTATGCTGCGCAAACATAGCCTCTGCCTTCTCAACGACTTCCTTTACATCCAGCCTTGCAAATAAAATTTCCGGCTTGTCCGTTACCTTTGTACCGGATTCATATTTTCCAAAGGCTTCCAGTTCATCAAAGCCACGCAGGGTCGTATTTAACTGCTCTGCAATCTTCTTTGCCGTAGAGGGCATGAAGGGCTCTAAGAGGGAGGCGCCAATCACAATGCTTTCTACCAGATTGTAAAGCACGGTCGCCAGCCTGTCCTTCTTTGCTTCGTCCTTTGCAAGTGCCCAGGGCATCGTTTCATCAATATATTTGTTGCAGCGTTTAAACAGTCCGAAAATTTCCGTAATCGCATCTGCCACACGAAGCTGGTCCATCTTGGCAGTTGCCTTTGCAAGCGTACCTGTCACAACAGCCTTTAGATCATCATCCACGCTCTCACAGACGCCCCGATCCGCCACTACGCCGTCAAAATATTTGTTGCTCATGGAAATTGTGCGGTTTACCAAGTTACCCAGCGTATTTGCAAGGTCGGAATTTAACCGCTCTACCATCAGCTCCCATGAGATCACGCCATCATTCTCAAAAGGCATCTCATGCAGCACAAAATAGCGCACCGCATCCACGCCGAAAAAGTCTACCAGATCATCGGCATAAATGACATTTCCCTTGGACTTGCTCATCTTGCCGTCGCCCTGCAAAAGCCAGGGATGCCCAAATACCTGCTTCGGCAGCGGTTCGCCAAGCGCCATCAGGAAAATCGGCCAATAAATCGTATGGAACCGAATAATATCCTTGCCAATCAGATGCAGGTCTGCCGGCCAGTATTTATGGTACTGCTCCGAGCTGTTGCCGTCGCAGTCATAGCCAATACCCGTGATATAGTTCGTCAGCGCATCCAGCCATACATAAATGACATGCTTGTCATCAAAATCCACCGGAATACCCCATTTAAAGGAGGTTCTGGAAACACACAAATCCTGCAGACCCGGAAGCAGGAAGTTGTTCATCATTTCATTTTTCCGCGATACCGGCTGAATAAATTCAGGATGCGTATTGATATGCTCAATCAGCTTGTCCGCATATTTGCTCATTTTAAAGAAATATGCTTCTTCCTTTGCAGGCTTTACTTCCCTGCCGCAGTCAGGACATTTTCCGTCTACAAGCTGGGATTCCGTCCAGAAGGATTCGCAAGGCGTACAGTAAAGTCCTTCATAAGCACCCTTGTAAATGTCACCCTGCTTATACAGACGCTTGAAAATTTTCTGTACCTGCTTTTCATGGTCAACATCCGTTGTCCGAATAAATTTATCATAAGAGGTATCCATCAAATCCCAAAGTCCCTTGATGGTCGAAGCAACGCCGTCAACAAACTCCTTCGGCGTGATTCCCGCCTCCTGAGCCTTTAATTCAATCTTCTGTCCGTGCTCGTCCGTTCCGGTCTGGAAAAAGACATCATACCCTTCTTTTCTCTTGAATCTGGCAATGCTGTCTGCCAGCACAATCTCATAGCTGTTGCCGATATGAGGCTTGCCGGAGGTATAAGCGATTGCCGTTGTAATATAATACTTTCCCTTATCCATCGTTTTCTTCCCTTCTCTGTCTTCGCATTCTCTTAAGCAATACGGTAACGCAAAGTCGCCGCCCTGTCAAATAGGATTTTGGGCATTTTGGCGCAGCAGATGGATATTTTGGGCAATATTTCCCCGAAATACCGCGCTTCCCGCAACGATTACATTCGCGCCAGCCTGCGTTACCTCGAAGATATTTTCCGCAGTAATGCCGCCATCCACCTGTATGTCCAAGGGCAGTCCTTTTTCTGTAAGAACCTCTCGCAGGTCTTTTATTTTCTGTGTGGAGGTCTGAATGTATTTTTGTCCGCCAAAGCCCGGCTCTACCGTCATAATCAGAATCATATCTACACTTTCAAGATAAGGAAGCAGCGCCGTTATGGGTGTCGCCGGCTTAATGGAAAGTCCTACCCTACAGCCAAGCGCATGTATCTTATCAATGGTTTCCTTAATCCGCTCTCCTGCAGCCTCCAGATGGAAGGTAATGCTGTCTGCGCCAAGCTTTGCAAATTCCTCAATATAGCGAATCGGCTCTTCTATCATCAGGTGAACGTCAAACACCAGCCCGGAGTTTTTGCGAATAGAAGCAATAACCGGCATACCAAAGGATATGGACGGGACAAACATCCCGTCCATAACATCGATATGAAGATACTCCGCACCGGATTTTTCTACCTCCTGAATCTGTTCGCCGAGAATATTAAAGTCCGCAGCCAGAATCGATGGTGAAATAATGGTCTTCATACGTTTTTTCAATTACTCCTGTACAAATGCTTTAACCGTCTGGTAAATACCCTTGCCGTCAAGTCCGTATTTCTCAAGAAGCTGTGCTGCAGTTCCGGACTCGCCGAATACATCCTGCATGCCAATCTTGCATACCTTTGTCGGCTGCTTGCTGCTGAGTGCATCGCATACCGCGCTGCCAAGTCCGCCGATTACGGAATGTTCTTCTGCTGTCACTACCTTGCCGGTTTTCTTTGCAGAAGCAAGAATCAGTTCTTCATCTAACGGTTTGATGGTGTGGATGTTGATAACCTCTGCATGGATGCCGTCTGCCTCCAGCAGCTGGGCTGCTTCCAGTGCGCCTGATACGCAGGTACCTGTTGCAACGATTGTTACATCGCTTCCCTCTTTCAGAAGCACACCCTTGCCGATTTCAAATTTATAATCCGGTTTGTCGTTGATTACCGGTACTGCCGCACGGCCAAACCGCAGATAAACAGGGCCATTATAATTGATTGCAGCCTCTACTGCTGCCCTTGCTTCTACATCATCAGAAGGAACGATAACGGTCATGCCCGGAATCGTTCTCATCAGTGCGATGTCCTCGTTGCACTGA
>CAKRYY010000040.1 GCA_934432885.1 uncultured Lachnospiraceae bacterium
GATGTATTTAAAAGTCGCCAAACTTTCTTACATCATACGGGGAGATTTTTTTAATTGTCAAATTTCATGTTCTATAGGAATGCTTAGTTTGTAAATAATTGTAACCGTCTGCATCTCCTTAAGGATACACACCATATCATTTGTCAACTCCGGTAATCTCTTTAAGCAGGGCAACTTCTTTCTTGCATTTGCATAAGGATGCCTTGCATCAAAATAGAACTGGCTACTTGTAAGTTTTGCCTTTTTTGCATTTTTATAGAAGTCCTTTGCAGAAAGTTTTGTCTCCACTCCTGTTAAGTGAAGAAAATGATCTATCGGAAAAGAGACTTCAAAAAACTCTTCTCCATATACATATAGAAATGTTTTACCAGCTAGGCTCTGACTATATATACCGGCTGAATCTATAATACCTTGTCTTATTGCATTTTTCTTATCTGCTTTTGTTGCCATCCATACCTCATACATAAAGAGGAGTGTGATACTTAACCACACTCCTCTAAGAATTTCTTTTTAAAAAGAGTTTTCTGCTGGTTGTCAGCCCCGGTACCCAGTTAAGATACCCATAACGACGTGGAAATCATTAAGTCCCCCACGTGGACTACAGCTTTATCCAAGCTGCCAGGCTCGATGCCCAGTTAAGACATCTAATGAGATGGAAAATTATCCTGCTCCATCTGCAGCCCAACTTTTAACGATGCTCTTACATCGAGAACATTGCTGTTCCTACTTTTATTATACTCAATTAAGTGAAAAAATCAACCCATACCGGGACTTTCTAATTATTTCCAAATATCCCTTTTCCAATATCCACAAAATAAACTCTCTGTTTTATGGACCTCCTTCTTAATTTTGATTGGATAAAAAAGTCTCACCGGGTTGCGCATGAAAGTCAGAGGCATGGTGAACTCTGTTACTACTAACATATAACTTCTGTTACTGCTATCAAGAGGCTTTTTTTATCGAGGGCAGTCAATTAACAAAATTTTGCCTTTCTAGGAACCCGTATAAAATAGGGGTACAACAGGGGTACAAATCACTTTCAAAGTCCCACAATTCCTTGATTTTAAGGCATTTCAGACAAAAGTACGGATTCTGCCGTGGCAGATAAAAGGATTCTAGCATGTATTTAGAATCTCTCTAAATGCTTGACAAAGCTATATTTTCAGCATAGTTTTAAATAACCTGGCATACTCCTTCTTTCATTTTGACTAAATATTAAGCCATTCTAAAAGCTTTTAATTCACGCTCTCTTTCCTCTCATCTAAAGTATCCTCAAACTGCAAATCAGCATATGTATTAAGATTTATCTGAATGTCCCATAATATAATATATTGTATTGTCTTTGAATTCATATCAGACTTTGCCATATTAAAGTCAAAAATGTATCTGCATACATAAAGTGTATGATGGGACATTATTCTTTTTAAATTTTCTTCACAACTGAACCGCTATTATAAATAAAACTCTTATAATAACCACCTCAATTGCCATCAAAATTACAGAAAATGGTATTCTTAAAATATTAGAAAATACCAGCTAACACAAACACACTTTTGAGAGTCAATGTCTCTTTTGAAATAACTTACGTTTTTCAACCATAATCATTGGTCCACCATAATAATCAATCCGTACTATATCGCTTTCTTTAATTCGTATTTCTTCATCATACCCATTTACATATCTATTTACAATTATCCATTCTCCACGTTTCTTTATACTTCCAGCCTCTGCAAATTGAGCACGTTCAATCCCTTTTATATAAATATCTGCATATTTATTATCCAAAATAAAGGCTACATCACAATAATTAAATAAACAGATTCCCCAGGCAAATAACAATATGCCAAATATAATTACTAAAATTAGAATATATTTACCATACAATTCTGAAAAGAACGGGATTCCATATAGCAAATAAAGTACAATTACTAGCACTCTTTTTGTCTTTCCATTCTTCCAGAACTCTACCTTACCGTTTGCACTTCTGCAATTTAAAAAAGTAACTAATCCATTTAAGCCAAAATACAAACTTCCAGAAATAATATATGAAAATATCATCCCCTTCCAAAGACAAACTAATGATTTAACCACAAACATAATTGCCATATTTATCCCCATCATTATGTAATTTTTTATTGCAATATCAGGAAAAGTAAGTAGCCTTCTGCATTCCATCATCCAATATCCTAATTCTTTGTTTTTTTCTTTGAGGTCATGCTCACTTTTTATCCATCCTAGCAAAACCACCGCTATAGGAACAACAACATAATATGTTATGTCACTCGCAAGCAGTTTTGATAAAAATCCTTCCATAGTCCCTAAATTCCTTGCAAATTTATACTTACAACAGTTTCCTTATTGGCTTGCATACGTACCATTGTAGCTTTTCATGGCGTAAAAGTTAATATTGATGTTTTCGCCATATGAAATATAAATTTCCTATGACTAGCATTTATCCCTATATTGGCACATTTGCTCCCGCAAGAGTTTTATCACATCTTCACCCCTCATGTACCGCCTGCGTAGTTGTATGGTCCCTAGCTATCTGCGCATTGCTTATCAGAAAATAATCATATACCGTATGCTGTCTGCGCACACCGTTATAGGTATACACCGGATCGTCCCAGGTCACATCAATGTTATACCAGCTTCCATCCACCTTTACCTGATTCCACGCATGTCCGCCTACTGTAAATCCATTGTCAGCCGTTCCGCTCACAAGTTCACATTCAATTCCCAGGATGTCCATAAAAACCTGAAAGGTTTCCGCATAGCCCTGACACACTGCCCTGCCGCTGGACAGAACGCCATCAGGATTTCTTGAGGAGGCAGGAATCGTGCCATTCAAATAATTATCATAATCATAATCGATATGCTCGCACATCCAGTCATGTACAGCCTTCACTTTTTCCCGCTCGCTCATGGAATCATTGACAATGCTGCCAAGAATCCTATAAGCCCTAAGCATTCCGTTAATTTCCGCAGATGTAGAATATGCCTTTCTTCCTTCTGCTTTTCCTGCTGTCTGATAGTGCAGCCACAGTCCTTCCCTGTCATAGCCAATAGCACCCGCCACATCAGGATAATCTGCCGCATATCTTTCATAATCAAAGGTCTCTTTTGTAATAAAATTTTCTTCTGTAAACAAAGCATTCTCCGCCTGAACTGTCATACCGCCCCATAACATTCCAAGCACAACTCCTAACATCAGCCATTTTGCACACTTTCCCATACGCTTTCCCCTCTCCTGAAAGTTCCTTTGTTTTTATACTCTTTATTTTACCCTAAAAATAAAGAGTTGCAAAGCAACTCTTCAGACTACAGTCCCTGAATCAAAGACCTCTACCCATCCAGCCTATCCGGCGTAAACACGATTTCCGACCTGCCCGCCGCATCCTCATACACGCTTGTATAAGTTTCAAAGCCTATGGTATTTTGTTTTGTACAATTATTTAAGGTAAGCGTTTCCATGTTACGCAGGTGCGCCTTAAGCTTTTGTTTCGGATAAACGCTCCTGCTGTGCCCGCAAAGATAGTTATTAAAATCAAGCGTCATTGCAGCCAGTATTGTTTCATGCAGCTGACGCATTGTAAGTGCGCCATAATTAAACAGCCACAAGCCCTCATTCAGGGCATCCCCCGCAATCAGAAGCTTCTCTTCCTCTACCAGAAATCCGACAGATCCCTTCGTATGCCCTGCTAAGGGAATTACCTTTATATGAAGTCCACCAAGACAAATCCTCTCATTAAGGCAAATCTCCCGCAATGCGCCTTCCCGGTTTTTCTCACTGAAATGCCGGATGACATCCCATTCCTCTTTCAGCGCATAAACCTCTTCAAACTGTGCATTTCCGCCGATATGATCCGGGTGTCCGTGACTGTTTATTACCCGGTAGGGCGTTGAAACCACAGATTCTATAAATCCACGCAGGTCACGTCTCCCATAACCGGTATCAATCAGCACAGCCAGCTCATCTCCTCTAACCAGCGTACAGCAGACACCGTCATCATCCTCAAGCTGCCAGATTTTATCACTTATTTTGGTATATTCGTAAGAGTCCATTTTCATCCCCTTGCACGTTATGCTTCCTTTTCATACTGCCAGCCAATGTTATGCTGTTCGCACCATGTAAGAAGCGCCTCCAGATTCGAAAGCTTCACTTTATCTTCCCTGATTTTAGATCTGTTTTCCATCCATATAAAATCGTTCCTCTCAGCAGAAGCCTTCCCAACTGCCATTACCATAAAGCCTGCCATCATTTTATAAATCCCGTGCAGTCTTTCCGGCACAAAATTTCCCTGCACCATAAATACAGGAATATCCATCGGAATATTATTTTTCTCCCGCAGTTCTTCCTGTATCGTGCCGGTATATCCCCTGCCAACGCCGCAGACAGCGCGCACTTTATAGCGTTTCATCGCAGCACCATAGCCCATGATGCTGCCTGCCATAATCCAGCCAAGATAAATGACCTCTGCTCCCGACGGCACCCTTTCCCTTGCTTCCTCCGCACTGTATGCCGTCAGGTCGAGCTGATGCGCAAGCAGCTTCGCATATCTCGCCGTACTCCCTGCGTTGGATGTATATATGACAAAGGTCTGCCCGCCGCCTCTGCCGTTTCTGTAAATGACTCCTCCCATAAAATCCCCCTTTTTACAGGACAAAAACATTTGTGTCTCCAATAGAGCTTTCCATTGGATAGAAAGGACCGCTATGGAGATGCGTTCACATAGCGGTACCTCTTTTGTCAGTGTAACAGCTTTATTTCCAGTTATATCAGTCGCCAGTTTAATCTGTTCACTCTCTATTTGAATATTGTTCAATTTATTATAATATGTGTATTGGATGGAGTCAATATGTTTGCTGAATATTGCTCAAATTTTATTCCTGTAAGCTACGCAAACTTCCAGCCTGCCGCTTCCTCTCTTGCATGCAGGAAGTCGGCATAGAGTCCCTCCTGTACAGCCAGCTCTGCATGTGTTCCGCTCTGGGTGATTTTTCCACCGTTCAATACAAGAATCTGGTCGGCACTCCGTACTGTTTTTAAGCGGTGTGCAATCATGATAATCGTTTTGTTATGCGTCAATGCGTCAATCGCATTTTGCAGTTCCGCCTCATTCTCCGGGTCCACACTAGCCGTCGCTTCATCCAGAATAACGATCGGCGCATCCTTTAGCATTGCACGGGCAATGGAAATACGCTGTTTTTCACCATCTGAAAGCGTGCCGCCGCCCTCTCCAAGCACAGTATCATAGCCGTCCGGCAATGCCATAATAAAGTCATGGCAGCATGCCGCCTTTGCCGCTTCTACCACCTGCTCATGCGTAGCGTCTGGCTTACCGAAGCGGATATTATGTTCAATGGTATCATTGAACAGGTATACATTCTGGAATACCATGGAAATATTTTTCATCAGGCTGTCAAGCTTGTATTCCTTTACATCGTGGCCGCCCACAAGAATTTTTCCAGCCTGAACATCCCAGAATCTTGCAATCAGATTACACATCGTGGTCTTGCCGCTGCCGGAGGGACCTACCACTGCCGTTGTCGTACCTGCCGGAATATGGATGGTAACATCATCCAGAATTTTCCGGTCCTGATAAGCAAAGGTTACGTTTTCAAATGCAACGGAAGCATCCTCTGCCTTCATATCCCTGCCCTCAATGTCCATTGTCGGCGTATCGTCTATGGAATCTGCCTTTTTCATGGATTCACCCAGCATCTGCAGGTTGTCGGACATATTTCCTGCGCTCTCAAGCTCCTGATATACCATAAAGGATGCAATCAGCATCAGAATACAAGAGGACAATTCCATTGAGCCATTATAATAAGAAAGGATGGAATAGATTGCAATCAGTCCGCCAAATGCCTTTGCGGTAATCTGGCGAATCGCAATCCAGGGCATTACGGATTTTGTCAGTGCAAGCGCACGTTTGCAGCTTCCGTCTACCGCCTTCTGCACAGTCTGGTTATTGTCCTTTTCCAAACCATAGGATTTTACAACGCTCATTCCCTGTATGTACTCAAGCACTGCCTCTACCAGACTCTCCTGCGCCTTCTGTCTGCCGGGTCCGGTCTTTGCAGAAGCCTTTGTTGAAGCCTCTGTTATCAGTAGATACACCAGAATACCTAGCAGCGCAATTCCGCCCAGCCGCACATCTACGATGAATAAAAGCAGGCACAGGGCAACGGTGTTCAAAAAGCCGCCAATTACGATAACAAGGCAGCGTGCCGCCATATTTTCCACATCGGAAAGCGTAGTGGTAACAACGGCAGTAATATTACCAAGACTATTGTCATTAAAATATCCCATCGGGATATAACGCAGACGGTCGCCGATGTGGATTCTCTTTTCCGCCGCCATAAAATAGCCTGTCTCTGTCTCCGCATTTGTCGCATAGTAAAAGCATGCAGTCCGTCCTACAATGGAAATCAGCATTACGCCAAGCACCGGCAGCACACCCATTTCTCTTTTTCCAGTTACAATGTCTAATGTCAGCATCAGCGCCGGAAACTGCAAAGCTGCAAAAAATGCGCCGATAAAGGATACCAGCATAGCTTTTGTCAGAAGTCCTCTTTTCTTTCCGGCAAATGCAAAAATTTCTTTTAAAATTCCAAACATATCCGTTTCCCCCTTATGCGACGTCCCGCATGCCAAGATATGCTTCCCACATCTTCTGATACAGCGGGCAGTTCTGTAAAAGCCATTCTCCGCTTCCCTGTGCAGCAACCTTGCCATTCTCTACAACAACGATGTTATCTGCGTCTGCAATCGTGCCGAACCTATGTGCAATGACAATCAGGGTCTTTCCTTTTGTCAGTGCAGAAATTGTTTTTTGTATCATCGCCTCGTTTTCAGGGTCAATGCTTGCCGTCGCTTCATCGTTACCGTTCCGGGCTTTATTGTCAGATCAACTCCCTTTAATACTGCTTCCTGTGTCTTTCCATAAGTAAAGGTAACATTCTTTAATGCAATCTCTCTATTGCCAAGCGCCACATTTTCCTGCGGTCTTGTCAGTTCTTCGCTCTCAAGGATCATATTGATTTCTTTTACATTGGTTCCCACAGCCGCAATCTCGTCTACAAAGGACATTGCTGCAAGGAAAGGCCCTGTAAAGCCCAGAGACAGAACAACGATTGTGAAGAAATCCGGTGCTGAAAGGCTTCCGTGCGCCCAGAGCAGCAGTCCGACTGGCAGAACGCCGACCAGAACTGACGGCGTCAGTGACTGCATGACCGACATATATTTCTGATTATCCCGCATCCAGTCCACATAATACTGTGCGTTTTCCTCCACCGCACCGGAATATTTGCGGTAGGAGCCTGCGGACTGGCTGAATGCCTTAACAACCTGAATACCGCCGACATATTCCACGATTGCATTTGCCATCCGTTTGCCGACCTCCACAGCACCCTGCCAGCGGACTGCATAGGTTTTGCCGCTCTGCATCATAACCACCATGCCGATGATTGTCGTCAAAAGGGAAGCCAGCCCCATTCTCCAATCTAAAACGAAAATGTAAACCGCAATCAGAACCGGAGCCAGCAGATTTGCCGTCATTTCCGGAATCAGATGTGCCAGTGTCGGTTCCATTCCTTCTACCCGGTCTACGATAGTCGTCTTATACTGTCCTGACGGCGTATCCAGAATCGTTCCCATCGGAATTCTGGAAAGCTTTGCCAGCATCTTCTTACGCATATCCCGCAGTGTATAATAGGTTGCCATATGCGAAATAGCGGTTGACCATGCCGAACAGATAGAACGCACCAGATAGCCTGTTACTAAAAGAATACATCCCGGCAGACACTTAGAAAGTTCACTGCCCTCTGCAATCAGCCGAATCAGCACTGCAATGCAGGCATACGACAGCATCGTGCCCGCTACGCCAAGCGCCGCCAGCACTACCGCAGCATAAAATTTTCCATGATACGCTTTCGCCCATCCCCATGCAACCGCAATGGGTGAGGGTTCTTTTTGGTTTTCCATGTTCTCCATCTCCTCTTAACTTAAGTTCTCATTTTATAGTTACCTTGCACTTATCTGTGTAAGTTTTAACTAACCCTTGTGGTAAAAATAAACCCTTCAAAAAGGATTTATTTCTAAATTCCCAGCAGCCGAAACCAGCCAGCTGAATAGAACTCACGCAGGCTGTCCATATAAACAACCGCCTTTTCTCTGGGCATATCATGCCGCACCGGCTCAAACATACCGCTGAACATGCCGCTTGCTACAATATGGATAAGCTCCTCCTCTATTGGCTTGGGCATCAGCCCCGCCGCCTGCATCCGCTCAATCAGTGTAATGCTTGCATTTACTTCAATTTCTGTGAGCCTATCCAGATAGTGCTCATACTTTGTCCCATTTGCACAGCAGACAATCAGCTTGAATGCATCGAAATTATCATAAATGTAATGTGTCATCCAGCTGTGTCCCTCATTTGACACCTCTGGAAGATTTTCCAGCTGCTTCTGTACCGGTCTGTCCGCAAACTCACGCTGAATTGTACGGTATCTTTCCTCCAGCGTATCGGCAGGTATTTTTACAAGCGCGTCAAACAGCGCTTCCTTATCCGTATAATAGCGGTACAACGCGCCTGTCGTCACCGAAAGCCTTGCGGCAATATTGCGCATGGACGCTCCGCGAAATCCTTTTTCAAGGAATTCACATTTTCCTGCCTCCAAAAGGTCCGCTGCCAGTTTTTCATTGATCGGTCTCATTATTTTCCCGCTCCGTTTTTCTTAAGATAACACTGTTATCTTTCTGCACTGTTATTGCATTTCCATTCTTTATTTTTGTCAATATACACTTTGTACTTTTTCAAAAATCATCCCTGTAAATTATTTATGGGCGGGAATCATCCCGCCCATTGTGTCAGCATCCTTATGATATTCCGTAAGGGTTTTCCCTTAAAATACTACGACCAGCAGCATCTTGAACCGTTCTTTTCCATAAACGGCATGCGGATGTCTTGCAGGCATTACGATAGACTCCCCTTCCGTCAGTTCGTATTTCTCACCGTCAATCGTAATCTCGCCCAATCCGTCAAGGCAGGTCACGAAAGCGTCTCCGCCTGATTCGTGTGTACTGATTTCCTCGCCCTTGTCAAAGGAAAACAACGTAACACTGACTGCATCATTCTGGGCAAGCGTCCTGCTGACTACCTGTCCCTCCTGATATGCAACCATTTCCTTTAAAGTAAGCACCTGCGCCTTGTCAATATTTTTGATTCCGCTCATTTCAAAATCTCCCTTTCTGATTTTTATCTTCTGTCTTTATTTTACCGGATATTTTACAAAATATCAGTTTTCCAATATTTTTCCATCTGTTGAAATCGTTACAACCTGCCAGGGAATATATTTTCCGCTGTTTTTCAGCGCCGTTACCGCAGCCTGCTCCAGACCACCGCAGCAGGGTACCTCCATACGCAGCACCGTAACACTCCTGATATTATTTTCAGCAATAATCCGGGTAAGCTTCTCGCTGTACTGCACATCATCCAGCTTCGGACAACCGATAATCGTAATCTTCCCGCGCATAAATTCTCTGTGAAAATTTGCGTAGGCATAAGCGGTGCAGTCTGCCGCAATCAACAGCTTTGCTCCATCAAAGTACGGTGCATTTACCGGAACAAGCCTGATCTGGCAGGGCCACTGCATGAGCTGGGATTCCATCTGTACATCGCCTTTTTCAGTTTCCGTTGCCGATACAGCCTTTCTTTGGAACTGCTTAAGCCTCTGCCCCGGACAGCCGGAAAAAGCAGGCGCTTTTTCACCATTTTTCTTTTTATTTTCCAAAACAGCTTTTTCGTCATAAGCTGCTGCTTCACGCTCCACAAAGGTAATCGCGCCAGTCGGACATGTTGGCAGGCAGTCGCCCAACCCATCACAGTAATCATCGCGTAAAAGCTTTGCTTTGCCGTCTACCATTCCAATCGCGCCCTCATGGCAGGCAGCCGCACACGCACCGCAACCATTGCACTTGCTTTCATCTATCTGGATAATTTTTCTTACCATAAAATCTCCTCCTTGCTTTTGTAATTTGAGTATACTATAATCAAAAACAAATTTCTGTGGTTATAACAACGAAAGGATTTTTTATGTTACAGATGCAGTTTTCTATTTTTCAGGGGATTGGTGAGAAAGAATGGCAGGAAATGCAGTCGCTTTCCTGTACACGCCGTGCTACTTTTGAAAAAAATGACATTATTTTCCACGTAGGAAGCGTGGTTCATGAGATTGGACTGGTCATTCACGGCAGCGTTCATATTGAAAGTATTGACCTCTGGGGCAATCAGACTATCCTAAGCAATGTCAGTGCAGGTGAAGCCTTTGCCGAGAGCTATGCGCTGTCGCAGACTCCTATGATGGTCGATGCCGTGGCTGCCTCCGCCTGTGAAATCCTGTTTCTCAATCTGAAATTCTTATCAGATACCAGGTCACAGTCTTTAAAGGATTCATGGCAAAATAAGCTCCTGCAAAATCTGCTGCTGATTTCCGTCCGCAAAAATCTGGCGCTCTCCACCCGTATTTTCTGCACCTCGCCCAAAAGCGTCCGGGGACGGCTGCTGACCTATCTGTCCTCGGAATCCTTAAAAAATAACAGCACTGCCTTTGACCTGCCGTTCAACCGTCAGCAGATGGCAGACTATCTCAATCTTGACCGCAGTGCACTCTCAAAGGAGCTGTGCCGTATGCGGGATGAAGGTCTGCTTACCTTCCATAAAAATCATTTTGAATTGAATAACAATAAATAACCGATTTTCTCAGACTGTATACCGCTCCATTGCTTCTTTTTTCCGGCGCATGGCGCGGGCATAAGCGTCCATATCCGGAAATACCTTATAAAAGAAAACATAGCACAGCACATTGAGCACAATAGCGCAGGATACGTCAATCACACTGTGCTGCTTCAAAAACATCGTAGACAGTACAATCGAAACCGCAAGGAGCGCTACAGAAAGGCTGATTTTTTTGTTTGCACGGCACCTTTCATCTCCAAGCAGGGCAACCAGACAGGCTAGCGCATTAAATACATGGATGCTTGGCAGAATATTGCTCGGCGTATCCACGCGATAAAGCGCACGGACTGCCTGTGTGAAAATATCATTTCCATTCAGTATAGGGCGCAGGTCATGTCCATTTGGGTAAAGATAGGAAACCGCCAAAAACAGCGTCATTCCTGTACCGAGTGAAAAAATAAACCTGAAATATGCTTCCCTGTCCTGTTGAAAAAAAGCAAAATAAATGACCGTTCCAGCAACAAAGGCAAACCAGAGCAGATAGGGAATAATAAAATACCGGCAAAACGGAATTTTATCATCTAACGTCGTGTGCAGGATATGCACCGCTCCCTTCCGGTTTTCCAGCCATACGAAAGCCGCCATATAACACACCATATAAACCGGTATAATCCAGACATGTCTGTATTTTTTTAAAAATTCCACAAATATCCTCTTTTCTCACAGCCAGAGCGCCTATTTTCGGATTCGCAGCGTACGTAGATATGCCTTCTGCTCCTCTGTGATACGAAAGCTTTCCACTGCCTTCTGTATCGTTTTGTTATGAACCCAGACGTCCAGCTTCTGTTTTTCTATATAAGGTAGCACACTCTCATACTGTTTTGCAAGTGCTGTTGCAAAATACCATGCAATCATCATATTGACGTAATATTCCTGTGACTGAATCTGCGATACTATCCGGGGATATTCTTCTGAAAAAGCATCATCCAGATAAAACCGCATAAGCATCCCTATCGCAAACCGTATCGTATAGGGATGTGCGCTCTCCTTCCATTCAAGTATTTTCGGAAGCAGCTCCTTTAAATGTTTTCCAAAAATCTTAGGGACCAGAATATCACAGGTCGCCCAGTTATCTATATAAGGCAAAAAGGTATCCAGCATTTTTATGCAGGCTTCATAGTCCTTGCTTTCCGCAAGCAAAACTGCATGAAGATTGTTCTCCTCATAATATGTATGGGGCAGAATATTTAAAAATTCTGCCCCTGCTTCGGTTTTTGCAATTTTTTTCGCATAGCTGCGAAGCTGCGGTGAACGGACGCCGATTACCCTCTCAGGTGCTATCGTCGGCATCAGTTTGCTCTGAAATGCCTGATAGGTCTTATCCTGCATGGAAAACAACGCATCCTGTATTTCTTTTTCAACCGTTTTCATAGCTTCTCCTTATTTACGGATTGCACGGAATGCTTCCTCCAAATCCTGTAAAATATCATCGATATTCTCTGTACCGATGGACAGGCGAATCGTATTGGGACGGATACCCTGATCCAGCAGTTCCTCCGGCGTACACTGGCTGTGCGTCGTCGTTGCCGGATGGATTACCAGAGATTTTACATCCGCTACATTGGCAAGCAGGGAGAAAAGCTCAAGCTGGTCAATGAAATCCTTTGCCGTCTGTGCATCGCCCTTGATTTCAAAGGTAAAAATCGAACCGCCGCCATTGGGGAAATATTTCTGGTACAGCTCACGCTGCTTTGCATCCTCTGATACAGACGGATGGTGCACTGCTTCTACCTGCGGATGATTCTTTAAGTATTCTACAACCTTTAACGCATTTTCCACATGTCGCTCCACACGCAGGGAAAGGGTCTCAAGTCCCTGCAAGAAGAAAAATGCGTGGAACGGGGAAATGCAGGCTCCCATGTCGCGCAATAAAATCGCGCGTATCTTTGTTATAAACGCTGCCGGACCCGCCACCTTTGTAAAGCTCAGTCCATGATAGCTGGGATTGGGGTCTGACAGTGAAGGGAATTTTCCAGAGGCTTCCCAGTCAAATTTTCCGCTGTCGATAATAACACCGCCAAGCGTAGTTCCATGTCCGCCGATAAATTTTGTTGCCGAATGTACGACCACATCTGCACCATGCTCGATTGGTCTGACAAGATACGGCGTTGCAAAGGTATTGTCCACAATCAATGGAATCTTATGCGCATGTGCAATCGCCGCCGCTTCTTCAATATCCACTACATCTGAATTTGGATTGCCAAGCGTCTCAATAAACAGCGCCTTCGTATTTTCCAAAATAGCATTCTCCACCTCAGCCGCATCGAAAATATTGACAAAGGTCGTTGTTACGCCGTACTCCGGCATCGTATGCGCCAGCAGGTTAAAGGTGCCGCCATAAATATTTTTTGCAGCAACAATATGGTCTCCCGCCTTTGCCAGGTTCTGTATCGTATAGGTCACCGCCGCTGCGCCGGAAGCAACTGCAAGCGCCGCCACGCCGCCCTCCAGTGCTGCAATCCGCTTTTCAAACACGTCCTCAGTCGGATTGGTCAGACGTCCGTAAATATTGCCGCTGTCGGATAAATCAAACCGCGCCGCCGCATGGTCGCAATTCCTGAAAACATAAGAAGAAGTCTGATAAATCGGTACGGCACGTGCGTCCGTAACCGGATCAGGCTTCTCCTGTCCTACATGCAACTGTAAGGTTTCAAATTTGAATTTTCTCTGGTCTCTTGTTATTTTATCGCTCATGTTACTCGCCCTTCCCTGCACATCGCATTATTTTTTCTATCTTAACACGATTCAGGGAATGGGGCAATGGGCGAAGCTTTTTTCATACTTTTATTCTGTAAACAGCGGTGTAGAGTAATATCTGTCACCAGTATCCGGAAGCAGCGCAACAATGGTCTTGCCCTTGTTCTCCGGACGTTTTGCAAGCTGTATTGCAGCATGCAGTGCGGCGCCGGAAGAAATGCCGACTAAAACGCCCTCTTTCTTTGCGAGCAGCTTTGCGCCTGCAAACGCATCATCATTTTCTATCTTGATAATCTCATCATATATCTTTGTGTTCAGTACATCCGGTACAAAGCCTGCGCCAATACCCTGAATCTTGTGCGCGCCGCCCTTGCCTTCGGAAAGCACCGGTGAAGATGCAGGCTCTACTGCAACTACCTTTACCTGTGCATTATGCTCCTTTAAATATTCGCCGACACCGGTCAGTGTACCGCCGGTACCTACGCCTGCTACAAATACATCTACCTTGCCGTCTGTATCCTCCCAGATTTCCGGTCCTGTTGTCGCCTTATGTGCCGCAGGGTTCGCCGGATTTACAAACTGTCCCGGAATGAAGCTGCCTGGAATCTCCTTTGCCAGTTCTTCTGCTTTTGCAATCGCACCCTTCATGCCCTTTGTGCCATCTGTCAGAACAAGCTCTGCGCCGTATGCCTTCAGAATGTTCCTGCGCTCTACGCTCATGGTTTCAGGCATTGTCAGAATGATGCGGTAGCCCTTTGCTGCTGCGATAGAAGCAAGACCAATACCTGTATTTCCAGAAGTCGGCTCAATGATAACAGAGCCTTCCTTTAAAAGTCCTTTGCTTTCTGCATCCTCAATCATTGCCTTTGCAATTCTATCCTTAACACTGCCTGCCGGATTGAAATATTCCAGCTTTACCAGAACAGTCGCTTCCAGTCCAAGTTCCTTTTCTACATTTACAACTTCTACTAACGGGGTTTTTCCAATCAGCCCCAGCGTTCCCTTATAAATATTTGCCATTTTTATTTCCTCCTTATTCCTATTATTCAAGTAGGATTTATATGTTATATGTATTATTGCGCAGATTATTTGATTTGTCAACTACAATTTTAAAAGATTCTTATCCCGGCAGACTCTCCGACATTACTATCTTTTCTGCCGCATTTAAAACATGCAGCTGGTATTCAGCAATCCCCTGCAATATTTTAAATCTTTCCTCTTTTCCCCTTCCTTCCCTGAGCATCTGCGCATTATGCGACTCCAAATTGGAAAGCACAGTCAGCTCATTGATAGTCGCAAAATCCCTGACATTATTTTTCTTAGCTAATTCTGGATTAGCCTCTCTCCATGCCTTAGCTGTAAAACCAAATAAAGCCACATTTAACACATCCGCTTCCTCCGCGTATGCAAGCCATTGTAAATTCTCCCTGTAATTCACATTGGGAAGTAAATATTTTTTTACTGCGTCTGTCTGAATCAGATAATTGTTTTTACTTAAAAATCTCTTTGCATCCCATTCTTTTTGTTTGGAATTATTCTCCACTTCCTTCAGACGTTGAAATTCTTTTATTAAAAATAATTTAAAAACGGGACTGACCGCAGATGCAAATTCAAAGGCAATATCTTTATGGGCATAAGTACCGCCATATTTTCCGCGTTTTACATATAATCCTACTGCATTTGTCTGATTGACCCATTCTGCCACGCTTAATACAAATGTATGCAGCCCCGCTTCCGCCTTAAAGTGGTCGAATTCGACCACTTTAAACTCAGGATTATACATCATTTCCCATGTTCCCAAAAATTCCAGTGTATTCCTGTTTCTCAGCCAGTTCTTCACAATATCTGCACTGCGCGATTCTCCTGATTTTGCTTTCGCAATATCTGTAATGCAAATATATTCCTGCAAATCCTGCTTTGAAATAGAAATTTGTACATTCTGCACTTCAATTACTCTATTTTTCATTTGCATCTTCCCTTTTCAAAAGATTCTCCATCTTTATCTGATAAGCCAATAGTCTCAACACATAATCAGGCATTTTTCTGGTTCCTCTTTCCCATTCCGTTACCGTTCTATATGGGATTTTGAAATATTCACAGAATTCCTTTCTGTTCATTCCGGTGCTCTCCCGCAATGCTCTTATCTTATCTTTTATTTCCATGATAGCTCCTCTGCATTTACACATTGTGTATATACTATAACATATTTTTCATTTATTCACAATAATTTCGTTTTTCATTTCTTACGGCAGGCTCTCCGCCACGCACAGCCTCCCATACCCCACCAGCGGATTGGGATACTGTGAAAAGCCCGGCAGGGGCTGCGCGCCCCGCTGCAGGTACGCCTTTACCTTCTGCCCATACAGATAACGGTCATTTTCCATGACGATTCCCCATTGCATGAGGAGCGCCGCAGCGCCGGTCACAAAAGGAGCCGCAAAGGAAGTCCCCGTCCGGCTGCCATAACCGCCGCCGGGCTGCGCCGCCACAATCCCAACGCCGGGCGCTACTATATCCGGCTTGCTCTGAGTGATGCCAAGCCGCTCCCTGTCATTTACAGCAAACACATAGCCCCGTCCAGAAAAATCCGCGTAAGCATCCAGCGTCGTATCATAGGCGCCCACCGTAATCACCCGCGATGCCGTAGAGGGAATTGTCAGCGTCGTATCCGGCGTTGGCCTGTAAAATCCAGTATCGGTTCCGATTGCCGTCTGCGATGGCAGATACAGGCTGTAATTCCCTGTTACAGTCCGAATGGGCGTAAGCGTAAACGTCCAGATGCCGCCGTCGATATACGCTCCTGTCGGAAGAAAGTCCAGATAAATTTCCTGCTGCACAGAATAGGGCGTCGGCTCTCCAATATAAAGAAGCAGCTCCGTCTGCATAAGCCGCCATCTCTGAAGCCGCTGCGCCTCATTACTATCTGTCACAAAGGAAAGCCTGCCGCCATCTGGTGAACGCAGCGTTACCTCAAAGGTATCTGCATAATTTTTCCAAAGCTGGAGGTTCAGCGTCCGTTCATATCTGCCCACTGCCAGCTCAATCTGCACATCCTCCAGCACATTTCCAGAAATATGCCCGCGCGCCGCCGCTTCATTCCCGCTTCCCACACAGACTGCGCACCGCCCCACCTCGGAAGCATTGTCCAGGAAGCGTTCTAACAGTGAAGTTCCATCGTGGGAGCCATAGGTATTTCCAAAGCTGATATTTAATGCCAGCGGCTTTGCAAGGGCTGACGCTTTCCTGACCAGATAGGTCACGGCGCGCATCAGCTCCGTCGTGCGCGGAAAGCCCTCGTTCTCCGCCATTCCTAGCTTTACCACCAGCAATCTGCTCTTCGGCGCAATCCCCTGACTGCTTCCAGCCGCAATCCCCGCAACCGCAGTTCCATGCCCGCTCACATCTCGCTCTGGCACCAGCAGGCTCCGCGCTGCGTCTCCTTCCGCCTGCAGCGCCTCATCTATCTGCTGCGCGGTAAATTCTACACCGCCCGCAAAGCCCTCCGGTGCTTCCCAGCCCTTCTGTGCATCCGGCGAAAGGCTCTGATCCCAGAGGAAGTCAATCCTTGTCCTCCCCGCCTCATCCAGAAATTCCTCATGGGTATAATCGATTCCGGAATCTGCAATGCCGACCAGCACGCCCTCTCCGCTTAGGTACGGCGGTCTCTGCGTTACCGGGAAAATACAGGACGCCTGCTTTCCGGCAAAGGTCTGAAAGTACAGCCGCTTTGGCTTTTCAACATATTCAATTTCTGTGATTTGTGACAGAAGTGAAACTTCGCTTTCCGGCACAGTCAAAATAGCATATCCCAAAAGCAGAGGCTCCACCAGAATAGAAAGCCTTTCCAAAAAAGAAAGGTCACCGTGATATTTCACGATGACCTCCCAGGTCTTTTCCTCTGTATCAAATCCCACATTCAGGATTCCTGATTTTTCACGCTCCTGCGGCGTTGCCGCCAGCGCTGCATTCAATAAAAGCTCCAGCTTTTCATCTGCCATATCGTTTCTTCCCATTTTTATGCTCTATGCAAGCATATTCGGAAAGACCCTTAAAAATAACTCTGGCTTATTTGGTCAGAAGCAGCATGATGTCGTTGCTTCTTGCAACAAATTTTGCCATTGCTTCCGGTTCAAGCGGTGCATGCTGCAGCATTGCAAGGTCATAGAGCTGTTCACATATCATGCGGACATTCTCGCCGTCCTGATGCTCAAGCACATACTGCACAAGCGGATGAGAGCTATTCAAAATCAGCGTTTCTCCCTCCTGCGCCCCGAACATGTCGCCGCCCATACCAGGCATTGCATACATCTTCATCATGTCCTGCATCCGTCTTGTTTCCTCCGACAGCGTAATCATTGAAGAAATCTTCTTATTTTTCAGCTTTTCAACGGCTACCTTCAGTTTATCCTTTTTGAGCGCCTTCTTGAATACTTTGCCGATAGCCTCTGCCTGCTCTTCCATCTCTTTTGCGGCTTTTTTACTGGTTTTCGCCTTAAAGACATCCGTCAGGTCTGCATCGATTCTCTGGAATTTAACGCCCTCGTTCTTTGCTTCAAGCTGTGATACAAAAGGCTGGTCGATGTTATGATTTAAAATTACAGCGTCCATTCCGGCAGCCTTGAACATCTGGATATACTGTCCCTGCTGCTTTTCATCCGTCACATAATAAATCGTCTTTTCTTTCTTTTCAGCCTCGGCGTCCTCTGCTTTTTCGCCATCCTCTGTTACGACCTCAGCCTCTACTGCCTTGCCGTCCTCATCGGTTGCTTTTTCTTCCTCTGTCTTTTCGTCCGGGTCGCTCTTTGCAACCTCAAGACACTCCGGCAGGGTCAGATATTTGCCATCCAGATTCTTGAACAGGATATAATCTGTCATCTTTTCGCAGAACTTGTCATCCTTCAGGCAGCCAAACTTGATAAACGGGCTGATGTCATCCCAGTATTTCTCATACTCTTCCTTCTCGGTCTTGCACATTCCTGAAAGCTTATCTGCAACCTTTTTGGTAATATAATCGGAAATCTTCTTTACAAAGCCGTCATTCTGCAGCGCGCTTCTTGATACGTTCAGCGGCAGGTCAGGACAGTCGATTACGCCCTTTAAGAGCAGCAGAAATTCCGGAATTACTTCCTTAATATTATCTGCAATAAATACCTGATTGTTATACAGCTTGATAGTTCCTTCAATGGACTCATATTCCATGTTAATCTTCGGGAAATACAAAATTCCCTTTAAGTTAAACGGATAGTCCATATTCAGATGAATCCAGAAAAGAGGCTCCTTATAATCCAGAAATACCTTGCGGTAAAAAGCAAGATAATCCTCCTTCGTACATTCATTCGGATGCTTTGTCCAGAGCGGATTCGGGTCATTCATCAGCTCCGGTCTCTTTTTAATTTTTAATTTGACCGGCTCTCCCTCTTTTTCAGGCTGGATTGTCTCAATTACCGTATCGCTCTCCAGCTTTTCGCTCTCTTCAATCGTCTGCGTATCTGTCGTATCCTCTTTAGAAAGATAGATTTCTGTCGGCATAAATGAGCAGTACTTTTCAATGACGCTTCTTGCCTCATATTCATTACAGAATTTCAGACAGTCCTCATTGACAAACAGGGTAATCTTAGTACCCACCTGTGCCCAGTCGCCTTCATCCATCGTAAACTGTGTACCACCATCACATTCCCAGTGAACCGGCTTTGCACCTTCTTTATAGGAAAGTGTATCGATATGCACCTCATCCGCTACCATAAATGCTGAATAAAAGCCCAGACCGAAATGCCCGATAATCTGGTCGTCGTTTGCCTTGTCCTTATATTTCTCAATAAAATCTGCCGCGCCGGAAAAAGCAATCTGGTTGATGTATTCCTCTACCTCGTCTGCGGTCATACCCAGACCATTATCAATAAAGGTAAGCGTCTTTTTCTCAGGACTGACAATTATCTGTATCTTTGCCTTATAGTCCTCTGGGAGTGTATACTCTCCCATCATATCCAGCTTTTTTAATTTTGTAATGGCATCACAGCCATTAGAAATCAATTCCCGGAAAAAAATGTCGTGGTCTGAATACAGCCACTTTTTAATAATCGGGAAAATGTTATCACTGTTAATTGACAAACTGCCTTGTCTTGCTGCCATATTGGTCACATCCTTTCTTCCTGACTTTGATTGTAAGCCTCTCCGCAGCAGAAGTCAAGAAAAAATTAGCACTCATTTGAAATGAGTGCTAATAATTCTAATTCTTTTATAAAATTACTTAAGAAATCAAGGTATCAATCTTTTCTTTCAGATTATCCGCTACATTGCCAACCTCTACGGTTGCCGCTGCAATTTCCTCTGTCGCAGCTGCCAGACTGGTTACTTTATCATTAACATTTCCGATAATCTCAATCAGCTTCTCCGCACGCTCCTGTAAAGTAGCGACTGCTTCGCCAATCTTCTCCTGATTCTTTCCACTGTCAAGAGCCGTTTCCTTAGAGGATTCTGCCAGCTTCTTGATATTCTCAGCAATGATGGCAAAGCCTCTGCCCGCACTGCCCGCACGCGCTGCTTCGATGCTCGCATTCAGGGATAAAAGATTTGTTTCATCCGCTACACCTGCAATCTCCTCATTGTTGCTCTGCAAGCCCTGCATCAATGTCTCTATGGAAGTAAGCGCCTCCTTTAAGTGTTCGCCAAGCTCAACGACCTCCATCATCAGCATATTGATATTCGTGCTTTCCTGTGCATTGTTGTTATTGCCTGCTGCCATTTCCTTAATTGCGTCATCCAGACTTTCAAAATCCTGCGCTGCACTCTCCGCCATCGCATGAATCTGCTCATTTTTAGCTTCAATCTCTGCACTTTTCCTCTGCATGTCAGCGGAAAGCTGCTTCTCGTTTTCTTTTTCCTTCTCAACTGCATTCTTTACGAAGTGAATACAGTTATTTGGCGTATTGCAGTCATTATAAATTGCCTGCGCCATTTCCTTACAGGTATGATAACCGCAGGCGGAACAGTTAATCTTCTGATCCAAGATCGTTACCTTATCCATCTGCTTAAATACCTGGGCAAGCTGCTCCTTATCCGGAACCTTTACATCCACATCCCTGGAATGGTCGGTATAGGAACGCATGAAATCATGAATATCCAGCTTTGCAAACTGCTCATTCAGCTTCTTTAAACGCTTTGCCGGAGTAAGGTCCCTTGCAAACGCCTGCTTCTTTCCGCTCTTTTTGCTCTTCTGCCGGATTTCCTGAAGAGTGTACATATTTTCCTCGCTGGCTGCCTTTTCCGGTTCAATCGCCGTTCCATAAATACAGCCGCTTGCACAGTTAAGTGCATCCACCATAAAAGGAAGTGATTTTCCGCTCTTTACCCTTTCCTTATAGTCCTGCAAAAATTCATACATGTGCGCCTCACCCTCAACCTGACGCACAAACGCATCCTCGCCACAGAACCAGTATACATTTTCCTTTAAACCACCCGGCATCGGATAAATCGAGCCAAGTCCATATTCGATTTCATCCACTGCATCCGGTCCCTTGATGCCATGCTCACGTACATATTTCATCAGGTGGTCGAAGGTAACATTATAGGAAACAAATCCGTGTGTATTCGGATCTTCGATTTCTTTCTTTTTTGCAATACACGGGCTGATAAATGCCAGCTTGTCCGTAAGCTTCATATATTTTTTTGCATAAACTGCCGCGCACATCATCGGAGAATGAATCGGCATAAGCTTTGGCAGAAGCTCCGGCACGTACTTTTCAATATAATTTACTACCGCCGGGCAGGGCTGGGAAATACCGCCGTAGAATTTATGTTCCGTAATATACTTTATGTAGCCCCATGTCGTAATATCCGCACCAAAGCTGACGCTGATAATCCGGCCTACGCCAAGCTTCTTAAGACCGCCCAGTACAGAAGCATATTCCTTTGGATAATTGGCAAGAAAAGCAGGAGCCACCAGAAGCGAAATCTTTTCTCCCTTCTGCAGGTCTGCAAAGAAGCGCTCGGTATCATCCATAAATTCCCTTGCGCCGTGCTCGCAGGCGTCTATACAGGCGCCGCAGCTGATGCAGGCATTGCCGTCCACGTGAATCTTACTTTTTCCATTCTCCTCCACAGCATGATTTGCTGTCAGTACCGGACAGGCAGAAATGCACTTATTGCAGCCGATACACTTTTCATTGGTAATTACCAAGGACGCTGTACTCATTTGCCTTGGTCCTCCTTATGTTTTTCATATTTCAAAAATCTGTATTCCAGATCAAAATATGTCTGCTCCTCGCTGTCCTGTGTGATATGCCATCCCGGCAGTTCATCCAGATTCGGAAAATACCGATCCGCCGCATAGCTATGGTCGATTTTTGTAATATGTGCCACATCACAATAAGGAAGCATCTGACGATAGATACTCTCTCCCCCAATGATATAAATGTCCTCCGAAGCATATCCGGAAAGCATTTCCAGAAGCTGCGGAATCGAATGTACTACAGCGGCATTCTTTACCTGATAGGAGGTATCCCTCGAAAGGATGATATTTGTCCTCTCGGCAAGAGGCAGTCCCTGCGGAAATGTTTCAAGCGTTTTTCTTCCAAGCACTACAACCTTTCCCTGTGTTTCCATTCTGAAATGCTTATGGTCATTTGGAATCCGCACCAGCAATTCATTTTGATAGCCAATCGCCCAGTTATTGTCCACCGCTGCAATAATATTCAACTCATTCCTCCAAATTTAGTCTCTGTCCCACTTATCACAGAGAGAATTTACCTGATCTGCAAACTTCGCCAGATCCTTGTTTGCGCCGCCTTCATTTTTATGGATAACGCTAAGCAGCCTCTGACCTGCCGCCAGCAGACGCGAAAAGACGTCGCTCGCCTTTTTTGCCTTCTTTTGTATCCTGATTGGCGCCGCTTCATATTCAAAGGTGTTTGTCAGCAGGTTAAAGCGTGTGCCGCTGTACGGGGCATACGCAGAAAATCCATATTCCTGTGAAAGGCAGTCTGTGAAGCTGTCACAGACACTGTCCTCACCATGTACGACAAATACCCGCTCAGGCTTTTTCGTAAATCCGTTAACCCACTCCAAAAGTCCATTTTTATCAGCATGACCGCTCAGTCCGGCAAGCTTTGCGATTCTTGCGCGGATACTGATTGTTTCACCAAAAAGCTTTACCTCTTCTGCACCGTCCACAATCATTCTGCCAAGCGTTCCGACTGCCTGATAGCCGACAAAAAGCACCGTACACTCAGGTCTCCACAGGTTATGCTTTAAATGATGGCGGATACGTCCCGCCTCGCACATACCGGATGCGGAAAGAATAACTTTCGGCGTATCATCAAAGTTAATCATCTTGGATTCATCGCTTGTAATCGCCAGATGCAGCCCCGGAAACTGAATCGGGTTGATTCCCTGTCTTACAAGCTCCATTGCTTCTTCATCGAAGCAGGAATAAATATTTTTATGAAATATTCCCGTCGCTTCCACCGCAAGCGGGCTGTCCACATAAACCGGGAAATCCGGATTGTTTTTTACCAGCCTATCCGCTTTTATCTTGCGCAGAAAATACAGCATCTCCTGCGTCCTGCCAACTGCGAAGGACGGAATCACGACATTGCCGCCCTTTGCAAAGGTTTCGCTCAGAATCTGTGTCAGCTCCGCAACATAATCAGGGCGCTCCGCCGTATGCAGACGGTCTCCATACGTGGATTCCATAACGACATAATCCGCTTCTGCCGTCAGCTTCGGATCCTTAATCAAAGGCTGGTCCTTATTTCCAATATCACCGGAAAAGACAATCTTGCGCTCCTGTCCATTCTCTGAAATCCAGATTTCTATACTGGCAGAGCCAAGCAGATGCCCGATGTCCGTAAAACGAATCCGTATTCCCTCGCAGAGCGCAACCTCTGTATCATAATGACAAGGAACAATCCTCTTTATGATACCGTCTGCATCCTCCATTGTATAGACTGGCTCCACCGCATCCGTTCCTGCATGCCGTTTTGCCTTACGGTTTTTCCATTCTGCCTCCTGCATCTGGATATGTGCGCAGTCACGCAGCATAATACTACATAAATCCGCACTGGCATCTGTCATCAGCACCTGTCCACGAAAGCCTCTTGCATACAGAAGCGGCAGCATACCCGAATGATCCACGTGCGCATGTGTCAAAAGCACATAATCAATCAGACCCTCCTGAACCGGAAGCGGTGCATTTTCATATACATTGACCCCCTGTTCCATGCCATAATCCACCAGAATGTGCTTTCCGCACGCTTCCAGATAATGACAGCTGCCGGTTACCTCATGGTCTGCTCCAATAAAAGTCAGCTTCATCCGACCACCCCTTTACATATTCTATTTATCTTTTCTATTTTCCTTATCCGCCCGTTATACTTTCTCCGACTCTTATTATAGAATATTTCTCATATATTTTCAACGAAAGAAAAAATACCGAGAATCATTTTTAAAATAAGAAACAGAAAAAGCAGATGCAGCGGATAAAATAAATAGAAGAAACGCTGCCCCGATTTTCCCCTGCTGCCGTCATAAGCTGCCAGCAGCAAAAATGCCGGAAAACTCCAGGGGCTCCACGAAAATGCACAGAAGCCGCCGATTGCCGCCGCCATCCGAAACTGGCGGAACAGATAAAATACCGAAATCAGAATTAACCCCTTATAGCTGTAGTCTGTATGTGCATACCACGAAAATGCGCCGAAAAAAAGAAGCAGTCCACCATGACAAAAAAGCTTTCCCAGCGCCGGAAGCTTTTCCCTTTCTCCAAGCCATTCATAGCCCTGTAAAAGCAGCAGTCCCAGCAGAAGCGTAAACAGCGTATTTTGATGGCTGAAATCAATTTTCCCCGAAAATGCAAGGTCATACGGAATTTCCGACAAAAGCGCCGCCGCCAAGAGTCTGCCGGCATATCTGCGCCTGCTGTGCGTATGGCAGAAGCCCTCTACAAGCAAAAACGCAAACAGTGGGAAAGCCGTCCTGCCAATGCGCCGCATCCAGTCGTACAAAAGATTCCACGCCTCTACCTGCTGCGCGCTGTAGCCTGCAAGCCCTGCCATAACCCAGCCTTTCACCACAACCGCTGCCGTATGGTCTATCAGCATGGTAACAGCCGCAGCCCATTTGAGCACGTATGCGCTACATCCGAATTTTTTCATTTTGATAGGTATATTGTTAGTTTGCCATCGGTTCATCTGACCCTGCCGTTCCCTCCTGTGCATCCGCTTTACCGGAACCATCATACAAAAAATGCCCTCATTTGGCAACCGCCGCATGGCTGCGTTTTCAAAAAATAAAAAAATTTTAGTTTTTGAAAGTGACTTCTTGCACATACTAATAATGCTAAGTATAATGAGTTTATCAACTAGGTTTCAAAAAATAAAAAATTTTTAACTTTCGAAAGCGAGTTTCTTATGAAAATAATTACCAGAGAGAAATATCTAAACAGAATCATAGAATTGAACGGAACACCTGACATTAAAATTATTACAGGTATCCGCCGCTCTGGCAAATCAAAATTGATGCAGGCATATATGGAATACCTGAAAAGCCATTTTGAAAACATCAATATCATTTTTATTGATTTTATGGACTTGTCTTATGAAAATATCAAGGAATATCATGCGCTGCACTCCTACGTGGAAGAACACTACGAAGCAGAAAAAACAAATTATCTTTTCGTGGATGAGGTGCAGATGTGCCCTGATTTTGAACTGGCTGTCAACAGCCTCTATTCCAAAGGGAAATATGACATCTATATAACCGGCTCAAACGCTTTTTTGCTGAGCGCTGATTTGGCTACGCTTTTTACCGGACGTTACATTGAAATCCATGTATTTCCTTTCAGCTTTCAGGAATATTGCCAATATTACGATGAATCCAACGATGTGGACACACTTTTTGACGATTATTCCAGAAAAGGCGGTTTATCAGGTTCCTACGCTTACAAAACAGAAAAAGACAGAGTAAATTATATTAAAGAGGTATATGAGACCATTGTTACAAGGGATTTGGTCCAAAAATACGCTTTGCCCGATACTCTGGTTTTACAGCACCTGAGTGAATTTCTCATGGACAATATCAGCAACCTGACTTCTCCTAATAAGGTCAGCCAGCTATTGACAGCAAACCGGATTCCAACCAATCATGTGACAATTGGAAAATACATCAAATATTTATGCAATGCTTTTGTCTTTTATCATATAAAGCGTTATGACATTCGTGGGAAAAAATATTTGGAAAGCTCAGAAAAATTTTATTTGGGCGATGTGGGTATCCGTTCTGCAGTCCTCGGAAACCGAAATATGGACTATGGGAGAATCTATGAAAATATAGTTTGTATCGAATTGCTCCGCCGAGGCTATGATGTTTATGTTGGAAAGCTCTATCAGAAAGAGATTGACTTTGTTGCACAAAGAGAAAATGAAAAAATCTATATTCAGGTAAGCGATAATATATCCGGTCAGGAAACCTTTTTGCGGGAATCTTCGCCACTGCTCCAAATTCGGGATGCCTATCCCAAAATGATTATTGCCCGAACCAGACATCCGGAATATAGCTATGAAGGAATTAAAATTCAAGACATTGCGGATTGGCTGCTGCATGAGTAAACGAAGTTTCTATAAGTTAAAAAAGTCCAGCAT
>CAKRYY010000041.1 GCA_934432885.1 uncultured Lachnospiraceae bacterium
GAAAAGGAGTGACGCGGTATGGAAAAGAGAGAATTGATTTGTATCGGCTGCCCAATGGGATGCCCGATTACAGTTATGATGGAAGATGGAAAGGTAGTAAGCGTAACTGGAAATACCTGTCCGCGTGGAAAGACCTATGCTGAGAAGGAAGTGACGAATCCGACCAGAATCGTTACTTCGACGGTACGCGCATTGGACGGGGATAAGCCGTTTATTTCCGTGAAAACAAAAGAGGATATTCCAAAGGAAAAGATATTTGACTGCATGAAAGAAATAAACCGTGTGACAGTAAAGGCACCCGTTGCGATTGGCGATGTTGTGCTGGAAAATGTAGCGGGCACAGGTGTCCCGGTGGTTGCGACAAAAGCAGTTTTAGCAAAATAAGGGCATAATCACATTCCAATACCATTAGAAATGCCAGAAAAGAGCCTGTCGGTTCATCCCCTCCGACAGGCTCTTTTACTGCCTGTGAGATTATGCTATAATGAGCCTCAAAGGAAAAAACAAAACAAGGAAGGAATTTGCGTGGAAAAAGTACGTTTAAATAAATTTCTCGCACAGTGCGGCATCTGTTCGCGCAGGGATGCGGACAAGCTTATAGCAGAGGGGCGGGTTACGATAAATGGAAGCATTGCAGGCGTTGGCAGTCAGGTGGGCGGCACAGACAGCGTTGCGGTAGATGGAAAGCAGCTACAGGGCAGAGAAGAAAGGGTCGTGCTTGCATACTATAAGCCGTTTGGCGTAATCTGCACCGAAAGAGATAAATTTGCGGAGCGTATCGTAACAAAGGAAATTGGCTATCCGGTTCGGGTGACTTACGCAGGCAGACTGGATAAAGAGTCCGAGGGACTATTGCTTTTGAGCAATGACGGCGATTTGATTCAGCGGATGATGAAGGGGAGCAGCGGTCACGAAAAGGAATATGTGGTTAAGCTGCGGCAGGAGCTTACGGACGATTTCTTAAAGCAGATGGCATCCGGTGTATATTTGCATGAGCTTGAACGAAAGACAAGACCCTGCAGGGTGGAAAAAATGGGAAAATATACCTTCCGTATTATTCTGACGCAGGGAATGAACCGTCAGATACGCCGTATGTGCAGCGAGCTTGGCATGGAGGTCGCCGCATTAAAAAGGGTACGGGTTATGAATATAACGCTTGGTGAATTAAAACCGGGCAAATACCGCAAACTGGAAGGCGAGGAGCTTGAACAGTTGTATCGGCTTGCAGAAACGAAGGGAAAAGAAACATGGAGCTTGAAAAAATAAAGAAAGAAATGAAAGAGATTTCCGCCCGCCTTTTAGCAGCTTCTAAGGCATATTACGCAGAAGATACGGAAATTATGAGCAATCTGGAGTATGACAGCCTCTATGAGCAGCTTGAGCGGCTTGAAAAAGAAAGCGGCATTGTGCTTGCAGGCAGTCCGACTATGAAGGTTGGATATGAGGCGGTGGAAGAGCTGCCAAAGGAGCGGCATGAAAGACCGATGCTTTCACTTGGAAAGACCAAGGAGAGGGAAGAGCTTGCTGCCTTTTTAAAGGATAAGGAGGGACTTCTTAGCTGGAAGCTGGACGGGCTTACGATTGTGCTGCAGTATGAGGAAGGAAAACTGGCAAAAGCGGTAACACGTGGAAATGGAGAAATTGGCGAAGTCGTAACAAACAATGCCAGAGTATTTCAGAATATCCCGCTTCAGATTTCCTATCATGGAAAGCTGACGCTGCGCGGCGAAGCTGTCATTACTTATTCTGATTTTGAAAAAATCAATGAAGAAATCGGAGATGCAGATGCGAAATATAAGAATCCGAGAAATCTGTGCAGTGGTTCCGTAAGACAGCTGAATAACGAGATTACAGCATCCAGAAATGTCCGATTTTATGCATTTGCGCTTGTGCATGCCGATGGCGTGGATTTTCAGAATAAGAGGGAAAATCAGCTTTTGTTTTTAAAGGAGCAGGGCTTTGACATTGTAGGCTATAAGAGAGTGACAGAGGGTAATGTCATAGATACGGTTGCATGGTTTGAAAAAGAGATACAGACCTATGATATTCCATCGGACGGACTTGTTCTTACACTGGATGATTTGGAATATAGCAGAGAACTTGGAACAACAGCAAAATTTCCGAGAGACTCCATTGCATTTAAGTGGGCGGATGAGCAGGCGGAGACGACCTTAAAGGAAGTGGAGTGGAGCGCAAGCCGTACAGGGCTTATCAATCCGGTTGCGATATTTGAACCGGTGGAGCTGGAAGGAACGACAGTAAGCCGTGCCTCCGTCCATAATGTCAGCATTGTAAGGTCGCTTAAGCTTGGAATCGGAGATAGGCTTACCGTATATAAAGCAAATATGATTATTCCGCAGATTGCGGAAAATCTGACAAAGAGCGGAGGCGTTGAGCCGCCGTCTATCTGCCCTGTCTGCGGCGGAGAAACGAAAATAGAAAAGGCAAATGATGTTGAGGTGCTGTATTGTACGAATCCTGACTGCGATGCCAAAAGAATTAAGGCATTTACTTTATTTGCCAGCAGAGATGCGTTGAATATTGATGGACTTTCAGAAGCGACGCTTGAGAAATTTATCAGCAGAGGATTTATTCATCATTATGCGGATATGTTTCATCTTAAGGAGCACCATGAAGAAATTGTAGAAATGGAGGGCTTTGGAGAGAAGTCCTATCAGAAGCTGGTGGAAAATACAAAGAAGGCCCGCAATACGACGCTGCCAAGACTGCTTTATGGACTTGGCATTGCGAATATCGGTCTGGCAAATGCCAAAATGATTTGCCGGGAATTTGCGGATGATTTGCAGGAAATGATGAAGGCGGATACAGAACGGCTTGCGATGATAGATGGCGTTGGTGCTGTAATCGCTGCTGCATTCTGCGATTATTTTAAACAGCCTAAAAATAAAGAAGAGCTTGCGCTTCTGCTGCCGGAGCTTTCGATCGCACGGGAACAGATAACGTCGGAAAATCTGACCCTGCGGGGGAAGGTTTTTGTCATTACCGGAAGCCTGAATCATTTTGAAAATCGCAGTGCCTTAAAGGAAGAGATTGAAAGGCGGGGCGGAAAGGTAACGGGAAGCGTAACCTCAAAAACAGATGCCCTGATTAACAATGACACTGCATCAGCGAGTGCCAAAAATAAAAAGGCGAAGGAGCTGGATGTTCCGGTATTGTCTGAGGACGCATTTTTAGAGCAGTATTTGCAGTAGGGGATTATCTATGGTGGCGGCTGTGTTGAAGCCGCCTAAGGATTGTGCTATACTACCTTTAAAAAGAGGAAAACGACATGCCGATAAAAGTACAGAATGATCTCCCGGCAAAGGAGAGTCTTGAAAATGAAAATATATTTGTAATGGATGAAAACCGTTCCATTCATCAGAATATCCGCCCATTACAGATTTGTATTTTGAATCTGATGCCAGTCAAGGAGGATACGGAGCTGCAGCTTCTGCGTGCGCTTTCTAATACGCCGCTTCAAATCAACATTACGTTTATGAAGATGAACAGCCATATATCCTTAAATACTTCGGTAACGCATCTGAATAAATTTTATAATACCTTTGATGAATTAAAGGAAAATAAATATGATGGAATGATTATTACCGGTGCACCAGTGGAACAGATTCCCTTTGAAGAGGTGGATTATTGGAAGGAACTCTGCACGATTATGGACTGGAGTAAGGAACACGTGACGTCAACCTTCCATATCTGCTGGGGTGCGCAGGCAGGCTTATATCATCACTTTGGAATCCGTAAGCATCTATTGGAGGATAAGCTCTTTGGACTTTTTGCACACCGTGTGAAAAATCGCAGGGTGCCGCTGGTACGTGGATTTGATGATATTTTTATGGCGCCTCACAGCAGGCATACGGCTGTTTCTAATGAGGATATTTATAATTGCAGCGAGCTGCTTGTTCTTGCAGAATCTGAAAAAGCGGGCGTATACCTGTGTATGACAGAGGGCGGCAGACAGATATTTGTAATGGGGCATCCGGAATATGACAGGATAACGCTGCACAATGAATATATGCGTGATAGAAATAAGGGGCTTTCCATTAAGCTGCCGGAAAATTATTATCCAGAGGATGATTTTGAAAGGCGTCCGAATCTGCAATGGCGTGCCCATTGCAACACGTTGTATTCCAACTGGCTGAATTATTATGTATATCAGGCGACACCATATGATTTGGAAGAGATTGGACCTTGCCATATCGGATAGGAGTAAAATGAAATGATAATAAGAAAAAGAGGAAAGTTGCTTTTGGGAGTAATGGCAGCTTTTTTGGCAGTGCTCTTTTCGGGAGGCTGCGCAGCGAATACGCCGCCGCAGGAGGTGACAGTAAAAAAACCTCTGGAAATCCGCTTCTGGCATTATTATAACGATGCGCAGAAAGATGGACTGGATGAAATTGTGGCAGAATATAACAATACAGTTGGAAAGGAAAGGGGCGTATTGGTTGAAGCGGTAGCGCTTGGCTCCATTGAGGATATTACCCTTAAGGTAGAGCTGGCAGCTAACAGCATGGATGGAGCTGCAGAAAGACCGGATATGTTTTTGGCTTACCGGGATACCCTGCAGGAGATTCAAAAAAGCGCGCCGGCGGAGCTGCTTGATTTCCAGGACTATTTTACCAGAGAAGAACTGGAGGATTATTACTCTGATTTTCTGGCGGAGGGGGTATTCGGAGACGCACTGTATATTATGCCTGCGGTAAAGTCTACGGAGCTGTTGTTTATGAATCAGACCCTGCTAGATAAGTTTTTTGCAGAAAATAGCAGCTATTCGGCGGCTGATTTTGAAAGCTGGGAGTCCATTGCGAAGATGGCAGAGGCATTTTATAACTGGACGGATGCGCAGACACCGGAGGGAGCCAATGATGGAAAGGCGTTAATTGGAATCGACAGTCTGAGCAACTATTTCATTACACAGAATCATTCGCTGGGCGCAGATATTTATAAGACGGCGGCGGATGGAAGCGTGACCTTTGAACTGGATGAGGCGGCAATCAAAAAGCTGTTTAGCGGATATTATATTCCTTACACAAAGGGATATTTCAGGGATGCGGAAAAGTATTGCTCGGATGAGCTTAGACAGGATAAGCTTTGCGGCTATGCAGGCAGCATTGCAAGCGTTGCCTATTTCCCTGAGACAATCTATCCGAAGGATGGAAGTGAAGAGACGATAGAGATGGGGATTTATCCTTATCCGGGCTTTGCAGACGGTAAGAAAACCGCCATACAGCAGGGTGCCGGAATTGCTGCTTTGAAGGGAACAGAGGAGTCCAATCGGGCAGTGGCGGATTTTATCAAGTGGATTTCAGGAAAAAAGGGCATGGAATATGCGTCGTTGCTGTCTTATATGCCAACAAGCCGGGCTGCAGTTGAAAATGGGGAATTTGACGAAATTCAGGAAGAAAAAGTAAAGGCTGCGGTTATGATGGGCGTGGAACAGGTAAAAACCTGCGATATGGTTTATGGCTTTGACTTTGAGGGCGCTTATGATATTCGTAAGGAATTTGAAGATTATTTTAAAACAATACTAAAGGATGGCAGACAGGAATATTTGAAATACCTTGCGGAAGGCATGTCGCCGGAGCTGGCGGCAGATGCAATGAATTACGATGAAAAAGCACAGGATTTCTATGATCAGATAGTGGAGATTTTCTGCCAACGGTAGGATTATGAAAAAGAAAACCTATTCATTAAAAAACAGAATCATCTGTGCAGTGTTGATTGCAGTGCTGGCACAGAGCCTGTTCTTTGGCGTTCTTCTGGCGTCTATGGGCGGAATCACAGACATTTCCAGGCAGCCGTATGAGACAATGCGTCTGCGTCTTCAGGATAAAAATGAAGTCATTTCATCTACGCTGAATCATATTTATCTGGAAGGAGCCGGGCTAAAACGGCAGATTCGTAAGGGAACGCCGGTAAGTAACATTCATGCCATGCTGATAGATGTTCTGAACAAAACCAATGCGCTTTCCGCAGTCTATTATATTAACCTTAATCAGAATGAAGTGGTTTGTTATAGTGATAACGAACCATCGGAATATTCGCTGAATACATCCGATATTGCCTGTCTGATGGGAGTGCCGGAGGAAAATATTTCAGTTTCCATGTCTACACACTGGCGGAAGAGTTTCTCAGAGGAGGAATATCAGAAGATACTAACATATGCGAAAAGTGAAAATGGCTTTGATGGCTGGAGCTATAATACGCAAAAGGTAGCATTTTACTATAGTGTGTATTTAAAGGATGGGGGAAATGGACATCTTTTACTGCTGAAAGCCGATGTAGAGGAGCTGCTGAAGCTGTTTTTACTGCATGACGATACGGCTTCCTCGATGGATAATATGCTGTTTTGCCTGGGAAATGATGATGGTACCTTTTATGGCAGCGAGACATCGTTTGCACCAGTAGCTGTTATGGATGCTGGCAGTGAGCCCACGCAGCAGATAACATGGAAAAATGAAAACGAACACTACACTGGATTCCGTGAGAAGGTAAAAATTTACGGCAAGTTTTTGGATGAAAATGCGCTGTATGTTGAGGTGCTTGGAAGGGATACAAAGCTGCAGGCTCCTGCAAGAGAGATGACGTATAAGATTATCATTGCTTATCTTTTCTCAATGGCAGCATGCTTTGTTGCCTGCTGGAGCTCGACAGAGATTATTTTGGAGCCCTTAAAGCAGATGCTTAAGGATATTCAGCGGCAGCGTGGAAAAGAAGTGCATTTTCGTGACAGCGGCGCGGAGGAGATTCAGAGCATTTATGAGGCGCTTAATGATATGGCGAAACGTCTGGAACAGAGCCATTCGAGATATAATTTTACCATGAGTGAAATGGAGCACAATATCGGCAGCTTCTTTTATCATTCTGATACCAAAATAACAGATATTACCAGCTCTGTTGCGGAAATTCTTGCACTTGAGGATGAACATATTTCTGAAGAAATGCAGCTGACGGAAGCTGACTGGGAGAAAATCCGCGCAAAGCTTGAGATATGCGCTGAATTAAATGCGCATACCTTCCGGGATAATGAAGGAAATGTGCATTGCGTTTCCTTTAAGACAAAGGAGGAAGAAAACGGAATCTTTGGCGTTGTAACAGATAAGACGATAGAGTATCAGAAAATCAGTCATTTGAAGTTTGTTTCCGAACACGATTTTCTGACCAAGCTTCACAATGCTTCCTATTTAAAGGAGCATGGTGAGCAGCTGCTAAAAGCGCATAAGGGCTGGGTCAACGCAATGATGTTCTGTGACCTGGATAATTTGAAGCATGTAAATGACAATTACGGTCATAACATGGGAGATGCTTATATTGTAGCGATGGCGGACCGCATGCGCTGGTGTGTCAAGAAGCTGCAAAAAACCAAGCCGGAGGCGAAGGTAATCGCGTCAAGAATCTCTGGTGATGAATTTGCAATGCTCTTTACAGGCTTTGGAACCAAAGAGGAAATTCAGGAGGCGATGATTGAACTGTACAAAAAGAAATGTTTTATTCATTTGTCGGATAAGGAAGAGTATTCCGTACGGGTTTCGATGGGAATTGCGTATGAAAGCGAAACGGTTTCTACCATAGACCAGCTTTTAAAGTGTGCGGATGAGGCGATGTACAGCATCAAGAGCAGGAGTAAGAATGGAATTGCCGTTTACGAAAAAGAAGGAAAGATGCAGGAAGTTGATTTTATAAGTTAAAAAATACTTGCTTTTTGTATAAGAATACGATATAATATCAGAGTTGCTAAAGATAATAGCGGCTCTGAATAACGGGGTGTGGCTCAGTTTGGTTAGAGCGCCGTCTTAGGGAGGCGGAGGCCGCAAGTTCGAATCTTGTCACTCCGAGCAAAAACAGCAGGAATTTGATTTCTGCTGTTTTTTGACTTATAGGAAACTTCATAGGAAATTCTTGTTTCATAAAAATAAAAGCAGCCCTTTGAATCTGTAAGGACTGCTTTTTACATTATAAAAATATCCACGCTTAAATGGCTTTTTCTTTCTTCAGATTCTTCTGCGCGGTAGACAGCATCAGCTTGATACGGTTTAGCTGGTTTACCTCACTGGCGCCCGGGTCGTAGTCGATTGCAACGATATTGGCAGCCGGATGACGGCGGCGCAGCTCCTTAATAACACCTTTTCCGACAACGTGGTTTGGTAGACAGCCAAAGGGCTGTGTACATACGATATTGTTTACACCGCTGTGAATCAGCTCCATCATTTCTCCGGTTAAAAACCATCCTTCACCGGTCTGATTGCCGATAGAGACAATCGGCTCTGCATAGGAAACCAGGTCGTAAATATTGGCGGGAGGCGTAAAATGTACGCTCTTTTCAAATGCTTTTGAAGCAGGGCGGCGAAGGAACATAAGCCCCTTGATGCCGAGTTTGCACAGACGGGCCGCCTTTTTACTCATACCGAGATGCTCCGCCTTGTATATCTGATTGTAGAAGCAGTACAACATAAAGTCTAACAGGTCAGGAACGACAGCTTCTGCGCCTTCATGCTCTAAAAGCTCTACCAGATAATTATTTGCCGCAGGCATGAATTTTACCAGAATCTCGCCTACAACGCCGACGCGCGGCTTCTGAATGTCCTGAATCGGGAGCGCATCAAAATCGGCAATGATGTCTCTGCAAAGACGATTGAAGCGGAAGAAGTGGAGATGCTTTGCAGAAACAAATTTCTTACATTCTTCCGACCATTTCTGATGCAGGGCATTTGCAGAGCCGGGCTCCTTTTCGTATGGACGCATCCGGTAGAGACAGCGCATCAGCACATCTCCGAGCAGGGCGGCAGCAGCAGTCCGTGAAAACAGCTCGGCGTTTAAGTGGAAGCCGGGGTTGCTTTCAATACCAGCAAGATTCAGGGAAATAACCGGAACCTGCGCCATATCTGCTTTTTCAAGTGCACGGCGGATAAATCCAATATAGTTTGTAGCACGGCAGCCGCCGCCTGTCTGGGACATGATGACCGCCGTTTTATTCAAGTCATAGCGTCCGGAAAGAAGCGCTTCCATAATCTGTCCGACAACCATAAGAGAAGGATAGCAGGCGTCATTATTTACATATTTCAGCCCGACATCTACAGCATGCTTATTGTCGTTTGGTAAGATTTCCAGATTATATCCGCATTTTTTGAGAGCCGCTTCCAGAATTGTAAAGTGAATCGGCGACATCTGCGGACATAAAATCGTGTAATCCTTCCGCATTTCTTCTGTAAAGGAAACCTTCTGGATAGAGGTTTCCTGAATGGTACGTGAAATTCCTCTCTGCTTTCTGACGCGCAGCGCGGAGAGCAGGGAACGTACACGGATTCTGGCGGCGCCCAGATTGTTTACTTCATCAATCTTGAGGCAGGTATAAATTTTGCCAGAGCCGGAAAGAATATCATTGACCTGATCTGTAGTAACGGCATCCAGACCGCAGCCAAAGGAGTTTAGCTGAATCAAATCCAGATTATCTACCGTGCGGACATAAGAAGCCGCAGCATACAGACGGGAATGATACATCCACTGGTCTGATACGATAAGCGGGCGATCCGGTTTGCCGAGATGACAGATGGAGTCCTCCGTCAGTACGGCAATATCATAGCTGGTAATCAGCTCAGGAATACCGTGATTGATTTCCGGGTCAATGTGGTAAGGGCGGCCTGCAAGAACAATACCGTGCTTACCGGTTTCCTTTAAATACTGCAGGGTTTCTTCTCCCTTTTTCTGCATATCAAGTCTTGCGTCTGCAAGCTCTTTCCACGCATCTGCGGCGGCAGAGCGGATTTCCTGTGCCGGAATTTCAGTAAATTCGCGGATAAGTGCGCTTGTGACGGTATCAATGTCACGGAAGGACATAAAGGGATTGCGGAATAAGACCTCGCCCTGTCTTATTTCATCAATGTTGTTTTTTATGTTTTCTGAATAGGAGGTTACAATCGGACAATTATAGTGGTTGTTTGCATCCTCAAACTCATTACGCTCATAAAAAATCGCTGGATAGAAGATAAAAGGAACACCCTGCTTTAACAGCCAGGTGACATGTCCGTGTGCCAGCTTGGCAGGATAACATTCGGATTCGCTGGGAATCGATTCAATGCCAAGCTCATAGATTTTTCGATTGGAAATCGGAGAGAGCACCACCTGATACCCAAGCTTTGTAAAGAAGGTAAACCAGAAGGGATAGTTCTCATACATATTCAGAACTCTTGGAATTCCGACCTTTCCGCGCGGCGCATTGTCAGGCGAAAGCGGTTCATAGTCAAAAATCCGTTTCAGCTTATATTCAAACAGGTTTGGCACATTATTCTCATTTTTCTTTTTACCGATTCCGCGCTCGCAGCGGTTGCCGGAAATGTACTGTCTGCCGCCGGTAAATTTGTTGATGGTCAGACGGCAGCTGTTGGTACAGCCCTTGCATTTTGCCATGCTCGTCTCAAAACGCAGCGCATCAATTTTCTCAAAGGAGAGCATGGTAGTTTCATAATCAGGCTGCATCTGAAAACGTTCTCTGGCAATCAGAGCAGCGCCGAAAGCGCCCATGATACCCGCAATATCAGGGCGGATTGCCTGACAGTCTGCAATTTTTTCAAAGCTGCGCAGGACAGCATCATTATAAAAGGTACCGCCCTGTACGACAATTTCCTTTCCGAGCTCGGAGGCGCTGGATACCTTAATAACCTTAAACAGCGCATTTTTGATAACGGAATATGCAAGTCCTGCGGAAATATCGGAAACCTCCGCACCCTCCTTCTGAGCCTGTTTTACCTTGGAATTCATAAATACGGTGCAGCGTGTGCCAAGATCGATAGGATGCTTTGCAAACAAGGCTGCTTTTGCGAAATCCTGCACGCTGAAATTCAGGGATTTTGCAAAGGTTTCAATGAAGGAGCCACAGCCGGAGGAGCAGGCCTCGTTAAGCTGTACGCTGTCTACGGTCTGATTTTTGATTTTGATACATTTCATATCCTGACCGCCGATGTCAAGGATACAGTCTACAGAAGGATTGAAGAAAGCAGCTGCATAGTAATGCGCTACGGTCTCAACCTCTCCGTCGTCCAGGAGAAAGGCAGCCTTCATCAGCGCTTCACCGTAGCCTGTAGAGCAGGAGCGGACGATACGGACGCCTGCGGGAAGCTTTGCATAAATATCCTTAATGGCGTTGATTGCCGTCTTTAATGGGCTGCCATTATTATTGGAATAAAAGGAATACAGCAGGGAGCCGTCCTCACCGACGAGAGCGATTTTGGTCGTGGTACTGCCGGCGTCAATGCCGAGATAGCAGTTGCCCTGATAGCTGTCAAGGTCTGCAGTCCTTACACGGTGCGCATTATGGCGCGCGCGGAAGGCATCGTACTCTTCCTGTGAAGAAAAGAGCGGTTCCATACGTTCTACTTCAAATTCCATTTTGATATTGGAAGAAAGCTTTCCGACCATTTCCTCCATTGAATAGACCGTCTCTTCCTTATAATTGAGGGCAGAGCCAATGGCGGCGAACAAATGTGAGTTATCTGTATCAATGACGTGCTCCTCATCCAGCTTCAACGTACGGATAAAGGCAGCCTTTAACTCGGACAGAAAATGGAGAGGACCTCCTAAAAATGCAACATGGCCGCGAATCGGCTTGCCACAGGCAAGACCGCTGATGGTCTGATTGACAACCGCCTGAAAAATAGAGGCGGAAAGGTCCTCTTTGGTAGCGCCGTCGTTAATCAGCGGCTGAATATCAGATTTGGCAAATACGCCGCAACGCGCAGCAATGGTGTATAAGGATTTATAATTTTTTGCATACTCATTAAGACCGGCAGCGTCTGTCTGTAATAAGGACGCCATCTGGTCGATAAAGGAGCCGGTACCGCCTGCACAGATACCGTTCATACGCTGTTCTACATTGCCGCCTTCAAAATAGATGATCTTGGCATCCTCGCCGCCAAGCTCGATGGCAACGTCTGTCTTGGGTGCGAAGGTTTCTAACGAGGTCGCAACAGCGATAACCTCCTGCACGAAGGGAACCTCAAGATGGTTTGCAAGGGTCAGCCCGCCGGAACCGGTAATGACCGGATGGAGCGTCAGGTTTCCAAGCTCTTTGTAGGCTTCCTGTAAAAGCTCTGAGAGAGTTTCCCGTATATTTGCAAAATGTCTTTTATAATCGGCGAAAAGAATGTTGTGTGCATCATCTAAGATAGCAATCTTGACTGTAGTGGAACCAATGTCGATTCCCAGATAATTATGCGGTCCATTCATAAAAAAATTCACTCTTTCTACTTATTTATTATGTGTTTCAAAGCGTGATTATTATACGACAGCTTTCTACAAATTGCAATCATCCAAATATTAAAAATCTATTAGGAATGGATGGAAATGTTTAGAAAATGTTCAGTTTACTTTTAGATATTGGAATGATAGAATATATTCATGTATGCGGAGGAAGATGAAAATGAAATTTTTAGATAAATTGGAACGTAAATTTAGCAGGTATGCCATTCAGAATATTTCCCTGATGCTGATTATCTGCTATGCCTTTGGATATGCTATCCAGTTCGTAAATGCAGATTTTTTAAATTATCTGACCTTAAATCCTTATCTGATTTTACGGGGACAGATATGGCGGCTTATAACCTGGATTCTGATACCCCCGTCTGACTTTGGTATCTTTACGATTTTGACCCTGTACTTTTATTACTGGATTGGAACGACGCTGGAGCGTACATGGGGGACCTTTCGCTACAATGTATATCTTTTGAGCGGGATGCTGTTTACCATTCTGGGGGCGTTTGTTCTGCTTGCCTACAGCTATGCTGTATTTGCACCTCAGATTGCGATGGTGGGATCACGTGCCTTCTTTACAGACGGAATCGGTTATTTTTTCAGGGCATTCAGCACGTATTATGTCAATTTATCCATCTTTCTTGCATTTGCGCTGACCTTTCCGGATATGCAGGTGCTTTTGTTCTTCATTATACCGATTCGGATTAAATGGCTTGGCATACTGGATGCGATTATGACAGTCTATACGTTTTTTGCAAGCGGTATTGCCTATAAGATTATCATTGGCGCCTCCCTTTTGAACGTTATCGTATTTTTCCTTGCAACGCGCGACAGGGTACGAATGAGTCCGAAGCAGATCAGGAGACGGCAGGTATACCATCAGGAGGTAAAGAAGGGGACAGGCATCACCAGACATAAATGTGCAATCTGCGGGCGGACGGAAAAGGATGGCGATTTAGAATTCCGCTTCTGCTCTAAATGTGATGGAAATTATGAGTATTGTCAGGATCATTTATTTACCCATGAGCATGTAAGGCATCATTGATGGGAAATAAAAGAAAGCAGGAATAGAATGGACAGAGAGGTTTTATTTGGACAGACACTGGAGGCTGTAAGAAAAAAAGCAAAGGAGCAGGGCGGCGTTGTTTCCGAAAAAGAGGTAGAGGCGGCGTTTGCCGCGCTTTCGTTGGATGAAGCACAGCTTTCCATGATTTATGATTATCTGAAAAAGCATGGCATTGGAATTGGTCAGCCGGCAGACCCGGATGATTATCTGGAAGCGGAGGATAAAAATTATCTTGAGCTTTATCTGCAGGAGCTTTCCATGCTTGAGCAGCTTACAGAGGGTGAAAAGGAAGCGCTTACACTTTCTGCGATGGCAGGGGATACAGACGCCAGAGGGCGGCTGCTTACAGTATATCTGCCGGAGGCGGCGCAGCTTGCCAGACTTTATGCAGGACAGGGCGTATTGCTTGAGGATTTGATTGGCGAAGCCAATATAGCGCTTGTTACCGGGATGGAATTATTGGGAGCGCTTGAGCATGCTGATGAGGTACAGGGAATGCTTGGCAGGCGGATGATGGATGCAATGGAAGAGGCAATTGCAGAAAGCAGCGCTGCCAGAGATACCGGAAAGACAGTAGAGGATAAGGTCAACCGTGTTGCCGATGCTGCAAGAGAGCTTTCGGAAGCCCTGCTTAGAAAGGTAACGATGGACGAGCTTTCCAGGGAGTCGGGAATAGCACTGGAAGAAATTCAGGAGGCAGTAAGGCTTTCTGCCAGAAAGATAGAAGAACTGGAGGAAGGAAATGCAGGAGCAGAATCATGATTTTCAATATGTCATGCAGGACGTTTCAAGGGTGTATATTGGCGCAAAGTATACATATCAGGAGCTGATGGGGCTTGATGAGGTTCCCTTTAAACTGAAGGCAATACTGAGCCACTATATTTTGAAGGAAGTGGCGGGAGATACGACGCTTGAAAACCATATTTTTTATATGAAGGATACGGATCTTTCCTATATGGTGTACCATCAGATGAAGGCGTCGTTCAAGCTGGATTTTCCTGTGCTTTCCAAAAAGGGAACGTGGCAGTACAAGAGCGCGTATCATACGATAGAGGAAATTGTCCACAATGAAGAGTGGCAGAAAAATAAAGATCAGATTGTCGTAGAGGAGATGATGCTTTCCAAGATGCAGATTATGCTGATGAGCTTATAGTCTGGATTGTGCTGCAGCACAAAAATAATTGTGCTGAAAGGACTGGAAAACACAAGACAAGCTGTTATACTGGTATAAAAGTAAGACACAGGTGTCTGCAGGATGCCGTGTCTTTTTTTTATGCAATAGGAAATTCCTATTGCATAAAAAGCACAAATGCGCAGCTCGCGGAGATGAATTTTGCCTTACAGGCACCGCTCACGCGCAGAGAGTTTGCAAGCAAACTCTTTTTTATATAAAAAAATAAGATGAGCAGAGAGGAGAGATTGCGATGAAGGCAGAAGATGTAAAAGAAATGGCAACTAAGTATGTGTTACAGTCATGGAGTAAGCAGAAGGGGTTGAATCCAATTCCGGTAGAAAAAGCAGATGGAATTTATTTTTATGATTATGATGGAAACCGCTATACGGATATGTCGGCACAGCTTGTAAATCTGAATCTTGGCTATGGAAATCAGGATATTGCAGATGCAATTAAGGAGCAGGTGGATAAATTCTGCTATATAGGACCGTCTTATGCAGTAGAATCCAGAGCGAAGCTGGCAAAGATGGTAATTGATTTATTGCCGGATAACTTCGGAAAAATCTTTTTTACGAATGCAGGAGCAGACGCAAATGAAAATGCAGTTAAAATTGCAAGGATGTATACAGGAAGGAATAAGGTATTCAGCCGTTACAGGAGTTATCATGGCTCATCGTTCGGAGCAGGAAATCTGACAGGAGAACCCAGAAGATATGCGCTTGAGCCGGGCATTCCTGGATTTGTAAAGTTTTTTGATCCTTATGTTTACAGAGAACCTATTACATTTGCTTCGGAAGAGGAGGCAACAAAATACTATCTGGCAAAGCTTAGAGAGCAGATTATCTACGAAGGGGCAGATCGTATCGCAGCGATAGAAATGGAGACAATAACAGGCTCTAATGGTGTTATTATTCCACCTAAAGGATATTTGCCGGGGGTAAGAGCGCTTTGTGATGAGTTTGGAATATTGATGATTTGCGATGAGGTTATGGCTGGCTTTGGCAGAACGGGCAAGATGTTTGCATTTGAAAATTTTGATGTAAAGCCTGATATTGTTACCTTTGCAAAAGGTGTTACCTGTGGCTATGTACAGCTTGGAGGAGTTGCAGTCAGCAAAAAAATTGCAGAGTATTTTGAAGAACATGTGCTCTCCTGCGGATTAACATATTCAGGACATCCACTTGCCTGTGCAGCAGGAGTTGCCTGTGTAAATTATTATGCAAAGGCAAATATTCTGGAGAATGTCAATAAGGTAGGGAAGATTTTAGGAGAAATTCTGGAGGATTTGAAGGACAAACATCCCTGTGTCGGGGATGTGCGTTACATTGGGCTTTTCTCAGCAATTGAGCTGGTAAAGGATAAGAGAACAAAAGAAGCATTGGTTCCTTACGGAAAAGACCCTGATGGAATTATGGGTAAAATTGTAGGAGAATTAAAGAAACGAAAATTTATGACTTACTCACATGAGAATATGCTGTTTGTAAATCCACCTCTCATCATTACAGAAGAACAGCTTCGTGAGGAAATGGTAAAAATGGATGAAGTACTTGGGATTGTCGATAAATCCTATTTGTAGTATACTTCTATAAAAAGAAACAGGAGGAGTAAGCTATGGCATATGAGTACACTTTGCCAGCCCACATCATAGTGGGTGAAAAGGCACTGGAAAAAGCAGGACATTTTTTCAAATCATTTGGTAAAAAGGCGCTGATTGTAACAGGAAAACATGTTGTAAAGTCTGAAATGATGCAGGAATTAAAAGAGACGCTTTCCGGACTTGGAATTTCCTATGTGATTTTTGACGGAATCACAGGGGAGCCGACAGATGTGATGATTGAAGAAGGCGTAAAGGCTTATCAGGAAAATGCCTGCGAATTCTGCATTGGCATAGGCGGCGGCAGCCCGCTTGATTCTGCAAAAGCGATAGCGGCTATGACGGTAAATGAGGGCTCGATTGCCGACTATAACGGCAAGGTCATGACGAAGGAAATTCCTCCGGTAGCAGCTATTCCGACGACAGCGGGAACTGGCTCAGAGGCGACGATGTTTACCATCATTACAGATACCAAAAAGGGAATCAAGATGCTTTTAAAGGGCGAAGTGCTTATACCGAAGCTTGCAATTGTGGATCCTGCGTTTACAATTTCGTCTCCTACAAATGTGACGGTTGCAACTGGTCTGGATGCTCTGACGCATGCGGTAGAAGCATATACCTCGAAGAAGGCGTTTTGCATGACAGATACGCTGGCACTGTCTGCGGTAAAACGGATTTTTAAGTATCTACCCGTGGCATATAAGGATGGAACGGATTTAAAAGCAAGAGAGGAAATGGCGGTTGCCGCATTAGAGGCGGGTATCTGCATCAATAACTCTTCCGTTACGCTTGTACATGGAATGAGCCGCCCAATTGGCGCGCTTTTCCATGTTCCGCATGGGATTTCCAACGCCATGCTGTTGACAACCTGTCTTTCCTTTGCATTGGATGGAGCCTATAAGCGGTTTGCAGAGCTTGGAAGAGTGATTGGAGCAGCCACACGGCAGGAAGATGATGAGGCAGCTGCAAAAGAATTCATTGAAGAATTGACTCGTTTGTGCCATACTTGTGAGGTACCCACATTGGAAGCGTATGGTATTGAAAGGGAAGCTTTCTTTGCTGCAATTGATAAGATGAGTCAGGATGCGGTGGATAGCGGAAGCCCGGGCAATACAAGAAAGCCGGTAACTGTCGAAGATGTAAAGAAACTGTATCAGGCGTTGTGGGCATACTAAGGAGTGTGCAAAGGAGCCAATCTCTAAGAGAGAGGCTCCTTTTATTTGTTTGGGTACAGGAGATTCAGAAAATGGAGGCATTATGGCACTGACACTGAAAAAAATTTACGAACATACGCAGAAGTGCTATGGAATAAAATTACTTGCTGGAAAGAGGGGACTTTCTCAGGTAATTAAATGGATTCATACATTGGAAAGTGAACAGGCAGCAGGTTTTCTGCATGGTGGTGAGCTTGTTTTCACAACAGGAATAGGAATTGAAGACCCTGGCTGGCTGCTCCGGTTTGCAGAAATATTAAAAAAGCAAAAAGCATGTGGGCTGGTGGTCAATCTTGGACCTTATGTGAAAGTGCTGCCAAAAGAGTTGGAACAGTATTGCGATCAAGCAGCATTTCCGTTATTTACAGTACCATGGGAAACAAGGCTTGTAGATATGACGCGCGATTTCTGTAATCAGATTATAGAGGAAGAAAAAACGGAAGAGAGCGTTGGTGAACTGCTGAAAAGTTTGATTTTATGGCCAGAAAAATATAAAGAAATTATTCCTGTTCTGGAAAAAAAGGGTATATGTTCAAGAGGAAACTGCCAGGTGCTCTGTCTGTCTATAAAAGCAGAGATGGAAATTCTTCCAGAAGGATATCTGGAATTTGTATATGGTAGGATTGCAGCGCTTTTGTGTGAAAAGTCATTTTCTACTGCAGAATTTGAAATGGAAGGTGTACTGGTAATTGTGCTTTTTGGCTGCCAGAAAGCAGAAGGCGCAAAGGTGATAGGAGAATTGCTTGCGTTGCAAAAAGAGAGAATGGGAAAAGTGGGAATTCGGATAGGCGCAGGCGCGGCAGAAGAAGGGATAGAAAGGCTTGGGGAAAATTATATTCGGGCAAAGAGACTTCTGGATGCCTGTGAAAGGAAGGGCAGTACGAGTCTTCTCTATGATGAACTTACAGTGGAAAAACTGCTTTTCAATGTGCGGGAGGAGTATGTACTGCAGGAGTATTATGATAATTATGTTGGCAGACTGCTGGCTTATGATAAAGAGCATGGAACAGAATATACAAAGACGCTGTCTGCATATCTGCAATTTGATGGAAGCATTTTACAGACAGCAGAGCAGCTTTTTATACATCGGAATACTGTTAATTATCAGTTAAATCGTATAAAAGAAATTTTGAATTGTGATTTTTCTACGTTGGATGGAAAATTAAGGCTGAAGCTGGCATTCCTTATCAAAGAGCTTCATGCTTTCCACAAAGCGTAATCAGAAAGAGGGTTGAGAGGATACATAAAAAGCCGACAATGTCCAGGGGCGTGAATGGTACATGCAGCCAGAAGAAGGAAAAGAGGGCTGCGGAAACCGGTTCGATGCAGGCATAGAGACTTGCCTTTTCCGGACCGATCAGCTTTACCCCCTGCATATAGAGGGAAAAGGAAACGACAGTGCCGAGCAGTACGATGGCGGTAAGGCAGAGCAGGGAAGCTGTGTCGATAACAGGATGATACTGCCAGGGTCTGCGCAAAAAGGCGAGCGCGATTCCTCCAATCAGCATTGCCCAGCCAAGCAGAAAGGGCGTTGGGTAGGTTTTCATCAGTCCGCGTGGAATCAGATTATAAAAAACAACTGTAACAGCAGAAAAAAGACCCCAGAAAAGCGCACTGCCTGAGATGACAAGTTGCTGCACATTGCCATGCGTGGCAAGCAGAAAGATGCCTGCAAGCGCCAGAAAAACAGCTATGACGTCAATGATGCCGGGAAGACGCTTTTCCCATACACACATGGTAATCATAATCAAAACAGGCGAAAGATACTGCAGAATGGTAGCAGTGCCTGCATTGGAATATTCGATTGCCCTGAAATAGGAATACTGACAGAGCATCATACCAAGAATGCCATAACAGATAAGCATAAATGCGCTTTTCTTATGTGACCATACCTCTTTGGAAAGGGAGGGCTGGCGTACCAGATAAAAAATTGTCAGCAGCAGACCTGCCAGAATAAGACGTATGGGAACCAGCCAGTCGGAGCAGGCTTCTTTTTCAGAAAAAAGAAACTGTCCGCAGGCGCCGGAAAGTCCCCAGAGGCTTCCACCAATTAAAGTAATCAGGATACCGATTCTTTTGTTCCTTGCTTTCATGCTATTTTCTCCGTTTCTGGAATTACCCAAAGACTGTTTTTGTATATTTTCAGTACTTTCGATTTTGTATCATAGCATTGCTGCGGCTGGAAAACAAGAGGAATTCTCTTTATAATTTCAGGGGGAAGTGTTATACTAACAAATAAAGTAAAAAGAGCGGAGGCATTTATGGATTTTACAAAATGTACAGCATACGAGATAATCGAGCAGCATCGCATTTCTGAGCTTGACGCACAGGCATGCCTGCTTCGGCATAAAAAAACGGGCGCAAGGATTGCACTTTTATCAAATGATGATGAAAACAAGGTATTTTACATTGGCTTTCGGACGCCCCCTGAGGACAGTACAGGAGTTGCACATATACTGGAACACTCTGTCTTATGCGGTTCTAAGCATTTTCCGGTCAAGGACCCGTTTATCGAGCTTGCGCAGGGCTCCTTAAATACCTTTTTGAATGCAATGACATATCCTGATAAAACGGTATATCCGGTTGCAAGCTGCAATGACACAGATTTTCAGAATCTGATGCACGTGTATCTGGACGCGGTATTTTATCCGAATATTTATCAGGAGGAAAAGATATTCAGACAGGAGGGCTGGCATTACCAGCTTGAGGATAAGGATGCAGAACTTGCCATCAACGGCGTTGTATACAATGAAATGAAAGGGGCATTTTCTTCTCCGGATGATGTACTGGACAGAGAGGTATTTTCTTCCCTGTTTCCGGATACGCCCTATGGTGTGGAATCAGGCGGAGACCCGAAGTGCATTCCCAATCTGACATACGAGCAGTTCCTTGCTTTTCATGGCAGATATTATCATCCGTCCAACAGCTATATCTATCTGTATGGAAATATGGATATGGAAGAAAAATTAAACTGGATAGACGAGACGTATCTTTCCAGCTTTGACGCATTAGAGATAGATTCCGCTATTAAGTTGCAGACGGGCTTTACAAAGTCGGTGGAGGTCAAAAAGCAGTATCCCATTACGGACAGCGAGCCGGTAAAGGGAAACGCATATCTGGCATACAATGCAGTCGTTGGAACGAGTCTTGATAAGGAACTGTATCTTGCTTTCCAGATTTTGGATTATGTGCTCTGCTCTGCACCGGGTGCACCGCTGAAGCAGGCGCTCACGGATGCCGGAATTGGAAGGGATATTTACAGCGTATATGAAAATGGCATTTTACAGCCCTATTTCAGCATTGTATCCAAAAATGCAGATATTGAACAAAAAGAAGCATTTCTTGCAACAATAAAAGAAACTCTGGAGCAGCTCTGTGAAAAGGGAATTGATAAAAAGGCGCTGCTGGCAGCAGTTAATTACTATGAATTCAAGTACAGAGAAGCGGATTTTGGCTCTTATCCGAAGGGGCTGATGTACGGGCTCCAGATGTTAGACAGCTGGCTCTATGATGAAAAAGCACCGTTCTTACATGTAGAGGCGGAGCAGACCTTTGCCAAAATGAAGGAGCTGGCAAAGAGCGATTATTTTGAGCAGCTTATCAGGAAGTATCTTCTGGAAAATGCCCACAGCTCTATTCTGCTTGTAGAGCCGGTACGCGGACTGGCGGCAGTGCAGGAGAGGGAGCAGAAGGAGGCATTTGCAGAAAAGAAAGCACAGATGTCTGAAAAAGAGCTGGATCAGCTCGTAAGCGAGACAGAGGCGCTTGCAGAATATCAGGAAGGACCGGATACGGAGGAAGCCTTAAGCACGATTCCGCTTTTGTCAAGGGCAGATATGAAGCGGAAGGCGGAGCCTTATCACAATAGAGAGGAGTGGCTTTCTGATACGCTGATTTTACATCATGATTTATTTACCAATGGAATCGGCTATGTCAAGCTTTTGTTTGACATTGGCAGACTGCCCGGGGAGCTTTTCCCCTATGTGGGAATCTATAAGGCAGTGCTTGGATTGATGAATACAGAGCATTACAGCTATCATGATCTGTTCAATGAAATCAATCTGCAGACAGGTGGAATTGCAACGGGCATTAACGTATATCCAGATACCAGAAAGCCGGATGAGCTTAAGATTTTATTTGAGGTCAGGACAAAAGCACTTTATGAAAACCTGGACAAAGCCTTTGCTCTGATGCAGGAAATGATGCTTCATACCATTTTTACAGATAAAAAGAGGCTGCATGAGATTATCAGTGAGGCGCGCTCCAGAGTACAGGCGAATTTTATGAGCGCAGGACATACGCTTGCCGCACTGCGTGCAATGTCCTATTTCTCTCCGGCTGCGGCAGTGACAGAGCTCTTTAGCGGTCTGCCGTTATATCGTCTGTTAGAAAAGCTGGATGATGAATTTGAAACGACTGCGGATGATTTGATTGAAAAGCTTACGCTTTTGACGAAGCTGATTTTCAGCAGGGAAAATCTCATGGTGGATTATACTGGCGAGGAAAAGGAGGATGCCAGACTTACAGCGCTTGCAGGGCAGCTTCAGGCAGCACTTTTTGCAGGCGAGCAGAAGGCAGAGCAGTATATACCGGCTCTGATAAAAAAGAATGAGGGACTGATGTCCTCAGCGCAGGTACAGTACGTCTGCCGTGCTGGAAACTTCAGAAAGAAGGGCTATGATTATACTGGCGCTCTGCGGGTGCTGAGGGTTATCATGGGCTATGAATATCTTTGGAATCAGGTGCGCGTAAAGGGCGGCGCTTATGGCTGCATGTGCAGCTTTGGCAGGTCGGGAGACAGCTATTTTGTGTCCTACAGAGACCCGAATCTGGAAAAAACAATAGCTGCTTATGAAAATGCGCCTGCCTTTGTACGCAGCTTTGAGGCAGATGAGCGGACGATGACAAAATTCATTATAGGAGCAGTCAGTGAAAATGATATGCCGCTGACACCTTCTGCAAAGGGAACCCGCAGTCTTGCGGCGTATATGACAAATATCAGCTATGAGGATACACAGAAGGAACGGGATGAAATGCTGGATGCACAGCCAAAGGACATTCAGAAGCTGGCTGCATATCTGGAAGCCTTTCTTGCGTTTGACTGTCTCTGTGTAGTTGGAAATGAACAAAAGCTAAAGGATGAAAAGGAACGCTTTATGGAGCTTGCACCGCTTTCCGGCGGCAGTGATGAGCAGGCATACGGTGCATAAAAGGACCAGCATTGCAGGGAGGAAAAGAGGATGAAAAAGAGCAAAGTGATGAGATGGGAAGGTCTGCTGCTCACAGCTGCAGTCAGCCTGCTTTTGACCGGCTGCGGCAGCAGCACGTCTACGGAAATGATGACAGAAAGCGCTGCTGCAGATGGGGGTATTTACAGCAAGGCAGCTGCGGCAGAGTATGCGGTGGATGATAGCGCGTATGCAGAGGAGAATTCATCAGCAGGAGAACAGCAGGAGCTGCCGGATGCGGTAGGCAAAAAGCTGATTAAAAATGTAAATATCGAGGTGGAAACCAGAGAATTTGACGCTTTGATTGAAAATGTGACAAAGCAGGTAGAAGAACTGGGCGGATATGTCGAGAGCCTCAGCACAAGCAATTATTCGGCGGACAGCTTTCGGAATGGGAATCTGACAGTGCGTGTACCTTCTGAAAAGCTGGATGTCTTTTTGCAGGAGGTTGCGGAGCAGTCCAATATTACCTACCGCAATGAATCGGTAGAGGACGTAACGCTTCAGTATGTGGATTTGGATACACATAAAAAATCCCTGATTGCAGAGAGGGACCGGCTTTTAGAGCTGCTTGCCAAGGCAGAAACGGTGGAGGATTTGATTACGATAGAGGAGCGGCTTGCCGAGGTACGCTATCAGATTGAAAGCATGGAAGCACAGCTGCGTACCATAGACAATCAGGTGAGCTACAGCACTGTATACATAGGAATTACAGAGGCAGAAATTTTAACGCCGGTAGAAGCAAAGGGCTTTTTTGGTGAAATCGGAGAAGGCTTTGTAAATAATGTACACCGCGTGGCAAGCGGACTCCGCAGTCTGGCAGTCTGGTTTATCATATCGATTCCCTATTTCCTGGTATGGGCTGTTTTTGTAGGTATTGTATTTTTGATTATTAACATCTGCAGAAAACAGAGTGAGAAAAACAGAAAGAAGCGGGAAGCAAACAGAGCGGCGCAGAAGATGAATATGCAGCAGGCGCAGGGCGCAGTACAGCAAAGAGCGCCGATGCAGGGACAGCAGATGACGCAGGCACAGGGCATGCAGCCACAGACGACACAGCAGAAGGATGAATAAGATGGAAAAACAGCACAAGGCAGGCTTTGCTGCGCTGATAGGACGCCCGAATGTAGGGAAATCAACGCTGATGAACAGGATGATTGGACAGAAGATTGCAATTACATCCAATAAGCCGCAGACGACCAGAAACCGAATCCAGACGGTATATACCTCCGAAGAAGGGCAGATTGTATTTTTGGACACTCCGGGAATCCACAAGGCAAAAAACAAGCTTGGAAACTATATGGTGACGGTTGCAGAGCATACGATACGGGATGTGGATGTGGTGCTCTGGATTGTGGAGCCTACGACCTATATCGGGGCTGGCGAGCAGCATATTATTGAGGTGCTGAAAAAATGTAAAACGCCGGTAATTCTTGTTATCAATAAGGTGGACACAGTAAAAAAAGAGGAAGTATTGCTTTTTATTGATGCCTATCGGAAGGAAATGGACTTTGAAGAGATTGTTCCGGTTTCAGCTCTGAAGGGAGACAATGTGCAGGTGCTTTTGTCGTGCATCATGAAGTATCTGCCCTATGGGCCTGCTTTTTATGACGAAGATACGATTACGGACCAGCCTGAGCGGCAGATTGTTGCGGAGCTGATTCGGGAAAAGGCGCTGCGCTGTCTGGAGGATGAGATTCCTCATGGAATTGCCGTATCCATTGAGCAGATGAAGGAACGGAAAAATTTGATTGACATAGAAGCAACGATTATCTGTGAACGGGATTCCCATAAGGGAATTATCATCGGAAAATCGGGCAGTATGTTAAAGAAAATTGGCTCAAGGGCGCGTGAGGATATTGAAAAGCTGCTGGAATGTAAAGTGAATTTACAGCTGTGGGTCAAGGTAAAGAAGGATTGGCGAGACAGCGATTTTCTGCTTAAAAACTTTGGTTACCGCCAAAATGAGATAGAATAGAAGGCCATGCGCGGCAGAAAAAAATGGAAGGAAATGTGACCGCCCAGAGCGCATAGAAAAGTAAAATGTGTAGACCCTAAAAGTATACATGAGACAGGGGGCACAAGATGAAAGCAGAAGGCGAATGGGAGCGGTTTATCAGAACCGGAAGGATAAATGACTACCTGAATTTTAAAGACAGGGAGCAGAGGGAACGCATGGAGGATAAGGCAGGAGAACGGTTTTATGC
>CAKRYY010000042.1 GCA_934432885.1 uncultured Lachnospiraceae bacterium
TCAAAGAGTTGGAAAACATTGATTTTATCAGTGTTTTCCAATTTTTTATGTAAGCGGAGAGAATTTATGAAAAGAGGTAATTTGAAAATGCCTGTATCAGCGGTGATAATAACGATAATGAAATGAAGCAGTATAATCAGGAAGGAAAGTTGTAGATAAAAGGACAGCTTTCTATTACCAACATTAAGGAACAAAAAAATAACGGGTACTCGGATTTTACACCGAATACTCGTTATTTTATTTCACGCCCCACTTGGCAGAGGTTATGCTTTTTATGCACAACATCTACACAAAATTGGGAAAATAATTAGCAGCCGAAGTTAAAATACTGGCAAAGCATATTAAATAACTCGGAGCAGCTATTGAAATTGTAACACATAGTTTCGTCCTCCTTATTTTATTTTTTAAATTGATGTGTTAGCTAAGCACAAATAAATTGTAACAAATTCGTAACATTTGAGCAATAGGAGAATACTGGAAACAAAATGAAAGGAAAAATGTATGGAGGCTTTTGAAGAAACTAAGGCTCTGATAGGGGAGCGTGTGACAGAGGATGACTTAAAGTGTGTTGACTGCTATGTACATAAAGGGTTTGGATTGTTTATCCCCGTGTTTGGAGCCTGCGGATATGCAGCACATGCAGCACATACGCATCCGGCGTATTTATTTACAATCGCTTTTGATAAAGAGATTCCCTTGGAGAAAACCACTAACGAAGGACATACTCATGGCAGGGCATATCTGGGAAGGGCGATTGCGCCGGGAGTTCCCCATGACGATATTCCCGAGCTTTCCTATTATTGTATTTTAATCGAGAAGGAGGCGTTTGAATCCGTATATCGCCTTTATGCTAACGAGGCGCCTTCCTTTAAACAATATGATTTTACAATATGCCGTGATATTCTGCATGCTCTCAATACGTATGTATTTGAATGCAGCAAGCGGATGCGGCATGCTGAGCTGACGCTGGATGCGCAGGTAACGCTTTTAACGCACTGGCTGGTCCGCAGCCTTCTTGGGGAAGCGTATGATATGCGGGCGATTTCTGCCAATTATGCGGTTGGACGTGCGCAGCAGTATATGGAACGGCATTTCTCAGAGAAAATAACCATAGAGATGTTATCAAAGCTTGGAAACCTGTCTGTATCAGGCTTTGGCAGAGTATTTAAGAAGGAGACGGGAACAACACCGGGGGAATATCTGATGGAGGTAAGACTGCTGCAGGCGCAGAAGCTTTTGCGGAGGCATGAGATTATGATGACGGAAATTGCGATGCGGTGTGGTTTTAACAGCAGCGCACATTTTACCGCCTGTTTTCATAAGCGCTTTGGGATAACACCCAGCGTATACCGAAGCAAGTACCATTAGGGACAGGCTCATATTTTGTAAAACTTTGCAGGAATTATGAAAGCAAACTTGCTTTTTTGTGTCTATAATGAAGGAAAAATTGCAAAGGAGTACAAATTATGGAGAAAAAGGAAATGTATCAGCTTATGAATGAAAATCCGGTCATGCACCTTGCCACGATGGACGGAGACCAGCCGAGAGTAAGAGGAATGCTTTTATTCCGGGCAGATGAGGACGGCATTATTTTTCATACGGCATCGACAAAGGATGTGTTTGCGCAGATACAGAAAAATCCCAAGGTTGAGATGTGCTTTCAGGGAAAGGGTGTTCAACTTCGGGTAACGGGAACATTAGAGCTGGTAGAGGATGAAGCATTACGGGAAGAAATTTTTAATCATCCGACGCGTAAATTTCTGCAGGCATGGAAGGAGCAGGGAATTGACGGTATGCTGCAGGTCTTTCGTATGCGGCATGGCAGTGCGGTAACATGGACGATGGAAAGCAATTTTGATAAGAAAAATCCTGTGACTCTAGATTGAGATTGCTAGGACAGTGTTTTGATGTGCAGCTTTTGGAGATGAATTCTGCCTTGCACTTTTCCCCCCCCCTCGCACGCAGAGAGGGAAAAGTGTATAACTTTAACAGGAATATTGTTTTACGGCTTCAACAGGGAACATTGTGCGCTCGGCAACTTCTTCAACCGACATTCCCTGTTGGAGAAAGCGTTTCATTACCGTGGTCATATCCTCAGCAATCTCTACAATATGCTTATCCGGGTCGTATACTCGAATGCCGCGTTGTCCCCAAGGATATTCTTTGATTTCATGTAACCATTGCAGGTTTGATATGCTTTTCAGCTCAGCATACACCTTGTCTAAATCTTCTACTTCAAAATAGACCTGAAAGTTGTGTGATGGGTTTTTCACACTATCAGCGTCTATACCGACGAGCTCGGCATAGCCCTGTTGTAAGGAAAAGCCCTCAAGCATTTGGCATAAGTGTGTATTGCGCCGGAAACGTATCATTTTCCCCCACATTTTAAACAATCTGTTCAAATAAAATGAATTTTATTTCTCATACCCAGTATAGAAAAAATCTTATATTACGGCAAGCTCACGGGGATGTATTTTACCACTTATATTTGTATTTGATTGGTTGATAAATTTGTATAGAAAAGTTATGATAAAAAGGAAAACAAACCTCTGCAAAGCAGGATGAGAAGCACAGACTTTCGGATTGATAAGGGAAAATGATACAGGGAGGGGAGAAGCTAAATGGAAGAACATTTATGGAAAAAGGGATTCAAGGAAGAAGAATTCCAGTTTGACCAGAGATTGGAGGAGCAGGAACAACGATACCGGCATAGTCAGCAGGAAATGGTGCAGAATGCAACAGATATGCTTATGCAGCGCGGACTGCTGCAGGAGCAGCGCAGGCATTACGGCGAAATCCTGATGGATGACATGATGCAGGCAAAGGAAGAACTCAGGGAAAACGGAAAGTTTGCGGAACAGGTAAGTAAGGAAAAGATAAAGCATGAAAAGGATGACAAGGTTTATCAGGAAGAAAATTTAAAAAATTATAAAAAGCTCAGAAAGAGATATGGAAATGGAATAACGGTCAGCACCTACCGGATTAAGGAGCAGATGTCAACCTATCTGAGCGAGCGGAAAAAGGAACAGAAAAGCTGGGCGGAAACGAAGCCGACGCTCGCCGAGCTTTCCAAACGGCTGAATATAACTTCAGATATGTTCAATCTGATGCAGATTGGTTTGAAAAGGGGAAGGCTGGACGTTCCGAGATTGATGCAGATCAGGGACACAGTCGCATATCTGCAGGAGGAGCTTAGTTACAGGGGGGAAGAACTGGAAACTCTGGACTATGAACAGAAATCCAAAATTTTTATAGCAGTTTCCCTGAAGAATGAAATTGAAACAGCGCTGAATCTGGCTTTGGAGGAGCATGCACTGAGGATAGACGGCAAAATCAGGACAGACATTGCGGAGCAGGATCACAGCATCAGGAATCTTGAGATCAATAAGTTTCTGGAAGGAAAGAGAGGACGAATCCATTCTGAACAGACACAGGAGGCTGTGAAGAAATTTCAGGATAAGCTGGCTGCTTTGCAGAATGTCTATGCTGCGGATGCCGAAGCGCGGCTGGAGATGACAGCGGAGGAAATAAAAGCGCTTGAGTCGCCCCAAATGGAGGAGCCAACCTTTAAAAAGGTATGGAATTCCAATCTGCCTGAAGAAAGAACAAAGCGTCTCTTTGGGGAATATCAGACGCTTTTGGAAAAGAAACAGAAAATGACTCTGCGTCTGAATACCCTGCAAAGAAAAATGGATGCCTTGCAGAAAAATCTGGATGGAGGCACAGAGGACGCTGAGCAGTTAACGAAGGATAAAAAGAATCTGAGCCTGCTGAAGGTTATTTACCAGAGCTATGTACAGGCGCCTGAGTACCGCAGGGTTTTGCATCAGGAAAACAGACTGCGTCAGCTATGCCGGGGTGTCTGCGGCTACAGAGAGCTGACGATTGCCATGAGAAAGGAACTGGCAGAGGTTTATGGTCTTGAGGAGCTGCAGGCAGAGCAGGAGCGAGATTTAAAGCTGTCTTATCGGCTGGATGGTAAGGAAGAAACCTTAAAGCAGTTTGAAGAACGTCTTAATAAAGAGAAAAAGCAGCAGGATACCGTCAAAGAGGTGGTTACAGACCGGGTAGAAGGCTGGCTTGGAATGGAAGCAACCGAGCGCATGGCTGAGTGGGGAAAGAAATATCAGGGCGTATATGCGTACATGAACAGTCAGAAGTATCTGGACCGTAAGCGGCTGGAGACGGAATTCAGAAAATATCTGGAGGAAGAGCATCCTGAGCTGAAGGATTCACTGACGCAGGAAAAAATAGAAGGCCAGAGGCTGGAAGACTTTTTAAACTCTTTGAAGGAAAAGCCTGCTCTTGAGCTTGGACTTGACATAGGAACAAAAATTCTCTGGACGTTTGAGAAACTGCATAACAAAACGATAGGAAGCGCAGATAGACTGATAAAAGGGTTCAAGGAGGCGGCTGAAAATTCTGAAAAAGTAACAGAAAGCAAAAAACGTAAGACGAGTATCAAAGATGCATGGGATGCGATTGCAGCCCAGATTCTGGATTCTGAGGCAGGCTATACAGAAGAACAGCGCACTACAGTAGAAACCATTTTACAGATGCTGCGTTCTGCCCTGGATACGGCTCAGGTTGATGTTGTGGAAAATTCAGTTAATACAATGACTTCCGTAATGAAAGCATTGAAGGGAATGGCAGGTTTTGCATCTCTTGGGACCTTTTCAACGGCAATGACGGTACTGAGTGCAGGTATTTCCATAGGCTTAAAAATAGGCACGGGAGCGGACAGGGAAAAAATACAGGAGAGGTATGTTGAGAACAAGTATGCAGAAATAACGAGGGAAGTACAGGAGCATGGTTTGTTCAAGCACTTGTCAGAGCGGGATATCAGACACGGTATTTTGGAATTTTGCGGTACCAAATCAGGAAAACGCACAGAAGCATCCATTTTGGCTATGGCAACTGATTCGAAAAAGCTGCTTGATAATAAGGATGAAAAGATTAAAGCTATAAAGCTGAAGGCACTTGATGCTATGCACTTGAGCGAACAGACTTGTGTAAAGGACGTCATGCAGCGCATAGGTGCAACAGAGAAGCAGGCAAGAAATCCGATGCATGCAGTTTCAAAGGTTCGTCGTGAGGAGCATAAAAAGGAAGCATACATAACAAATGCAGCACTTTGGCATTTTAAAAATCAGGAGTGATATAAATAATTGATAAGCAGGGATAAGGAGTAGACAATGTATATTGTAGAAGCTGAAAAATGGGACCTTTTGGCATTTCAGAGTGTGGTGCCGATGGGACTTTTAGAGGGTATAAAAAGAGGAGAAAGCTTTCCGGTGCTGGCAGTGGAGGAGGATGACCAGATAGCTGGGGTGATGATATATAGCTGTGTAAAAGGCGTTCTCAGAATTGAGTGGATTTACATAGCGGAAAAATTCCGCCGCCGGCATTATGCGATAGAGCTTTTGGCATACGCGCAGGAGCAGCTTTCCAGAAAATGGAGATTTTATAAGATGGAGGCAGTCTGTCCGCCACAGATGCCGAGGGAGCTTGAAAAATTATTTGAATCCTATGGCTTCTGGATTGGGCAGGAGGAACTGACTACTTATGAATTCAGGCTTTCACAGGTTGAGATACCGCAGAACATGATAGACAAGCTCGCGCCCTTAAAGGGAATTCCGCTTAAGGAGACAACCTCAGAGCAGAAGCGTGAGCTGGCTAAGCTTTTGCAGCAAAAGGAAGCGCCTCTGTATTTCCCGATAAGCTGGGAGCAATATGATGCCGAATATAGTATGGTACGGTATCAGCATGGAGTCCCAGAGGGAATCTTGCTGGTGCGTAAAGATGCAGAAGCATTGGAGATTGCCTATATGCTTGCACTGGATGCAACAGGAATTTCCTGTATGGTACTGCTGGTTGAGCTGTGGAAAAAGGCAATGGCAGAAAAAAAGCCGGATAAGGACATACGGATTACGGCAACAGCGCTTGAGAAGGTTGCAGAGAAAATCATTAAAAAAATGGCTCCGGGGGCTGCACGGATAAAAAGCAAAACGGCAAAACTGATTATCGTAGACATAGAAGCATGGGAGGATGAAGAAATGGTACCTTACAGAGAACAGGTAATTGAGGCCTTGAACGGGATGCTGCAGGAAAATGAAGTGGAAACGGAACTGATTCCGGGTTCGGAAGAAACAGGCAGAACAATCCGCTGCGGCTTCATGATAGAGGATACAATTCCTATGGTGACGGATATATTCTTTTATGACAGAGAAGACAGTCAGGTTGTTAATTTCTATGCCTATATGCGTGATGACAATTCCAGGGAGGAGCAGGAAAAGATTGCAGAGGTGGTAGAGGAATGTAATAACTTCTCGCCGATTGGACACATGGGCTTTTATGACGGTGAATTATTTTTCCGCTATGGCTTAATGTTAAAAGCGCAGGAGTCCTCACAGGATGCGGCAGAGCATTGCCTTGAGACGCTGCAGCTGTTCTGGGGAGTTTTGGAGGGCTGCGTAAAACGGGTAGTAGAGGTGCTGACACAGGAAGCCTGATGTGGTGCGGACAACGTAATATATGGTATGCCAAAAAAGATGCTATTGTCTGTTGACATTGGCATCTTTTTTTGTCACTGCGTGGCTGCGCGTTAGCGCGAGAATCTCGCAAGCGGGATTCTTTGTTTTAGGAAATTCATTTCTTGACAAATACCCCTAGGGGGTATAATATGCGTATAGAAATGAAAGAATATGAGAAAAGCTAAGAAGGAGAGTTTTGTGGAAAAAAAGATATGTGAATGTAGAAAAAAACAGCGGACGGAGGCAGAGTATAAGAGCCTGTTAAACCGTCTGAGCAGGATAGAGGGGCAGGTCAGGGGAATCCGCAATATGGTAGAGCAGGACATTTACTGTACGGATATATTGATGCAGGTTGCTGCTGTTACCGCAGCGCTGAATTCCTTTAATAAGGAGCTGCTGGCAGCGCATGTCAGAACCTGTGTGGCAAATGACATCCGCGCTGGCAGGGAGGAAGCGGTAGACGAGCTGGTAGACGTTTTACAGAAACTGATGAAATAAGAGCAAAAAGGAGAAAGTGATGGAACAGTATACAATCACGGGAATGAGCTGCGCGGCATGCAGCACACGGGTAGAAAAGGCAGTCTCAAAGCTGCCGGGCGTGACCTCCTGTTCGGTAAGTCTTTTGACAAATTCTATGGGCGTGGAAGGTGGCGCTTCGGAGCAGGAGATTATAGCGGCTGTTGAGGCAGCAGGCTATGGTGCCTCCAAAAAGGGAAATGAAAAGGAGAATCAGGCAAAAGGAAGCAAGTCTGATGAGGATGCACTTTCTGGAAAGCAGGAGGTAGGCGCATTAAGAACCAGACTGACTGCATCGGTCATTTTCCTTCTTTTGCTGATGTACCTTTCGATGGGACACATGATGTGGAACTGGAAGCTGCCGGGCTTTTTGGAGGGCAACCATGTAGCGATGGGACTGATTCAGCTTTTACTGACAGTCATTATTATGGTAATCAATCAGAAATTTTTTGTCAGCGGATGGAAAAGCCTTCTGCACGGTGCGCCCAATATGGACACGCTGGTAGCAATGGGCGCAGGCGCAGCCTTTCTGTACAGCACCTATGCGCTGTTTGCCATGACAGATGCGCAGGTTAAGGGCGATGCGGCAGCGGTCATGAAATATATGCACGAGTTTTACTTTGAATCAGCAGCGATGATTCTGACCCTGATTACTGTAGGAAAGATGCTGGAGGCATATTCGAAGGGGAGGACGACAGATGCGCTTCGCGGACTTATGAAGCTGGCTCCAAGGACAGCGGTGCTGCTTGTTGGCGGAAAAGAAAAAGAAGTTCCAATTGAGCAGGTAAAAAAGGGAGACCTTTTTGTTGTCCGCCCGGGTGAAAATATTCCGGTAGACGGAATTGTAATTGAAGGAAACAGCGCAGTAAATGAGGCTGCGCTTACGGGAGAGAGCATTCCGGCAGACAAAACTGCAGGAGATAGTGTTTCTGCGGCGACAATCAACCAGACGGGATTTTTAAAATGTCAGGCGACAAGGGTCGGCGAGGATACGATGCTTTCCCAGATTATCCGTATGGTCAGTGATGCTGCGGCGACCAAAGCGCCGATTGCAAAGACTGCCGATAAGGTATCCGGCGTCTTTGTACCGACGGTAATTGTGATTGCACTGATAACGACAGCAGTCTGGCTGCTTGCGGGCGAAAGCATTGGCTTTGCGCTTGCAAGGGGAATTTCAGTGCTGGTAATCAGCTGCCCCTGTGCGCTTGGTCTGGCTACGCCTGTGGCGATTATGGTCGGCAGCGGTGTTGGTGCGAAGTCGGGAATTCTGTTTAAGTCGGCAGTGGCGCTTGAGGCGGCAGGCAGGACGGAAATCATAGCGCTTGATAAGACGGGAACAATTACAAGCGGAGAACCGCAGGTAACAGATTATGTCCCGACGGACGGCACTGGTGAGCTGGAGCTTTTACAGGCAGCATATACGCTGGAGAGAAAGAGTGAGCATCCCCTTGCAAAGGCAATCCTTAAGATGGGCGAGGAGAAATATCTTGCACTGGAGGAAGTAACGGATTTTCAGATTTATGCAGGCAACGGACTTTCTGCAAGGCTTGGAAGAAATGTACTGACGGGCGGTAAAGAAGCATTTATTACGCAGTATGCTGGAATTCCGGACAGGATTCATAAGAGGGCGGAAGAACTGGCGCAGATGGGAAAGACGCCGCTCTATTTTGCAAAGGATGACAGACTGCTCGGTGTGATTGCGGTAGCGGATGTTTTAAAGGATGACAGCGCACAGGCAGTTTCGGAGCTTTCGGGCATGGGCATAGAGGTGGTGATGCTGACGGGCGACCATGAGAAAACCGCGCAGGCAATCGGTGCGCAGGCAGGCGTTGACAGGGTAATTGCAGGCGTTTTGCCGGATGGAAAGGAAAGCGTAATCCGCAGCCTGAAGGAGCAGGGAAAGACCGCTATGGTCGGAGACGGTATCAACGATGCGCCTGCATTGACGAGGGCGGATGTTGGAATCGCAATCGGAGCAGGAACGGACATTGCGATCGATGCAGCGCAGATTGTCCTGATGAAAAGCCGCCTGCGGGATGTGCCTGCGGCAATCCGCTTAAGCCGGGCAACGCTGCGCAATATCCATGAAAACCTTTTCTGGGCATTCTTCTATAATGTAATCGGTATTCCGCTGGCAGCAGGAGTGTGGATTCCAGTATTTGGCTGGACCTTAAATCCGATGTTTGGCGCTGCGGCGATGAGCCTGTCAAGCTTTTGTGTAGTAACCAATGCCCTGCGGCTTAATTTTGTCTCCTTATATGATGCAAAGCATGACAGAAAAGGTGTAAATAAGAAAAGAAGAATTCAGGATAAAAAACCAAAGACTCTGACAGAAGGTAGTAAAGCAGCGGATAATAAACTGACAGAAACAGTCAATGCAGCAAAAACAGAAAGAGAGGATAAAAAAATGGAAAAAACATTGAAAATCGAGGGTATGATGTGCGGACACTGCGAAGCAAGGGTAAAGAAGTGCTTAGAGGAGCTTCCGGGCGTAGAGAGCGCGGCGGTCAGCCATGAAAAGGGAACGGCAGTCGTAACGATGACGCAGGACATTGACAATGCTGTTTTCAAAAAAGCCATTGAAGAACAGGGCTATCAGCTTTGTGAATAATGCAGTTGGCTTACAATAGCAATATGTAAATTTTGGCAGCTTTTTTGTACAATTTCAGCAGGCGGCTTGTATCTCCTATAGGATTGCGTTATTTATAAGGAAAATAAAAAAGCAATACAGGAGGTTTGCATGCTGGCACAATTAGCAGGAAGAATTGTAGCGTGGCAGATGAAAAAGGGGATTCTGAAAAAAGAGGATCAGGCGTTGTATCAATATGCCTATGAGCTTTTGCTGAATCAGGGAATCAACATTGCCGCTGCGATTTTGATTGCCGTGCTCTTTAAGATGCCCTGGGTCGTTCTGACCTTTCTTGCGGTATATATTCCGCTCCGTTCTTATGCGGGCGGCTATCATGCCAGTACAAATTGGGGCTGCACGGTTGTTTCTGCACTGATGCTTTGTCTTGTCTGCATAGTGGTAAAGTTTGCAGCACTATATTCTGCGTATGGCTGGTGCATTTTATTTGCGGTATCCGGCATATTCATCTTTTTGCTGTCTCCGGTGGAGGATTTCAATAAGCCGCTGTCGGAGGAAGAGGTCATACATTACCGCAGAATGAGCCGTATCCTGTGGACTGTGGAAGCATTAACAGGCACGGCGCTGTGTTTTTGGAATAGTACGATAGGCATTACACTGTCATTTTCGCATTTTTTCCTGGCATTGATTTTGTGTCTTGGCATGCTGAAAAACAAATGGCTGCTATGGAAAACAAAAGAAACAAAAATAAGAAAATAAAACGAAATGAAGAAATTTGGGATTCTATTTTGGAATCAGGTGAGTTCTGCTGCTATAATAAAATCGGCAGTCCCTATGCTTTCTGTTTTGATGAAGCAGAGATAGAGATGGGACAGCCGATTTTTTTGAGTACCATATTTTTTATAAGGAAATAATTCAAATGCTGCATTTTGTTTCATTCCCGGAAAAGTCTCTCCAGACACCCCATAATCTCCTGCCGCAGGGCGGTATAGTCGATTTCGGGATTTGGATAGATGGTAACCTCATGGCAGTAGGTTTCAATGAGGTGGTAGGCAAGATGCACCTTTTCGCGCAGGTGCGGAAGCCGCGTGCCGCGCGCCTGTAAGCCTTCGACACATTTCTGTACGGTGTCTGCTTCAAACTGCTCGGTAAATTTTGTAAAATCAGGGTCAATGGCAGAGAGCGAAGCAAATTCCTGATGCGGCTTTAAATATTCCCTGTGGCTTTTTTCAAAGCAATCAATCAGCCTATCCAAATTGCGGAGCAAATCCTCGTTGTCATTGTAGGTTTTGATTGTTTCCAAAAGAGGTTCTTGCATTTTGGCGGTCATATCATTCAGACCGGAGAGCAAAATGTCCTTTTTGTCCTGAAAATAGCTGTAGACAATTCCGGTGGATACGCCTGCCCGCTTGGCAATGTCAATGGTAGTGGTAGACCGGAAGCCTTTTTCGCAGACCAGTTCCATGCAGGCATGGATAATCTTTTCTTTTTTTTCAATAGCGCGCTTCTGTCTTGGAATTCTTGTTTTGGCATTTTTCCGGCTGACAGATTCTCCTGTCGTATTCTTCATAGCTGCTCCTTGCTGACTGAAATTTTTTTATCTTGTGTTACAGTATAACGTTTATGAAAGACGTTGTCAATAAATATGAAAGAAATTTCATATTCATCTTGACAGCAAGAAAAAAGGCTGTATAATGTGAATATGAAAAAAACTTCATATTTCGTTTTTGAAAAATACTATCAAAAGCAGCTATAAAAAGATGAAAAATATAAGACGAAAATGAAATAGAAAAGCAGGGAATAAAAACGAATGAATACGGAAATAAAGGGAGAGAGGCAAAGATGCAAAAACAGAAGCTGAAAAATATCTGCAAGATAGGGGCAGCAACGCTTATCCTTATTGCCGCAGGCGGCGGTTTTTATTATGCCGAGTCAAGACCTGCCCAGTATCGGACGACATCGGTTCATACCAAGGACCTGGTGATGGAGCTGACCGCAGTCGGCAATGTCAAGACGCAGGAAAGCCGTACCTACTACGCGCAGGTATCCGCACCGATTGCGCAGATGGATTTGCAGGTAGGTGATGAAATCAAGGCGGGCGATATGCTTGTCAGCTATGATTTGGAGGATTTGACGCGCGCGAAGGACCGTTCTGCACTCTTGGTACAGCAGGCAGACAGCGCATACCAGTCTACCGTAAAGCAGAATGAAAAAAATACCATGATTTATGAAGGCGCGGTTGTGACGGAGGAAATGTTCTGTCAGATGATTGCAGACCAGTGGAGCGTAATTGAGGAGCTGCAAAAGAAGCTGGCAAAGGCGGATGACAAGCAGGAGGAGGTCAATTATTACATAAACCGTGCGGCATCGGAAACGGATGATGACGACAGGGATGATTTCAATGCAATGGTGGATGCAAGACATAAGGACTATCAGAGCATGAATCGCTCGCAGCTTGCCGCAGAGCTTGCAAAGCAGCAGGCGATTTACAGCGATATGCAGGCGTTCCGTGCACAGTATGCTTCCCAGCGGGAAAACGCTGACAGCCGTTTGATTGATGAGAGTGCACAGAAGGAGCTGCTTTTAAAGAAGAAGGAAGCCGAGCTGCAAAGTGCCGATGACGCCGGAGACCTTACCGATGCAGAGGATGGAGTGTGGTCGGAGTTTCGGGGAATCGTGACGGAGCGCTATGTGGAAAGCGGCGCAACGGTTACAAAGGGAGCGCCCCTCTTTACCATAGAAAATCTGGATACGATTTATGTATCGGCGGATGTTTCCAAATATGATATTGACAGCATAAAGGTCGGACAGCCTGCGCAGATTCAGATTGGCGGCCGGAGTTATGAGGGTAAGGTTCTTAAGATTGACAGGCTTGCCTCCACAGAACATTCTGATAAGGCGAAGATTCCTGTCAGGGTCGGCTTTGTTGGAAATGTAGACGATGTATGTCTTGGCATAGAAGCGGACGTAACGATTACGCTGGCAGAGGTGGACGGTGTGCCTGCGATTGACAGAAAAGCGGTTTATGAGGACGCTTTTGGAAGCTATGTCTATGTGCTGCAGGATGGCGTTGTAGCACGAAAACCGGTAGAAACAGGCATTACCGGTGAGGAAGATGTGCAGATCGCAGACGGTCTTGCAGAGGGTGAGGCAGTCATTCTTGATGCGGTAACAGACCGGGAAATCGGAACAAAGGGAGCAGCTCTTATAGAAGAGGAAGCAGCAGATGGAAATGAATAGCACACAGGCGGCAGCAGAAAAAAAGACTTCGGAAAAGAGGGTGCTGGCATTTGAAAATGTAAGCAGGAAATACCAGATTGGGGATACCTCCTTTTTCGCCCTGCATGACGCTTCTTTTACGATTGAGGAAGGAAATTTTGTGGTTATTTTGGGACCAAGCGGCGCTGGAAAAAGTACGCTTTTAAACCTTATGTCGGGAATGGACACTGTAAGCAGTGGTAAGATTACTTTTTTTGACGGGGAGGTCATATCAGAATATACGGATAAGCAGCTGACGCAGTACCGGGCGCAGAAGGTCGGAATTGTCTTTCAGTTTTACAATCTGATTCCTTCACTGACAGCCTATGAAAATGTCGCGCTGATGCGGGACATCAAAAAGGATATTGGAGACCCAAAGGAGGCCTTAAAGGCGGTAGGGCTGGTACGGCAGATTGACCAGTTCCCCTCCCAGCTTTCCGGCGGTGAGCAGCAGAGAACCTCGATTGCGAGGGCAGTTGTAAAAAATCCAGGACTGCTGCTCTGCGATGAGCCTACAGGAGCATTGGATACCGGAACGGGCAGAGAGGTATTAAAGCTTTTGCAGAGACTTTGCAGGGAACGGCATACGACGGTTGTGATGGTAACGCACAACAGCCTTTTTGCCGATGTGGCGGACCAGATTATTTATGTAAAAAATGGAACCATTGAAAAGATACGTTATAATGAGCAGCCAAAGGATGCAGACGAGGTGGAATGGTAATGCTGTTTCAGAAATTAAAAAGAGAATTATGGCAGCAGAAAACGCAGTTTTTTGCAATCTTTCTGATGGCGTTTTTGGGGCTGTTCGTATATGTCGGAATGGATGCGGAAAGCAGCGGCGCAGCAGAGTCAGCAGAGCGTTATTATGAGGATTATCAGCTTGCGGATTTCTGGATACAGGGGGCAGCATTTTCTGAGGATGATAAAAATACGATTCTTGCGATTCCAGGTGTAAAAAATGTACAGCGCTGCCTGATCATGGATGCAAAGGCAGAAGGCATCCAGGGAAAAGGGGATGAGGATGCGGAGCTGACGCTATATTTTATAGAGGAAAATACAGTTTCCCGTCCTCTTATAAAGAGCGGTGAGCCCTTTGACGAAGGGGAAAGAGGGGTGTGGCTGAACGAGGATTTTGCAGAGGCAAAGCACCTTTGCGACGGAGAGGAGCTGACGATAAAGGCTGACGATTTTAAACTGACCCTGAAGGTGCTTGGAACGATTATGAGCCCGGAGCATGTATATTATACATCCAGTCAGGGAGAGATGGTGCCGGATTATACCAGCTTTGGCTATGCGGTTCTGCCGGGCGACTGCTATCCGAGGGCAACAGTGGAGACGGGCAGCTATTATAATACACTGCGGGTAGATACGCAGGAAACCTATAAGGACAATGCAAGTGCAGCGATGAAGAATACCTTTAAAGAGGCGCTTGGAATGGATGACCTGCTTATTACTGACAGGCAGGAGAATGTGAGCTATTCGACCTTTGACGCAGAAATACAGCAGCACAAGACGATGAGCCTGATGTTTCCGGTGCTGTTTCTGATAATTGCCGTGCTGGGTATCATTACGACGATGACAAGGATGACGGCGCATCAGAGAACGCAGATTGGAACGATGAAAGCACTGGGCATTTCCAATGCGCAGATTGTGATACATTATGTATCCTTCGGCTTTGTCGTCAGCCTGCTTGGGTCAATACTTGGCGCGATGGCGGGAATCTTTGTGCTTCCGCAGCTTATTTTAAGCTCCATGAAGCAGATGTATCTGCTGCCGGAGTGGACGCTGCATTTTTCCGCAAAGGATTTTGGGGGAATTGTGGTGGTCGTACTGCTGGCAACGCTGGTATGCTTTCTGACCTGCAGCAGGGAACTGTCGGGTATGCCGGCACAGACACTGCGGCCCAAAGCACCTAAAATTGTAAAGCCCTCATGGCTGGAAAAGACAGCCGCCTGGCGGGAGCTTGGATTTTCTACGCAATGGAATCTGCGTGACATTCGTAAAAATAAGCTGCGTACGTTGATGGGAGTTATCGGAATCGCCGGTGCAATGATGCTTTTAATCTGTGCATTTGGCTGTCGGGATTCCATGAACTATATGCCGGAGCAGATGTTCCATGAGCTGAATCTGAATCAGAGGACGATTATCTTTGAGCCGGGAACGGATGCTTTTACAGTTGGCGAGTATGCCAGAAAGTACGGCGGGCAGCAGGTAGAAACAGCTTCGATTGAACTGGTAGGAAATGAAGGAGGGGCAGACCAGAAGGTAAAGTCTGCGACACTTACGGTTGTGGGCGAGGGAAGCATGCTTCATTTTCAGGATGGAGAGCAAAATGAGATTTCAATGGATGCGCAGGATGTAATGCTGAGCACAAAGATGGCAGAGCTGCTTGGCGTGCAGGAGGGTGACCTGATACGTTTCCGGATTGCAGGTGAAAAGGAAATTTACCGGATGCGGGTAACGAAATGCAATCGTACACCGACCGGGCAGGGCGTTACGATGAGCAGACAGAAATTTCATGAGCTGGGCTGTGATTTTGAGCCCAATCAGGTACTGACAAATTATGAACTGCCCGCGGATTTGCAGGACGATATTCCGGTACAGACCGTGCAGGATATTGTTGTCAGAGAGCAGGAGATGATAGAATCCCTGGCGATTATGAACATGATGATTGCGATTATGATTATCGCGGCGGTTGTGCTTGGATTGGTGGTGCTCTACAATCTTTCGGAGCTTTCCTTTGTGGAGAAGGTGCGCGAATATACGACGCTGAAGGTGCTCGGCATGAAGGAGGGCATCATCAAGTGGATGATTCTGATGCAGAATCTGCTGGTTGGCGTACTGGGAGTGTTAGCAGGGATTCCGCTTGGCAAGCTGTTTTTATATGCCATGTTCAAGGATATGGGAGACAGTCAGGACATGGTAGCTGTCGTCACATTAAATTCCTATCTGCTTTCTGCGATAGGCTCGCTTTGCATCGCGGCGCTGGCAGGCTTTATGATGTCAGGCAAGGTAAGGAAGATGGATATGGTGGATGCACTGAAATCAAATGAATAGTCCTGAAACACGCAGGCAGAGGCAATCGCGCGAAAAAAAGCTCAAACGGTACTCGGCTGGTCAAAATGGAAGCCGTTACGGGGATGTCTGGCGGATAGAATGTCGCGCTGTTTTCCAACTGCTACATGCGTGTAGATTTCCGTGATATGGATGGAGCTGTGTCCGAGCATTTCCTGTATATAGCGGATGTCGACATCCGCATCCAAAAGGCTGGTTGCAAAGGTGTGACGGAACATGTGCGGCGTGATGTGCAGGTCGATAGCGGCGAGAGAAGCATATTTGTGCAGCATCCGCCGGATTGCCTGATCTGTAAGTCTGGTACCTGTCTGATTTGCAAAGAAATGACCGTAACGGTCAATCTGATGACGAAAGCAGTTTTCATATTCCTGAAGAATACGAAGCACAGCGCGGCTGCCAATATACAAACGCCGCTCCTTGCTTCCCTTGCCATAAATCAGGATAACGCCGTCGTGAAGATTTACATCCACAGCGCGCAGAAAGCAAAGCTCGGAAATACGGATGCCTGTAGCAAACAAAAGCTCAATAACAGCCGCGTCGCGCAGGGCATTTTTCCGCCGATGCGGGGTAGAGGCAGCGACGCGCTGCTGATAGACGGTAGAAAGAAGCTGTTCAATGATATAGAGCGGAATGGTCTTTGGCAGAATCACAGGTTCCCGAAAATGGATTTGCATTTTATGAAATGGATTCTGCAAAATATACTCCCGGTATTCCAGATAATGAAAAAATGCTTTCAGGGAAGCGATTTTACGTTTGGCGGTTTTGGGCTGATAAGTATGATGCAGCCTTGCAAGAGCGGCTTCTAACATTTTTGTATCAACACTGCAAATATCAGAAACAGGAAGAGACAGAACAAACTGGCGCAGGTCAATGCCATAGGCGCGCAGTGTTTTTTCATCCAGCCGCTTCTGATTTTTGCAGTAGGTAAGGTATTCTCTGGTAAGTGCTTCTATACTTTTTGTCATAACGGTTCCTCCTTGGTTTATCAATGGGTTTTGCAGAAAATTCAGTGAAAAAATGGACGGTAGTGGTTTAGGACGGCAGTAGTATTATAACGCGTGCAGAGCGGCAAAAGGCAAAGAGGCTTGTCTCCTTAACAGCAGTAACAGCACATATTGTTTTTGAGGAACTGGAAAAAAGAGTGAAAAAGCCTCTTGTGAGTATTCCAAGAGCGGTATGCGAAGAAGCAGCCTTGAATGGGATAACGAAAATCGGGCTCCTCGGCACCATATTTACAATGGAGCAGGAGTATATGAAAAAGGATTTTTACGATGCGGGGATTCAAGTATTCATTCCCGAAGAGCCAGACAGAGAATTGATTGCAAAAAGAATTTATGAGGAGCTTGAGAGGGGAATCGTAAAGGAGAGCACTCTGCTTGAATTTACAGAAATCATAGAACGGATGAAGAAGGATTATGGAATTGAAGCAGTTATTTTAGGATGCACGGAGCTTCCGCTGCTCTTGAATTCTGAAAATTGTCCAATAAAGTGTATGGATGCTGTTGACATACATTTAAAAAAGCTGATAGCTTTGGCGATGGCGTAGCAGCATTATATTGAACTACGGAAATATGTGAATAGTTTGACTAAGGCAGAATTACAAGACAGATTATATGATGCTTTGGTTGAACTGGAAGATGCGGGATATAGATATTGATAAGAAAATTGTTTAGACAATTAAAAGGAATGTGTTATGCTGATGAATTCGCGTGTAAATTTATTGCAAATCGGTAATGATATGAGTATAATATCCTAAAAGGAGCGATTATTATGCCAAACATTAAACCTATATCAGATTTGAGAAATTATACAGATGTTTTAAAGGAAGTTGATGCTACCAGCAGAGTTTATCTTACCAGAAATGGACATGGAGAGTATGGTATCTTAACAATGGCAGAGATTGACGAACTCGATCGCTACAGAGCTGCCTATACTCTCTTCTCAAAATTGCAAAAAGCCGAAGAAAGAGCTGCAAAAGAGGGATGGACAGATGCCGATGCGCTTGAAAAAGAGCTGGAGGTAGATGAAGTTTGAAGTATAAACTAAAGTATTCTCCGGATGCTGGGGATAAGCTGAAAGAACTCAAGAAGCAAATTTCAGCTTCACATGGGAGCGATGTTGCAACAAAGATTATTTCCAAGATTATGCGAGAAATCAGAGATCTTCAAGATAATCCCGGAAAAGGTCCTTCTGTTGAGGCTATATTAGGAATTCCTACATCGTACAGATTTCTTCATGTTGGGAAGAATTACGTTTTTTTTCGAATCGAAGCTGATACTATATATGTGACTGACATCTATAATGAGCGTGAAGATTTTTTATGGAGGATGTTCAGAGTAAATTTAAGGTCCCAGGATAGCATAGACTTTTGGGGCGAATAGTAGTGTGATACCCCCACTTGATTAAGATTTTGCTTGGATACTGGGGCTTTTTGCTACCTGCCATAATAAAGGTAGAAGTTCACAAAATGTTCACAAAAAAATTAGCACTCACCTATTGACAGTGCTAATAAAGCGTGTTATAACACAATTAGAACAAAGGAAGAGGAACGAAAGGGACCGGAAAGGAATCCAAGGGAACTTCTTCCGGAGGCAGTAACATATAGGTTGCAGGCAAAGAGCCTGATTAAAAGAAGGAGGAATGACTTATGTTGATGCCTAGCATTTTTGGAGAAAACTTATTTGATGATTGGATGAATTTTTCATTTCCTGATATTGACAAGGCGCTGTACGGAAAGCGTGCAAACAACGTGATGAAGACAGACGTTAAGGAAACAGAAAGCGGCTACGAGGTAGATATTGACCTGCCTGGTTTCAAGAAAGACGAGGTAAGTGCAAGTCTTGAGAATGGTTATCTGACAATCAGCGCAGCAAAGGGACTTGACAAGGACGAGCAGGACAAGAAAGGCAAATACATCCGCAAGGAGCGTTATGCCGGTTCGATGAGCAGGAGCTTTTATGTAGGCGAGGGCGTCGATCAGAATGATATTCATGCAAAGTTTGAGGATGGTATCCTGAGGCTGAGCGTACCGAAAGAAAATAAGAAGGCGGTTGAGCAAAATAAATACATTGCGATTGAGGGATAAGATTTCCCGCAAGGCAGAATCGCAGGAAAGCAATAACAATAAGACGGCAGCCGGGGCATATCAAAGCTCCGGCTGTTTTTGCTTCTTTTGCGTCTGATTCAAAATTTTTCTCATATTTTTTTGAGAAGTTATTTGGCAGTCTGTCCGAAAGCCAAAAGTGTCATGCAGAGCATCTGTTATATCGGTGCGGGTGTACGCAGGGATATACCCTTCGCTGGGCACAATCGTCATATCCATGGAAAGGATGTTTTTTGAGGTTTTCAAAGGATAGTTGTTATTGACAAGATATACAGCGTTACTTTATACTTTGATTAAAGTTATTTGGATTATAGTTACCATGTCTGTTCCGAATATCAGGGGGCAGGCAGCGAAATTAAGAAGCTATTAAGTACTTGAGGAATAAGGGAGTGTGCAGTTTGTACAGTCCCTTATTTTATACATATTTTATATATACGATAGAAAATCTTGGAGGGCTGCAGGGCATATAGTTGGGTATAGTAATTGTTCAAAATAAATTAAAGGAGGAGAGGCGCGTATGAAGGGATTTGCAATGCTCAAAATTGGTGAAGTGGGATGGATTGAAAAAGAAGTACCAGTATGTGGTCCTACGGACGCCATATGTAAACCGCTTGCAGTAGCAATCTGCACTTCTGATGTGCATACTGTATGGGAGGGTGCAGTTGGAGAACGCAGAAATATGATTCTGGGGCATGAGTGTTGTGCGGAGGTCGTTAAGACGGGGGAACTGGTAAAGGATTTTATGCCGGGAGATAGGGTTCTGATCCCGGCAATCACACCCGACTGGAATTCACTGGAAGCACAGGCAGGATACCCCATGCATTCTGGTGGAATGCTTGCAGGATGGAAATTTTCGAATATCAAGGATGGTGTTTTTGCAGAGTATTTCCACGTAAATGATGCAGATGGTAATCTGGCCAGACTACAGGAGGAAATTGACGTTGTGGATGCCTGTATGCTTTCGGATATGGTGCCTACAGGCTTTCATGGAGCGGAACTGGCAGACATCCAGTTTGGAGATACGGTTCTGGTGGTGGGGATTGGCCCGGTAGGGCTGATGTCTGTTGCAGCTGCAACGATGCGCGGAGCATCCCGTATCCTTGCAGTAGGAACCAGACCGGTTTGTGCAGAGGCTGCAAGAAGGTATGGCGCAGATGAAATTATCAGTTATAAAAATGGCAGTATTGAAGAGCAGGTATTGGATTTGACCCAGGGAAAAGGGGTCGATAAAGCGATAGTTGCAGGCGGGGATGTGGATACATTTGCTTCTGTGGTAAAATGCCTGAAGCCGGGAGGTAAAATCGGGTCGGTCAATTATCTGGGAAGCGGAGACAGTATAAGAATTCCCCGGTTGGAATGGGGCGTTGGCATGGGACATAAACAGATACATGGAGGACTGATGCCGGGAGGCAGGCTTCGTATGGAAAAGCTGGGTGCACTTGTGGCAGCAGGGCGTCTGGATGTGAAGCCATTGGCAACACATATTCTGGATGGCTGGGAAAGTATTCCTGAGGCACTTCAGCTGATGAAGGAAAAACCGTCAGACCTGATTAAAGTAGTGGTAAGACTTACATAAGAATATCGGAGAGACAGAAACTTTATGTACGTCATTACTGCAGGAGGGCTGATTGAGAAGAGGGGATGAATAAAGCAAATGTACAGATTCAAAGATTCAGAGAAAAAAGGGCATATAAGTATCAGGGCAATCAATTTGTCTTTGGTTGTGGTAGTAGTATTGTTTTCTGTCATTGTTGAAAGTATCAGCATTCTGATTGAAAGGCAGTATGCAAAAGTGTCAGATATTCAGAGAACATATACCATATGCAGTAATGCAGCAGATGTTTTGCAGAAAGAATCAGACAATCTGAGCTTTGCCGTAGAAGAATATGTTATTGCCAAGAACAGGAATTCCATAGAAAGATATTTTAAAATTATAGATGAAGGACTCAGGGAAGATGAAGTAGAAAGAGCAAAGGAAAGAGGCGTTGACTGTTCCTGCCTTGAGGCTGCATTATTGATTTCCGATGAATTGATGGAAAGAGAAATACACGCATTTGCTTTGCTTCTGTTAGAAGAAAAGGATACTGGTAATATTCCACAACAGGTAAGAGAGTATCCGTTATCAGAGCAGGAACTTGGGATGTCGGGAGAAGAAAGGCTGCAGGCTGCGAGAGAACTGGTTCAGGGACAGGAGTATATTGTATACAAACAGAAAATATACGAAAAGATTGAGACTTTTGAAAAGGAGGTGCTGGATCGTACACAGATAAAAATACGGGAGGAAATGAAAGAAATTTCCCGATATTTGAAATGTCAGAGGGTAGGTCAGATAATAGAGAATCTTTTTGTGATTTTAATTGCGATAGCTATATATCGTAATGTAACTGTAGTGATGAAACACTATTCAGAAGCAGTATCTGCTAACAAACATATAGAACTAAAGGGACCGGATGAACTGTTATATCTGGCAAAGACAATCAATAGATTTCTTGATGAGCAGCAGAATGAAAAGGAAGAGCTGCAGTGGCAGGCGAAATATGATTCGCTGACCAGGGTAGCTAATAAAGGAGAAACCGAAAGATATATCCAGAAAAAACTGAATCATAGGGGAGCCAGAGGAGCCCTCATATTCGTGGATATTGATGATTTTAAGCATATCAATGACCGTTATGGGCATGCAGAAGGAGACCGGGCGATTCAGCAGGTAGTGGATGTTGTTCGTCAGAATCTACGTGACAATGATTTTGTTGGCAGATTTGGTGGTGATGAGTTCGTCCTATGGATAGATGGTATTTCAAAGAATCGAGTATCATACATCAGAATGAGGATAAATGAATTAAATGATAAGCTGCATGAAGAGAATGCTTTGGATATACCCATTTCCATCAGCGCCGGTATAACATTCTGTGTGGGTGGAGAGCAGTATGAAGATGTCGTGAAGCGTGCAGATCAGGCGCTGTATACGAAAAAAAGAAATGGAAAGAAAGGATGCCTGGTCTATGAGGAGATATTTTAGCAATTGCCTATTGTTATTGTGACGTTGGTTTTGTCTAGTTTCATATAGTCCCGTAACGCCCTGTTTACAAGGGATTCACGGATTTTG
>CAKRYY010000043.1 GCA_934432885.1 uncultured Lachnospiraceae bacterium
ATCAGCTTCCCATCCGGTTTGTCCTGAAGTGTTTGCAGATATTCCTCTGAAAGCTTTGCCTTATACTTTCCATAAAGCTCCAGCGCATCTGCCGGAATGGAAAGCGCCTCTGCAATTTCCGTAATTGGCTTCATGACAGCTTCCTGTGCAATCTGAATGTCCGTTTTCATAATGTCTCCTCCTTTGCCTGTAACACTGTGTTTACACGTAATCCTCTATGTACTGTTCAAACTCCTCCATACTCATCAATATTTTTCTGGGCTTTGTTCCCTCTTCTTCTCCTACGACACCAGCCTCATAAAGCTGATCCATAATTCTTGCCGCACGGTTAAAGCCGATTTTAAACGCCCGCTGCAAAAGTCCTATTGACGCCTTGTCCTTATCAATGATAAATTTTCCTGCATCTACAAAATAATCATCCTTTTGAGATGGACCTCCGCCAGCTGCACCGCCGGTGCCTCCAAGCGTCTGAATCTTTTCTTCAATATCCTCTGCATAAACGTTTCCGATTGCCTGATTTTTCAGGAAATCAACTACGTCCCCAACCTCTTTGTCCGATACAAAGGCCCCCTGAATACGCGCCGGCTTTGGATAGCCCTGCGGATAAAAGAGCATATCTCCCTTTCCAAGCAGCTTTTCTGCGCCATTCATATCCAGTATGGTTCTGGAATCGACACCGCTTGATACTGCAAACGCCACACGGCTCGGCATATTTGCCTTGATTAGACCTGTAATGACATCCACGCTCGGTCTCTGTGTTGCAATAATCAAATGGATACCCGCCGCACGCGCAAGCTGTGCCAGACGGCAGATGGATTCCTCCACCTCTCCCGGAGAAACCATCATCAAATCTGCAAGCTCGTCTACAATAATTACAATCTGTGGCATCTTTGCAGGCGCTTCGGGGTCTCCCTTCATGGATTCCACTTTTTTATTATAGCCCTTTAAATCTCTTACATTAAAATCAGCAAACTTCTTATAGCGGTCTGTCATCTCCGCAACGCCCCAATGCAGAGCCGCTGCCGCCTTCTTCGGGTCTGTTACGACCGGAATCAGAAGATGCGGAATCCCATTGTAGACACTCAGCTCTACGACCTTCGGATCTACCATAATCATCTTTACATCCTCCGGTGAAGCCTTGTACAAAATGCTCATAATCAGCGTATTGATGCAGACGCTCTTACCGGAACCGGTTGCTCCCGCAATCAGCATGTGAGGCATCTTTGCAATATCTGCAACCACAGTTTTGCCGCCAATGTCCTTGCCGACTGCAAATGCAAGATTCGCAGAAAAATTCTTAAACTCCGCGCTTTCAATCAAATCCCGCAGTGCAACTGTGGCATTCTCCTTATTAGGAACCTCAATGCCGACCGCCGCCTTTCCGGGAATCGGCGCCTCAATTCGAATATCTGTCGCTGCCAGATTCAGCTTAATATCATCTGCCAGATTCACAATCCGGCTTACCTTAACGCCTGCCTCCGGCTGTAGTTCATACCGGGTAACAGCAGGTCCCTGACTGATGTCCGTTACCGTTACCTTAACGCCAAAGGTCTGCAGCGTCTGCTGCAGCCGCAGCGCAGTTTCCTTTAACTGGGAGGCGGTGTCGCCAGAGCCCTTATTTGAGCCTTTCTGTAATAAGCTGATTGGCGGGAACTGATATTTCCGCTCTCTCTGCGTTTCCCCTTTTTTGACCGGAGAAAGGCTTTCCTTTGCTTTTTCCTGATTCTTCTCCATATCCGGCTGATAGGGCTTTACTTCAAGCGCCGCCATATCTGCCGGCATAGCAAATGAAGCATCCGCCTTGGGAGGCGTGGGAGCCACTGCCTTAGGCCTTACCTTTTCTGGATTTATCGCAAAATGGTTTTCATCTGCTTTGATGGAAGCCTCCTGCTGTATGCCTTCTTCATAAGGTGGTTCTGCTGTTTCATTTATCTCTCCCATCTCCGGCATCTGCTGCGCCGTATGTATCCTGATATGCTCTGCTTCTGCCTCCGGCTCCGTCAGCGTAATCTCATGTATGTCGTCCCGGTGCATCTGCACAGTCTCATTTTTTTCTTTTTCTTTGCCAATAGTCGTATCCAGCATGACTCCGGATACCTTTTTATCCATACGCAGGATTTTCTCCTGTTCCTCTTCTTCCTCCTTTAAGCGGCGTTCTTCCTGTAAACGCTCAGCCTCTTGCTCAGCCTCTTCCCTGCGCCGCAGCTGTTCCTCACGCCGCCTTTCGTTTCGCTCCCGCCTGCGGCTTCCTTCCTCAAGCGCACTTTCGTATACCCTTCGGCTTCCTTTTTCTACCCCCCGTAGAAGAGATTTCTCTGTAATCACAACAATACAGATGATTGCAAGCACGACGATAACCAGCATCGTTCCTGTACGGTCCAACAGATGATTTAAAAGATATGCCAGGCTTCCGAATAAAATTCCACCGCCCCTTTTTTCCTCACTGCCTGCGGCATAAAAAGCACGCAGGTCATATTCTTCAGAAAGCAGAGAAATGCCGCCCATCATATCAATCACAATACCGATTAAAATAACCAAGACTACGCCAGCCCACAGTTTAATGGTTGCAATGCTTTCCCCTTTATTTGCAAGATGAAAAGCGGTTGCCAGAAAAATCAGCACCGGAATCGCATAAGCAGCCAGTCCAAAAATACCAAATAAAAAGCCGCTGACCGCATTGCCAACCGGTCCAATGACACCGAAATTGCACAAAAACAAAAGAACTGCCGCCGCCAGAATCCCTATCAGAGAAATTTCATCCCGAACCTGTGTATTTTCTACCGCTGCCTTTCTGCCACCGCCAGACGGTCTTCTTCCGCGCCCTTTTGCATTCTGATTTCTTCCTTTTCCTGCTGCCAATGTCTTCACCTGCCAATAGTCTGTCAAACCTGCAGGAACACTCCTCCCTGCCGATTCTAAAATTACATATATCACTGAGTATAGCACTTTTTAGTTTCTCTGGCAACGGAACTCGTATCGCAAAAATTTTCTAAATTACTACTTGCAAAATTTTCCCTTACCTATTATAATAACAAAAGTCAGCTATGTATGCCGAAATAGCTCAGTTGGTAGAGCACTTCACTCGTAATGAAGGGGTCGAGGGTTCGAGTCCCTTTTTCGGCTGATAAAAAGCGGGTATTCCGGTTTTGGAATATCCGCTTTTTATTATCTGCAAACTCTTTTATCTTTTCTGTTTCTGCGTTTTCGATAGGCTTATTTATTCTTCTATAGCTTTGTGTACGACAAGCTGCGGATAAGGAATTGAAATTTTCTCCTCATCCAGCCGTAGCTTGCATGCTTCCAGAATCGCCGCCCGTCCATTCCAGTAATCTGCATTTAAAAGCCAGCAGCGGATGCCAAGAATGACTGCGCAGTCTCCAAGCTCCTTTACATAAACGCTTTTTTCCTTATCCTGTAAAACCAGCGCTTCCTTTTCAAGAATGTCAAGCAGTACGCTTTTTGCCCGCTTTAAATCCGCTTCATAAGCGATTCCCACACTGACATCCAGCCTTCTCGTCTCCATTGTAGAATAATTGACAATATTGCGGTTTGCAAGCGTACCATTCGGCAGTGTAATAATCATATTATCTGCCGTCTGCAGCTTGGTATAAAAAAGCTGGATCTCTATAACCGTTCCTTCCTGCCCCTTATCTCCTTCTATAATATAGTCTCCTACAACAAAGGGCTTCAGCAGCAGAATCAAAACGCCTCCCGCACAGTTCGAAAGGCTTCCCTGCAGCGCAAGCGCAAACGCCACGCCAACAGAGCCAAGCATCGCCACAACGCTCGCCGCATCCAATCCAAAGCTGATTGCAATCATCAGAATCAGCATTGCGGTCAGTCCGATTTTTATCAGGGAATCCAAAAACTGCATAACGCCCTTGTCTGCCCCTACCCTGTCAAGCGACTTTTTGATGAGCCTTCGTACCAGCTTAATCAGCTTAAGCCCAATCAGAAATACAAGCGCAGCCATTACCACACGGATGCCAAGCGTAAGCGCCTTATGTGGAAGCTCCTGCAAAAACCGCTCTACCAGTCCGATATTGATTGCATCCTCTGTCAGCAGGATACCCTGTATTGCATGCTCCATTGTATGTCTTTCCCTTCCTGTTTATTTTAATTTCCTTCTGGAATACAGGAAAATACCTGTACAGACAGCGGTGCAGACTTCATTGTAATCGAATACTCTCTGTCGTCACACTCGCTCGCCTTTGCAATTTTAACCCTCGGATTCACTCTGCCACCGCCGCCATAAATGACAGCATCCGTATTTAAAATCTCCTTATATCTGCCTGCAAAAGGAACGCCTATCTTGTGCATATCCCACTGGGCATTGGCAAAATTTTCTACAATCAAAAGCCATTCTTTTTTATTTCTGCCTTTTCTTAAAAACACCAGCATACTTTCATCCGCAGAAATACTGTTAATCCACTCAAAACCCTCCGCTTCACTGTCCAGTTCATAAAGCGCCGCGTGTTCCCTGTAAAAATGATTCAAATCCTTCATCAGCCGATTGATTCCCTGATGCTCCTCGTAATCGAGCAGACCCCACTCCACCTCACGGTTTTCATTCCATTCATCAAATTCACCAATATCCTGCCCCATAAAGAGCAGCTTTTTGCCCGGGTGCATGATTGTATGCGCAAGCGTAAGTCTGAGATTTGCAAATTTCTCCCTGCGTTCTCCCGGCATCTTACCAATCAGTGACGCTTTCCCATGCACCACCTCGTCATGGGAAAATTCGAGAATAAACTTTTCGCTGTAGGCATAAATCATGCTGAAGGTCAGCTCTCCATGATGATGAGAACGGAAATACGGGTCATATTTGATGTACTCCAGATAATCATTCATCCAGCCCATATTCCATTTATAAGAAAAACCAAGTCCACCGTCCTTAGGCGCTCCTGTTACCAACGGCCACGCAGTAGACTCCTCTGCAATGCTGATGGCGCCCTTTCCTCTTTTTTCCAAAATAGAATTTAGATGCCGCAGAAAGGCAATCGCCTCCAGATTTTCATTGCCGCCATATATATTGGCAACCCACTGTCCGTCACGTCTTCCATAATCCAGATACAGCATGGAAGCTACCGCATCCATGCGAAGTCCATCCACATGATACTGCTCTACCCAGAACAGCGCATTGGCAATCAGATAATTGGAGACCTCACATCTTCCATAATTATAAATCAGTGTACCCCAGTCAGGATGACAGCCCTGTCTTGGGTCCTTATGTTCATAGAGACAGGTTCCGTCAAAATTCGAAAGTCCATAGGCATCTCTTGGAAAATGTGCCGGAACCCAGTCAAGAATCACACCAATCTGAGCCTTATGCAGCTCATTGACAAAATACTTAAAGTCAGTAGGCTCCCCATACCGTGCCGTAGGCGCATAATAGCCGATTGTCTGGTATCCCCAGGAGGCATCGTATGGGTGCTCCATTACCGGCATCAGTTCCACATGCGTATAGCCCATTTCTTTTACATAGGCAATGATCTTCTCTGCCAGCACTCTGTAGTTTAAGTATGGCAGTCCCGTCTTTTCCTGTTCTTCCTCAGAAGCCCTTGCAAAGGAGCCAAGATAAAGCTCATATATGCTCATCGGCATATTCTTGTCCTGACGCTTTTTCCGCTCTGCAATCCAGGTAGTATCCTCCCATGCAAAGTCCTCTTCCTCTACCGTAACAGAAGCCGTTCCGGGTCTGAGTTCCATCCGTCTTGCATAAGGGTCTGCTTTTAAATAGGTCAGACCGTCCTTCAGCTTTAATTCAAATTTATAATTCTGTCCACCTGTAACATCTGGTATAAACAGTTCAAAGATACCGCTGTCCCAAAGTCTCCGCATCTGGTGAATTCTGCCATCCCAATGGTTAAAATCTCCAACTACGCTGACACGCAGCGCATTTGGCGCCCACACAGCAAAATGTACGCCCTTTACGCCGTCTATCGTCATTGTATGCGCACCTAAAATGTCATATACCGTGTAGTGAATACCTGCCTGGAATTTATCGGTATCCTTTTTGGTAATGACAGGTGCGTAACGGTAAACTTCCTTTTTATGATGTTCCTTTTTCCCATCATTCACAAGATATTCATAGGTAAAATCCGCACGCTCCGGAAGCAGCGCAGCATAAAAGCCTGCTTCATCAACGCATTCCATCGGGTATGCCTTTGCACCGTCAAGGCTTCGTATTTTGACCGACTTTACATCCGGGAAGAACGCCTGAACCAGCAGCTTACTGCCAGCCTTATGCGCACCCAGAAGCCTGTGTGGGTCATCGCTCTCTGAATAAACGATTTCTTCTATATCACGCCAGTTCATCAGCTTATATAATTTATCATTCATAATCGTACCATCCTCTCGGTGTCATGTCTGCTTTTTATGTCGATTACCTTTCGATCTGATGGATAAAAAGACCGCTTCGAAGCTTTGGTTCAAACCAGGTAGATTTGGGAGGCATCAAAAGCCCTGCATCGGATACCGCAAACAGCTCTGCAATAGAAGTCGGATACATGGCAAATGCCACGCGGCAGTCCTCATGCACTCTCTTTTCCAGTTCCGCCAGTCCCCTGATACCGCCGACAAAATCAATTCTCTTATCTGTCTTAGGATCTGCTATGCCAAGAATCGGCGTAAGCACCTCTTTCTGCAATACAGAAACATCAAGGCTTGCAACAGGATCCTCCTTTGCAGGATTCCCTGTATATGTCAGAAGATACCAGTTATCCTCCAAAAACATGGTCACCTGTCCCTTTTCCTTTGGATGCTGCGCTTTTTCTCCCAAAAGCTCCACCTGATATTTTTCGGAAAGCTTTTCAAGGAACTGCTTTGGCGTATAGCCGTTTAAATCCTTTACCACACGGTTGTAGTCCATAATCATGAGTTCTTCATCCGGGAACAATACCGAAAGGAAATAATTGAATTCTTCCCTGCCCGTATAGTCAGGGTGCTCTGCTCTTCTCTTTAAAGCGACCTTAACTGCAGACGCACACCTATGATGCCCATCTGCAATATAAATAGACTCCGTTTTTCTGAAGTTTTCCTGAATATCCGCTATCTCTTTGCCGGAATCTATTCTCCATACACGATGCCGGATTCCATCCTCAGAGGTAAAATCATACAAAGCCGCCTGCTGTTTTTTCATTTCGACAAGCTCCCGAAGTTCCTTCCTTGCACGATAAGCAAGGAAAATAGGTCCTGTCTGAGCGCTGCATACATCTACATGCCGAATACGGTCCTCTTCCTTTTCTGCCCTTGTATTTTCATGCTTTTTGATTACCTGATTCTGATAATCATCTACGCTGGCGCAGGCAACGATTCCTGTCTGGGAGCGTCCATCCATCGTCAGCTCATATATGTAATAGCAGGGCATCTCTTCCCTGATAAACTGTCCATTGTCCAGCATCTCCTGTAAAAGGGAGGAAGCTTTCTCATAAATACAGGGTGCATACATATCCGCATCCTCTGCAAACTGGGTCTCTGCTCTGTCTATCCGAAGGAAAGAAAGCGGATTCCTTTCTGTTACCTCCCTTGCTTCTTTTCTGTTGTATACGTCGTAGGGAAGCGCAGCAATCTTATCTTCCAGTCCTTCTTTCGGACGGACTGCGCAAAAAGGTCTGATGTCAGCCATTGTAATCGGGTCTCCTTATGTTTTTTATTTCAGCATAATGCCGCTCTTATCCTGCATCCATTACTGCTGGTTTTATTTTATCAAATCCCCTTTCGTAATACAATTCGTTTTGACAGAAAAAATATGCAGTGTTAAAATAACTAGGATAAAAGAAAGGATGTGAAACACCGTGACAAAACAGCAGGAAGAAATGCTTACCCGCATCAACCAGTATGCAGAAAAGGTTATGGCGGATATTGATCCGCAAAAAACACCTATATCGGTACAGCTTGAAAATTTAAGGCCTATTATGGAAACCATTGCCGCTGAACAGGAACGTGCCTTAGAAGATATTTTTATTGAATATATGGATTTAGCCAGTGAATTTTCTGTTCAGAAGGCAAATACCTTTAAAGAGGATTTTGTTGATTTTGATATGGTTCAGGGCGATATATACCGCCAGTAATGAGCCCTGGGCTTACAGCAGCCCTGTTTATTAACAATAAAAAAATGAGGAAGCTATTGATGAAATCATTTACAGCTTCCTCATTTTTTTATACTTCTTAAGTGATTATTTTACGACTCTCACTCTGAAAACGCCTTCAATCTGTGCAAGCGTATTTACAATTTCCTCTGTTACCGGAGACTCCACATCCAGCATGGTGTATGCAATATCACCTCTGGACTTATTTGTCAGGTCAGAAATATTGATTCCATTCTCGCCAAATACAGAAGAAAACTTTGCGATCATATTGGTAATATTCTTATGGAAGATTGCAATTCTTCCCGCTTTATCGCAGATGCCCATATCGCAGTTCGGATAATTAACACTGTTTTTGATGTTTCCGTTACGCAGATATTCCATCATTTCCTTAACAGCCATCTTTGCACAGTTATCCTCTGACTCCTCTGTAGAGGCACCAAGATGCGGAATCACAATGCAGCCCTCCTGTCCTACTGTCGTCGGGTTTGCAAAATCGGATACATACTTTCTTACTTTTCCCTCTTTGATTGCTGCAAGGACAGCCTTCTCATCTACCAGAAGATCCCTTGCAAAATTAAGCAGGATAACACCCTTTTTCATCTTTGCAAGCGCTGCTTCATCAATCATGCCCTTTGTCGAATCCATCAATGGAACATGAATCGTAATAATATCGCAGTTCTCGTAAATCTCATCTACATTCAGAACATGCTTTACATCACGGCTCAGATTCCATGCTGCGTCAACAGACACATAAGGATCATAGCCGTATACTTCCATGCCAAGATGCTTTGCAACATTTGCAACCTTAACGCCAATGGCGCCAAGTCCAATGATACCAAGCTTTTTATTTTCAATTTCCGTTCCTGCAAATTTCTTTTTTTCTTTTTCGGCTGCCTTTGCAACATCCTCATTGCCGCCCTGCGTCTTTACCCATTCAATTCCGCCGACAATATCTCTGGAAGCAAGCAGCATACCTGCAATTACCAGTTCCTTTACACCATTTGCATTTGCACCGGGCGTATTGAATACGACAATTCCCTTTTCTGCACACTGCGAAAGCGGTATATTATTTACGCCAGCGCCAGCTCTGGCAACTGCCAGAAGCTTATCCGAAAGCTCCATCTCGTGCATGGAAGCGCTTCTGACCAAAATGCCTTCCGCATCCTTAACTTCCTTTGTTTCCGTGAAATCCTCTCCAAAGCGCTCAAGCCCTACCTGTGCAATCGGATTCAGACAATAATATTGAAACATTACAGATTCTCCTTTTCAAACTTTTTCATAAATGCAACCAGTGCTTCTACGCCTTCAATCGGCATCGCATTATAAATGCTTGCACGCATGCCGCCGACGGTTCTATGACCTTTAAGGTTTTCAAGCCCTGCCTCTTTTGCTTCCTTTACAAATTTTGCATCAAGCTCTTCACTGCCCGTTACGAAGGGAACATTCATCAGGGAACGGTCCTTCTTCTCTACTGTGCCATGAAACAGCTTGCTTTCATCAAGATAATCATAAAGAATCTTTGCTTTCTTTTCATTTCTCTCCTTCATAACAGAGAGCCCGCCCATCTTTTTCAGCCACTTGAATACCTTGCCGCAGATATAAATACCATAAGCAGGCGGCGTATTGTAAAGAGAGCCTGCATCTGCATGCGTTTTATATTTCAGCATCGTAGGCGTTCCGGGCAGAACGTCCTCGGTAATCAAATCCTCTCTGATAATCACAATAACAACGCCTGCAGGTCCAATATTTTTCTGAACTCCGCCATAAATCACGCCATACTTTGTAACATCCACAGGCTCCGATAAGAAGCAGGAGGATACGTCGGATACCAGTACCTTGCCCTTCGTATTCGGAAGCTGCTTATACTTTGTTCCATAAATCGTATTGTTTTCACAGATATATACATAATCTGCATCCTCGGAAATCGGCAGATCCGAGCAGTCCGGGATATAGGAAAATGTCTTATCCTCGCTGGATGCAATCTTATTTGCCTTGCCATAGATGCAGGCTTCCTGATATGCTTTCTTTGCCCACTGACCTGTAATTATGTAATCCGCAACCTTATTCTTCATAAGGTTCATGGGAATCATGGCAAACTGCTGGCTTGCGCCGCCCTGCAGGAAAAGCACTTTATAGTTATCCGGAATCTGCATCAGGTCACGCAGGTCTGCCTCCGCTTCCTTAATGATGGTGTCATAAGCCTTAGATCGATGACTCATCTCCATGACTGACATTCCAGTCCCCTTATAATCTAACATTTCATCCGCTGCTTCTTTTAATACTTCTTCGGGCAGAACAGCAGGACCCGCTGAAAAATTGTACACTCTGGACATGAATCTTCCTCCTTGATTGATTTGCTACAAAAATCTAACAGTTTCCATTTTACCTTTTTCAAAATCATCCGTCAATAGCTATGCCTTAATAAAACAGAAGGACAGGCGTTCCCACCTCCGCAGTTTCATAAAGCGCAGGCATACAATCAGGCGGTACATTGATACAGCCATGAGAGCCCTGTGTTTCATAAATTTCTCCGCCGAACTCCTTTCGCCATCCAGCATCATGAATACCGATCCCCCGGTTTACCGGCATCCAGTAATTTACCCTCGCCGCATAGCCCGGTCCGCGCAGGGTCCGGTTTCTCTGCTTTGCATAGACATAGTAAACACCCTCCGGCGTACTGCGTTTTCTGGACATATCCCCTGTTACAACCGGCGTCTCCAGTACAAGTGTTCCTTCCTGGTAATAGAATAGCTTCTGCGCTCCCATATCCACCTCGATATAGGTATTTCCTATATCATTATATCCCTGTGTCATCGCCTTTTGCAGATATGCCGGTTCATGCGTTTCCCTGCGTTTTTCTGTAAACGCTTCATAGAGATACCGTTTTTCTGCCTTTCGGTTGATGCGGTTTCCATAGGTACCGCTCTTTAAAAGAATATGTCTGCCCGATGTCGTCGTAAATTCCCGCTCTCTGTCGACCGTATCATAACGGTCTGCAAGCATATCCACATAGGCTTCCAGCTTTTCTCTGTCAAAGAGCAATTCACCATCCTCATCAAGTAAAAAAGTATTTTCTCCTGCTGGAATCAGCCAGTCACAGACAACACTGCCGTCGACCGCCTCTAAATCCTCTCCAAACCGGTAAACGATGCCGCAATCCTGAAAAGCCTCCACCATTTTCCATATCCTTATCGTTTCCTGCATTGTCTCTGACAGCGACAGCGCATGAAAGCAGGCTTCCTGCGTCAGGTCACATTCTGCATCTCCCTGTAAAACCGCCTGTCTGATGAGTTCGCTGCAGGCTTCATAATTGGGCACCCTTTCCCTCTCATTTACCAGAATATAGCCTTCCTTTGTCTTTTGAAGAAATACCCGGTAAGCATCCTCCGGCTTTCTGTCTACTACAAATGGAAGCTTCTCAAATGCCTCATAAAATTTTTCTTCTGACAGGGTACGTTTTGGAATCGCCAGATAGCCTCCCTTTGGCAGAAAAAGGTTTTCATACCAGCGCCAGGGATCCTGCTTTTGCCGTATCTTCAAAAGCGCATCTGTATAGTCCTCACAATATCCTATGTCAGTAAGGGGAAACGTTGCTTCCTCTCCCTCCGGGAGCGTCAGCTTTAATGCCGCCTGCTTATCCGCCAGAAGCTTTTCGTTTGCCTCCGAAATGCTCATTCCCGTACAGTAAATTCCGTTAATCCATGTACCGTATGAAAAACTGTCTGCATAGTAAACAGACAGCCCTGTATACAGGGCTGTCAAAATGCCGGTCAAGACGCCTATTATGCAAATGAATCTTTTCAAAAGCACTTTCATATAATCATTCTCTTTTGTCTGCTTATGCTTTTTCTTTTAAGTCATCTCCATCAAACACATCGCTGATTGGCGCACCCGCAGGCACCATCGGAAATACCTTGTCATCCTTCGGAATAATGCACTCAATTACCACCGGTCCGCCCTCGGCAATCGCTGCTTCGATTGCAGGCGCAACCTCTTCCTTCTTCGTAACACGGATAGCCTTGCAGCCAAGTCCTTCCGATACCTTGCAGAAATCAACCATATCCTCCAGTACGGTCTGGGAATACCGCTGTCCATAGAAAAGCGTCTGCCACTGGCGTACCATTCCCAGAACATGGTTGTTGATAATAACCTGAATAATTGGAATCCGGTACCTGCTTGCCGTCGCCAGCTCATTCATATTCATGCGGAAGCAGCCATCACCGGCAATATTGATACAGATTTTATCCGGCTGTCCCATCTTTGCACCAATGCAGGCTCCAAGTCCGTACCCCATCGTGCCAAGTCCGCCGGAGGATAAAAAGGTTCTCGGCTTTGTATATTTATAATACTGTGCTGCCCACATCTGATGCTGTCCTACATCCGTTGTAATAATAGCGTCACCCTTTGTAATCCTGTCAATTTCTTCAATAATATAAGGGCAGGAAAGCTGCTCCTTGTCATATTTAAGCGGGAACTTTTCCTTCAGCTCCTGTATGTACTGGTGCCATCTCGGATGCTGCATCGGCGTAAGCCTCTCATTGAGCACGGTAAGCACAGCCTTTAAGTCTCCTACTATGGACGCAGTCGTCTTAATATTCTTATTGATTTCTGCCGCATCAATATCAATGTGCAGCACCTTGGCCTTTGACGCAAATTTTTTAGCGTTTCCTACAACACGGTCAGAGAATCGTGCTCCAAGTGCAATCAGAAGGTCGCACTCGCTGACGCCAAGATTGGAGGTCTTGGTTCCATGCATGCCAATCATTCCGGTGTACATCTCGTCTCTTCCATCAAAAGCGCCCTTTCCCATCAGGGTATCACATACGGGAGCGTCAATTTTCTTTGCAAATTCCCGCACCTCTTCGCAGGCGCCAGATATGATTGCGCCGCCGCCAAGATAAATGTAAGGACGCTCGGCTTTTTGAATCAGTGTAAGCGCCGTTTCAATGTCCTCTTGTGTAAACCGGTTCGGTACCGGCAGCTTTTGCGGCTTCTGAGGCTGATATTCATAGGTTGCCGCCGTTACATCCTTGGTAATGTCTACAAGAACTGGTCCCGGTCTTCCAGAACGTGCAATCTGAAATGCCTTGCGTATCGTACCTGCAAGGATTTCGATATTCTTAACGATATAGCCATGCTTTGTAATCGGCATCGTCACGCCGGCAATATCAACCTCCTGAAAGGTATCCTTGCCAAGCAGCGGCAGATTTACATTCGCCGTAATTGCCACCATAGGCACGCTGTCCATATAAGCAGTTGCAATACCCGTCACAAGGTTTGTCGCACCCGGTCCGCTTGTTGCCAGACATACGCCGACCTTTCCGGTCGCTCTCGCATAACCGTCTGCCGCATGTGCAGCACCCTGCTCATGTGAGGTCAGGATATGTTTGATTTCCTTATGCTGATACAGCGCGTCATAAATATTTAAAATAGTGCCTCCCGGATAGCCAAAAACAGTATCCACACCCTGTTCCTTCAAACACTCAACAACGATTTCAGCACCCGTTAACTGCATGTCATTTCCTCCTGTATCTTAATTCATCATCCTTTTTTTACTTCAAGGATAGCGCCTCTGTTTCCGCTGGTTACAAGCTCATGGTATCTTGCAAGGTATCCTGTCGTTACCTTTGGCTCTCTGGGCTGCCACTTTTCTCTTCTTTGCGCAAGCACTTCATCAGATACCAGTACGTTCAAAGTATTCTCCGGTATGTTGATGCTGATAATGTCGCCTTCCTCTACAAGCGCTATCGGTCCGCCTACAGCGGCTTCCGGTGAAACATGGCCAATGGAGGCTCCTCTGGAAGCTCCGGAAAAACGTCCGTCTGTAATCAGTGCAACGCTGGAGCCAAGTCCCATACCGGCAATTGCTGAGGTCGGGTTCAGCATCTCGCGCATGCCAGGTCCGCCTTTTGGTCCTTCATACCGGATAACGACAACGTCTCCCTCTTTGATTTTTCCTCCTGTAATTGCTGCAATCGCATCCTCCTCACAGTCAAATACTCTTGCCGGCCCCTCATGAACCATCATTTCCGGTACAACAGCAGAACGCTTTACAACACCAGAATCCGGTGCAAGATTTCCTTTAAGAACAGCAATTCCACCTGTTTCGGAATATGGATTTTCAATGGGTCTGATAACCTCCGGGTCCTTATTAACACAGCCGGAAATATTTTCCCCTACGGTCTTTCCTGTTACGGTGATAAGGTCTGTATATAAAAGATTTTTCTTTGTCAGTTCATTCATAACCGCATAAACGCCGCCAGCTTCATTCAAATCCTCCATATAAGTAGGACCTGCTGGAGCAAGATGGCATAAATTCGGTGTCCTGGAAGAAAGCTCATTTGCAATGTCAAGGTCTAAGGAAACGCCTGCCTCATGAGCAATCGCCGGAAGATGAAGCATGGAATTCGTAGAGCAGCCAAGCGCCATATCCACCGTAAGCGCATTCAGGAATGCTTTTTCCGTCATAATATCGCGGGGCTTAATATCATTTTTTACCAGCTCCATAATCTGCATGCCTGCATGCTTTGCAAGGCGGATTCTTTCCGAATATACCGCCGGAATTGTTCCATTTCCCTTTAAGCCCATGCCCAGTGCCTCAGTCAGACAGTTCATGGAATTTGCCGTATACATACCGGAGCAGGAACCACAGGTAGGGCAAACCTTTTCTTCAAATTCAGAAAGATCCTCCATCGTCATCGTACCTGCCGCAACGCTTCCTACTGCTTCAAACATAGAGGAAAGGCTTCTCTTCTTTCCTTTTACATGTCCTGCCAGCATAGGACCGCCGGATACAAAAATCGTCGGAATGTTAAGTCTTGCAGCCGCCATCAAAAGTCCCGGTACATTTTTATCGCAGTTCGGCACGCATACCAGACCGTCAAAGCCATGTGCCATTGCCATACACTCTGTGCTGTCCGCAATCAGATCACGGGTAACAAGCGAATATTTCATGCCGATATGTCCCATTGCAATTCCGTCGCACACTGCAATCGCAGGAAATACCACCGGCATTCCGCCTGCCATCGCAACGCCCATTTTAACTGCTTCTACAATCTTGTCCAGATTCATGTGTCCCGGTACAATCTCATTATAAGAGCTTACAATGCCGATCATCGGACGTTTCCGTTCCTCCTCGGTAAATCCAAGCGCATTAAACAAACTTCTGTGCGGTGCCTGCTGTACTCCGCATTTTACTGAATCACTTCTCATGTAAGCCTTCCTCCTGTTTTTTTTCTTTTCCAGTTCCGTTTATTTCCAATATTTCTTAACGCATATAAATTTCAGGCGTTCTTTGCAATGTGGCTGGCAATCACATCTCCCATTTCTGTGCAGCCAATCTGTCTGCAGCCCTCCGACATAATGTCGCCCGTCCTGAGACCTTCCTGCAAAACTGCCTTTACAGCTGCATCCACTGCATCTGCTTCTTTGTCAAGGTCAAAGCTGTAACGCAGCATCATGGACGCGGAAAGAATGGTTGCTATCGGATTTGCAATATCCCTGCCTGCAATATCCGGCGCAGAGCCATGACTTGGTTCATACAGCCCAAATTTTGTATCATTTAAACTTGCTGAAGCCAGCATACCGATAGAGCCGGTTACCATGCTCGCCTCATCCGAAAGAATATCGCCAAACATATTCTCTGTCAAAATTACATCAAACTGTGCAGGGTCCTTCACAAGCTGCATTGCACAGTTGTCAACCAGCATGTGCTCCAGCGTCACATCAGGATAATCCTTCGCCACCTCCTGTGTTACCGCGCGCCACAGTCTGGAAGAATCCAATACATTCGCCTTATCTACACTGGTTACTTTTTTCTTACGTTTCCTTGCAATTTCAAAGCCCTTTATCGCAATCCGTCTGATTTCATTTTCATCATAGGTCAGCGTATCCTTTGCCTTGCGGATGCCGTTTTCCGTAACAGTGCTCCGCTCTCCAAAATAAAGCCCTCCGGTCAGCTCACGCATAATCAGCATATCAAAGCCATCCTTACGGATTTCTTCTCTTAAGGGACACGCCTCTGCAAGCTCCTCATACAAAACCGCAGGACGCAGATTTGCAAACAGATTCAGCGCCTTGCGCAGCCCAAGCAGCCCTGCCTCAGGACGTTTTTCAGGCGGCAGCTTATACCAGGGCGATGTCGTTGTATCTCCGCCGATTGAACCCATCAGCACTGCATCCGCTGCCTTTGCTGTCGCAATCGCTTCTTCCGTAAGCGGTACGCCGTGTACGTCAATGGAAGCCCCTCCCATTAAAATATCCTGATACTGTATTTCATGTCCGTAAACCTTGGCAACCTTATCAAGCACCTTTTTTGCCTGCGTTACAATCTCCGGTCCGATTCCATCTCCGGGAATACATACGATGTTTAATTTCATAGCTGTCCTCTCCGATCTGAATTTTGGTAGTGTTTCAATACACATTACACTCGCGAATCCGCGCTGCCGCGCTTAATTACTTGTGCGTATCCGACAGAGCCGCAAAAATAAATACTTTTTTTGCGGCTCGCAATGCTCGTCAAAAGATGAAAAACGCAAAAAATCATGCAAGCAGATTTTTGTGCCTTTCATCTTTTTCCTCTGCCGGATACGAACATTATACCATGTTCACATTCCCTTAGATAATGAATAATACTTATAGTTATTATAACAAGAAGTTATGCTAAAACACCGCCAGCCACTACCGGCTGACGGTGCTCGTTTCCCATGCAAAATCGCTTTTATGCTTCTGTAGCTTTTTCTACCTGTGCGATTGCTGTTTTCTGCATCGGTATACGGCAGTTCTTGTTATTTCCAAACTCTACAATTACTGTATCATCTGTAATATCAATGACAATTCCGTAAAAGCCGCTTGTCGTCAGAATACTGTCTCCAATTGCAAGTGCTGAAAGCATCGCGCCGACTCTCTTCTGCTCCTTTTTCTGCGGACGCACCATCATAAAATAAATGAATGCAGCAATCAGAACTACGTATGCAACCAGAATAATGCCTGAGCTCTGTGCTGGTTCAGCAGTAAGTAAAATTCCTTCCATCTTTCTTTCCTCCTACGATTTACAAAATCTACAGAATATCATACCGAAAAAATAGTATTTCAGCAAGTCCTTTCTGTTAAACGTTTGAATCTTTTTCTTCCTGCATACCGGAAAGCTTTGCTTTTTTATACGCTGCAAACCTTCCTTCATCCAGTGCATCCCTGATTTCCGACATCATGGTATTATAAAAATACAGATTATGCAGAACGCAGAAACGCATTCCCAGCATTTCCTTCGCCTTCAGCAGATGCCGGATATAAGCTCTGGAATACCGCCTGCAGGCAGGGCACTTGCAGCCCTCCTCGATTGGTCTGTCGTCCAGCTCATATTTTGCATTAAACAGATTTAATTTTCCATGATTTGTATAAACATGTCCATGTCTGCCGTTTCGGGAAGGATAAACACAGTCAAAAAAATCAATCCCCCTCTCAACACCCTCCAGAATATTGGCTGGTGTGCCGACTCCCATCAGATACGTCGGCTTTTCAAGCGGCAGATAGGGAACGGTCTCCTCCAGAATGTGATACATTTCTTCATGCGTCTCACCGACTGCAAGTCCGCCTACTGCATATCCGTCTAAATCCATTTCGGAAATTCTTTTGGCATGTTCGATTCTGATGTCATCAAAAATAGCGCCCTGATTGATGCCAAATAAGAGCTGTTCTTTGTTAATCGTATCCTCTTTTGCATTTAAACGCTTCATTTCTGCCTGACAGCGTGCAAGCCATCTAGTGGTGCGCTCCACAGATGCCTGCACATAAGAGCGCTCCGCCCGGCTGGATGGGCACTCGTCAAACGCCATTGCAATCGTAGACGCCAGATTAGACTGAATCTGCATACTTTCTTCAGGTCCCATAAAAATCTTTCTGCCATCAATATGAGAATGAAAATAAACGCCCTCTTCTTTGATTTTGCGGAGTCCTGCAAGCGAAAACACCTGAAATCCGCCTGAATCTGTCAGAATCGGCTTATTCCATGACATAAATTTATGAAGTCCGCCAAATGCCTTGATTTTTTCATCACCTGTCCTCACATGCAGATGATACGTATTGGAAAGCTCCACCTGTGTCCCGATGCTCTCCAAATCCTCTGTGGAAACCGCGCCCTTAATCGCCGCTACCGTTCCAACATTCATAAAAACCGGTGTCTGAATCGTTCCATGCACCGTATGGAATTCTCCACGTTTTGCACGGCCCTCCTGCTTTAATAAATAATACCTTTTTTCTCCCATTTTCTATAAACTGTCCACGAATTCCTCCAGACAGATTCCTTTCTCTTTCATCATCGTAGCTGCTTCTTTTCCAACATAACGGAAATGCCAGGGTTCATACTCTATACTGGTAATGTATTCCTTTCCTTTCGGATAACGAAGTGTAAATCCATACTCACAGCTATGCTCCGCCAGCCATTTTCCTGCCTGCGTATCGCCAAAGCCCTCATTTAACGAAGAATAGCTGTCACAGACAATATCAAGTGCAAGCCCAATCTGATGCTCACTTGCTCCCGGCACGGTAACCGCCTGAGAAGACACCTTATAGGCATCCATATAGCTCATGCCCTTTCCCATGTACGCCTTGATTTTCCGGTTAAATAATACCTGCTGACGGTTTAAATCTCTGTAAGGTGAGCAGATTACAAGGTTAATGCCATCTGCCTTCGCTCCCTGCAGCATGGCAAGCAAATCATCGATGATACGGCTGTCACATTTCATGGAGCCCTTAATCGTTCCCAGCTCAAAGGTATAATCCTCTGGTATGGGATGCTGCTTATTGATTAAGAGAAGCCGCCAGTCCTCTTTGTCAAAAACATAATCCTCCGGTATTGACGTGCCAGCGGCTGCATGTTCAGACTGGGCAGAATCTGTTCCTTTTTCCTCCAGGATTTCATCCAGCGTATACTTGTCAATGTCCTCCATGTTTTCCAAATCAATATCCTCGTATCCATCCAGTACATCCTGATCGTCCAAAACCTCTGTTTCTTCAGAAGCTTCCTCTAAAGGCGTATATACCTCCTCCGGTATGCTTTCACGCCACAGCACATCCTCTGCAACAAATGCCATCGACTGGCTGGACAGCTCCATATCCTCAAAAATCGGGAACGAAAAACTGCTGCTCATAACAAAAAATAAAAGCGCAGCAACAATACAGGCGTATTTCTTACCATTTGATATAAAATAATTCAAAAGTGAAATACCGGCAAGAGCAATGAAAAGGAACGGCAGCAGCAGCCTTCTTGCCCATTTATTCTTTTTTCCCAATCTGGTAAAACGCTGTACCAGCTTTTCCTTTGCGGTTTGTTTCATTTCCGGTTATTCCTCATTCGAAAAACGCTCTTATACAGAGTTATACTAACACAAAAGTACCAGAATACTCAATTCTTTTTTACAAAATTTCTCCCTTGTGCGTCGAAGCGATATTCTATATACTAAAACAGACAGGAGGAAACTACAATGGCAGGTTCTACATTTGGAAAATGTTTTACGATTACTACCTGGGGAGAATCACACGGAGCAGCGCTCGGCGTTGTCATAGACGGCTGCCCTGCAAATCTTTCTCTTACAGAATACGATATTCAGCGCTATCTTGACCGCCGCAAGCCCGGTCAGAGCGCTATTACAACCCAGCGTAAGGAGGCTGATCAGGTCAAAATCCTTTCTGGTATTTTTGAAGGGAAAACCACTGGTACGCCCATTTCACTTCTGGTGGAGAACACCTCCCAGAAATCTTCAGATTATCGTGAAATCGCATCCTATTACCGTCCCGGACACGCAGATATGACCTTTGACGCTAAATATGGTTTTCGGGATTATCGCGGCGGCGGACGCTCTTCCGGCAGAGAAACCATCGGCAGAGTTGCTGCTGGCGCGATTGCTGCAAAGCTGCTTGGCGAAATGGGAATTTCCATAAGCGCCTACACGAAAGCAATCGGTCCTGTTTCCATTTCCGAAGAACGGTTTGATTCAGAAGCAATCTTAAAGACCCCCACTGCAATGCCGGATTATGAAGCCAGCAAACAGGCAGAAGCCTATCTGCAGACCTGCATGGAAGATAAGGATTCCGCAGGAGGCATTATTGAATGCCGTATTCTTGGCATGCCTGCTGGAATCGGCGAACCCGTATTTGATAAGCTCGACGCCGTACTTGGCAAAGCAATTCTTTCAATTGGCGCAGTGAAGGCCTTTGAAATTGGAGACGGACATCTGGTTTCTGCTGCCAGAGGCTCCGAAAACAATGATGCTTTTGTAATGCAGGATGGAAAGCTGACCAAAAAGACAAACCATGCCGGCGGCATTTTAGGCGGAATCAGCGATGGCTCTCCTATCCTTCTGCGCGCTTATATAAAACCGACGCCTTCTATTTTCAGACCGCAGGAAACCGTAAATAAATCCGGAGAAAACATTACCATCGAAATCAAGGGACGTCATGACCCGGTTATCGTTCCCCGTGCGGTTGTCGTCGTGGAATCTATGACGGCGCTTGCCCTTCTGGATTTGCTCCTCCAGAATATGTACGCAAGAGCTGACCGCATCATTGATTTTTACAAAAAGTAATAAAGCAGAGGATTTTTCGTAAATCCTTTACGCACAAACGGCGCCTGCAGTTAATTGCAGACGCCATTTTATTATGCAATAGAAATTTTTATCTATTAGTTGTTAATCAGCTTATCTTCATCGCTCCAGCTATACAGCTTTCTGATGTCTGCGCCGATTACCTCTGAAGGATGCTCGCTTGCAAGCTTTCTCATTGCACGGAAGTGTACCTGCTTGCCTGCCGGAGACATATCCAGAAGGAATTCTTTTGCAAAGGTACCATCCTGGATATCGGAAAGAATCTTCTTCATCGCCTTCTTGGTATCCTCTGTAATAATCTTCGGTCCTGTAATATAATCGCCGTACTCAGCCGTATTGGAGATGGAATATCTCATTCCTGAGAAACCGGACTGATAAATCAGGTCTACAATCAGCTTCATCTCATGGATACACTCAAAATATGCGTTTCTCGGATCATAGCCAGCCTCTACCAGAGTTTCAAAGCCCGCCTGCATCAATGCGCATACACCGCCGCAAAGCACTGCCTGCTCGCCAAAAAGGTCTGTCTCTGTCTCTGTACGGAAGGTTGTCTCCAATACACCGGCTCTTGCTCCGCCGATTCCCAGAGAGTATGCAAGTGCAATGTCCTTTGCCTTGCCTGTATAATCCTGCTCCACTGCAACCAGGCAGGGAACACCTTTGCCAGCCTGATACTCACTTCTTACTGTGTGTCCA
>CAKRYY010000044.1 GCA_934432885.1 uncultured Lachnospiraceae bacterium
CACTATAGCCGTAAAATTCTTCCGTGCCGTCATACATAACCTGCAGAACCTGATTTTCCTGTTCACTTCCCTTTAAGGTAATCTGAACGCCTGCTACGCCCCATGCAATCTCCCAGTTTCCTTTTGTGAGCAAACTTCCGTCATCCTGAACCATAAACTTAATTTTCTTTATAACTTTATCATCATAGCTGACGATAATCCTTCCATCTGTGCTTCCAAAAGGCCATTCCGGCTCTCCTTCCATCTGCAGCGTAAGCTGACAGCGTCCATCCGGCGATGTCTGTGTATCAATATCTGTATGCCTGAAGCCTGGTACATACCAAAAACTTATCAGCAGCAATAGCACTAAACCAATCAGGATAGCTGCTATCAGTAAAGGCAATTTCTCTATTTTTTTCATGAAAGCTTCCCCTTATTTATCTGCAAGCCATGTAACAACAGTTCTCGAAATGCAGCTCCTGCTTTTATTATATTCTCTGAAAAATGCTCCGGCTGATAGGTATAATCTTCCCGCTTTTTATCCTGTTCTTCTAAAAAGTCCCTTGCCCTTTGACTTGTCTTCTTCCATGCAGGCGTTTTTCTAATCGAATCCTCCAACAGCTTTGCCGCCTCATCCTGCTGCTTCATCATTTCTTCCATGGTCCTTGCATGGTCCTCGAAAGATTCTGTCAGCTTCTGCAGGGCTTCCTCTCTTGTAAGCAGGCGGTTTTCTCCATCTTCCGAGTATATTTTTATCGTCCCATCAGCATACCCGTTCACAAGCTGCTGATATTTCGACTTATATTCCTCCAAAAGCTCCTGTGCCAGTTCCCTAGCAGACAGCGCATTGCCATTCTCATCTTTTCCGCTTATTTTGACGCAATTTATGGTGTAATCTTCAGTATTTAACCAGCGAATTTCCTCATCGTCTTCAGAAACGGCCGCCTCCTGAATTTCTGTCCTGTATTTGTCCATTGCTTCTTTGGAAATATCAACCAGAACAGGGCTTTGCGTTATAGCTCTTTCCGGCCTTACCTCACTTTTCCCATCCGCTTCCAGCTTCTTTGCTGCTTCAAATAAGTTGAAATTATTATATTGTGAACTAATTTTCATAATGTATGCTCTGTGGGGTTTACCGATTGAATGTATAATTATTTCACTCTTTGTAGTAATGTGACTGCTTCGCAATGCCCCGTCCCCGGGAACATATCCACCGGCTGTATCTTCTTTACTCTATACCCATGCCCTGTCAGATACAGAAGGTCACGCTTTAATGTCTCAGGATTACAGGAAATATACACCACCCGTTCCGGCATAAGCATACAAAGCGCCTGCAAAAATTCCTCACTGCTTCCTGCACGGGGCGGGTCCATAAATACCACATCCACCTTTGCACCCTGCTGTGCCATCTGGCTCATAAAAACGCCCGCATCCTTACGGTAAAAGGTAATGTTCTTTATCTCATTACGTTTTGCATTTGCTGCAGCATCACGTACCGCATCTCCATTCAGTTCTACGCCGATTACCTCTTTTGCTGTTTCGCTTGCAAGAATTCCAATCGTGCCGGTTCCGCAGTAAGCGTCCAGCACCCTTTCTTTTCCGCTGCAGTCAGCATACTGGATTGCCGTCTCATACAGACGCTTTGTCTGTACCGGATTGACCTGATAAAAGGACTGCGGCGAAATGCGGAAGCGTTTTCCACAAAGGACGTCCTCAATATATCCCTTTCCATACAAAACATGCTCTTTTTCTCCAAGCACCATGCTTGTATTTCTTCCATTGCAATTCTGCACAATCGTCGTAATCTCAGGATGCCGCTCTCTGAGGGCTTTTACAAAATTATTTTTGGAAGGGAAAATCGGTGATGCCGTAACCAGTACCACCATAATCTGTCCCGTCTCATAACCGGTGCGTATCAGCACATGCCTGAGCAGACCATACCCCGTATCCTCATCATACACTTTGATTTTGAAGGATTTTAGCAGATTTCGTATCGTTACGATAATCGCATCTGCGCACTCATCCTCCAAAAGGCAGCTATCGACAGGTACAACGCGGTGGCTTCCCTCCTCATAAACGCCGGAAATAATGTTTCCTCTTCTGTCACGCGAAAACGCCGCACTTACCTTATTTCTATAATGATAGGGATTTTCCATACCGATAATCGGTTCAATTTTTCCAAAAGAAGAAAGCAGATCTTTTATAAGTCTCTGCTTTTCTTTTAACTGTTTTTCGTATGGAATTTCAATATACTGACAGCCGCCGCACTTTTTGCTGTACGGACAAACTCTTTTCTGCTTTTCCTTCACTTCTCTCGGTGCCTGCTCCTGCCTGCCCCTGTTTTTTACAGTCTGCTTTTCCTGCTTCATCGATATTTATCGGGATAATCTGTCCCTGTTTCCTCCTGCATCATCCAAATGTATTTCTCCGGGTCCTTACGCATCTTCAAAAATGTATCAAATGCCATCAACAGCATCTTATCGCCATTGTCTCTCATATCAGGATCTCTGTGGTCAAGCTCCGCTTTGAAATGGTCAATCTGCCATACCATAACGTCTATTACCGTGTAGCCCTCTATGGATACACAGCAGGCAAACTTCTGGTTCTCCATGTAATAACAGAATTCCTCCAGAATATCGTCCTCCTGACGCAGTCTCTCCCAGAAATCCTCAAGAAACGCCTTGTCCTTATTGGCATAATAACAAAGCGCAGCGGCAAATTGGTATGCGTTTTCCAGTCTTTCCTTATCCAGCATAGCTTCTACCCGTTTCCCTAACCCACAAGTTGCATCTTATGCACATTATATACTTTATCCCAGTAATGCGCAAGCTATAAAACCTGTGGATAAAGGGTTGCTTTTCATCTATGTTTTTATATAAGCAAATTTTTTATCATTACGCAAAAGCGGCCCTGCAGATTTCTCTGCAAAGCCGTTTCCTTTTACAGCTTATTCAATTACAAGCTCTCCCGCTGAAATATATTTTCCAGATTTTCTATCAAACAGCATGATGTAATTTCCTGCCATGCCGAAGTTTGTCTTTGTTCCAATCTTAAATACGGTTCCGCCAAATGCAACGCTTGTCAGCAGATAATCACCGACTCTCAGCTTCACTGTGGACTCCATACCGGTTGGCATGGCACCATAGATAATGCCTTCCAGCTTGCCTTCCGCCGACATGCGGATATTTTCAGGACGGATGCCAAGCACGAAATCTTCATTCGTAATGACAGGTTCTTCTGCAAGCGTATAGTCGTCCTCATTTACCTTTGCAATATGATATTTGAAAACCTCATCCTTATTGCCCTTTTCAACTGCCTTTTTATCCTGTAAAGCAGCATTACTTCTTGCTCTTGCTTCTTCCTCAGCACGGTCGCGCTGTGCAAACCACTTCTTTAAGTCAAGATTCTCTGATGGCTTGAATTTTGCCTTGATACCGTCAAGGATTGAAATTGCAATGCTGCCATCCGCCTCCTGCTTTCCCTTTGCTTCTACAAAGTTAATAGAAGGATTTCCAACGAAGTCAGCTACAAAGAGATTGTTCGGTCTATTATATACGGTAAGCGGTGCATCGTACTGCTGAAGCACACCATTGTTGATAAGGCAGATTTTTGTTGCCAGCGTCATTGCCTCCATCTGGTCATGGGTAACATATACAAACGTGCTGCCCGTTTCCACATGAAGTCTCTGCAGTTCATAACGCATTTCCAGTCTCAGCTTTGCATCCAGATTGGAAAGCGGCTCATCCATGAACAATACCTGCGGTTCCGGTGCCAGTGTTCTTGCAATCGCCACACGCTGCTGCTGACCACCGGAAAGCTCTGCCGGATAACGGTCCATAAACATACCAATCTTTACAATACGGGAAACCCTTCTTACTGCAAGGTCAACTTCCTCCTTTGTCAGCTTACGCAGCTGCATCCGTACCTTTCCTGCTGCAACGATTTCACTGTTTTCATTTAATTCTTCTCCCTTTTCCTTATGGGATGCAAGAATACCATCCAGCTTGCCTGTCAGCTCCTGCATTTTTTCCTTTGCTGCCGCATCAGGGTCAGCTGCTTCATGAATCTTATAGCCAAACAGTGTTTTTGCCGTATAAATGGAAAGGGTAAATTCATCAATCAGCTTCAGATATACCTTATCCATATCCAGCTTATTTTTCTTATCGCGGCATTCTTCTACCAGCTTTGCAATTTCTCTGCCATCGCGCAGAGCTGCAATCAGGCTGCGGAGCTTCTTTACTTCAAAATCAATTTCCGGAAGCTCCTCTTTTTTATTGTGCAGACCAAACGCAATGTTCTGATATACTGTCATATTCGGCCAAAGCGCATAGTTCTGGAACAAAAAGCCGACCTTTCTCTTATTTGCAGGCACATTAATTCCAGCCTCACTGTCAAATACGACTCTGTCGCCAATCTTAATCTGTCCGCTTGTCGGTGTTTCCAATCCTGCAATCATACGCAGAGTGGTTGTCTTGCCACAGCCGGAAGGTCCCAACAGGGTAATAAAGGAGTTGTCTTCCATTTCCAGATTCAGATTATCTACCGCATAAAATTTTCCCCATCTTTTTGTTATATTTGTTAATTTTATTTCTGGCATATTATTTTCCTCCGATACCGTTGTCAAGACTGGCTCCAGTCAATTTATTCACCAATGTATTAAAAATCAGAATCGCTACAATCAAAATCAGGTTAATTGCGCTGGAAAATGCGTATAAGCCCATCTCATCAAAGTAATCCAGCGTTGTCGAAAGGATAAATCCTTGTGTACACAAAAGCAGGAACAGAGACAATTCTCTCAGGCAGGTCATGAACGGCAGCATATAGCCGCTGATAATGGATGACTTCTGAATCGGAATGATGATATTCAACATTCTCTTATACCAGGGAATGTCCTGAATAATTGCTGCTTCTTCGATTTCTCCGCTGAGCTGAAGCATTGAGTTCAATGCGCTTCGGCTGGCAAACGGAATATATTTTATAACACCTGCTATAATAAGTAAGGTATACGTATTGAACAGGTTAATCTTGTCGTTAGAAAACAGTACAAAGAATGCTGCGCCAACTGCAAGGGACGGCATCAGATACGGCAGGAATGCCACACCATTTACATAATTTGCCCACTTGCTTCTGCGGTTCTTAGATACTGCATAACCAATCAGCGTACCAATCGTACCTGCAATCAATGCACAGCAGATTGCAACCTTTAAGGTTCCCCAGAATGCACGCCAGATCAGTGGATTGTAAAGAATACCAAACTGTCCATATAAGCCATTCTCTGTTACATTTTCCTTTGTCAGCCACCACTTTGTTGTCAGTGCGCTGAAATCTCCCGTGTACAGGAAGCTGTAATCTCCCGGATTCGGAAGGAAGGTTTCCAACGCGAAGGATAAAATCGGGAAAATGCTGGTAAAGAATGTAACAATGATAAAAATAACTGCGATTACATATTTGCCGACCTTTCCAAGATTGATTTTGGAAATCTGACCGGACTTTCCAGTTACTGTTGTATAATTCTTTCTGCTTCGCAGACTTATCTGGTTCATCAGCAGAATCGCAACGCCGAAGACCATCATGATAATTGCCAGAATACTTGCTTCCCCTGTATATTTTGAGTTCAGGGAAATGTATTTTGTCGATAATGTTGTAAGACTTAAGTAATGCGGTACCGGATAACTTCCCATCGCACTTCCGAATACCAGCAGAATCGTCGAAAGGATTGCCGGTTTTACCATCGGAAGCGTAATACGGAACATAATCTTCCACTTGGGGGTATCCAGTATCGTTGCAGCCTCCTCCAGATTTGCGTCCATATTCTGGAAAATGCCACCTATCAGTATGTAAGCAAACGGTGCATAGTGCAGACCGAGTACAATAGCACTCGGCAGCAGCCCCTGGCACCACCACTTGGGTGCCAGGATGCCGAACAGGGACGCTAAAAGTCCATTTGACGTTCCCGTAATCGCATTGCTGTTAAAAACATTCTGCCATACAACCGCCAGTGTCCACTGGGGCATGATGTACGGAAAGATAAAAATTGCACTTAAATACTTTTTGCATTTCATATTTGTTCTGGTAACAAGAAATGCGAATAATCCGCCGAACACGATAGAAATCAGGCATGTAAACATTGCCAGCAGTACCGTATTGATAAGGGGTATCCACAAGTTGGTCCGCGCCAGCTTGCTCGTAAACAAATCCGTATAGTTGACGATGGAATAGCCTGACGCTTTCTTCGTCAGATAGGCATCCACCGTGCCCGGATGTATTTTGAAAGTATCTTGTACGATTGCCACGATTGGTGCCACTGTCGTAAACGTTAAAACGATTCCGAACAGAAGCAGGATGATATTTTGCGGCTTTGAAAAATAGGTCTTAATTTTATTCAAGGCAACGGCCATCTTGCGCTCCCCCTTTCTTTCTTATTCTTCTGCCTGTGCGTCGCTGTATTTTGTCAGAAGTTCAATCCAGTTGCCGACTGTAAAGTCAACGGATGCGCAGTATTCCGGATCTTCCAGAACAAGCTCGCCCTCTGTTGTCCACCAGTCATAGCCTCTGTCATTCTTGCAGTCAAATACGTTTTCGCCGTTTTCATTGTAGCCGCCCTTGCTGTGGTTGTAAGTAGCTTCGATTGCTGCTGCCACATCAGGATTTGCAGAATATCCGCCCATATCTTTGCCCCATGCACTGAAGCCATCCTCTGTACAGGTCATGTATGCGATAAATGCACATGCTGTCCAAGGAAGCGGAGAGTTCTCTGTCAGGAACAGGTAATGGCAATAACCATATCCGCCGATTCCCTTATAACCATCTTCGTAAGCTGCAACCTTAATATTCTTTAAGGATACGCCTGCAGATTCTTCTACAGAACGCAGTTTGGAGTAAACAAGAAGTCCACACTGATCTGTTGCAGAATCAGATACCAGAGTATTGCAGATAGGACCATCATCTGTCTGCTCATTGTAATTTCCTACCCAAAGCTTAATCCATGCCATTGCATATTTGCCGTTCTCGCCAAGTCCGAAATCTGCAGCATCACCTGCTACTTCATCGATTGTCGGCTGGAAATATGCCTGCTGCTCAGGGCTGAGTGCATCAAATGCTTCTTTCAGCATTGTTGCATACTTGTCTTCTGTCAGCATGTAAAGGAAGTTCTTTCCAACGATTTCAGAATCAATGTCCATGTACAGCGGATGTACGCCTTCTGCTACGAAATCCCAGCAGTTTTTGTACTCTGCGCTGCCTGTGCAGTTGTACTCAAATACTTTGTTCAGAGTCTGTAAAGGTAAGAAGCCTTCCCAGTCATCCGGAGCAATACCATTTGCCTCAGCCCATTCCTTCGGTACATAGGTCTTTAAGATACCTGTCTCTACCATCTTGGACTGAATCTGGTTTCCATCCTGAATCAATGTCATTGCGAAGGTTCCTTCCGGCTTTAAGGAGTCTGCGGAAAGCTGCTCGAAAATCTTATTGTTCTTCGGCTGCTGCCAGTCAAATTCCATGCTGTAGGAAGAATCGATAGACTGCAGATACTCAATGAATAACGGAAGTGCGGATTTACCACGGCTGGAGTTACCAACACCATAGAAGGTCTTTCCGTTGGATTCCTCAATCGCCTTCTTGGCAAGCTCTTCCATAGACATGCCTTCTGCCTCTTTGATAATCTTCTCTGTTTCTGTCATGTTAGCTTCGTCTACTGTGCCTGCGTTTGTTCCTGCTCCAGGTGCTGTCGCAGCGGCCTCCTCTGTGGATGCTTCCTGTGCTGTTGGAGCGCTCTGATCTGCAGCCGTCTGCTCTGTGCTGCTTCCGCAGCCAGCCAAAGAGCCGACTACCATCAGTCCTGCAAGTAACAATGCTACTACTCTCTTTTTCATTTCCTTTCCTCCTGTTTTTTCGTTTGCTACCGTTTGAATGTACAAAACATCCAACTGATACCTATATTATATTGTTGGAAAGCATCAAAATGAATAAGACAAAACTGTTATTATTTATACATTTCTGCTATTTTGCATAAAACAGCAGCCGATGTACCTTACGTAATACACCGGCTGCTGTACCTCATTTATTATATGCTTCTGTCCTGATACTCTGATGGGCTGACACCCACAATCTTTTTAAAGCTGGAGGAAAAATACGCAATATCCCGATAGCCAACCGCTTCCGCCACCTCGTATACCTTATTCCGGCAGTCAGCTAAAAGCTTCATTGCTGCGCTCATCCGTATCCGCGTAATATATGCCATGACCGTATAATCGGTTTCCTTTTTAAAGGTATGGCTCAAATGTCCCTCGCTGATACCAAGTGACTGCGCGATGACACCCACGCTGATGTCCGTATCCTGGTAGTGCTCGCTGATAAAGTTGATTGCTTCCATGACATATTTGCTCTTGTCTCCGCTCGAAAGAATTAACGGTGCCGTCTCTTCCTTCTCCCTGCGTCTGCCCTGTTTTTCACGGATATGCTCTGTTACCCGCAGCACTGCGCTCTCCAACTCTCCGTCCTGAAAGGGCTTTAAAAGATAATCAGAGGCAAGCAGCTTGCAGGCACTCTGCGCATACTCAAATTCTCCATAGGCTGTTAAGAATATGACACTTATGTCACTTCCTTCCTCACGAAGCTTCTTCAGCATTTCTATTCCATCCATCTTGGGCATCCGAATGTCACAAATCAACAAATCCGGTCTGTATTTGTGCACTGCCTCAATGCCTTCAAGCCCGTTTCCAGCCTCTGCAACCACAATACAGCCAAGTGAATTCCAGTCCGTTTCCAGCACGATTCCATGCCTTACCAGCACTTCATCATCGATTACAACTACCTTAAACATAAATCCCCCGTTTTCTCATTCGTTATTGATGGGAAGCGTCACACTGATTAACGTTCCGCCCTCCACTGGTTTTTCTACATGCAGTCCATAACCCTCTCCATAGTGCAGACGGATAATGGTATCTACATTGTAAAAACCAATATGCCCTGTCAGTTTTTCGCGTTCTCTTTTATTCAGACATTCCATAATATCCTCTGGAATTCCGCAGCCATTATCCTTTACATCAATCTTAAGCTTTCCATCCTTTTCATAGACTGTTACACAAATCTGCCCGTTTTCAGCCTCCTCCAGACCATGAATAACTGCATTTTCTACCAGAGGCTGAATAACCAGCTTTGGAACAATGCAGCCCTCAAGCTGCTTCGGCATATCCACCTCAAAGCAGAATCTGTCATTATACCGAATTTTTTGAATCTGCGCATAGCTGCTTACCAGCTCCATCTCCTCCTTTAAGGGAATAAACTGTTCTGCAGAAATACTCGTTCTTAAAATTCTTGCAAGCCCGGCAGACATTGTCGCAATCTCCGGGATATGGTTTGCCTTTGCCAGCCACTTCATCGTATCCAGCGTATTATACAGGAAATGGGGATTCATCTGTGCCTGCATCATCGCTATATGGGACGCATTAAGCTCCTGCTGTGCCCGGACCTGCCGTTCCATATAGTCTGAAAGCTTATTTGCCATGATGTTAAAATTTTCCGACATCTGTCCAAGCTCATCCTGTCTGTCAACTGGAATCCGCGTTTCCAGATGCCCCTCCTGCACCTTGTGCATCGCGTCATTCATGCGCTTAATCGGAAACGTAAGGCTATTGCTCATCCTCTCAGCCAAAAGGACGCAGAGCAGAAAGGAAATCACTCCCATCAACAAGGTAACAGTATACATCGTCCTGACCACATTCGTTGAAAAAATATCCGGGCGCAGCAATACCTTATACATGCCGGTATCGCCAAGTGAAGAAATAAAGATACCGTTGCTGTCATAGGTAGTCATGAGCTGTTCCCCATTCATCAGCCGCTGCCGCAGCACATATCCAATGTTTTCTTCCTCTGCCGTTCCTACGCTGTATATGGTTTCCCAGTACGCATCCAGAATCGCAATTCCCTCCTGGCTGCGCAGGACACCGCGCAGGATACCATCAAAGTTTTCTCCGGTCATACTGATGACAAGATAGCCGACACAGTCCTGCTTCTTATTTTCAATCGTTCTTGCCGCCTGCAAAAGTATCTGCTGCGGGTCATCCTGCTCTCCGCGCAGAAAAACAAGCGTATCCGGCTTTCCCTGTGCTGCCTTTAAGATTCCCCAGTAAGTCGGCAGACCGCGCACCTTGCTTCTGTCTCCGGTAGAATAAACACATTTGCCCTCGCGGTTATAAATGTCAAACTGCGCATACTCCCGCAGCGTATCCGTTTCCTCATAAAACTGCGTATAAGCCCTGTTTCTTGTCCAGGAATCCGTCTCATCCACTACGGAAACAATCTTCTGATTGCTGCCAATCCGCTCTGCCGCCTGCTCTATCTCTGAAAAGATTTCCGTCAGCGCTGCGTCTGCCCGCTCCGCCTGTCCAGTCACCTCTTTTTCATAGTCACTCTCAACCTTTGCTTTTACAATCTGCGTCAAAAAAACACTGGTAATAAAAAGCGGAAGCAGAGCTACCAGAAGAAAGCATACGAGCTGACGTCTTTTAAAAGATTTTCGAATAAACATCCTCATACTATTTCTTCTGTAAAGCCTCCCATGCACTCAGAATTTCTTCTTCTTTTTCGGACGCCCATACAATATCATAGGGCAGCAGCTTTTCATCCTGTAAAGAATCCTCATCGCTTCCAATGATGTCCATCCTTACCGACTTACGGCAGAATTCATCCGTCAAAATCTGCTGAACGTCTCTGCTCACTGCAAATTCTATAAATTTCTGTGCATTTTCCCGATGCGGCGCTCCGCGTACCAATGCAGCTGCATCCGGGACCGCGCTGGTTCCCTCTGTTGGATAAATGATAGATATTGCTTCGCCCTGACGAATCCGCTTCAGCGCGGTTTCCTCCAGCGTAATTCCCACCAGACGGTTTCCGGAATTAACCTCATCCAGCACTGCTCCTGAGGTTGCGGACACGTGCCCATTCATCACCGCCGCAAAATCCTTAAGAACCGTCTGCGTATCCTTTTCTGAAGCCTGAATCATCGTACAGAGCGCAGTATAACTGCTCCCCGACCTTGCCGGGTCTGCAAAGGCTACCTTATCCTTCCATCTTGAGGTCTGCAGCTCTTCCCATGTTCTGGGCGCCGCTGCTGGATAAACAAGCTTATTATTATAAATAAACACAATCGGAAGCACAGAAAACGCCGTCCACTTGTGATTGGCAGTCCGGTACTTTGGGTCAATCATCTCTTCCTCACTTACCTTATATGCCTCCAGATAATCCTGATAGGATACATAATTTTCAATCCCGCCGCCGAACATTACATCACAGGCTTCCTCGCCTGCATTCTGCTTGATTTCCTGAAAGAGTCCCAATGTAGCGCCCTGCTTTACTTCTACAAAAATGCCGGTTCTCTCCTCAAATTCCTTTACAATGGGACCATACACTTCTTCCTTATGAGAAGTATATACCACCAGCTTTTGTCGCTCCGGTATCTGGTAAACGCTTTCCTCCTGCTTTGGCTGACAGCCGCTGAGCAGAAAAAGGCATAAAAACAACAGCAGCATTTTCCCATATCGTTTCATATTGCTTTGATTTTCCTTATTTTCTGCAAAGTTCATCTCTTATTCATGTCAAGCAGCCTGCGTGCTGCCTCTCGCTGCATCTGCTCCTGCTCATCCTGCGGCGCATCAAGCGTCAGATGATGCTCGCGCTTTTTTCTGGTCTCGCCGTCAATCGTCACAAACGTAATCATTCCTTCTATATAAAGAGTATCCTGCAAAGCATCCACCGCACGCACCATAACCATAAAGCTGCTTTTCCCTGTATAAACCACCCGCGCCAGAAAGCGCAGAAGCGTTCCTTTCTGTACCGGCTTTGTAAAAGACATATTCTGCAGGTTCCTGCAGACGATTCCTTCGCTGCTTTCGCAGGCACAGCCCGCTGCCACAAAGCCCGCCTCCACCAGCCACGCTGCAGCCCTTGCTGCAAAAAGGGTCTGATGATGATTTAGGTCTTCCATTTTGACAAGGTGCATCGTTTCATATTCTTTCATTGCAGTTTCCTTTCTGTAAATCCTATAACAAAAACCTTCCTCATCCATTTAAGGATACAGGAAGGTTTTTTGCGTTTTGCTTAATTTTCAGGGGCTTTTTAAAAGCCAAATCCTATCTGATTATGCTGCATTTTTGTTAATCGTATCCTGCATAAGGCAAAGGTTAACGATCTGCAGTGCAAGGAAACAAAGAACCAGATAAAGGATATTGCTGCTTCCTTCTCCACCCTTGATCTTATCAACACGTTCGCCCATCTTATAGCTCCAATAGAACGTGTAGATACCGCAGGTAACGATTGAAAGCAGGAACACCATTCCGCCAGATGTTGCTCCGGTCTCTCCTGACAGCTGGTTGATTTCATCATTTAACTTAATCAGCCAGTAAATGTCATAGATTCCGCAAGTAACAATTGAAAGAATAATACATACCGGAATGCTTCTTGTTTTAATCTCCATGCTACTCTCCTCCTCATTAGTTGTTGATACTATATTACCACAAGATATAGCGCATGGCTACCCATAATTTGTATTTTTTTCAAATTTTATGCAATTATTCCTTTATCAAAGCAACTTCAACCGGTATTATGCTTTCCACACTCTCGCCTGCAAGAATTTTCTGTGCACATTCTACTGCTGTCTGTCCCATCAGCTCTGGCTTCTGCGCAACGGTTGCCGCCATTTTCCCTTCCTTTACCGCATTAAGTGCGTCATCCGTCGCATCAAATCCGATAATCACAATATCCTTATCTGCTGCGGCTTCCACTGCACCAAGCGCCATCTCATCATTGTGTGCAAACACGCCTTTGATGTCAGGATTTGCCTGAAGCATATTTTCCATAACTGTCATACCCTCTGAACGGTTGAAATTTGCTGTCTGGCTGGAAACGACATCCAGCTTTTCATCTGCTACCTGATGGAAGCCGTCACCGCGGTCGATTGTCGCACTTGCGCCAGAAACGCCTTCCAGCTCTGCAACCTTTGCGCCCTCGCCAACAAGCTCAACCAGATACTCTGTTGCCAGCTTGGCTCCTGCTACATTGTCGGAAGCTATAGAACAGTCAACTGTAACACCATTCACTGCACGGTCAACGGCAATCACGCCAATACTCTTATCCACTGCATCCTGCACGGAAGGTGCAACCGCATCCGAGTCTACCGGATTTACAATCAAGACGCCAATGTTCTTGGATATAAGGTCCTCAATGTCACTCGCCTGCTTTGCAGCGTCATCTCCCGCATCTACAACAATCAGCTCTATGCCCTGTTCATCGGCTTTTGCCTGCGCCCCTTCTACCAGCGTAACGAAAAATGGATTATTCATTGTAGATACAGAAAATCCAATGCTTCCGCCCTTTGCCGTTTGTGTATCTGCCTGAGTTTCTTCCTGCGCAGTAGTCTCTGCTGCCTGACTGGGAGCCGCAGCGCTGCTTTCTCCCTCAACTGTGGCTGCTCCGCAGCCTGCAAGAGAAGCCATCATCATCCCCGCCAAAATCATTGCTACAAGTTTTTTTGCTTTCCTTCTCATAATTCCTCTCCTTTTTTGTTTTTGCTTTACCTTTTTCTATCAGACAGCACTGCACACAGAATAACAATTCCCTTTACGACATCCTGCCAATAGGAGGATACGCCAAGAATATTAAGTCCATTGTTCAGCACTGCAATGATCAATACACCTACAAAAGTTCCCCAAATACGTCCGCGTCCGCCGTTCATGCTTGTTCCGCCAAGCGCTACGGATGCAATCGCATCCAGTTCGTAGCCGCTGCCAAGTGTCGGTTGTGCGGAATTAAGTCTTGAAAGTAAAATAATACCGGAAAGGGCTGACATACAGCCTGATATGGCATAGGTCGCCAGCTTTGTCCTGTCAATATTGACTCCTGCTAGCTTCGCCGCTTTTTCACTGCTTCCAGTTGCATAAATCCTTCTTCCAAAGGTCGTCCGCTCCAGCACGAAAAACAGAAGGGCAAATACGGTAAGAAAGATAATAACCGGAAAAGGAATTCCAAATAAATTTCCTTTTCCAACAAATTTCAGCCAGAAGCTATCACCCAGATTCGAAATCGGTCTTCCATCCATATAAATCATCGTTATACCGCGAAACACCGTCATGGTAATCAGTGTTGCAATAAACGGCTGCAGCCTTCCTTTTGTGACCAGTATGCCGCTGACTACGCCAAACGCCGTTCCGATTATAAGTGATGCTGCCATTGCTGCCCCAACTGGGACGCCCCGTGCAATCATTCCTGCACATAAGGCTGTTGAAAGAGCAAGTACAGAGCCTACCGATAGGTCAATTCCTCCTGTCAGGATAACGCAGGTCATGCCAAACGCAATCAGTCCATTGACCGAGGACTGTCTGAGCAACGACAGGAAATTTCCTATTGTCCTGAATTCTGGGCTGATAATTCCAATCAATACTACCAGAACGAACAATGCAATCAACGCTCCAAAGTCCTGCATGCGATTTATTATTTTTTTACTTTCCATCAATCTTTCCTCCCGTTGCAAGAACCATAACATTTTCCTGACATGCCTCCTGCTTTTCAATGATGCCGCCAATTCTGCCCTCATGTATTACCATAATTCTGTCACTCATGCCAAGCAGCTCCGGCAGCTCGGATGAAACCATAATAATTGCCATTCCCTCTGCGGCAAGCTTATTTATGATTGTATAAATCTCCTTCTTGGCTCCAATATCAACGCCGCGTGTCGGTTCATCCAAAATCAGTACTCTCGGCTTCGTATCAATCCATTTTGCAAAGATTACCTTCTGCTGGTTACCACCGCTCAGTGTCCCAACCTCGGTCTGAGGACCGCCGCACTTTATATTCAGCTCCCTGATTCCCTCCATCGTCAGTTCACGCTCTGCTCTGCGCCGCAGTATGCCATGTCTGGATATTCTTTGCAGATTGGCAATGGAAATATTTTTCATAATGCTGTCCTCCAGCATCAGCCCTTCCTGCTTTCTGTCCTCTGTAATAAAGCCGATTCCATGCTGCATCGCCTCCTGCGGCGATTTTATGGAAATCTGCTGTCCATCCAGATAAACGCTTCCCGCATCCAACGGGAAATTTCCAAATATGGCCTGCATGATTTCCGTTCTGCCGGCTCCCATAAGTCCAGCCACACCCAGCACCTCTCCGCGTTTTACCTGAAAAGATATATCTGAGAAAGTACCCTTGCTGGAAAATCCTTTTACTTCAAAGACTGTCTCACCCAATTCTGCATTTCTATGAGGGAAACGTTCTCCAATCTCACGTCCAATCATCATTTTTACGACTTCGTTCATGTCCGTGTCCTTCATTTCTCTTGTCCCGATATATGCCCCATCGCGCAGCACGGTCACTCTGTCGCATAATTCAAAAATTTCTTCCATCCTGTGGGATATGTAAATAATAGATACGCCTTGTTTTTTCAGCCGCTTTACTACCTGAAACAACAGCTCTGTCTCACTCTGGGTCAGCGCAGCAGTTGGCTCATCCATAATAATTGCTTTTGCATCCACCATAAATGCTTTTGCAATTTCAACCATCTGCTGCTGTCCCACAGATAAATCACACATTCTCGTCTGTGGACTGATTTCCACTCCAAGACCCTTCAGGACCTCTCCCGCACGTCTCTGCATCGCCTTACGGTCACAGATTCCCGGAGCTTTTTGCAGCTCCTTTCCCAAAAACATGTTTTCTTCTACCGTAAGATCATACAAAACATTCAATTCCTGATGGATAAATACGATTCCACCCTTTTCCGCTTCCTGCGGTGACCTGTAGCAGACCTCCCTATCGTCTACCAGAATCATTCCCGAATCCTTTTTATGAACACCTGTCAGAATATTCATCAGCGTGGATTTTCCAGCACCGTTTTCTCCCATCAGCGCATGTATTTCTCCTGATTTCATAAAAAAGCTGGCATGATTCAATACCGTATTTGCCCCAAATGCCTTGCAAATATCGCGCATTTCAATCTGCATAGCACATCCTCCCTTTAAAAAATACAGCCGGACTGTAAAATAATATTGGCATAAGGCGTTGTTTCACCAGTTCTGATTACTGCTTTGCAATTCCCCGACAGCCTTTTTAACTGTTCATGCGCTACATATTCTACTTCAATTTTTGTTTTGAAACCGGTTTCATATTCAGCAAAAAATTTTTCAACCTCGCGAAGCATTTCCGGATTTTTCTCCTTCATCTCTTCTGCAAGAATAATTTTCTCAATCTTACAGTCCTTCGCGACTTCCCCCAGCACCTCCATAAAGCTGGGGGTGCCAAAACGCAGTGTCAAATCTATCCGCTCTGTCTCCTCTGGGATTGGCAGTCCGCAATCTGCAATACAGATACGGTCTGTATGTCCCATATAGGAAAGCACTCTGGAAATATCAGCATTTAATATTCCCTGTCTTTTCATCTTATCTTCCTCCAATTTCTATTCTTTCTCAGCCTTCTGCATTTCCTGTTCCACTTCTGCCGCTGTTGGCATACCGCTCTGCGCACCGAATTTTTCAACAGAAAGCCCTGCTGCAACATTCGCATACAAAAGTGCTTCTTCTATAGAATCTCCTGCTGCCATTCTGACTGCAAAAGCGCCGTTTAGGGTATCGCCTGCCCCTGTCGTATCTACTACATTGGATTTCCGCGAAGGCACCGTGCACATTCCCTTTTGCACAGTCCACGTGCTGACGCCTTTCGAGCCCTGCGTAATTACCAGTTTTCCGGGATACGCTTTCAATATATCCTCGACAGAACGCTCTTTTCCAAAAATCAGAACCGCCTCATGCTCATTTGGCGTAAGCCAGGTTACCTTCTCAATTATGTCCGCAGGCACACTGGTTGCTGGCGCCGGATTTAAAAGCACAGGAATATGATGCTCATGGCAGAAGCGAACCACATAATACACTGTTTCAAGCGGAATTTCCTGCTGAAGCACTACAATATCCTGCTGCGCAAGCTGCTCCTGTATCTCTTTTACATAAGCAACGTCAACCTTTGCATTTGCGCCCGGCACAACAACGATTGTATTATCATTCTCCGCTACTGTAATAAGCGCCACGCCCGTCGGCACACCGGCTATTCTTTTAATCCGTGCGGTTTCAACGCCCTGCTCCCGCAAATTGGCAAGCATCCGCTCACCTGCGCTGTCATCTCCCACACAGCCAAACATTTCAACCTGTGCACCAAGCTTTGCCATCGCAACAGCCTGATTCGCACCCTTTCCGCCGGGGATATAGCTGACGCTTTCTCCAAGCAGAGTTTCTCCCTTTCCCGGGATTCTCTGCGCTGTTACCGTCATATCCATATTGATGCTTCCCACTACTGCAAGTTTCATCTAAACATCTCTCCTTCTTGTCGTCTGCCTTTCAATCAGAGTTACCTCCAGCAGATTCTCCTTTTCAAAGGCTTCTCCATTTCCATGCTTTACAATAATCTGAGCCGCCAGCATCCCCATTTGTGTAATCGGCTGCGCTACCGTCGTAAATTCCGGTGTAAAAAGCCTGCTGAACCGGATATTATCAAAGCCAATCAGCTGAATATCTTCGGGCACCCGAATCCCCTTGCCCAGTAAAACCTTGTAGGCTGCAATCGCAGTCATGTCATTGCTCGCTATAATCCCGTCCACTGCCGGATACCCTTCAAGCAACTGCAAAACAGCCCTAAGTCCCGATTCATAGCTGTAATCACAGTCAATTACCTGTTCCTTTACCCCATATTTTCTGCAGGTATCCAGATACCCGTTATAACGCAGTTTTCCACTTGAAACATCCTGTGGTCCCCTCATACATACAATATTCTGGCATCCGCAGGAAAGCAAATGCTCCATTGCCAGTACAGCCCCATGATAATGGTCCGAGCCAATATTCGCGATTCCTTTATCACCAGAAAGTTTTCTGTCCAGTACGACTACCGGCACATTACTGTCCTTAATACATGCTCCGGTCGCATCGCTGTTGCTCATAATGATGATTCCATCCGCATTCATCTGATTAAGCATTTGAATATTGGAGCGTTCCTTCTCCGAATCATTATTGGAATTGCATAAAAGAATGCGGAATCCATTCCTGTATGCTTCCTCCTCTATTGCCCTGGCAAGCTCATTAAAAAATGGATTTTCTATGTTTGGCACAATTACGCCAATGATTCTGGAAGATTTTTTAAACAGCGCCCTCGCCAGCTCATTCGGTCGAAAGCCCGTTTCTTCTATCGCTTTCAGTACGCGTTCTCTTTTGTCTTCATCTACCCTTGCTGTTCCATTCATTACTCTGGATACAGTGGATGGCGATACGCCAGCCTTTTTCGCCACTTCACGGATGCTTACCATTTCTTCTGACTCCTCGCATTGCTGTCGCATATTTTGAAACGCGTTTCATAACATGTTCATACTATACAATGAAACGCGTTTCATGTCAATAGTGTTTTGTTGTTTTCGTTTATTTCGCACCAATCTACATTTTGCTTTTTGTGCATTTTTCCTATTTTATTCCTACTGTATTTCATTTTTGGCATAGCAGCTTTCGCATCACAGTCTTTCCCTGCCTCCTGTCAAAACCATTCTTCATCAGGAATAGATACCTCTGCCGGAATATTTCCTCTCCTGCCGGTATTTATGATTTTCAGCCTCTGTGAAGGATTACAGGATAACGTGCACATCGTATTATAAAGCAGCTGCTCCCTTAAACAGAAAATCAACGTCGCTTCCGTATCTCCAATAAGCTGCTTCAATTCATCCCCTGAAATATTCTGCGGCTTTACTATCGTACCAAGCCGCACAAATTTTTCTCCCCGGTAATCCTTCAGCCAGCTCCACAGATGTCTTTCCAGCCTGCTTTTATAGCTGTATATCGTCTTTCCTATATATAAATCCGAAACCCTTCCACCAAATTTTCTGGTTATATAATATAGCCCAATGTCAGCCATTCTCTCATCGCAGAGTATACTGTCTATTTTCATGGGGTACGACCATAAAAGAGTGATTTTCTGCATCTGTTATTTTCCTATCTTTACAATTTCAAAGGTATATCCTTCATTATATAGTATCCTATGTATTTTCACAACGATCTTTCTACCATGCAATAACATATTCTGTTTGCTTGCAAACTCTCTGCGCGCGAGCGGTGCCTGTAAGGCAAAATTCACCTCCGCGAGCTGCGCATTTATGCTTTTTATGCAATAGGAATTTCCTATTGCATAAAAAATGCTTTACCCAAACCAGATAAAGTCAAGGTAAAGCACTCCATTCTTTTCATTCAATATCAAATTTCCCAGCTTAATGTTTTCTCATTCTATCTCGCTAATTCTCATTCATCTTCGCCAGCTTTGCAGTCTGGTCGCTTGTGCGGAACAAAGGCCTCTAAGTCTATGGGCTCGAAACAGTTGCCTCTATGCCCTTAATAGGCTCGGAGCATATACCTCTACCAAAACAGTCACAAATCAAAAGCATCCATTACTACCCCGTCCAATGTAATCAATGCAAAATCTGCCAGTTACCTACCATTTAGCCAACGGAACTTCATATTATAAAAATAACTCCTACTTTTTATATGATATCAACACTTATCAAAAACTACTTGGTGTATATCTGACAGTAACAATAACAACCATCTTCTTTGCTTCATCAATACGGTAAACAATTGTAAAATTCTTTACAAAAATCTGACGATATCCCCGATTAGCAAAAGCCCCTGTTCTTCTAATCGACCCACGATAAGGCATTTCATCCAAACTTAAAATCGCATCTTCTAAAGCATCTGCCATCTTCTCAGCAGTACCTATTTCCTTAAAATCATCTGCTATATGATTATAAATATTATCAAGGTCATCTGATGCCCGTTGCAACATTTTAATTGCATATTTAACCAAAATGCTTCCTCCGTAATGAACTTAAAGTTTCTTTCGCATCAAGCAATATACCTGTTGCTTCATACTCTTCTTCTGCTTCTGAAATGGCATTATCAATAGCCTGTGTTTCCACTATCTGTTCGTAGGTTTCTATACTCATAACAACTAAATCACCGTATCCATTTTTTGTAATAAAAATAGGCTCTTTGACTGCATGGCATGCATCTGATATATCATTTGTATTTCTCAAATCTGTAATAGGTCTAATTTGTGGCATAAAATACACCTCTCTTTCTTTGTACATTATTCTAGCATAATTATATGCATTTTACAATCACATATTCATCAAAAAGACTTGAAAAAGTAAATAGTAAGCTGAGAATCCCATTTGTAACCCAAGACTCCCCATTTGTAAATGAAAGTCCTGTTTTGTAACCGAG
>CAKRYY010000045.1 GCA_934432885.1 uncultured Lachnospiraceae bacterium
GTATCTGCGGCGCTAGGCGGATTTGAAGGAATAAGAGGAAAGGGATTGTAAAATCTGCATAGACTAATAAAAAAGTAACTTTGGAGAAATGATGCAGACAATGAATCCCTTTCATGAGAAACCGATTCCTGTAGAAAAATGGTTTATGGACTGGAATACCATGTATCCCTGTCCCTACAATAAGGAAACGGTGAATCCCTACACAAAATGCCGGATTGTACTGATGAACGGCACAGAATTTGAGGCGCAGTGGTTTTCAAGAAATTTTTCACGGCACTGCGATAACAATGAGCTGCGCAGGGAGCTGGCGCTTGTAAGAAGGAGCGAGCAACAGCAGCAGAAACGAATCAGCGCCTTAAAGCCCAAAAATGAGAGTATTCTGGAGCACACGATAACCTATGAGCAGCTTGCAGTCGATTTGACGGCAGTGCTTGCAAAGCAGGAAAATGACTGTAATGTAAAGAATGCACTGAATTTTGCATTGCTGGAGGACTTTGACCATCTCTATCGGTATTCCAATCTGTTAGATTATGAATATGGAATCTGTCCGGAAAGGCTGGTTGGCGGCTATACGGAGATTATGCCTGCCAGACCGACGATTTCTGAACACAGGCATCCCAAGGACAGTATTTTTGACCATATCAAGAATCGGGAAGCGACCCTGCAGACAAAGCTGAATGTTGGAATTATCACAGCGGCGGAGCAGCAGACAATGAATTATTATATGAATGTTGCGAATCTGTATGACCGCTCAGACCTCGGCAGAAGACTGTACCAGGAAATCGGTATGATTGAGGAAGAGCATGTCAGCCAGTATGAGAGCCTGAAGGATACAAACGCAACCTGGCTGGAGGACCTTCTGATGCACGAATACACGGAGTGCTATCTGTATTACTCCTGTATGGAAACAGAATGTGATGATGCAATCAGAAGGATATGGGAGCAGTGTTTCATTCAGGAGATTGCGCATCTGCATAAGGCCAAGGATCTGCTCTGGCAGTATGAACACAAGGACTGGATGCAGGTAATTCCCTGCGGCGACTTCCCGCAGATTCTTACGCTTCGTCCTAATATTCAGTATGTGCGGGAAATCATTCGGACGACAACCGGAAATACCCAGAAGGAAGAATGTGTGGTTCCGCTGATGCAGCTTCCGCAGGATGACAGATTTTACCGGTATCAGGATACTGTCAACAGGGATCTGGCCTGTGTGGCAAGTCATAGCGTAATCGTACAGAGGATTGCAGGCAGAGGCTGTGACTACAGATATGAGGTTTCGGAAAATCCGCTTGCTGAGCTACGCGACAGACGCAGGGACAATACAGAGCTGGCAAGGTGCGATAAGGCGACGCCAGCATCCACGCAGGTCTGCGGAGCGACACAGGGCGCATGCAGATGTGGCATGAACACAGAAATGGGACCGGTAACTTACTAAAAAGATACAAAGGATATTTTTTAATATAGATAAGAGGCGCAGCGGAGAATTCCGGCTGCGCCTTTTGGTATGAAAAATGAAGTGATGGAGTTTCCTTATTTTGCCGCCTTTTCTGCAAACTCGGTTGTTACAAGCTCTTCATAAGGCACACGGCTGTTTAATTCTCCAGCCTCATCCAGAATATTCTGCAGGAGTGTAAAGGCATCCTCCCTGAAAATCAAGTCGTCTCGCCAGGTATCCTGTTCGGCGTATCTGCTTACAATGGTAATGATGGTGTCAAGGTCAGTTTCTGCAAACTGCGGCTGGATTACCTTTGCAATTTCTTCGGGTGTATGGCTGTTTACATAATCCATTCCCTTTTGCAGGGCATTGGTAAATGCCTGTATGGTATCGCCATTTTCGCGGATATAGCTGCTCTTGGCGCAGAAGGCTGTGTAGGGAACATAACCGGAATCTGTACCGAGGGAGGCGACTACATAGCCGTCCTTCTTGGCTTCAAGTGCGGTGGCGTGCGGCTCGAATTCGACTGTGAAATCACCCTGCCCACCGGAAAATGCCGCTGCAGTGGAGCCAAAATCGATACTCTGGTCGATACTGAGGTCGGCTTTGGGGTCAATGCCATTCTTTTTCAGGATGTATTCAAAGACCATTTCCGGCATACCACCAGCTCTGCCACCCAGAACAGCCTTGCCCTTTAACATATCCCAGGAGAAATTTTCAATGGGTTCACGAGATACAAGAAAATTGCCTGCCCGCTGGGTAAGCTGCGCAAAATTAACGACAGGATCGCTGGTTCCGCCAAGATATGTGTAAATGGATGCTTCCGAGCCCATAAAGCCAATATCGGCATCGCCGGAGAGAACAGCGGTCATGGTTTTATCTGCGCCAAAGCCAGTATTGAGCTGAAGGGCAATGCCTTCTTCTGCAAAATAACCTTCTTCGATGGCAACATACATGGGCGCATAAAAGATGGAGTGCGCAACCTCGTTTAAGACTACTTTTTTTTCGGCTTTGGAGACAGCGCCGGATGTTTCCCCGCCGCCGCAGCCTGTCAATGTGGCGGCAAGCATTGCGGCGAGCAGGAAAAGACTGATACATTTCTGTTTCATAGGAAGATTCCTCCAAAATAAAAATTGATAGTGTATTATATTGGAAAAATACAAAAAGGTGCGGTATAATGGCGTAAGGCATTATACCCGCGCCGAGCAAAGCGAGTGTGCATCGCGAAGCGTAAACATGTGCGAAGCACATGCTTATAATGGCGTAAGGCATTATACCCGCGCCGAGCAAAGCGAGTGTGCATCGCGAAGCGTAAACATGTGCGAAGCACATGAATTATTGATACAGGAGAGAATAATGAGTATTTACGATACATTGAATGAACAGCAGAAGGAAGCAGTATTTCAGACAGAGGGACCAGTATTGATTCTGGCGGGAGCAGGCTCTGGCAAAACGAGAGTGCTGACCCACAGGATTGCCTATCTGATAGATAGATGCAGCGTAAATCCCTGGAATATAATGGCGATTACCTTTACCAATAAGGCAGCAGGCGAGATGCGGGAGCGAGTTGATGATATTGTGGGCTTTGGCTCAGAGAGCATCTGGGTTTCCACCTTCCATTCTAGCTGTGTCAGAATCCTGCGCAGATATATTGATCGGATTGGCTATGACAATAATTTCACAATCTATGATACCGACGATCAGAAAACGGTGATGAAGGACATTTGCAAGCGTCTTGAAATTGATACAAAGATGCTGAAGGAGAGAACGATTCTTAGCGCGATTTCCTCCGCTAAAAATGAATGTGTTTCTCCGACCGAGTATGCGCTGCAGGCGGGCGGAGACTTTACGATGCAGCGGATTTCCAAGGTTTATACAGAATATCAGCGTATGCTGAAAAAGAATAATGCGCTGGATTTTGATGATTTGCTGGTAAAGGCTGTGGAGCTTTTCAAGGCATGCCCGGATGTATTGGAATATTATCAGGATAGATTTTTATATATTATGGTGGACGAGTATCAGGACACCAATACAGTGCAGTTTGAGTTAATCCGCCTGCTTGCGGCAAAGCGGGGAAATCTCTGCGTTGTTGGTGACGATGATCAGTCCATTTACAAATTCAGAGGTGCAAATATCAGGAATATCCTTGACTTTGAAAAGGTATATCCGCAGGCAAAGGTAATTAAGCTGGAGCAGAATTACCGTTCAACTCAGAATGTACTGGATGCTGCGAATGAGGTTATCCGCCATAATATCGGCAGAAAGGAAAAAGCGCTTTGGACCGAGCATGGCGCTGGAAATCTGATTCATTTCAAACAATTTGATACTGCTTATGATGAGGCGGAATTCATTGCTGAGGATGTCAGAAATAAAAAGCGGGAAGGTATTGCAGACTACAGAGACTGCGCAGTGCTGTTCCGTACAAATGCACAGGCGCGTCTTTTGGAGGAACGCTTTGTTGTATGTGGAATTCCGTATGATGTTGTGGGTGGCGTTAATTTTTATGCCAGACGGGAAATCAAGGATCTGCTGGCATATCTGAAAACGATTGACAATGGAAAGGATGACGTGGCGGTAAAGAGGATTATCAATATACCGAAACGTGGAATTGGAGCTGCAACGATTGCAAAGGTGCAGGAATATGCGGATGGCAGACAAATCAGCTTTTATGATGCGCTTCGTGAGGCGGACCAGATAATGACCATTGGCAGGAGCGCGGTAAAGTTGCAGCCCTTTGTGACGCTGATACAGGGCTTTCGCGGGAAACTGGAGTATTATGGCTTGAAGGATCTTTTGCAGGATATTATTGATACCACCGGATATGTGAAAGCACTGGAGGCTTCGGAAGAGGAGGACGCAGCAGACCGGATTGAAAATATCGGTGAGCTTATGAATAAGGTTGTCGCCTATGAAGAAAGCCACGATGAGCCGACCTTAAGCGAATTCCTGGAAGAGGTTGCGCTCGTTGCGGATATTGACGGCGTATCAGAGGACGATAATAAGGTTCTGCTCATGACTCTGCACAGTGCAAAGGGACTTGAATTTCCGCATGTATATATGGCAGGAATGGAGGACGGTGTATTTCCAAGCTATATGACGATTACGGCAGACGATCCTGCGGAGATAGAGGAGGAGAGGCGGCTTGCCTATGTAGGAATTACCAGAGCGAAGGAGGATCTGACACTGACCTGCGCCAGAGCAAGGATGCTCAGAGGAGAAACGCAGTATAATATGGTCAGTCGTTTTGTAAAGGAAATTCCAGAGACGCTCTTAGACCATAAGGTTCCTTCTGTGAAAAAGCGGGAGTGGGAGGAAAATCCTCCGGCATCGGACAGAAGAATTCATTTTAAAGAAAAGCCGTTTGGCGGTGATTTCAGTGGTTTTGGCAGGGAAAGCTCCGGCTTTGGAAGCAGGGAAGGCATGGGCTTTGGCGGCGGTATGGCATCTGTGCGCGGGCTGGGAGACGGTGTTGGCGCGACCAGGCCGGCAAAGGACTTCAGGGCACGTCCTAAAGCAATAGCCACACCTCGCAGAACAGCGGAGGAAAACAGACCGTTTTTTACCAAAGGAGCAAGTGCTTTGAGTGGTGTTTCAAAGGGTGCGCCTGCTGGAACCAGACCGGATTATCAGATTGATGACAGGGTAAAGCATATTAAATATGGAGAGGGAACAGTGAGAAAAATTGAAGAGGGCGCAAGAGACTATCAGGTAACCGTCGATTTTGACAGTGCCGGTACCAAGGTTATGTATGCGGCTTTTGCCAAGCTGAAAAAAATCTGAACATCAAAATAAAATTTCTGTAGTAAAGAAGGGCAAAAAGTGATATACTGTTTTTGTCTGTAAGGGCGAGAGGAGAAAGGTGGTTTTCATGGATAGATTAGAAGATTTCATCAATGTAAAGAAATTACAGGAGCTGCTTGGTAAGAAGGAAGAAAAGGCAGAAAAGAAGGAAATTTCTCCAATCTGCTGGATTACGGCAGTCATTTTAATCGTTGCGGCGGTTGCAGCAGTTGCTTACGCGCTGTACCGTTATTTTACGCCGGATTATATGGAAGATTTTGAAGACGATTTCGAGGATGACTTCGACGATGAGTTTTTTGATGAAGAAGAGGCTGATGACGAAGAACAAAAGCCGGAAACGTCTGATGAAAAAGAGAAAACAGAAGCGTAGTACCGGCAGCAGAATAATATAAGATGTTTATATGGCGGGATGCAGAGTGCATCCCGTTTTTTATACAATAGGAAATTCCTATTGCATAAAAAGCACAAATGCGCAGCTCGCGGAGATGAATTTTGCCTTACAGGCACCGCTCGCGCGCAGAGAGTTTGCAAGCAAACTCTTTTTTAACTTATAAGAAACTTCGTTTCCGTAAGTCAAAACGGATGTAAGAGGGACTCTATTTTATACGATACAGGAGAAGAAAATGAAGAAAGGGCAGAGAGCAGAAGGCTATATTTCAGAGGTAAAATTTCCTAATAAGGCGGTAGTACACTGTGAGGACGGGACGCTTTGTATGATAAAGGGCGGATTGCCCGGACAAAAAATTGCTTTTGTGGTAAGCAAAGCAAGAAAGGACAGGGCAGAGGGACGGCTTTTAGAGGTGCTTGAGAGCGCACCGAATGAAATAGAGAGTCAGTGTATTCATTTTGGATGCTGTGGCGGATGCAGTTATCAAAATCTTCTTTATCAGGAGCAACTTGCCTTAAAGGAACAGCAGGTAAAGGCACTGTTAATGCCGGTACTGGAAAAACAGGCGCAGGCATGCACCTTTGAGCCGATTCATGAAAGCCCAAAAGTGTTTGGCTATCGCAATAAAATGGAATTTTCTTTTGGAGATGCCAGCAAAGAGGGACCGCTGGAGCTTGGCATGCACAAGAAGGGAAGTTTTTATGATATTGTAACAGTATCTGACTGCCAGATCGTGGATGAAGATTACCATAAGATATTGGCGGAGACGCTTGCTTATTTCAGAGAGCAGAAGGCTTCATTTTATCACAGGCTGCGGCATACAGGCTACCTGCGGCATCTGCTTGTCCGAAAGGCAGCACGGACAGGTGAAATTCTAATTGCATTGGTAACAACAACGCAGGAGGAGCATGCGCTTAATGAATTTTGCAGCAGACTTCTTGGATTGGAATTGGAGGGACACATTACAGGAATTCTGCACATAAAGAATGATTCCGAGGCCGATGCGGTAAAGAGTGACGAAACGGTTTTACTGTATGGGCAGGAGTATTTTTATGAAAACCTGCTTGGACTGCAGTTTGAGATTTCTCCATTTTCTTTTTTTCAGACCAACAGTCTGGGTGCGGAAGTGCTCTATGAGACGGCACGGCGTTTTATCGGTGAGATTGGGAAAAATGAAAAGGGAGAGCCGGACAAGATAATTTTCGATTTATACAGCGGAACGGGAACGATTGCACAGATGATGGCACCGGTAGCAAAAAAGGTTGTTGGTGTGGAAATTGTTGCAGAGGCTGTGGAAGCCGCAAAGAAAAACGCTGAGGCGAATGGCTTACATAATTGTGAATTCATTGCCGGAGATGTTTTAAAGGTGCTTGATACCATAGAGGAAAAGCCGGATTTTATTATTTTAGACCCGCCTCGTGATGGAATCCACCCAAAGGCGCTTGAAAAGATTATCGCCTATGGAGTAGAGCGTATTTTATATATTTCGTGCAAGCCGACGAGCCTTGCACGCGATCTGGAGGTATTCCTTGCACGCGGATACCAGGCGGAGAAGGCAACGATGGTGGACATGTTCCCGGGGACGGTGCATGTGGAGACAGTTGTATTGATGTCTAAGGTACAGAATTAAATAGCGAGAAAAGGCTTGAAATCAAGGTATTTCCGAGTGTTCGGACGGTTCTTTGCGGACTGCCCGGATGCTCGGATTTTTGCTGTGTGGGAATATATCAACTGTCGAAAAAATGGGGTTGAGTGGACAGGATGAAAACGGGGCTTGCGAGTACAGGATGGATATTTTCGGAGGGTTGAGGAGAGGGGATGGATGTAGAAAAAGCCAACCGAAAAACCTCCGGCTGGCTTATGATTATTTTGCATCAATATTTTTGAGAGACAAGCCTTCTGCATTGCGCCAAGTGGCATTACCGTTTAAACTTGCTCCTCCGATATAAGAAGCAGCAGAGGAGGGACTGGTGAACAGAATGTCCTCTATCAGCACAAAGTTTTCATCTACCTTGGATGCATACTTCTCGCGGTTACGCAGTGTTGGATCCGGGCAGCTCTTTGTCAGCTTGGAACATATCTGACTGCCCTTTAAAACCACGAAGCCATCGCTGGTTCGCTTTCCTACGGCCTTTACTCCAGAGTGATCGAAATAGAGCAATTCATCTGAGGGATCAGCTATATTTTCTTCAGTAATCACAAGAGTAGGAGTGGAAATGGCCAGCGGAACAAATACCTTATGACCGAGAGTGCCCATGATGATTTTTGCATTATCAATGAACTCTTCCAGTTCACTTTCCTTTTCCTCTGTAATATTCCCGGGAGTTGGATCATTGCCATTCTTCACGACATAGCGATTGGCTTGAAGTGCCAAGTTGCAAAAGCGGTTTTCAAGATAGCTTATCTCCGTAGGACCAAAGGAGTTATTTGATGTGGTGAATACAATCGCTTCTGTCCAGTAATCTTTTTCCGGATTCCGCTTGTGTTCCTGCAGGCGATTGAGAATGCCCTCACCATTCTTTCTGGCTCCGGCCTGACCTATATATACCACGCTGTCTCCGGTTTCTTCGTTCTTACCAAACAGGAAATAAACACCGCTCTGTTTCAGGTCATCTCTTTCCTTGCATTTGTCTAATTCCGTTCTCGGAATTTTATATGCAACACCGGTCCAATTTGCCAGTGTGCATTTCATCCGTCCATTAGCATCTCCATCCATCAAGAAGAGATTGATACTCTTGCCACGTGCCATCACGATGACCTCCTTCGTTATTTTTTGTGCAGCTCCTTATAAAGACGCTCAGCCAAAGCCTTCTGAATGATTCGGTATTTCTCCGCATCCATGAAGAGCTGTTCATAGGCTGTCATATTTTCCATATAGGCTTCTTGAGCAGTATCTTCGAAAATGGTTGGGAAGATACTATGCTCGTAGACCTGTTGATCATCTGTTTTTGTTGCACGTTTCACTTTGCTGTCTTGCTTCATCTTGTTATACAGCGTATCTACGATGACCTTATCGGCATCTGTGAATTCTCCGTAAAATTCCTCATTGATGCGTTCTACGATTTCATCCAGTGGGCTGAGACGATCTTTTTTGCCGCCAGCTTTCTTTGGATTGGTTGGTTTCCATTCACCTTGAGTGCTTTCTAACTCGATAGCACCCTCAAAGGTTTTTTCCAGGCGATAATATTCCAGTTTTACACGGTTATCGAGATCAAATTCTGGCACAGGATCTGCAGGGAGAAGTTTGCCGAGGTAAGAGCATAGGATATATTCCTTATGCAGATCCTTGTCAAACATTCTGGTTATCTGCGAAATGTAGTTGTACCATTTCGCAAAGGCACGAACTTCCCGGCGGAACTGATAGCGTTCCTCCTCGGTCAGCTTGTTGTATCGGTCTGCGATGGGCTTCAATGCATTTGATATTTTGCCCTGAGTAGTGTTTGCTTTTCTGACATCAGGGTCAAAATAAATCTGTGCAACATTCTCTACATCCTCTTGCGTATAAACATTCATACCACGAATTATTTTCTGAGTGGTATAAATTAGGTCAAAGTTGATTTCTTCTGTCAGGCTTGTCTCCTGATAGAACTGCTGGAATGCTTCCCTGATACGTTCTACAGGATTTACAAAATCGAGAATGTAGGTATCTTCTTTGCCGGGGTAAATTCTGTTTACACGGCTTAATGTCTGAACAGCTTTTACATCACGCAACTCTTTGTCAATAATCATGGTATGCAGGAGAGGTTCGTCAAAACCGGTCTGGTATTTCTCTGCTACGATCAGAATATTTCCCTCGTCATGGAAAACACTGGCTGTCTGACTTTCCTTGACGCGATTGCCGTTACTGTCCACATTCATGCTTGCTTCTGTATATTCGGTGCCGTTTGGATCTTCCGGATCCTTCAAGCTGCCGCTGAAGGCAATCATGATTTCTACATCATCATAGTTGTTGGACTCAAGATATCGCTTGATTTCATGATAGTAGCGCACTGCGGCCAGTCTGGATGCGGTGACAACCATCATTTTGCCAAGACCACCAATTTTCTTCTTTGTTACATCACGGAATGTTTCCACGATAATGGCAGCCTTTTGCTGAAGGTTGTGCGGGTGCAGTTCCTCATAGCGGCGAATAGTCCGTACGGCCTTGGATGTTGGAACATCCGGATTATCAGGGACATTTTTTGCAATCTTATAGCACATCTTGTAGGTTGTATAATTTGCAAGAACATCCAGAATAAATCCTTCTTCGATAGCTTGCCGCATTGAGTAAATATGGAAAGGGTGGAAAGAACCATCCGGGTGAGGTTCACCAAATATTTCCAGCGTTTTTCCTTTAGGGGTAGCGGTAAATGCGAAGAAACTCAGATTGCTGTGCTTGCCTTGGCTGAGCATATCCTGTACAAGCGGATCATTTTTCTCCACTTCCTCTATAGCTTGTTCTTCAATTTCGGCATATTCTTTCAAGGCATCGCTGACATCGGCAAGGGCGCTCTTCAGCTTTAATGCACTCTGACCTGTCTGGCTGTTGTGTGCCTCATCCACGATAATTGCATAATGCTTTCCAATGGAAGAGTTTACCTCATCATAGATAACCGGGAATTTCTGTAGGGTGGAAATAATGATCCTTTTTCCATCGTTAATAGCATCGCGCAAATCACCGGAATTTTTCTTTTCATCAATTGTAACAACACTGCCGAGCGTATGATCGAAGCCGGATACGGTTGCCTGCAACTGCTGATCAAGTACACGGCGATCTGTGACAATGATGACACTGTCAAAAATCGGATTGTTGTTTTCATCATGTAAACTTGCCATTCGATAGGCAGCCCATGCGATAGAGTTAGATTTGCCGGAGCCCGCACTGTGCTGAATGAGATAATTATGCCCTGCACCATTCTTACGAACATCGGCTACCAGTTCTCGAACGACATCCAACTGGTGATAGCGAGGGAAGATAACCTTGGTAGAGATAGTGGTTTCGGTTGAACCGTCAGGCTTAGTCTTTTTCTTTTCTGTCCGCTCAAAGCTGATGAATTTTTGTAAAATATCCAGCAGCTTATCCTTCTGCAGGACATTTCTCCAGAAATATTCTGTTACATAATTCTGTCCTTTCTCTTTGTTGCGTGGATTTCCTGCACCGCCGTCTTTTCCGGGACCGTTGCTGCCCTGGTTGAAAGGAAGGAAATATGTCTGAGCCCCTTCCAGCCGGGTGGTCATATAAACATCGTATAAATCACAGGCAAAATAAGCCAGCACACGCTTGTTAAAACCAAATGCCGGATCCTTGGGATTGCGGTTATATGCCCATTGACGCTTGGCATCATCAACAGACTGTCCAGTAAGCTGGTTCTTTAATTCAATGGCTACCACCGGAATACCGTTGATTGCAAGCATCATGTCGATGCTGTTGTTGTTGGCCTCTGTATAATGCCATTGGCGGATGCACTGACAGATATTTTGGCGATAATGTTCGTTTGCAAGTTCGTTTAGTTCGGATTCTGGCTTAAAATAACACACGCGGAAAGAAATGCCGCGATGCTTGAAACCGTGCCGAAGCACAGAAATTAAGCCATCTTGTGTGACAGCATTTTCAAAAGCTTTGTAGAACTGGCGAACAGGGCTGATGGTACACATGCGCTCAAATCTGCGCCATGCCATCGGTTGCGTAGCCTGTACAAAGTTAGTGAGAGTAGTTATGTCCAGAGACATGTTCTTGCTGATATCACTGCAATACCCTTCATCGGTTGCTTTTACCCAGCCGCCTTCTTCGGAAATAAGGTAGCTTTCAATGTATTCTTCAAAGCGTTTTTCGTTTTCATATATTTTGTGGACGCCATCCTTATATGTTTGCATGCGATCCACAAATTCTTCGCTTTTCGACAACGTTTACACCACCTTTCTTTTTCCTGTGACAGCCTCGAAAATGAGAGATTTTTTGTAAGATTCAAGGTCGTCTATTAAAGTTAGTTTCTCATTTATAATAGAATCAATAGCTTCGCCCTTAATATTAATATAATCAACAATCGATTGCTGTTCGGTCTTTGATGGGATGCATATCTTGAAATTCAAAAGCATTGGCAATCTGACAGAGGGAACAGTTGATTTTGCACTGCCCTTGTCCATTTCATGACTAAATCGATTCTCCATAAAATAACAGAAGTAAGCAGGAAGTACTTTGGTAAAATCATGAAAGCAATAAACTCGTTGGTGTATTGCATATTTTCCGAATGCGTGATGAAACACTCGACCAGCACCTGCACCGTCTCCAGCCATTAGCACACCTTCACCATCATATGTGTATACATTGGCTTTTTCGATTTTAGGTGAACGCACATAGAACGGATATATACCATCATCGACCGCATTCTGGGTATCTTGATTACCGGTCATAATAGAGCAGAGAAAACGCGTCTTAATTAATTCCCATGAAGCTGGTATTTTGCCGATTATATCAATCCCACTGTCTTTCATCTCGACATTCGGATCAAGCCCTTTGGTAACAGCCTCAAAAATGAGTGCCGCTTTCCATTGCTTGTATTCTTCAATACTTGCCTTGGCTTCTTCAATCAGAGCATCAATTTTTGTGCACTGATCATCCAGGTACGCAGCAATAGCAGATTGCTCATTAGTTGGTGGGATTATAATGGATGTGCACATAAAATCATCAATACTTAAGTCCCACTGTCCAACACGCATGCCTGTTGATAAACGTTCAAATTCTTGTGCATATGCTTTGCAGCGAATTAAATAGTGAAAATACTTCGTATTTATTTGGTTAGAAGTAAAATGGCAGACATAATAAGCAGGACTAACAATTCCTTCATAATCAGATACCCCTAAAGAGCCTTGCCATGCCTTCATTTTATTAATGACTAATTCTCCAACTCTGACAAATTTGTAAGAAGTTGTGTCCAATGAAGTTACATTGTGGTTATCATCCCGTGAATCTTTTGGAAGGACACCGTATTCTCTATACAGAGATAAAACGGTTGCATCTGGATGATTTTTCTCTGATACATTTTGCATGACTTCTTTGATTCTGGTCACTTGCCAATGAGATGGGATTGAGCCTATCCATGGAAGTTTGCTACTTTTCATAGATTCATATACAGCCATTTTACTCACCACCATTTCCGAATAACTCGTGCAGCTTATCCATCATGGAATGCTCATGAAGTTCGATCCTTTTTGCAATATCTGCAGCAGGCTCCAATTCTTTATATTCATAGAAAGTACGGGTAAATGGAATCTCGTAGCCGACTTTTGTTTTGGTGCGATCAATCCATGCATGGGGACGATAAGGAAGAACTTCACGGTTGAAATAATCATCAATATCCTCGTCCAGCGGTACATTTTCTGTGTCGCGTTTGTTTTTGTCAGCAACAGGTTTCTTGCCTTTCATGATGGGATTTCCATCCACATCAAGTTCGGGACTTTCGATTGTAATCTTATTGTAGCCAAGGCTAACTGCATCCATGACTTTGCAATTGCAGGTAATGCTTTTTCCCTCAGAGATCTCGTGAGTATAGTCTTGAGAGATATAGGATCCGTATGCCTTGACGATGAGATCGCGGCAATCACCTGAGATATCCACGCGCTTGTTACCGATAGGTTTTCGGCGCTGGTCGTAGCACTGGCTTGCATCAATCAAAAGCACCTGCTCACGATGACTTTCCGGTTTATCTTTTGTGACAATCCAAACATAGGTCGCAATGCCGGTGTTATAAAAACTATCGTTCGGAAGCTGAACAATGGCATCCAGCCAGTCATTCTCGATAAGGTAGCGGCGAATCTCACTCTGACCGCTTCCGGCATCACCAGTGAAGAGAGAAGATCCATTCTGGATAATCGCCATGCGCCCTGTATCTTTGAGCTTGGCAAGTCCATTTAACAGGAAGAGCATCTGACCATCGGATTTAGCAGGAAGTCCAACACCGAATCGTCCGGCATCGCCCTTTTTGTGTTCGGCCTCGACATCGGCAGCTTCACGCTTCCAGTCAATACCAAAGGGGGGATTCGAGATGATATAGTCAAAAGTGTAGCCGGAGAACTTATCATCATTCAGGGTATTACCAAATTGCATGTTTTCGGGATCACCGCCACGGATTAGCATATCGGCTTTTGCAATACCAAATGTGAACGGATTGAATTCCTGTCCGTAGCAGATGATTTCTGCGTCATGGTCAAGAGATTTAATACGTTCTTCCATGCAAGTCAGCATCTGACTTGTACCCATTGCCATATCGTATACAGTTTTGGCAGGAGCAGATTCATCAGAGAAGTCAGCATTGGCTGTCAGAAGGTCACACATCAAATAGATAATATCTCGGCTGGTGAAATGCGCACCGGCTTCTTCGTCATAACTCTCAGAAAAACGCTGAACGAGATTTTCAAAGACATATCCCATATCGACAGCAGAAATACGTTCAGGATCCATCTCGGCATCATTGCCGCAAAAATCACTGATTACCTGGTAAAGAACCCCGGCATCTGACATTCTTTCAATCTGTGCAAAGAATCCCATGTTGGCAAGAATATCAATGACATTATCAGAAAAACCATTGATATAGTCTTCAAAGTTTGCCTTGATATTCTCTGGGTCGGCTTTTAAAGTTTCGAATGTAAATTTGCTGGTATTGTAAAATCGATATCCAGATGCTTTACGAAGAAAGCCATCCTTTACAGCCAGTTGTTTTACTTTTTCATAGGTTTCCAACACTTTTTCTCTGGTAGGCAGAAGACAGTCATGGAAACGCTTGATGACTGCCATCGGTAGAATAACAAGACCGTATTCGTGCGGCTTGTAGGCACCGAACAGAGAGTTTGCTACATTCCATATTAAATTGGCTTTTTCACTGATATTCGTGCCAACAATCTGTATTTTTTCGTTAGAGTTCATATTCTCGCTCCTTTTTGATGTTTTCTGTAATCTTCTTTATGTTTTCCAGAAACCTTCCGGCTGGGACACCGAGGCGCTTTTGGTATTCACTTTCTATTATGGTGTCATTCGATATGGTCAACATACATCGAGCACGCAGTACATCGAATATGCAGTGCGGCATCGCGGTAATGGCATCACATATACCTTGAATGACAGCTACGAAATTTTCCGGTAACTTGCTGCTTGACATTAGCGAACCAGTGATTTCTGGTTCGTAAAATTCGATTACGTCAATCAGTTCACCAAATTCATTCAATTCCGGCTCGATGGTGGCTGACCAAGCAGAGAGTTTAGAGTAATTCCAGTCAGCATCCAAAATTTCTAAAAGCTTTTGATGCTGGTCATAACCCTTGCTAAGTCTTTCGCGGCTAGACATCCCGAATCTTATTTGCTTTTGCCGATGCTCGTCCGTGATATATTTTTTGTTTTGAGTCAATACATCATCTTTATGAACAACAGGGAAGCGCTTGCCATCAGAATGTATGATTTCAAGAAAAGCATTACGAGCATGCCGATGAATACATTCATGTGACAGGAGAGGCTGCAGCAGAGGAAAACAGATGGCAGCAGCACTCTTTAATTCTTCGTTTGGCTCTATGTATATTCTCTTGAGCTTGTTCGCATCAAGCTGCCGGAAGAATGTGACATAGGTAGCTTCTGAAACATCGGGCAGGATATCCATACAATATATCCCAGAGCCAGTTATTCCTACGATCAGAGAATGACGTTCTCGAAAATAGTCGAATTCAACTGCTGCGATAGCAGGCGGTGTATTCAGAGCAGGAAGAAGCGCTTCTCTGTATTGGATTCGCCTGCGCATGATTGCCCCAACAGATGCTGTGGATGCCGGTACTCCATAATAGTCACATACCTTCTTATAAGAATAACGAAAAGTTCCTTCTGCAAGCTTGTCAGCCAAACGGTTGGTATAGCGACAGCCCTTCTCGGCAAAATCAGTGTCTTCCGGGAATACGCTGTTCTTGCAATTGTCGCAGCGGAACCACCGTTGATGAAAATACAAATCTATAATTTGAAAACCATCGCCATTCTCCAATACGTCTTTGAATCTACGGATTGTGACTTTTGAAGAACGTGTTTTATTAGAGCGGCATGCCGGACATTGATATTTCTTCTTACTAAAGTAATGCTCATGAACTGCATGAAAGCAGTTGTTAGTGCTTTCGGAGTCAAGAACCAGCAAACCGTATATGCCCAGAGCGTCTGTCTTGGCTTTTGATATTTCTGCCCGCGTGTAGTTTTTCTTCCCCAAGGCATAGTCCTCCTATTGTTGATACCTGCATTTTACCACCAAAAAGAAAACAAAACAATACACTTTTATATAAAAACACAAATATACCACCAAATCATAAACGCAGTAATTTTACCAGACATGGTCTTTTTGATATGATTATGGTAGCAAAGAGGAAAGGAGGGTGTGCCTTTGGAAATGTGGAAGAACTCAGCAGGAAAAAGGGTTTGTGATATCAGTGAAGATCGTAGAACAGTAGAAATCGTACAGCGTGGTTATGTAACCAGAATCACAGCAAACCCAGATGGGACGCTATTGATAGAGAATATCGTTCATATCAAAGCAGCATAATTATTTCGCCAGAACGCAAAGACGGCCGTGCGAATCCGAGGTTCTCGTTGGAGGACAAAAGTGGATTCGCAGGACCGTCTTTTTTCATGAATACAGTCTGACATTGAGATAGGTGCGTAGCCATACGCATCAATCTGAGTGCCAGACACTCAAATAAAAAATATTCCAATGCCCGAAGTGGTCGACCTTAAGGCGGCGGGATACATCAAGAGTCTGTTCACGGTATAGCCGTGGACTGACAAAAGATGTACCCACCGTGCTTTGTCATGCCCATTTCGGTATCAGAGTCGGTGTACATCAGTATGTCGGCTCTTTTTGTGTCCCTGCCGCCAGCCTTTCGGGCGAGAAAGAAAGGCAGGGACTTTATGAGAAAGTTCAAGACGGCGGAGAAGAACCGCACAAATTACATTTATTACACTGCATCAGGCCAGAAGATCGCTATCAAGCCGGGAATGGTCGGCGATGATGGCAAGCCTGTGACAGAGGAGATGATTACCCTTCTCCATACCTGGGATGATGATCGGGTCGATGCAAACCGAAGAGAAGCATATCACTGTCCGGTGCACTACCAGGCTTACTCAGATGGAGAAGGAAGGGATGCTGATGACCGTAATGGATATCTTGCAAATGAAGAAGCAGATCCGTTGGAGCAGATGCTTTCTTCTATTAAAGAGCAGGAGTATTCCGAAATGCTGGACAGGCTGAAAGCCGCACTTCCGGGTCTGACCGATTTACAGAAATCCACAATCTATAAGAAATTCTGGATGAATCAGACTAATGTGCAGATTGCGGAAGAGGAAGGCATCACGGAGGCAGCAGTCCGTAACCGTCTGAAAAAGATTTATGCGTCTTTGGCAAAGAAAATCTGATTTTCACAGCTTTGAGGGGGTTCGATTCCCCCTCAATCTTCGCATATGGACAGAGGGAACAAGATAAACACCCTCGGAAAGGAGCAAGTGCAATGGGAATCAAACACAAAGTATGTATCAACATTGCAGAAAAAGATGGCGCATCTTCTCCGGTGACCCGAAGCGGCACGATGCAGATTCGAAAGAAACTGCTCGATTTCCTCTTTGAGCAGCAGGTAAACGTCCTGGTCCTGTCCCCCCCGGAGATTCGGTGCAGACTGTCGAAATCAGAGAACTGAAGGAAGGAGGTAATAGCCGTGAATAACGATCAGAAATATCAGCCGTTTCTTGATGCCGTTAAGATCATCCGTTCTTTGGCTGATGTGTTTGAGGCAATCGCAAACACCTACAGAGATGTAAATGTGGTAGAAGCAGAAACCAAGGTTATCGAAGCAGAGGAAGTGAAGGAATTGCCGGATGAGAAAACCGTGACACTTGAGGATGCCCGTGCCGTGCTTGCCGTAAAAAGCCAGAACGGTATGACGGCAGAGGTCAAGGCTCTTATCACAAAGTATGGCGGCAATAAGCTGTCAGACGTTAATCCGAAGCATTACGCAGATCTTATTAAGGATGCGGAGGTGCTTGGCAATGAGTGATCACGCATTATTAGCCCCTTCCGCTTCACACAGATGGATGAACTGTACACCCAGTGCCGTGCTTGAGACGGAATTCGATAACAAGAGCAGTCCGGCAGCGGCAGAGGGTACGGCGGCTCACGCTCTGTGCGAACACAAGCTGAAGAGGATGCTTCATAGAAGAAGCAAGCGTCCTGTATCTGATTACAACAGTGATGAGATGGAGGAACATACGGATGCTTATGTGGAGTTTGTATCAGAACTGCTTGAGAAAGCAAAACTGAAAAGACCCATTGGTTCAGGTCGAGCAGAGGCTAGACCTTTCGGAGTATGTTCCGGGAGCATTCGGGACAGCCGATTGTTTGCTCATAGCTGATGGCACGCTTCATGTGATCGACATGAAATACGGAATGGGAGTGCTTGTATCAGCAGAGGAAAATCCACAGCTTAAGCGCTATGGGATAGCGGCGCGCAGCATCTATGAAGACCTTTATGACGTCAAGGAAGTGGCACTGTTCATCTTCCAGCCAAAACGTGAAAACGTATCGACTTGGACTATATCTGCAGAGGATTTAAGGAACTGGGCGGAGAATGAGCTGAAGCCGAAGGCACAGACAGCATATAAAGGCGAAGGCGAGTACTGCCCCGGAGAGTGGTGTCAGTTCTGCAGGGCGGCTGTGAAATGCCGTGCCAGGGCTGAAGAAAAGCTTCGCATCGCAGAGGAAGAATTCAAACTCTCACCATTACTTACAGACAATGAGATTGAATTGATTCTTCCGATGCTTCCGGATATCACCAAGTGGGCAAACGACATCAGTGCTTATGCTCTTGAGATGGCAGTAAGCCGCGGCAAGGAGTGGAACGGCTACAAGGTTGTCGAAGGACGCTCCGTCCGCAAGTATGCTGATGAAGATGCTGTGGCAAAAGCCGCAAAGCAGAACGGATATACAGATATTTACCGTAAGAGCCTTATCACTCTGACAGAGATGCAGAGGCTGATGGGCAAAAAGAAATTTGAGGAGATTCTGGGCAGACTCATTGTCAAACCGCCCGGAAAGCCGACTCTGGTTCCAGTTACGGATAAGAGACAGGCAATGAATGTATCAGACGCTAAAAACGATTTTATTATGGAGGATTAATATCATGGCTATTTCTAAAACTAAGGTTATCACTGGCAAGAACACACGTCTTTCTTACTTCCACGGCTGGGAGCCGACATCCATCAATGGCGGTGCAGAGAAGTATTCCGTATCTGTTCTGATCCCGAAGGATGATAAGGAAACCGTGGATGCCATCAATGCTGCTGTCGATGCAGCTATTGAGGAGGGCATTGCGAAGTTCGGAGGCAAGAAGCCGAACAAGGCTGCAATCAAGCTTCCTCTTCGTGATGGAGATGTAGGACGGATTTTGCGGACATTCAAAATAAAAAAGAATGTGGAGGTAACAGACAATGGCAAAATCATTATTT
>CAKRYY010000046.1 GCA_934432885.1 uncultured Lachnospiraceae bacterium
GGTCAAAGCTGATGGAATAATCCCGATAATCCCAGGGCTCCTTTTCCGCCGTAATCGTTTCGGGAATCACGCCGCCGTTTCCGCCAAAACGAATCTCATCACTGTTTAATAAAAGCTTATATTTTTTCTTAAGCGGTACTCCCACACGGTATCCCTTACGCTCTACCGGGGTCATATTCATGACAAAAAGAAGCTTTTGCTTGCTCTGCGGGCATTTTCTGATAAACGCATAGGTACTCTCATCCGCATCATCAGCCTTTACCCACTCAAAGCCTTCCCAGCTGTTATCAATCTGATACATGCACGGATACTTATGATAGATTGCCAAAAGCTCCTTTACATAAGCCTGCATGCCCTTGTTCAAATCCTCACCGAGCAGGAACCAGTCAAGCTCTCTTTCCTCACTCCACTCCCGTTCCTGTCCAAACTCCTGTCCCATAAACAGAAGCTTCTTACCTTCATGTCCAAACATATAGGTATAGCCGGTCCGCAGGTTTGCATACTTATCCTTCTGATAGCCCGGCATTTTATTGACCATCGAGCATTTCAAATGTACGACCTCGTCATGTGACAGTGGCAGAATATAATTTTCACTGTCATTGTAGCTCATGGCAAAGGTCATGGCATAATGATTTCCACTGCGGAAAAGAGGGTCGAGCTTCATATATTCGCAGAAATCGTGCATCCAGCCCATATTCCACTTAAAGCTGAAATACAGACCGCCGTCCTCTATGGTTCCGGTCACTCTCGGCCAAGCCGTCGATTCCTCTGCAATCGTCATAATGCCCGGGAATGCTCCTCTTATTACCGAATTCAAATGCTTGAAAAATTCGATAGCTTCGAGGTTTTTATTATCGCCGTATTTATTGGGCACCCACTGCCCATCCTGTTTTCCATAGTCCAGATACAGCATGGAAGCGACTGCATCTACCCTGAGACCATCCACATGGAATTCCTTAATCCAGAATAAAGCGTTTGCGATCAGGAAATTAACAACCTCGCTTTTTCCGTAATTGAATATTTTCGTTCCCCAATCCGGATGCTCTCCAATCCTCGGGTCTGGATGCTCAAACACCGCGCTGCCGTCAAACTCTGCAAGTCCGTGCGCATCCTTCGGAAAATGCGCCGGTACCCAATCGAGGATGACACCGATTTTATTTCTATGCAGCGTATTTACCAGATACGCAAAATCCTCCGGCGTTCCATATCTGGAGGTCGGCGCATAATAACCTGTTACCTGATAGCCCCATGAACCGTCGTAGGGATGCTCTGCAATTCCCATCAGCTCTACATGTGTAAACCGCATTTCCTTTAAATACTTCACAAGGGCATCTGCAAATTCCCTGTAATTATAAAAGCCTTCATCCGGTCTGCTCGGATGTCTCATCCAGGAACCGATGTGGCACTCATAGATGGCAAGCGGTTCTGCATTCATATCCTTTGACGCTCTCGCCTTCGTCCACTCCGTATCCGTCCATTTCAGGGAAGAAATGTCTGTGATAACAGAAGCTGTCTCTGGGCGCCTCTGTGCATAATTGGCAAACGGATCTGCCTTATAGAGCTTTCTGCCATCCTGTGCGGTAATCAGAAATTTATACAAATCTCCCTTATCCGCACCCGGAATAAAGCCCGCATGAATTCCGCCCGGTCCAATCCTGGGAAGCTCGTCAGCCTCCTCATTCCAGTCATTAAAGGTACCGATGACATTGACCTTTGCGGCATTTGGAGCCCACACACCGAAAAATACGCCCTCTTTTCCATCCTCGATTGAAAGATGCGCGCCGAGCTTTTTGTAAATATCGTAGTGCGTCCCCTTTGCAAAAAGATACTGGTCTGCTTCTGAAATAAATACCGTTTCCCGTTTTTGCATTGTAGCCTCCTTTATACGAAATCCTTCTCCCGTAAGATAATCATATCTTCTTCATCGTAGCGTCTTCCAAACAGTACATCCATAAAATGTCCTATATTTTTTCTGTCCGCATGGTAGATTGCTTCATCCACAATCTCTTTGATTTCCTTCGTCGTTACAGAATGTTCGCTTGTCTGTAATTCAGCGATCCGCGTATAAAGTGCCAGTACGCCAAGCTCATCAATTGCATATTCCCTTTCCAGCGCATACTTTTTCGCAAATAATACCAGAGAATCATTGTCAAGCGCTTCCACATCAATACGGAGGTTAAAGTTTTGATGCAGCGTCCCATGATTATCCAGCAGCTTGTTCATATTGATTTTGGTATCTTCCAGAATTACGATAATGCCCTGTTTTTCCTGCTCCAACAGCTTTGTCATACGCTTGATGGCAATATCGTTCAATTCTCCCGCATGCTCTACAATCAGTGCGCCATTGCTCAATTTTTCAAAGGTTTTCTCAAGGTCCTTATGATTTAACGCCTGTCCGGTAATCTTCGCCAGTCTGCCGGAGAAATTGCTGTCCGTCATCTGGATTTCCCGAATAATATTTTTTGCCAGCTTAATGGATTCCATGCCCGGCTCTCCGGTCAGAATCAGATTGCCCGTATAGGAGGCAAGACTGATATTGTCAAGCGCCTCTAAAATCTGGTCTCTGGTTCCACGCGTCTGAATAAAAGGACCAAACAGCTTCTTTTCCTCCGGTGTCATCATACGCTGAATCTTCTGTGGCTTTTCCTCCGGCGCTTTCTCTTCTTCCTTCGGTTTTTCCTTTTTGGCTTCTTTTTCAGAAGCCTCTTTTGCAGGAATTTCCTTTTCTGCATCCTCTTTAGAAGCTGTCTGGGTATTATCTTCTATTTCAGAATTATCTTTTATTTCAGAATTATTTTTTACTTCGGAATTCTCTTTTGCCTCAGAATCTTCTTTTATCTCAGCTTCTTCTGATACAGGCGTTTCTGCACTCTTCTCTTCGGATGCTTTTACTTCCTCAGATTTTACCTCATCCTGCTGTTCCTGCTTCGGCGCTTTATCCGGTGTCTGTGCATTTTTCTTTTCCTTCTCAATAGAATCCTCTGCCAGTGCATCCAGCTCTGCTAAAAGCCCCTGCTTTGTAGAAGCATCAAACTGTGAGAAGATTTCACCGGTCTGCTCCCTGACGCGCTGACGGACTGCCTCGGCGCGTTTTTCTTCATTTTCCTTCTTCATCCTCTCCCATTCTGAAAGGATGTCCTCTATGCTCATCTGTCCTGTAATCTGTTTTTCTACCGTATCCTTCTGCGGCGGTACGGCAAGACTGAGCTGACCGTCATATTCCTGTGACAGAAGCTTGTCAAAGTTTTCATTCTTTTCCTTTGCCATGCTCTCCGCCGAGGGCATAGTCACTACAGGACGGCTGTTTTGTACAATTTTAGGAATCTCACCTGTATTGGAAAGCTTGACAATCTTAGGCGCTTCCTCCTGAAGTGGAAGCTCCTGCGTATCCGCATCCTCAAAAAAGATTTCCTCTGCATCCGGCTGTTCCTTACGGGAATCCTTTGCTATCACTTCCCGTACAGATTGTTGCACCGGCATTTCCTCTTCTGATAAATCCTCCGATAAAGCATCGTGTGACGCAGGTTTTTCTTTTTCTTCCTGTACCTGGCTTACTTCGCTCTGCTGCCTGGGCTCTGCTATCTCTTCCTGCTGTGCATAAAGCTCATCTGTATTCTGAAGCAGGCTGGAAAGGATTTCCTTTGTAAAATCTCCCGCCTCCTCAGACTGGGAAAGCTGCGGTTTTTTTTCTGCCACTTCCTTTGGTTCCTGTACGGCATCCGGCAGCTCGATGCGCTTTGTCTGCTCCGAGGCATCCTGCGCTTCCTTATTTTCTCCAAGCACTTCTTTCATGCTCTCCGCCAGCTCACGCTGCAAATTGATAGTTGCATACTGTCCTACGTTTACCGGCTTTACTTCTATATCGAAGGGGTCTTCATCCTGCGATACGGCTTCCTGCTTTGGCAGAGAACCTTTGCTCTTTTTATACTTTTTCTGCTGTTCCTCTGATAAAGGAGCATGAAGCATTTTCAGCTCCATTGCCTTCGTTACATACTTTCCTTCTCCAAACCAGAGAATCAGTTCGTCACATTCCTCTACACATTTTGTGCTCAGGCCAATGCGGTGATACAGATATGCCAGCTCATACGCCCATTTTTCTCTGTATTCCCGGTGCTTTAATTCCTCCAGTACCGCTATTCTCTCTTCCAGACTGACTTCCTGTGCTTCATACAATTTGTACTGCAACACATATCTGCCGTTATCACGCGGCGCAATCTGTACAAATTCCTTGTAATATTCTACTGCGGCAACAACATCGTCGAGCTTAATGGACAATTCACACAGAGAATATACGATCATCCTGCCGCCCGGATGCTTTTCATACGCCATTTGCAGGATTTCCCGGCTCTCCTCATATCGACGGTTCAATTTGTAAAGGTCGCTGATAGTACAGAGCATATTAACGCTCTTTACCCGTCTCCAGTCAATCGTATCCGCTATTTTCATAGCTTCTGCAAATTTTTTCTTCCCAATCAGGTCCTTGATTTCCTCTGAACGGACCTTATATTCATATTTATCCAACTGTATTTCTCCTTACAGGAATTGTATGTACAATTCGCACAATAACCCACTATTCAACTATTGTAAGTGTACCATAGGCGTTTGTATAAGTCAAAAGAGAAGATTACTCAATTTGGCAAACGCTTCCAGTGTCAGGGCTTCTCCGCGTACTGTTTCGCTTACACCCATTTCTGAAAGCGCATGCAGGATTTCTTCCTTTGATAGCGATAAAAAGGAAGCATTTGTCAGGCTGTTTACCAGCGTCTTTCGCCTCTGTCCGAAGGCTGCTCGAATCAGTAAAAATAAAAAGTCCTCATCCTTTACCTGAACTGGATTCTGCTCATAGCGTGTTAAGCGGATAACTGCACTTCCTACGTTTGGCTTCGGAATAAAGCAGCTGGGAGAGACATTCATCATAAGCTCCGGCTTTGCATAATACTGTACTGCAAGTGAAAGTGCGCCATAATCCTTTGTTCCCGGTCCCGCCTGCATCCGGTCTGCGACCTCCTTCTGTACCATGATGGTAATGCTTGCAAGTGGCGTATGGCTCTCAAACAGTCCCATAATAATCGGCGTCGTAATATAGTAAGGAAGATTTGCCACGACCTTAATCGGCCGGTTTCCATTTTTTTCTCTTGCCAGTGCTTCTATATCTACTTTTAAAATATCCTCATTGATTACCGTTACATTATCATAGGCAGAAAGTGTATCCTCCAATATAGGAATCAGCGTCTTATCGATTTCTACCGCAATGACCTCTCTGGCATGCTCCGCAAGATACTGTGTCATCGTACCGATTCCCGGTCCAATTTCCAGTACCATATCTTCTTTTGTAATTTCTGCCGCCTCTATAATTTTTTCCAGAATGTGGCTGTCAATCAGAAAATTTTGTCCATATCGTTTTTGAAAACGAAAACCGTATTTTTTTAATACCTCTATCGTATTGGAAGGATTTCCAAGCTCCGCCATATATGCCTCCTATGAAACGCCAAATAAGCGCTCGCTGTTTTGTCTTGTAGCTGCAATGATTTCCTCATAAGAAACGCCCTTAATCTGTGCAATCTCCTGCGCAATATAAGGGATATTTCCAGAGTTATTTCTTTTTCCCCTGTTTGGTACCGGCGCAAGATAGGGGCTGTCCGTTTCCAGTAAAAGCTTATCTATTGGAATATATGCCACGGCTTCCCGCAGCTTCTTTGCATTTTGAAAGGTTACCACGCCGCCGATTCCAAAATAATAATCCAGCTTTAAAAATTCCGCCGCCATTTCCTTACTATAGGAAAAGCAATGGATAACGCCTCCGGATTTTTCTGCATGTAGGGCGCGCATCATGTCGAGCGTATCCTTTGCCGCCTCTCTGGAATGGATGATTACAGGAAGGGAAACCTCCTGCGCAAGTAAAAGCTGCCTCTCAAACCATTTCTTCTGTATTTTCTTTTCCGGCTCCTGCCAATAATAATCAAGACCAATTTCTCCTACGGCAACCACCTTTTCATGATGGCACGCTTTTGTAAGCTCAAGAAAGGTTTCCTCGGTCAACTCACCGCTGTCACTTGGATGGACGCCAACTGCTCCATAAATATAGGGATACTTCTCTGTCAGAGAAAGTGTACGGTTTATGGAAGCAAGGTCTGAGCTTACATTGATTATTGTCGTAATTCCATTTTGATAAAGCTCCGAAAGCAGATTTCCTCTGTCTTCATCAAACGCTTTATCATCGTAATGCGCATGGGTTTCAAATATCATAATGGCATCTCTTTTCTTTAATATTTTTGTAACTATTCATCCCCATTCGCAAAATCGCTGCTGTGCAGCTTTCCTTTTGCTCATGTGGTTACTTTGCCATATAAATTTCCATCACTGTATCCATTCATGCAAGCATGATGTCTACAGTAATGAAAATTTGCATGGCTCTGAATAGTTACATTTTTTTTTAATTTTTTTTAAAAAATACTTGCAAACTAAAAAGTATTATACTATAATCAATATTGCGTTGTAAATAATCTATATGAACAAGCGCCTTTAGCTCAGTTGGTAGAGCACCTGACTCTTAATCAGGGTGTCCAGGGTTCGAGCCCCTGAAGGCGCACTCATAAAGCACCGTTTTTGAGGACATGCGAGCCTCGGGGATGGTGTTTTTTTTGTTTCCAAAATCCTATATCGAAAAAAAAGGATTCATGTTATACTGTCTTTACAATTCTATTTGCAGGAGGACTATAAATAATGTACGGAAAAGGAAACGAATTTTTAAACGAAGGAACTGTAAAAACAGAAAATATCCCCCCGGAAAGGCAGATAAAGGCTCCCTCTCAGGCTGGAAAACATATTACAGCGCTGATGATTGCCCTGATTGCAGGTATTTCAGCCATTATCTGTGTTTCTATCTTTTCCAGCAGCTTTTTAAATTACAAAAAGCATAAAGCTGGCGATGGCATCAACGTAACCGGTTCGGCAAGCTGTGATTTTGAATCAGACCTTATCGTATGGCGCGGCAGCTTTTCTTCTTATGGGATGACGCCAAAAGAAGCTTATACCACTATTAAAAATGATGCCGATATTATCAAACAGTATCTGCTTGACAATGGCATTACTGAAGATGAGATGCTTTTCAGCTCTGTATCCATTTCACAGCGTTATACTTCCGAATATAATGAAAATGGTGATTATATCGGCGACTATGCCGATGGCTATGACCTTTATCAGTCCCTCAGCGTTACTTCAAAAGACATTGACAAGGTAGACGCGATTTCCAGAGATATTACCAAGCTGATTGAATCAAACATTCAGTTTGTATCCGAGTCGCCTGAGTATTATTACACGAAATTAGATGAATTAAAGCTGGATTTGATTGAACAGGCAACAGAAAATGCAAGACAGCGTGCAGAAATCATTGCACAGGGCACAAATTCTGGTACCGGCAGCCTGCTCAGTGCAAACCTCGGCGTTTTCCAGATTACAGCAAAAAATTCTGATTCTGAAGAATACAGCTATGGAGGCACCTTCAATACCAGCTCCCGTTACAAAACGGCAACCATTACCGTAAGGCTGAACTACGCCGCAGATTAAAGGATACCTGCGGCGAGTGCATCCCTTAATTCTAACAGGGAATCATATTTTTTGTACAAAAGCTTTGTTATTTCAGCATCAGGCTCTACGAGGTCAGGAATCATAATCGGCTTCATGCCTGCCGCATAGGCGGCACGGATACCGTTTGGCGAATCCTCGACTGCAATGACCTGATCAGGTGGCATCTGTATCGCTGCGCATGCCTTCAGATAAATATCTGGCTTTGGCTTGCTCAGCGTTACCTGGTCGCCGCCGATGATAACCTGAAAATAATCTCTAAGCCCTGAAATTTTCATGTGGCTTTCTACCGTTTTGGTACTGGAGGAGGACGCAACGCCCACCGTATAGCCATTTTCCTTCAGGTACTTTAAAATTTCCACCGTTCCTTTCATCAGCGGCAAGCCGTCCTTATCAATCCAGCCCTGCATGATTTCTCTTCCAGTTGTTAAAAATTCCTGTGCATCGAAATCTTCTCCAAATTTCTTTTTAAACTGCATGACAATATCGGTTCTGTTTCTTCCAATGCAGTCATTCGTAAGATCATCAATATTCCCAAGATTTCTTTCCTTTGCAAGGATGAGCCATGCCTTTGTGGACATAATTTCTGTATCAAACAAAATGCCGTCCATATCAAAAATAATGGATTTTATCATTTTACTTTACTACGACCTTTCGGAAATTTTTCTTGCCGCGCTTAATAATTACGCCGCCTTCAAAATCAACCTTTTCATACTCTTTCTTAATATCTGTTACTTTTTCGCCGTCTACAGCAACGCCGCCCTGCTCGATTGCGCGTCTGCCCTCTGACCTTGTAGCTACAAGACCTGCCTTTACCAAAACGCCTATTAAATCCAGCTTTCCTTCTGCAAAATCGGCCTCACTAAGCTCTGCTGTCGGCATATCCTCTGCATTTCCGGTAGAAAACAGCGCTCTTGCACCATCCTGCGCTTTTTTTGCTTCTTCCTCGCCATGTACAAGCTTTGTCAGTTCATAAGCAAGGATTTCCTTTGCCTGATTGAGCTGGCTGCCCTCCCAGGAATCCATCTTATCGATTTCCTCAAGCGGCAGGAAGGTCAGCATACGGATACATTTTAAAACGTCGGCATCCGCAATATTTCTCCAGTACTGATAAAACTCAAATGGAGAAGTCTTATTCGGGTCAAGCCATACCGCGCCTTTTTGTGTTTTACCCATCTTTTTTCCCTCTGAATTCAGCAGCAGGGTAATTGTCATCGCATAAGCATCCTTGCCGAGCTTACGGCGAATCAGCTCTGTACCGCCAAGCATATTGCTCCACTGGTCGTCACCGCCAAACTGCATATTGCAGCCGTAACGCTGATACAGCTCATAGAAATCATAGCTCTGCATAATCATGTAGTTAAATTCAAGGAAGGAAAGCCCTTTTTCCATTCTCTGCTTATAGCACTCTGCAGTCAGCATACGGTTTACAGAAAAATGTGTTCCCACCTCACGCAGAAAATCAATATAGTTCAAATCCAGCAGCCAGTCCGCATTATTTACCATTAAAGCTTTTCCATCTGAAAAATCAATAAACCGGCTCATCTGCTTTTTAAAGCAGTCGCAGTTATGCTGAATCTGCTCTCTTGTCATCATGGTACGCATATCGCTTCTGCCGGACGGATCTCCAATCATACCGGTACCGCCGCCAATCAGGGCAATCGGCTTATTGCCTGCCATCTGTAAACGCTTCATCAGGCACAGCGCCATGAAATGTCCTACATGAAGACTGTCTGCCGTCGGGTCAAATCCAATGTAGAAGGTTGCTTTTCCATTGTTGATGAGTTCTTTTATCTCTTCCTCATCCGTAAGCTGCGCAAGAAGTCCTCTTGCTTTCAATTCTTCAAAAATTGTCATTTCTTTCTCCTTTTTTACGAAGCTCTTATCTTTAAAATTTTCTTGAAACTTTTTATCAAATTGCATATAATAAGAAAGTTAATCCTAAAAAATAGAATAGACAGGAGTATATCCATTATGGGATTTTTTTCTTTATTACTGCTCGCTATTGGTCTTTCAATGGACGCCTTCGCTGTTTCCATCTGCAAAGGTCTTTCAATGAAAAAAATGAACTGGGGCAATGCCATCAAAGCCGGACTTTATTTTGGTATCTTTCAGGCTATCATGCCATCCATCGGCTTCTTCCTTGGTTCCCGCTTTGAGGCTCTGATTACTGACATCGATCACTGGATTGCCTTTGTTCTGCTGGCGTTAATCGGTGGAAATATGATTCGGGAATCCTTTGGAAAAGAGGATCAGCAAAACGATTCCTTTGATTTCAAAAGCATGCTTCTTCTTGCCGTCGCTACCAGCATTGATGCACTTGCTGTCGGCGTTACCTTTGCATTTTTAAATATCAGGCTTCTGCCCTCTGTAACACTGATTGGATGCACCACTTTTCTGTTTTCCTTCGCCGGCGTTAAAATCGGCAATGTCTTTGGTGCAAAATATGAAAAGAAGGCTGGCTTAACCGGCGGTATCATATTGATTATAATCGCCTTCAAGATTCTATTAGAGCATCTTGGAATTTTATCACTCTAAGCCTCTTCTTTTTTATCTCTCGCATATAAAAATTTCAAAATAATCGGCGTTGAAACAGAGGATACGATAATCAGCAGAATAACGGCTGTAAAGTAAACCGGAGACATCAATCCGACAGAAAGTCCTTTCTGTGAAACAATCAGGGCAACCTCACCTCTCGTCATCATGCCAACGCCGATTTTCAAGGAATCCCCTCCATTAAACCGACAAAGCCTTGCCATCAGACCGCAGCCAATAATCTTGCTGACAAGTCCGACTATTACGAAAGCAATGGAAAATAAAAGAATTTCCATATTCATATTGTCAACATTTGTTTTCAGACCAATGCTGGCAAAAAATACAGGTCCAAACAGCATATAGGAATTGATATCCATTTTTTCTGCAATGTAATCTGCATCCTTCACGCTGCAAAGAATGATACCTGCAACATAAGCGCCGGTAATATCCGCAATGCCAAAATATTTTTCAGCAATGTACGCCATTGCAAGGCAGAAAGCAAGTCCTGCAATCGGTATTCTTCTCGTATGCGCATAACGTGCATCCACAATCTTGAATATATGGTAGGCAAAAAAGCCAACCACGATTGCAAATACAAAGAAAAGCAGGGTGCTGATTACGACCTGCCCCGGATTGGAATCCGGCGTCTTAAAGCCAATGACAAAGGTAAGAACGACAATACCGATAACATCGTCGATAATCGCAGCGCTTAAAATCGTCGTTCCTACTCTGCCCTTTAATTTTCCCATCTCTTTCAGAGACTGTACGGTAATGCTTACAGAGGTTGCTGTCAGAATCGTACCGATGAAAACCGCTTTGTAAAATTCCTCACTTCCCCAGGGAGAAACACCATAAAATGCCATGTACAAAACGGTTCCGCACACCAGTGGAACAAAAACACCGCAGCAGGCAATCAAAAAGGCGATTGGTCCTGTTTTTAAAAGCTCCTTCAAATCTGTTCCAAGACCTGCTGAAAACATAATCAGAATAACACCGATTTCTGCCAGCTGCACCAGAAAATCTGACTGGTTTACCCATCCAAGCAGGCATGGCCCAATCAAAAGCCCTGCAAGAATTTCACCTACTACCTGTGGTGCCTTACATTTTCTCGCTACAATTCCAAAAAACTTTGCAGCGATAATAATAATGGCAAGATCCTTAAATACTGTATACGATTCCATGATAAATTCCTTCTTTCATAAACTCCTTGTTATTTTATTCTTCCTCATCCTCTGTCGGAAGCGTTACCTCTTCCTCAGAAGGATTTAACTCCTCTTCTGGAATTTCTTCCATTGCATCCTCTATATTTTCAAATTCCTGATCTCCGTTGGATACTCTTTCACGCACCTTTGCAATCTTCGCAACCTTAACGCCGTCGCTTAAGTTAATCAGCTTAACGCCGGATGTGATTCTACCAAGTGTGGATATATCCTCCATACGAAGCTGGATAATAATGCCTCCTGTCGTAATCATCATGATTTCATGGTCATCATTAACTGCCTTTACACCTACGACATCACCTGTCTTTTCGGTAATCTTATAGCACTTTACGCCTTTTCCGCCGCGCTTTTGTACCGTAAATTCTTCCAGATAGGTACGTTTGCCCATGCCGTTTTCAGAAACGATTAAGAGAGAATCACCTTGATGGTCAAGCTGCATACCGATAATTTCATCTCCATGAGAAAGATTCATGCCGATAACACCCATAGAATTTCTTCCGGTTGCCCTGACGTCCGTTTCTTTAAAGCGGATACACATGCCCTGTTTTGTAACAAGGAAAATTTCCGTATCCTTATCCGTCGTTTTTACTTCAATCAGCTCGTCATCTTCTCTCAGACTGATTGCAGCAAGTCCATTTTTGCGGACATTACTATATTCCATAATAGAGGTTTTCTTTACAATTCCCTTTTTGGTTACCATAAAGAAATTCTTATCTTCTTCATAATTCTTTACCGGCATAATTGCAGTAATTTTTTCACCCGGATTCATCTGCAGCAGGTTTACAATCGCAGTACCACGCGCTGTCCGGCTCGCCTCCGGAATTTCATAAACCTTTAATCTGTAGACTCTTCCAAAATTGGTAAAGAACATAATATAGTGATGCGTCGTCGTCATCAGAAGGTCTTCAATATAGTCCTCCTCAATCGTCTGCATCCCCTTGATTCCCTTGCCGCCTCTGTTCTGGCTCTTAAAATTATCCACCGTCATACGCTTGATATAACCAAGACTTGTCATGGCAATGACTGTGTTCTCCTTAGGAATCAAGTCTTCCATAGAAATATCATAGGCATCAAAGCCGATAACGCTTCTTCTGTCATCTCCATATTTCTCAGCGATTGCTGTCATCTCTGTTTTTATAACACCGAGCAGCAGCTTTTCATCACCAAGAATTGCTTTTAATTCCGCTATTTTTGCAAGCAGCTCCTTATGTTCATTTTCCAGCTTTTCACGTTCCAGACCGGTAAGCGCTCTCAGACGCATATCCACAATCGCCTGTGCCTGTGCATCAGAAAGTCCGAAACGCTCCATCAATGAATTTTTTGCAATCTGGGTATTCTGGCTTCCTCTGATAATACGGATTACTTCATCAATATTATCAAGTGCAATCAGTAAGCCCTGTAAAATGTGGTCGCGTTCTTCTGCCTTATTCAAATCATATTTGGTACGTCTTGTTACGACATCCTCCTGATGCAGCAGATAATACTTGAGCATATCAAGAAGATTCATAACCTTTGGTTCATTGTTGACAAGAGCCAGCATAATAATGCCAAAGGTATCCTGAAGCTGCGTATGCTTGAAAAGCTGATTTAAAATGACATTTGCATTTGCATCCTTGCGCAGCTCAATTACGATACGCATACCTTCTCTATCGGATTCATCACGAAGATCTGTAATACCGTCAATTCTTTTTTCTTTATGTAATTCTGCAATTTTTTCAATCAGTCTTGCTTTATTTACAAGATAAGGAAGCTCTGTTACGATAATCTGGCTCTTGCCGTTTGGCAGAGTTTCAATATTGGTAACAGCTCTTACTCTTACCTTTCCCCGGCCTGTACGGTATGCCTCTTCACTTCCTCTGGTACCAAGAATAATACCGCCGGTCGGAAAATCAGGGGCTTTGATTATATCCAGAATTTCTTCGATTTCTGTTTCACGGTCCTCTGTAATCCTGTTATCAATAATTTTTGTTACGGCATTTACCACTTCACGCAGATTGTGAGGCGGAATATTTGTCGCCATACCAACTGCAATACCGGTCGTGCCATTTACGAGAAGATTCGGAAAACGGCTCGGCAATACGGAGGGCTCTTTTTCTGTTTCGTCAAAGTTCGGTACAAAATCAACCGTATCTTTTCCAATATCAGCCAAAAGCTCCATTGAAATCTTGGAAAGCCTTGCTTCTGTATAACGCATCGCAGCCGCGCCGTCGCCGTCCACAGAACCAAAGTTTCCATGACCATCTACAAGTACGTGGCGCATCGACCAGGGCTGCGCCATATTAACGAGAGCGCCATATATAGAGCTGTCACCATGAGGATGATATTTACCCATCGTATCCCCGACAATACGCGCACTCTTTCGATGCGGCTTGTCAGGCCCATTATTCAGCTCTATCATGGAATATAAAACACGTCTCTGTACCGGCTTTAATCCATCCCTTACATCCGGCAATGCTCTGGAAGCGATAACGCTCATGGCATAATCGATATAGGAGGTTTCCATTGTTTTTTTCAAATCCACTTCATGGACTTTATCAAAAATATTATCTTCCAACTTATTTTCCTCCTGCTTAAATATCGAGGTTCTTTACAAACTTCGCATTTTCTTCAATAAATTCACGTCTCGGCTCTACCTTATCTCCCATCAGTGTCGTAAAGGTAAGGTCAACCTCAGACTGCGTCTCTTCATCCATAGTTACACGGAGAAGAACACGCCTCTCCGGATCCATTGTAGTCTCCCAAAGCTGCTCAGCATCCATCTCGCCAAGTCCCTTGTAACGCTGAATCCTGTTATTCTGATCACGTCCTACATCATTCAAAATCTTATTTAATTCTTCATCACTGTAGGCATACCATACTTTTTTATTCTTTTCGAGCTTATAAAGAGGCGGCTGCGCCAGATAAACATAGCCTCCCTTTATAAGATCCGGCATAAAACGATACAAAAACGTCAGCATCAGCGTAGCAATATGCGCGCCGTCCACATCGGCATCTGTCATAATGATAATTTTATGATACCTTAGCTTGCTGATATCAAAATCATCATGGATTCCTGTACCAAAAGCAGTAATCATAGCCTTGATTTCCGCATTGGCATAAATTTTATCCAGTCTTGCTTTTTCTACATTCAAAATCTTACCGCGAAGCGGCAAAATAGCCTGCGTTGCACGGCTTCTGGCTGTCTTTGCGCTACCGCCCGCAGAATCTCCCTCTACGATATAGATTTCACAATTTTTAGGGTCTTTATCTGAACAGTCAGCAAGCTTTCCCGGAAGAGCCATTCCCTCCAATGCGGTTTTTCTTCTGGTCAAATCCCTTGCTTTTCTCGCTGCATCTCTTGCACGCTGCGCCAGAATAGATTTTTCACAGATTACCTTGGCAACCGTAGGATTCTGCTCCAGATAATAAGTAAGCTGCTCGCTGACAATGCTGTCTACCGCGCCTCTTGCTTCGGAATTTCCAAGCTTCTGCTTGGTCTGTCCCTCAAACTGCGGATCCTCAATCTTGACGCTGACAATCGCCGTCAATCCTTCTCTGATGTCCTCACCTGTAAGATTCGGCTCGCTATCCTTCAAAAGCTTGTTATTTCTTGCATAATCATTAAAGGTTTTGGTAATGGCATTTCTAAAACCTGCAAGATGTGTTCCGCCCTCTGGCGTATTGATATTATTAACAAAGCTGTAAGAGCTTTCGGTATAAGAATCATTATGCTGCATTGCTACTTCCACATAAACATGATCCTTCATACCTTCAAAATAAAGCACATTTTCATAGAGTGCAGTTTTACTCTTATTTAAGTAAGTAACAAATTCACGGATACCGCCCTCATAATGAAACTCTTTTACAAGCGGCTTATCTTCTCCGGTCTCTTCATCTACAATTCTGTCATCGCAAAGCACAATTTTAAGATTTTTCGTCAAAAATGCCATTTCACGGAGACGCTGCTTCAAAATATCAAATTCATAAACCGTCGTTTCCTGAAAAATGGTTTCATCCGGCTTAAATACGACCGTCGTACCGGTTTTATCTTCTTCACAGACACCGATTTCCTTCAAAGGATAGCAGACATGCCCTTTTTCATAACGCTGCTTATAAACCTTTCCGTCCTGATAAATTGTAACCTCAAGCCAGTTGGAAAGAGCATTTACAACAGAAGCGCCTACGCCGTGCAGACCACCGGAAACCTTATAGCCTCCACCGCCAAATTTGCCGCCTGCATGCAAAATTGTAAATACTACCTCAACAGCAGGGATTCCCGCTTTATGGTTGATACCTACCGGAATACCTCTGCCGTTATCTTCTACCGTAATGGAATTATCCTTGTTAATCGTAACACGGATGGTATCGCAGAAGCCTGCAAGCGCCTCGTCAACAGAATTATCCACAATTTCATATACAAGATGGTGAAGACCTCTGCTTGAAGTCGTTCCAATATACATGCCGGGTCTTTTTCTGACTGCTTCCAGTCCTTCCAATATCTGAATTTGATCCGCTCCATATTCCGTACTCATAGTTATCCTCCATATCTGTCAATTACCCAATCAATTTTCACTGATTACCGTTCCTTCAACCACCTTGAATATCTTATTGATTTCAAAACGGTTGTTAATAAAATCATCCAGACCGGTACAGGTAATAATTGTCTGTATTTCGCCTATGCTGTTCAAAAGAAAATTCTGGCGATTGCTGTCAAGCTCTGATAATACGTCGTCTAATAAAAGCACCGGCGTATCCTTTGCTATTTTTTTAACAAGCTCTATCTCCGCTAATTTCAGGGAAAGAGCTACTGTTCTCTGCTGTCCCTGCGAGCCAAATTTCCGAATATCAATGTCTCCCACCATAAAGGAAAAATCATCTCTGTGCGGGCCTGTCGTTGTCTGCTTTAATTTAATATCCTTTTCCTGATTCTGTTTACATTTTTCTGTAAAGTCTTCTATCGTAACATCAGGCTCATAAATAACGCGAAGCTCTTCTTTCCCGCCGGAAAGCTTTTTATGTATCTCATAAAGCATTTCATTTAACTGGGAAGCAAATGCTATTCTTCTTTCTATGATTTTACTTCCAAAAGAAACCAGCTGTGCGTCCCATATCGATAATGTTTCTTTCAAATCAGGATGAAAAAATAAATCCTTTAACAGTTTATTTCTCTGATTTACGATTTTGTTATAATGGTTCAGATTGTAAAGATAAAAACTGTCAATCTGACAAAGCTCCATATCCACAAAACGCCGGCGTTCTGCCGGACCATTTTTGATAATATTCAAATCTTCGGGTGAGAAAAAAACGACATTTAAAAGACCGAGCAGCTCGGACGCTTTTTTAATCTTCTGACCGCTGATCGCAATTCCCTTTGATTTTGAACTTCTAAGGTGCATATCCACACGCTCTTCCATACCCTCTTTTTCAAGATAGGTTCGTATATGCGCCTCCTCCTGCCCAAAGCGGATCATATCCTTATCCTTGCTGCCCTTATGAGATTTCGTCGTAGCGGATACAAAGATTGCTTCCAGGATATTTGTCTTTCCCTGTGCATTGTCTCCGTATAAAATATTGGTCCCTTTATCAAATGTAATATTTAAAAAATCATAATTTCTGAAATTGTTTAATTCCAGCCCTTTTATAATCATAGAGAAGCTTCCTCAATTTTAATATGGTTTCCGTCATACTCTACAATATCACCGCCATAGAGCTTTTTGCCTCTCTGAAGCTGTACTTCACCGTTTACCTTTACAAGACCATCCGCAATGGCAAATTTCGCATCTACTCCACTTTCTACCAGACCTGCCGCTTTCAGCGCCTGTCCTAACTTGATATAATCATCTCTTAATTTTATTATTTCCATTTTTTTACACTTCCAAACAATAAAGCCTTGTTAATTTATCTGTCATTCAAAATTATGAAACTGTCGTAAAGTTTACAGGCAGAATCAGATAAATATAATTCTGTGCAGCATCCCTGATAAAGCAGGGTGCTTTTGGATTTACCATATACACATCAATTTCTTCATCATCAATAACCTTCAGGGCATCAATCAGGAATTTTGGATTGAAGCCAATCATAATATCCTTGCCGCTCTTTTTAATATCAATTTCTTCATCCATGCTGCCGACTGTAGAATTGATTTTCAATTCCATGCTTTCATCAGTAATTGTAATGATAATAGGCTTTTTATCTCCCTCTTTTACAAGCAGGGTAGCTCTGTCAATACAGCTTAAGAATTCCTTTTTGTTAATCCTGATTTTTCAAATGGTTCTATCCATGATTGACCTATCAATATGTTGTTTATTGAAGTTTCTACCATTGATAAAAACACATAATTGTTTACAACATTTTTACTAACATCTAATGCGTCTTGAATTCTCATTCCATTGTTTAAGTTTAAAAGCATTGCTTTTACAAATCTTGAAAAATCCAAACTATATATTAGTTTTCCAAACAAAGGCATTGTATATTTAAAATAGTGAAAATTATATTTTCCTTTTGGTGTATTTATATATGCAATTATTACTGCTGCAATTATTGCTATTATTCCAACTGGTAGAT
>CAKRYY010000047.1 GCA_934432885.1 uncultured Lachnospiraceae bacterium
GTTTGCGAGTCTAACTGCCAGACGCACAAGGCAGCATAAAGCAGACAAATGAGCGCGAAGCGCGTGTTTGCGAGTCTGAAATACCAAGCGCACAAGGTGGCATAAAGCAGACAAATGAGCGCGAAGCGCGTGTTTGCGAGTCTAACTGCCAGACGCACAAGGTGGCATAAAGCAGACAAATGAGCGCGAAGCGCGTGTTTGCGAGTCTAACTGCCAGACGCACAGGGCAGCATAAAGCAGACAAATGAGCGCGAAGCGCGTGTTTGCGAGTCTGAACTGCCAAGCGCACAAGGCAGCATAAAAGGATAAAAGGAGATACCCGGTGAAGCATTATATTATTATAAAGTACAAAGAAACGGTAACAAAGGCGGACAAAGAACGGCTGCTTGGTGAAATCAAAGAATTGTTTGGACAGACACTGCAGATTTCCGGCGTAAATGGAGTCAATGTATATCCATGCTGTATCGACAGGGAAAACCGGTACGATGTCATGATTGAAATGGATATGGAGAAGGAAGCGCTTTCCGCATACGATGAAAGCAAATGGCATAAGCTCTGGAAACAGAACTATGCAGAATATCTGGAGAAAAAGACAATCTTTGACCATGAAGGATAAAAAAAGAGACCTTACGCGCGGAAATGTAGTCGGCACGATGCTGTTGTTTGCCGGACCGATGATTCTGGGCAATATGCTGCAGCAGTTTTATAACATTGCAGATTCCCTGATTGTAGGCAGGGCGCTGGGAGCGGATGCGCTTGCAGCGGTAGGCAGTGCATATACGCTGATGACATTTCTGACTTCCATTCTGATTGGCCTGTGCATGGGAAGCGGCGCGCTCTTTTCTTATTATTTTGGAAAAGGCGACCGGGAAAGCTTATGCGCGTGCATGGATACTGCATTTGTCTGGATTGGAGGAATCGCGATTGTTTTGCAGGCTTTTGTTCTGATTCTGGCAAAGCCGATTCTTGTACTTTTACATACGCCGTCTTCTTTGATGGAGATGATGCGGGAATATACCGTTCTTGTTTTCTGGGGAATCTTTTTTATATTTCTGTACAACTATTTTGCATATCTGCTGCGGGCAGTTGGCAACTCTGTAGTACCTCTTTACTTTCTGGGAATTTCAGCGGTTATGAATATCGGACTGGATATTTTGTTTGTGATGACCTTTTCCTTAGGCATTGGTGGAGCGGCGCTTGCAACGGTGCTTTCACAGGCAGCTGCGGGAATTGGTATTGCCGTCTATACGATTTTTCGGGAGCCGGATTTGCGGCTGTTTCAGATGGGAAGAGGCGCTTTGCGCACCCAAACCCGCAGGGTACTCAGATTTTCCTTTGCGGCATCCCTGCAGCAGTCAGTTATGAATTTTGGGATTTTAATGGTGCAGGGGCTGGTAAACAGCTTTGGACCTTCGGTAATGGCAGCCTTTGCGGCGGGTGTGAAGATTGATACTTTCGCTTACATGCCCGCGCAGGAATTCGGTAATGCGTTCTCGTTGTTTATTTCCCAGAATTTTGGCGCTGAAAAATGGGAGCGTATCAAAAAGGGTACAAAGGGGGCAATAGGCGTTTCCGTTGTAGGATGTCTTATCATTTCCCTTTTTGTCTGGATATTTGCAAAAGAGCTGATTGGCGTATTCGTTTCAGATGGAGTTCCCGATATGATAAGAATCGGCACGGAATATCTGCGGATAGAGGGTGCTTTTTACTGTGGAATCGGCATATTATTTCTGCTGTATGGATATTGCAGGGGAATTAACCGTCCGGAGCTGGCGCTTTTGCTGACGATTATTTCTCTGGGAACAAGAGTTTTGCTTGCCTATATGACGGCAGGGATTTCAGAAATTGGTGTTCGCGGTATCTGGGCAGCGATTCCGATAGGCTGGCTGCTTGCGGATACGGCGGGCGTTATCATTCTTTATGGAAAAAGCATGTTCAAAAGAAAGGCGCACTGAATGGTAATAATGACAACTAAAAAAGGAGAGATTGCATGAAACAACAACTTAAGGGAGCGAAACTGTCAAATTTTCTACTGCTTGCACTGGCAGGTCTGATAAATGCCTTTGGCGTAACGGTTTTTTTGGCACCGGTCAACCTGCTTGACAGCGGAATATCAGGTACATCAATGATGCTTGGACAGATAACGCCGGATCCGTTTACACTGTCCTTCTTTCTGGTGCTGCTCAACATTCCTCTGTTTTTGTTCGGCTTGAAAAAACAGGGCCTTTTGTTTACGGTATATTCTGTATATGCAGTCTGCTTTTATTCATTTGGTGCATATCTGATTAACAATGTTCTGCCATTGGATGTGACGGTAAGCTCTCCCTTTGCAGGAACAGACCTGCTTTTATGCAGTGTATTCGGCGGGCTGATTTCAGGAATTGGAAGCGGTCTTACCATCCGCTTTGGCGGCGCAATCGATGGCATCGAGGTTATGGCAGTTATCTTTGCCAAGAAAATAGGAATCACGGTAGGCACCTTTGTCATGGGCTATAACCTGCTTTTATATATTGTAATCGGCTTTATTGGAAATAGCTGGATGCTGCCGATGTATTCCATTATTACATATTATATTGCACTGAAAACAATCGACTTTATTGTAGAAGGCTTTGACCGCGCAAAGGCGGCAACGATTATCACAGACCATGCGAAGGATGTATGTGCAGCTCTTTCAGAAACCTTTGGAACGGGCATTACCGTTATGGATGCCAAGGGTTATTACTCTGATTCGGAAAAATCAGTAATTTATCTTGTACTGAACCGTTTTCAGATTGGAAAGCTGCGCAGCACGGTAAAGGAGCAGGATGCAAAGGCATTTATTTCCATCACGGAGGTTGCCGATGTATTCAGCACCAATACGCATGAGGCATAAGGAGGAAACGTGATGACCTGGCGGGAGATACAGGAAAATGCAAGAAAAAATTTAGGACCGCACTGCAAGAGCTGCCCGGAATGTAATGGCAGGGCGTGCGGCAGCACAATGCCCGGCCCGGGCGCAAAGGGCGTTGGCGATACGGCGGTGCGCAATTACGAAAAATGGAAAGAAATCCGTATCAATATGGATACCATTACGGAGAATACACCGGTAGATATTTCTTGCGAGCTGTTTGGCAGAAAATTTTCCGCTCCCTTTTTTGCAGGACCGGTGGGAGCAGTCAAACTGCATTACAGTGATCTGTATGACGACCAGAGCTATAATACGGTGCTGGTATCGGCCTGTGCAGAGGCTGGAATCGCAGCCTTTACCGGGGATGGTGTTGACCCGGATGTGGTAAAGGGCGCGTTTGCAATGGCGATGGATGTAGATGCTGCGGGACGCAATGGAGATGTGCGGCGTTCATAGCCTGCAGGAGATTACAGGAGAACTTATCTGGCAGAAGAAATAGGAAATCAAAACAGAAAAGAGTTTAGTTCCTTTTATATAGGATAGGAACTAAGCTCTTTTTTATGCAATAGGAAATTCCTATTGCATAAAAAGCATAAATGCGCAGCTCGCGGAGGTGAATTTTGCCTTACAGGCACCGCTCGCGCGCAAAGAGTTTGCAAGCAAACTCTTTTTTATTATGCCGCTGAAACTTGGATTGACCTTGCACGCTTTACATAGAATTAACGTATCTTAAAGTAACGTTTACATTTTCTTTACTGCTGCATGATAGTACGGTTTTGGGGAAAAGGATAAGATAAACCTGTACAAAAGGAAAAGAAAAAAATCTGTGGTAACAGAAAATCTTTGGAGGAGAAACTATGAAAAATGCAAGTATGAAGTTTATTACAACAGCGGTATCCGCAGCAATTATTGCAGCAATGGCAATGGGATGCGGACAGACACAGGAGACAACGGCAGCATTAAATGAGCCGACACCTGCAGAAACAGACATAAAGGAAACGCAGGCTGCAGATACATCCGCACCGGAAGAGAGCGCAGCACAGGAAACAGCAGACTTAAGCGGCAGCGTAAGCATGGCAGGCAGTACCTCAATGGAGAAACTTGCGAATGCAGCAGCAGAGGCTTTTATGGAAAAATATCCGGGCGTATCAGTAACAGCAGAGTTTACTGGTTCAGGCGCAGGTATTGAGTCCGTTCTGGCAGGAAGCGTAGACATCGGAAATTCTTCCAGAAGCTTAAAGGATGAAGAAAAGAGCGCAGGCGCAGTAGAGAATATTGTGGCAATCGATGGTATCGCAGTTGTCAGCGACCCTGCAAATACAGTAGATGATTTGACCAAGGATCAGCTCATTGCTATCTACAAAGGAGAAACAAAGAACTGGAAAGAGCTTGGCGGAGCAGATCAGGCAATCGTAGTTGTCGGCAGAGAGGCAGGCTCTGGTACAAGAGGAGCATTTGAAGAACTGCTTGGCATTGAGGATGCATGCAAATATGCAAATGAACTGGACAGCACAGGCGCAGTTATGGCAAAGGTAGCTTCCACACCTGGCGCAATCGGTTATGTTTCCTTAGATGTTGTAGATGATACTGTAAAATCCATGAAGCTGGAAGGCGTAGAAGCAACCGAAGCAAACATCAAAGCAGGCGATTACTTCTTAAGCAGACCTTTCGTAATGGCAACAAAGGGAGAGATTTCCGAGCAGACAGAGGCAACACAGGAATTCCTTAACTGGATGAAATCTGAAGAAGGAAAAGAAGTTATCAAAGGTGTCGGACTGATTACAGTAGACTAATCAAAACAGATAAAACGGATGGATGATATGGAAAAGAAAACAATAGGTTCTATCAAAGGAACATTTCATAATAAATCCGTCATGGAAAGAACAGCGCAGTACGTCGTTACCGTCTGCGCGTTCTTTGCAGTGCTGGCGGTTGCATCAATTACAATCTATATGATTATCAGCGGCGTGCCGGCACTCGGAAAGGTTGGCATCTTAAAGTTGATGTTTGGGCATGAATGGAAACCTGCGGCGCAGGAGCCGAGCTTTGGTATTTTATATGTTATCTTGACATCAATAGTAGGAACGGCACTTGCCATTCTTCTGGGTGTTCCGATTGGCGTTTTGACAGCTATTTTCCTTGCGGAAGCAGCACCAAAAAAACTGGCGGGAATTGTAAAACCGGCGGTAGAGCTTCTGGCGGGTATTCCGTCAGTTATTTACGGACTGCTTGGTCTGATGATTCTAAATCCAGTTATGTATAAGCTGGAGCAGTACATATTCCGGGATTCGCAGACGCATCAGTTTACCGGTGGAGCAAACCTCATTTCTGCGGTGCTGGTACTGGCGGTCATGATTTTACCTACGGTAATCAACATCAGTGAATCTGCAATACGTTCTGTGAATCCGCAGTTGAAATCGGCATCCTATGCAGTCGGAGCCTCCCACATCCAGACGATTTTCCGGGTAATTTTGCCGGCGGCAAGGTCGGGAATCATCACAGCGGTTATCCTGGGCGTAGGCAGGGCGATTGGAGAGGCAATGGCAATCAGCCTTGTGTCCGGCAGCTCCGTTAATTTCCCTCTGCCGTTCAACTCCGTCCGCTTCCTGACAACGGCGATTGTCAGTGAGATGGGATATGCGTCCGGTCTGCACAGACAGGTACTCTTTACGATTGGACTTGTACTCTTTGCCTTTATTATGCTGGTAAATACTTCTCTGACAAAATTGCTGAAAAAGGAGGAGGACTAGAATGCAGACCCTGAAACAAAAAAGAAGGCGGCTGCGGGAACATATCGTTTATTTCCTGATTTACGCGGCTGCATTTATTTCCGTATTTCTGCTGGTTGGAATCATTGCTTATGTATTTTTAAGGGGAGTACGTTGTATAAACTGGAGCTTTTTGACAACAGTGCCGAGTGCCAGAAAGGGAACTGTCGGCATTGCCGGAAATATTGTCAATACGCTCTACGTGGTTGTGCTGACACTGCTGATTGCAACACCCATCGGAATCGGTGCGGCAATTTACCTGAATGAGTATGCAAAGCCTGGAAAAATTGTCCGGCTGATTGAGCTTACGACAGAAATTCTATCCGGAATTCCATCCATTATCTTTGGATTGTTTGGAATGGTATTTTTTGGAATGACGCTTGGCTTTGGATATTCCATTCTGACCGGCTCGCTGACGCTTTCCATTATGATTCTGCCGCTCATTACGAGAAATACGCAGGAAGCGCTTAAAACCGTGCCAGAGAGCTACCGAAGCGGTGCACTTGGAATCGGAGCGACCAAGTGGTACATGATTCGTACAATTCTTCTGCCATCTGCGATGCCGGGAATCATTACCGGCGTTATTCTGGCAATCGGGCGTATCGTAGGCGAATCGGCAGCGCTTTTATTTACGGCTGGCAGCGGCTATCTTCTGCCCAAAGCGGCAACGGGACTTGGCGGCTGGCTTCACAAGATTTTGGAATCGGGAGGAACCCTGACCATCCAGCTTTACCTGAGCATGTCAAAGGCACAGTATGATACGGCATTTGGAATTGCGGTGGTGCTGCTGATTATCGTACTTCTCATCAATTTCTTGACAAAGTATCTGGCAGGCAGACTGGATGTACATAACAGGGAGTAGAAACTTATGGCGATAAGAGGAACCGGAATGGAAAAAATAAAAATAGACACAAAGAACTTAAATCTCCATTATGGGGAAAATCATGCGCTGAAAAATATTTCCATGAGCATAAGAGAAAATGCAGTTACTGCATTTATCGGACCCAGCGGCTGTGGAAAGTCCACGTTCCTGCGCTGCATCAACCGGATGAACGATTTGATTGATAATGTGAGAATCGACGGTACGATTGCATTGGATGGAGAAAATATTTATGATGCGGGCGTAGATACGACCCTGCTTCGTAAGAAGGTGGGAATGGTGTTCCAGCAGCCCAATCCTTTCCCGATGAGCATTTACGACAATATTGCGTATGGACCGAGGATACATGGAATCAAAAATAAGGCAAAGCTCGATGAAATCGTGGAGAGAAGTCTTCGCGGGGCGGCTATTTTTGATGAAGTAAAGGACCGCCTGAAAAAATCGGCGCTGGGACTTTCCGGCGGACAGCAGCAGAGACTCTGCATTGCGAGAGCGCTGGCGGTAGAGCCGGAGGTACTTCTTATGGATGAGCCGACCTCTGCCTTAGACCCGATTTCAACACTTAAAATAGAAGAGTTGATGGAACAGCTTAAAAAAGAATATACAGTAATCGTTGTAACGCACAATATGCAGCAGGCGGCGCGAGTATCAGATTACACCGCATTTTTCCTTGTTGGCGAGGTAGTGGAGTTTGCTTCTACGGACGACATTTTCACCAGACCTAGGGATAAACGGACAGAAGATTATATTACAGGACGTTTCGGTTGACGGAGGAGGAAAAGGATGACACCAAGAATTACATTTGAACATGCGCTGGAGGAATTAAAGGCTGCGCTGGAAGAAATGGGAGGACAGGTGGAAAGCACCTATGACAGACTTTTTCTTGCGATTGGCGCAGGCGATAAGAATACCGTCAGAAATATTCTGCGGGAGGACCGCACGATTAACGATATGGAAAAAAGCATAGAATCCAGATGCTTATCCCTTATTACGAGACAGCAGCCGATTGCAAGGGACCTTCGTGTTATTTCGGCAACGCTGAAAATCGTGACGGACTTGGAGCGTGCAGGCGACCATGTCGCAGATATTGCAGAACTGGCGCTGCGGTTTGAAAATACGGATATTTTTAAATATTCTACGCATCTGGCTGCGATGGCGGATGCCGCAAAGGAACAGATTCATGCCGCTGTTACCTGCTTTTTGGAGCGTGACATGGAGGCTGCGGAAGAAGTCATAAAGGGAGACGATATTATTGATGACCTTTTCAATAAAGTGAAAATGGACATTATCCGCTATCTCAGGGAGGGTCAGTTCCCGGCGGATGAATGTATCGACATTATGATGATTGCAAAATATCTTGAAAAAATCGGCGACCATGCAAACAACATCGCCGAGTGGGAGCGGTTTCAGGAAACCGGAAACATGCAGGATACCAGACTGCTTTAAATCCAGCCGCCATCCATTGTGATAACCTGTCCCGTCAGGTAGGTGGGTGCAGAGGCAAGCTGCAAAAGAAGCACCGCTGCTTCCTCGCAGCTTCCAATGCGGCAGGCAGGAATCTCATCAATCAGGGCATTTTTCTCTTCTTCGGAAAAGCAGCGGTTCATATCCGTATCAATCATACCGAAGCTGACAGTATTGACCTGGATATTACTCGGAGCAAGCTCTTTGGCAAGCGCTCTGGTAAAGGCATTTACGCCGCCCTTTGAGGCGGAATAGGCACATTCCATAGAGGCACCCACACTGCCCCATACGGAAGATACATTAAGGATGCGCCCCTGCTTTCTGGAAAGCATAAGCGGGATGGCGCATTTTGCTGTGTAAAAGCAGGAATCCAGATTGGTATGGAGCACAGCCTCCCATTCTGCAACCGTCATATCCTGAAGCAGTCCGATATAGGAAACTCCCGCATTGTTAATCAGCACATCTAAGCTCTTAATTTCAGAAAAAAGTAAGGCAACGTCTTCATAACGGCTCATATCGCAGGTAAAGATACGGCAGGAAATGTCATACTGCACGGTAAGCTCTTCCTGAAGCGCTTTGAGCTTATCAAAGGAATGAAGACAGGTCAGGTACAGGTCATAGCCATTTTTGGCAAATTCTTTGGCGCAGGCATTGCCGATACCTCTGGAAGCGCCGGTAATCAGGACTGATTTTCGCATGGAATTCTTCTTTCTTTCAGACAAATTTTGATACTCTCTTCATAATAGTAAAGAAAGTGAAAAAAAAAAACAAGCATCTTTATTTTTTAGCTGTTTTTTTCGCTTCAAAACGGTTATGATAACCACAATGGAGGAAATAAAAATGCTTGATATGATTATTATAGGGTCGGGACCTGCAGGACTTACGGCAGCCATTTATGCAGCGCGCGCAGGACTTAGCGCCCTTGTTATGGAAAAAGCGCCCATGAGCGGCGGGCAGATTACCAATACGGAGCGGGTGGACAATTATCCCGGGCTGTATGGAATCGGCGGCTTTGAGATGGGAATGAAATTCAGAGAGCATGCAGAGGAAATGCAGGCGCAGTTCACAGAAGCAGAAGCATTGTCGATAGCAAAACACGAGGATTTCTTTACGGTTGCAACAAAAGAGCAGACGTATGAAGCAAAAACCATTATTCTTGCAGGAGGCACGACCTATGCGCAGCTTAACGTGGAGGGCGAGGCGCAGTGGAAGGGACGCGGCGTATCCTACTGTGCGACCTGTGACGGTGCCTTTTTCAGAAACAGGACAACTGCGGTGGTCGGCGGCGGCGACGTAGCGGTAAGCGATGCGCTTTTCCTTTCCAAGATGTGCAGCAGGGTTTATGTCATTCACAGACGGGATAGCCTGCGCGCTGCGGAAAGCTTACAGAAAAAATTATTTTCACTGCCAAATGTGGAAGTGCTCTGGGACAGCGAAGTGAAAAAAATTGCAGGGAGCGACCATCTGGAGCAGATACAGATTGTCAACAAAAAGACAGGAGAGGAAACGGCGCTTTCAGTGGACGGCGTTTTTGTTGCAGTCGGAATCAGACCGCAGTCGGAGGCATTTGCGGATTTGGTAAAAACAGATGAAAATGGATATTTTGTAGCGGGTGAGGATTGCCGCACCAATATAGAGGGGATTTATGCGGTGGGGGACATTCGTACTAAAAAACTCCGGCAGGTAATCACTGCGGCTGCGGATGGAGCCAATGCTGTTGCGAGCGCAAGAGACTATCTTTTTAAGAGGACAAATTCACAAGAACAGTAATATATTGCAAAGAAAAGCAGGGTGCATCAAATATGTGTGTATCCTGCTTTTTTTCAGGAAAATCAAGGCTTTCCAAGTATTGGAAACGGTTCTTTGGTGTTGACAAGCAGGAATAAGAATGTTATATTAGGTAAAGAATTTAATAATTCTGTAACATATTTAATATCTTACTTAATATATTAGAAAAGGTAAAAAGAGTTTGCTTGCAAACTTTTACATTGGAGGAACGTATGACACATAAAAACATAAGATTAGCTGCATATATGCTGACGGGTGTTGTGACATTTACGTCTTTTTCCATTCCGGCAGAGGCAACGAGCGTATCCTCAATGCTTCCGGCGGCTGGACTTGCACTCACAATGGAAGAAGGAAGCGCTCAGGAGGAGGTAAAGGCTTCCACAAAGAGCATGGCGGAAAGCAAGGAACAGGCAAAGAAAGAGATTCTTTCCAAATCCTTTAAAAAGGAAATCGGCGCTGCGGACATGAAAGAGTCTGAAAGCGATAGCAAAAATACTCTGGAGACAGAGATTGATACAGAAAAGGAAACCAAGGATAAAAAGGATACGTCACTTCTGATTGAGGAAGGCGTAAAGAAAGAAAACGCTTCCAAGACAGAGGATGCCAAAGCGGACGACCAGAAGGAGACAGAGGAAAAGGCTGACGCTGCAAAGGAGACAGAGGCTGTAACAGAAGAGACAAAGGAAGAGGAGCAGCTTACCAAGGAAGAGAAAGAATTTTCCAAGCTGGTTATCGCAAAGGTAAATGATTATGTCAATGTAAGAAGCATGCCGAGCGAGGAAGGCGAGATTGTCGGAAAGCTGTATGATAAATCTGTAGGCGATTTCATAAAAGAAGAAAACGGCTGGTATAAGATTACTTCCGGTAATGTAACTGGTTATGTAAAGGCTGAGTATTGTGTAACCGGCAAGGAGGCAATTGAGCTGGCAAAGAAGGTCGGCACCAGAGTAGCGACTGTTACAACGACAACGCTTAAGGTAAGAGAGGGCGAAGGAACGGATTCACCGGTACTCGGACTGGTACCGATTGATGAAGAACTGTCAGTTGTAGAAGAGCTTGACGGATGGGTTAAGGTTGATATTGAGGAAGGCTACGGCTATGTATCCTCTGAGTTTGTTTCCCTTCGTACTGATTTTGTAAAGGCAGAATCCAAAGCGGAAGAAGCTGCAAGATTAAAGAAGGAAGAAGAAGCCAGAGAAGCGGCAAAGAAAGCTGCAAAGAAGGCAGAAGAAAAGATTGCAAAGGAAAAGGCTTCCGCTGCTGCAAGCGCAAATGAAAGTGCAGCGAGCGCAGAGCAGCCGGCTTCACAGGCCCCTGTTATAAGCAGTGGGAGCGGCGCAGGAAGTGCGGTTGTGGATTATGCCATGCAGTTCGTCGGCAATCCTTATGTGTATGGCGGCACCAGCCTTACGAATGGTGCAGACTGCTCCGGTTTCGTTATGAGCGTATATAAGAACTTTGGCGTATCGCTGCCGCACTCTTCATCGGCTGACAGAAGTCAGGGCTATGATGTAGGTGGTCTTGCAAATGCACAACCAGGTGACCTCGTATGCTATTCCGGTCATGTAGGTATCTACGCTGGAAATGGTCAGATTGTTCATGCAAGTACCAGCAAGACAGGAATTATTGTTTCCAACGCAAATTATCGTAACGTTCTTGCGGTTAGAAGAATTTTCTAGTAAAAACAATTGTTGATAACAGACAGTAAAAGGCTTTCGGGAATTTCCGAAAGCCTTTTTGGTTTCATCCAAAGCTACCACGAAAAGAAAATGTTTTTTGTAAAATTTCTGACTTTATAAAATCTTAAGAATCATCTTGACAAAAGCAGAATTATACAGGATGCACAAAGAGCAAAATCAAAAAACAAAAATGAGCAGAAGGAACAGGATGCGGATAAGGTGTGGCGCAAAAAAGTTATCCACATTGAAAAATGCGCAAAATGCGTAAAATTGACTTATACACCAAATTATCCACATTATCCACAGAAAAGATAAAGCAAAAAAAGAAAAAATGACGCGATGCAAAAAACGTCCGTTTTGTTTATTTGTCCTAAAAATAGAAAAAGCAATTCCCAAATCATAAAAAATAAAATGAAGAAACATTCTTTAAAGTAGACAGACAATTCGCTTTCGTATTGCAAAAATCCCCTCAATTTGCTACAATGTTTCTATAGCAATAAGCCGCTAAAAAAGGGAAAGCGGCGGAAAATCTGATGCGCATATAATGCGCGGTGATGCTATAAATAAAGGAAAAGGGGTTGGCGATATGAAAATTACAATCAGCGGAAAAAACATTGACGTAACTGAAGGCTTAAAAACTGCTGTACAGGATAAACTGGGGAAACTGGAAAAATATTTCACACCGGAGACGGAGGTGCTGGTTACTCTCAGCGTAGAAAAGGACAGGCAGAAGATTGAGGTTACAATTCCGGTTAAAGGAAACATCATCCGTTCCGAGCAGGTAAGCAGTGATATGTACGTTTCCATCGACCTTGTAGAAGAAGTCATCGAGCGCCAGTTGAAAAAATACAAAAATAAGCTTGTCGGACAGAAGCAGGCGTCCAATTTCTTCAAGCAGGAATATCTTGAAAAGGATTATATGGATGAAGAAGAGGTTCGTATCATCCGTACCAAGAAATTTGACATCAAGCCGATGTATCCTGAAGATGCATGTGTACAGATGGAGCTTTTAGGACATAACTTCTATGTATTCTGCAATGCAGAGACCGATCAGGTAAATGTTGTATACAAGAGAAAAGGAAACACCTATGGGCTGATTGAGCCTGAATTATAATATCCGGGTAGTTATGAAGATGCAAAAAGGCTATGGAAAAGCAAAAGGCTTTGTCATAGCCTTTTTTATATAAGGAGTACATAAGATGAAGTCAATGCTGAGAAATTTGCAGAAACGATTTTTTGATGCAGAAAATTCCATACAATTAGTGCTTTTTAATATCATAACGCTGACGGGAATCGTAGGCGGAATTTTCGGCTTTTTGATTTCCTTTGCATGTCGGATGCACATTATTCAGATATGTGCGATTTTTGCAGCCTTGGTTGTACTCTGTGTCTGCTTTTTCCTTGCGAACTGGAAGGGCAGGCTGAAGGCGGCAGCAGTTGGAATTGTGTCTATTATCACGCTTGTGCTGTATCCGATTATGTTTTTTACAGACGGCGGCGCACTTGGCGGAATGGGCTACTGGATGGCGCTTGGGGTTATTTTTGATTTCCTTTTGATAGAGGGCGCATGGTTCTTTATTCTGCTGGTATTGCAGGTAGTGGCAATTTTATCCTGTTTTGTGGCGGGATATTTCCATCCTGAAATTGTGGTTGCACTGGAAAATGATGCGACGGTTTATATCGATATGATTCAAAGCCTGCTTGTGCTGGGAATTGGTGTCGGCATCATTATCCGTTTCCAGAATGATACCTATAAAAAGGCAATTCGGGAAATCCAGAAAAAGAATGCTGCGCTTGAGGAATCCGAGCGCAGGGCAGAGAGTGCGAGCAGGGCAAAGAGTGAGTTCCTCTCCAGCATGTCGCATGAAATCAGAACGCCGCTCAATGCGATTCTTGGTATGAATGAAATGATTCTGCGTGAGGCGGAGGATGCCCAGATATTGGAATACGCTTATAAGGTAAAAAATTCTTCCAATGCGCTGCTTTCTATTTTAAATGATGTGCTTGACCTCACAAAAATAGAAGCGGGGAAAACAGAACTGCGGACGGCAGATTATGAAGTGGCGGAGCTGCTGCGGGGCAGCTATACGATGATTGCAGAGCGTGCCAGAAAGAAAAATCTGAAGCTGGTATTTTCCTGTGATGAGGAGCTGCCGCGTGTTTTGAACGGTGATATGACGCGGATTCGCCAGATTTTATTAAATCTGCTGACCAATGCGGTAAAATATACCAGAGAGGGAACTGTCTGTGCAAGATTTGAAGGCGAGCAGACCAGGGCAGGCGAAATTCTGCTGCGGATGATTGTATCGGATACCGGAATCGGTATGACAAAAGAGAGCTTAAGCAGATTATATGGAAAATTTGAGCGTTTTGATATAAGCCACAATCAGGGGATTGAGGGAACGGGGCTTGGAATGAGCATTGTGCAGGAGCTTGTGACGCTCATGAACGGAAAAATAAAGGCGGAAAGCGAGTATGGAAAAGGCTCTGTATTTACGGTAACGCTGCCGCAGAGGATTGTGGACCAGACCCCGTTAGGCAGCTTTGATGCCACGCAGGGCAAAAAGAAGGAAAGAACCGCCGGGGAACATACTCTTTTTACCGCACCCGATGCCCATATCCTTTTGGTGGATGATATGGAACTGAATCTGGAGGTTACGGTTAGCCTGTTAAAGGAGACACAGATTAAAATTGATACAGCTGGCAGCGGCAGGGCGTGTATTGCGCTCGCGCAGGAGAAAAAGTATGACTTGATTCTGATGGATCACATGATGCCGGAGATGGATGGAATCGAGACGCTTTGCCAGCTGAGGGCTTCCCTTGAAAATAAAAATCAGGATACACCGGTTATCATGCTGACAGCAAATGCCCTGCATGGGATGCGGGAAACCTATCTGGTACAGGGCTTTGCTGATTATCTGACAAAGCCGGTCCGTTATTCTGCATTGGAGGAAGCGCTTCTTCAGTATCTGCCAAAGGAAAAGATAAGGCTTGCAGAAGGAGCAAAAAAGGATGAGCAGGAAAGGCGCGGAATAGAAGCGCTGTTTGAGGCACTTCCCTCGCTTGATAGGGAAATGGCGCTGACCTACTGCGGCGGCAGCAAGGAGCTTTTGCTGGGGGCGCTCAGACTGTATTTCCAGAAAGAAAGACAAAAGGAAATGGAAGAAAGCTTCCAGACGCAGGACTGGAAAACCTATGAGATACTGGTCCATTCCTTAAAGAGCACCTCGCTGACGGTTGGGCTTGCTTCGCTTTCCGAACAGGCAAAGGCGCTGGAGCTGGCGGCAAAGGAGGGTAACACTGCTTATCTGAAAAAAGAGCATGAAGCAGTGATGCAAAACTACAGAGAGATTCTGCATATCCTTTCTCGCTATCTGCCAGAGGAGGATGAGGAGCAGGATATAGACGGAGACAAATAGCGGGTAGCGTTCTTTCCAAAGCTTCCAAAACATATATTTTTATGAAAATAATATGTACGGCGGCTTTATGGAAAAAAGGTATTTTAAACGCATAAAACTTGCGATTTTGGGCGAGTGTGCTCTGATAGCGTTTCTGGGACTGTGGCTGTGCTTTACAGAAATGCAGGATAAGGATGCGCAGCCAGTATGGCAGGAGACGGCGCAGGATGTGCAGACGTCAGAAAAAAAGTATATCAAATGGGTGGAATTTCACGTACCGGAGGAGCTTATGACGGCGGCATATCAGTTGGATGTGGCTACCTATGGCGAGAAAAATCACCTTGACTGGATTGAACTGCTTGCCTGTCTGGCGGCAAGGCACGGTGGACATTTCCCTGCTAAGTCGCTTTCGGAGCTGGAAAAGCTGGCAAAAGCTCTGCAGGACGGCGATACAACGATAGCGGAGCAGACCAAAAAGCTGGAGTATTATCCATATTATAAAGAGGCCTACGAGGCTGTTCTGGGCGGCTTTGTAGGGGAGTATAAGATAGAGAAAAAGAAAGAGGACGGCAGCCTTTCTTTTGAGGACTGCTATGGGCTGAAGGCATTTTCACCTATTGCCAAAGGCTTTTATTATGAGGATTATGATGATTTTGGCGCATCGCGCAGCTTTGGCTATGCAAGACCCCATCTTGGACATGACATGATGGGGCAGGTCGGTACGCCAATCATCGCCATAGAATCCGGCTATGTCGAGGCGCTTGGCTGGAATCGTTACGGCGGCTGGCGCATCGGAATCCGCAGCTTTGATAAAAAGCGCTACTATTATTATGCACATCTGAGACAAAATTTCCCCTATAACAAAGAATTGAAGGAAGGCAGCGTTGTGACCGCAGGAGATGTAATTGGTTACATGGGTCACACCGGCTACAGCGACAAAGAAAACGTAAACAATATCAAGGTCACCCATCTGC
>CAKRYY010000048.1 GCA_934432885.1 uncultured Lachnospiraceae bacterium
GCCATACTGTCAAGTTCCGTGTTAATCTGGGTCTTCATGCCATTTCCGATTGCAATCAGCATGATAACAGAGGAAATACCGATAATGATTCCCAGCATGGTCAGAATCGACCGACCCTTGTTGCTCCTTATGTTCATCAGGGCAATCTTAATATATTCCAGTATCTGTGACATATTGCCCTCCCATTTTATTCCTCAGGCTCTATCTGCGCCTGTGCTGCCATACCTTCCTCTACGCCCATCGAAGAATCCGTAATTACGATTTCTCCCTCGGAAATTCCCTCCGTAATCTCCATACTGTCCTCAGAGGTCAGCCCTACCTGTATCGGGCGTTTTTCTACAACGCCATTGGAAATCACATAGCAGAAATCACCGCTCTGGTCGGTATTGATTGCAGAGAACGGCAGTATCAGTACATTTTCTGCCCTCTGCGCATGAATGGTAACCCTGCCTTCTATTCCCAGATAAATGTTCTCATCAGGATTATCAATATGTACCTGAGCCGTTACCAGCCTGGTACCGGAATCATTCTGGGTCGCAACATGGTTGATTTTGCTTACAGTTCCCTCGTAGGTATTTCCTGCAATCGTAATCTCAGCCTTCTGCCCAACTGCAACCTTTGCCAGATCATACTTGGAAAGGGAAATATTGACCCGCACATCCTCGCTGCTCTCCACCTTCATCAGCTTGGAGCTCTGATCCGTTACAAAGCCGTCATATACATTTAATTCCGTTACGATACCATTGAATTCTGCGGTAACACCTGCAAGGGCTTCATCCAGATGCGCCTGCGCTTTTTCCTCTGTAATTTTGGAACGCTCTGCAGTCGCCTCCAGCTCTTTTTTCTTATAGCTGTTTAAAATACTGTTTTCTGCCGATTTCTGGTCAGACTTTAAGTCTGCCTTCCACTCCTCAAGGTCGCTGAGCTTTTCCTGCTCCTTGACAATCTGCTGCTCGATTTCCGTCAAATCCTTATTCAAATCCAGCGCTTCTATCTTTTTATCAATTTCCGCAATTTTATTTTTTACTTCATAATCTGCGCTCCACATGGAATCTGTGATTTTTCCGTCCGGTTTGATTTCCATGTTGACTGCAATACCATTCTGCTGTCTGTTTAATTTATATTTCTCATCGAGCAGTTCCAGGCGCATCCGTGCCTTTTCATCGGTCACATGATTTTTCAGTTCATCAATAAAATCCCGCTGCGCTACAATCATAACCTCCAGATTTGCCAGCGTCTGCGTACTTTCATCGTAAATTTTCTGCTGCTTATCGCTTTCCGCAATCGCGCTCATATAGCTGTTCTGGCTTGCCGAAGCCTCCAGAGAGCCCTCCCGCTGTGTAAATTCCAGATCCTCCGTATCATAGGTCAGCAGCACATCGCCCTTTTTTACTGAATCACCCTGCTCTACAGAGACTTTTTCCACCTTTGCATTCAAGGGTGCGTAATATACCTTGTAGGTCTCGCTTTCTACAACGCCGCTGGCAGTCACTGTCGCCTCAACATCCCCTCTTGCCGCTATAACCGCCGGAAACTGCGGTACTGCATTTCCCTTTGCAACGGAGCTGATAACAAGACTCCCCACCACTACGGCTGCCACACCGCCAATCACGGTATTTCTTACCTTCTTTTTATTCCAGAAAGGCTTTTTTGCTGCCTTTTCCTGCATGCCTGCTTCTGTAATCTGTTTTTTCTTCTTCCCTAACATTGCTTTTCTTTCCCTCTCTTATGCGCCCATATCCTGCGCAGCTTCTATTTCCTGCTCCATCTCTTTGTTATCCGATGCGATTCTGCCGTCTCTGATTTTGATTACCCGTCTGGCTTTTGCTGCAATCTCATTATCATGCGTAATCAAAATGACCGTCCTGCCTTCCCTGTGCAGTCCGCGCAGAATTTCCATAATTTCATCTGTTGATGCGCTGTCCAGATTTCCGGTAGGTTCATCTGCCAGAATAACCGGAGGCGCCTGTGCAATCGCTCTCGCAATCGCCACACGCTGCTGCTGACCGCCGCTCATTTCCGCAGGCTTATGTGTCATACGCTTTTCCAGGTCGACCCTTTTTAGCGCTGCAATAGAAAGACTCTCCCTTTCTTTTTTGGAAACGCCTCTGTAAATCAGCGGCAGCTCCACATTTTCCAATGCCGTCAAATTCTGAATCAGGTTAAAGCCCTGAAAGATAAAACCGATTTCACGATTACGAATATCGGAAAGTTCATCATCTGAAAGATGGGACACATCCTTCCCATGCAGCATATAGGTGCCGCTGGTAGGAACGTCCAAACAGCCGAGCATGTTCATCAATGTCGATTTTCCAGAACCGGACTGCCCTATAATGGCAACAAATTCATTTTCATCAATGTGCAGGTCTACGTGATCTAACGCCCGCACTTCATTTTCACCGGGATTGTATATTTTACAGATGTCGTGTAAAGTAATGAGTTCAGACATGTTCCCTCTCCTCTCTTCAGGCTTTATCATACAAGATAAATCTGAAGAGAGAAATAGGAAAATAGTTAAGGTTTCTTTAATTTTTGAATTTTGTTCAATTTTTTTGACTGCTTATACAGTCGTATAGCATACATCAGCAAAGCTTCCGCCGCAGGCAGCCTGTAAATCCTTTGGCGCGAGCTCAAGCTGCAAGCCGAGCCTGCCGCCGCTGACAATCATCCGGGAAAGCGCCTGCGCCTCCTCCTGAATACAGGTCGGATACTGCTTTTTCATGCCGACTGCCGTGCAGCCGCCTCTGATATAGCCGGTCACTGCATTGATTTCCTTTACAGGAAGCATGGAAAGAGATTTCTCTCCTACCACCTTCGCCGCTTTTTTCAGGTCAATTTCCTTTTCAATCGGAATCACAAAGACAAAATAATTTTTGTCCGCGCCCACCGTCACAAGTGTTTTATAAACCAGCTCATGCGGCAGGGAAAGCAGGTCTGCAATCTGGATGCCGCTTGTAAATTCCTCACAGGTATAGGTGTGGTGCGTATAAGGAATCTTCATGCGGTCTAAGATCCGCATTGCATTTGTCTTGATTTCTTTCTGCTTTGCCATACAAGCCTTCCTTTTCGCTTACTTATCTTGCGCCCTTATCATACGGAACACCGCTTGCTCTCGGCGCCTGAGAATTTTTCGAGGTAAAAATGAGGACGATTAAGGTCGCAATATACGGAATCATCTTATACAGGTAGCTGGGGATTCCCATGTTGCTTAAGAAAGGAATTCCGGAATACGCCGCTGCAATCGCCTTTGTCAATCCAAAGAAGATTGATGCCCACATAATCTTAATCGGCTTCCACTGTCCAAAGATAAGTACCGCAAGAGCAAGGAAACCATAGCCGGATACCGTTGCGTTAAAGTTGGTAGAGGTCGGAACCACAAATACCAGACCGCCCAGACCGCCAAGCGCACCGGAAATCATAACGCCTGCATACTGCATCTTATATACGTTGACACCAGCTGCATCCGCTGCCTGAGGATGTTCGCCGCAGGCACGCAGCCGAAGTCCAAAACGTGTCCTGTACAAAACGATGGTTGCCAGAATCAAAATGCCGATGCCGATATAGGTCGTAATATAGGTGTTTTTAAAGAACAAATCGCCGATTACCGGGATGCTTCCAAATACAGGAACCGACTCAATACGGAAGGTATTGGAGAACTGAACCTGCTGCACACCCTGTAAGATTCTTGCCACGAAAATTGCAAATGCAGGCGCAAACATATTCAGCGCCGTACCGCTGATGGTCTGGTCCGCTTTCATATTGATTGCCGCATAAGCATGAAACAGAGAAAATACCACGCCAGTTGCCATAGCGATGATAATTGCAATCAGGAGCTGTCCCTGTCCACTCATGGATTTTCCAGTGAGATTTAAAAACAGGATACTGGTAAATGCGCCCATTGTCATAATTCCTTCAAGCGCGATATTGATAACGCCACTGCGCTCTGAAAACATTCCGCCAAGCGCTACGATCAGAAGCGGAATCGCAAAGAACATCATCTGCTGAAAAATAAAATATATTACGCTCATGCCTTGCTTCCTCCTTCCGTTTTTTGGGCTTCCCCTTGCGGCGCTTTGCCCTGCACATTCTTATCCATTCTGTTTCTTTCAAATTTCTGGATCAGCAGCTTTACAATCAGGGCAAATGCACTGAAGTAAATGATAATTGCTACGATAATATCAATAATTTCTGTAGAGAATTCAAAAAGCTGTAAATAAAAGCCTCCCGCTGTCAGGTAAGCGATAAAGATGCCTGCAAACAATATTCCAATCGGATGGCACAGTCCCAGCAGTGCAACAGAGATTCCGGTAAAGCCTTCATCAGCAATCGTATCCACAATCTCAATGTGCTTTCCTGTACCTGCCAGATACAGACACGCGCCTGCCAGACCGGAAATCGCGCCCGCGATTACCATGGAAAGGATGATGCTTTTCTTTTCATTGATACCTGCATAACGGCTGGCATCACGATTATATCCAACCGCTTTTAATTCGTAGCCAAAGGTTGTCTTATCCAGAATCACGTAAATCAGGATAACGGCTACAACCGCCAGTAAAAATCCACCATTGATACTCGAATCCGGGAAAAGCTTATCCAGTCCCATCTTGGGAATGTTCGCCGTGCTGAGCACCGGCTTACTTTCGTTTCGGATATTGTTGAAAATCGGCTTATAGCTCTTAACGAACCAGTTGACAGCATACATGCCGATATAGTTCATCATAATAGAAGCAATTACTTCATTTACATTAAAGCATGCCTTCAAAAGTCCGGGAACCAGTCCCCACAGAGCGCCAAAGAAAACGCCTGCCAAAAGAGCGACAACCCAGTGGATACTGCCAAGGTTTTTGCACATAACGCCGACATAAACAGCGCCAAAGCCGCCTACGATAAACTGTCCGCTCGCACCGATATTGAAAAGTCCGGTCTTGAATGCAAAGCCTACCGAAAGTCCGGTCAGGATAATTGTCGTGGAATAATAAAATATCTGTCCAACGCCCTTTGCGCCATGTGTAAAAGCGCCTGTCAGAATCGTTGCAAAGCCCGGAAGCGCCTGCCCCGGATTACAGATGAGCAGAATCAGAAAGCCCACTAAAAGTCCGATAATAATTGCAAATACAGAGGACAGCACACCGGTATAGTCAAATTTTTTCTTACGCATCTGCTCTCTCCCCCTTTCTCTTTGAGCCAGCCATATAAAGTCCAAGCTCCTGTACCGTCGTTTCCTTCGGGTCAAGGTCCGCTACGATTGTACCCTCATAGATTACAAGGATACGGTCGCTTAAGTTCATAACCTCATCCAGCTCCAGAGAAACCAGCAGGATTGCACTTCCTGCATCACGCTGCGCCACGAGCTGCTTGTGGATATATTCGATTGCACCGACATCCAGACCTCTTGTCGGCTGTACCGCCAGCAATACATCAGGGTCTTTCATAATCTCTCTTGCTACAATCGCCTTCTGCTGGTTTCCACCTGACATGCTTCTGGTAATCGTTTCCTTGCCCTGACCACTTCGAATATCATATTTTTCAATCAAAAGGTCCGCATACTCACTGATTGCATCCTTCTTTAAAAAGCCATGCTTTGAAAATTTCGGTTCAAAATACTGCTGCAGCACCAGATTATAAGCAAGATTATAATCCAGCACCAGTCCATGCTTATGGCGGTCCTCAGGAATGTGGGACATTCCATGCGTATTCTTGTAACGGATGGACTTCTTCGTTACATCCTCACCATTTAAGAGCACCTCGCCCTGGCTCATACCGCCAAGTCCCGTAATCGCCTGCACCAGCTCGGTCTGTCCATTGCCGTCGATTCCGGCAATGCAGACAATCTCTCCCTTGCGCACCTGAAAGCTTACATGATTTACCACATCCTTGGTATGACCCTCATGCACAGACTTCACACAGAGGTCCTTTACCTCCAAAACCGTCTCGCCCGGTTTTGCCGGCGCTTTTTCTACAGTCAGGTTAACCTTACGTCCTACCATCATTTCGGACATTGTTTCCTTATCCGTTGTCGCTACGTCGATTGTGCCGATGTATTTCCCACGACGCAATACCGTACAGCGGTCAGCAACCGCTTTGATTTCATTCAATTTATGTGTGATGAACAGAATCGATTTTCCCTCTGCAATCAGTCCTTTCATAATCTGCATCAGTTCATCGATTTCCTGCGGCGTCAGCACCGCCGTCGGTTCATCAAAGATTAAAATATCGTTGTCACGATACAGCATTTTCAAAATTTCCACCCTCTGCTGCATGCCGACTGTAATATCGGAAATCAGCGCATCAGGGTCTACCAGAAGATTATAGCGTTCGCTCAACTCCATTACCTTTTTTCTGGCGTCCGCCATCTGAATCATACCGCCCTTTGTCGTTTCCATGCCAAGCACGATATTCTGTAAAACAGTAAAATTATGTACCAGCTTAAAATGCTGGTGTACCATACCAATGCCAAGTGCATTGGCGTCCAGAGGTCCCTTAATGGACACTTCCTTCCCCTTAATCTTGATAATTCCCTTCTCCGGCTGATAAAGTCCAAACAGAACGCTCATCAGCGTGGATTTGCCTGCTCCATTTTCACCAAGCAGGGCATGAATTTCACCCGGTTTTACGCAGAGCGTAATATCATCATTTGCGATGATGCCCGGAAATTCTTTTGTGATGTTCAGCATTTCAATTACATAGTCCATCCTAAAACCCCCATAGTTAATAAATGGGGTGCCAAAAGGCACCCCTTATCTTGCTGAAGTCTTTCGCCTCAATGCTTCTCTTTATCAGAGCCGCCTAAGACGTGATTAGATTACTCTACAAACTTAACAGTAGTCTTACCCAGAGTCAGGTCGGCTGTTGTGCTGTCATCAATGCCATTCTGGATGGTGATTTCTCCACCCTGTAATTTTGCAAACAGTGCATCATAATCTGCCTGTGTGAACTTCTCAAATTTGGAAGTTTCCATCGGAAGACCTACACCATCGTTCTCTGCGGTAAATACTGTAGTCTTTCCGCCCGGGAAGGAGCCATCATAGTAAGCCTTGATTCCATCATAAACGGATACGCTCAGTTTCTTCATAGCGGAAGTGATGATTGTATCGGACTCGCTGGACTGGTCAACGTCAACGCCAACTACCTTTGCGCCAGCTTCTTCTGCTGCTGCCATTACGGAGTTACCTACCTGGCCGCCGCAGCCGAAGATTACTTCTGTACCATTCTGATACCAGCTTGCTGCCATTGCCTGTGCTTCCGGTGTTGCGGAGAAGTTACCTGTGTAGTTGTACATCATTTCAACATCTACACCAAGCTCCTGAGCTGCTGCATCAGCGCCCTGTACGAAGCCGTAGCCATAACGGATAACTGCAGGTACTGCCATACCACCCATGAAGCCAAGCTTTGTATAGCCATCCTTTACAACTGCGTAGCCTGCAAGATAACCAGCCTGATCTTCCTGGAAGAGAATCGGCATAACGTTTTCTGCTGTCTCATAGTTGTAATCTGCATCATGAGGCTCACCATCCATCAGGATGAAGTGAACATCAGGATACTGTTTCTGTACGGTGTAAACCGGCTCTTCAAATAAGAAGCCCGGGCATACAACTAATTTTGCGCCGCCTTCGATTGCAAGACCAATGGTCTCGATGTAGGAGTCTGTCGTACCCTCCTGCGGCTGATAATACTTGTAGGAAATGCCGTTTTCTTCAGCGTATTTCTTAAGGCCTTCCCATGCGCCCTGGTTGAAAGACTTGTCATCGATTGTACCAAGGTCAGTTACCAGTGCAAGTTCATAACCGCCGTCTGCATTTGCATCAGAGGAAGTTGTGAGCTCTGCTTCTGTCTCAGCAGCCGGTGCTTCTTCTGTTGCCGCTGCTTCCTGTGTTTCAGCAGCAGGTGCTTCGGAAGCGGTGCTGCCGCAGCCTACGAGCATAGCCGCAACCATGCTCACGCATAATAATGCGCTTAAAACCTTCTTCTTCATAATAAACCTCCTAAGTTTATAAAAATATTATACTCTATCATAACGTAAAACCATTGTTTTCGCAAGTCCTATTCTGCCGCAGACGGACAAATTGTGCAAAAAAGTGACCGGAATCTCCTGCTTTGGCAGACTCCGGTCACCCTTATTTCCTATTTTCTTACTTATTTTGCAGCGATTTCTGCTTTTAACTGTGCTGTCAGAGCCGGAACGATCTTGTTCAGGTCGCCTACGATTCCATAGTCAGCAACATCAAAGATAGGAGCATCCTCATCCTTGTTGATTGCAACAATGATGTCGGATTCTTCCATACCAGCAACGTGCTGGATTGCTCCGGAAATACCGATTGCGAAATATACGTTAGGACGTACTGTCTTACCAGTCTGTCCAACCTGTAAATCCTTCGGCTTCCAGCCGGAATCTACAACTGCACGGGAGCAGCTTACAGTTCCGCCAAGCACCTCTGCCAGGTCTTCAAGCAGCTTGAAGTTTTCCGGTGTGCCAACGCCACGTCCGCCGGATACCAGAATCTTTGCATCCATAATATCAACGGTATCGGAAACAGCCTTAACAACCTCTTTGATGGTTACATATTTGTTATTTGGAGTAAATCCAGGATTGTACTCTTCGATTACAGCCTTTGCACCCTTAATCGGCTCAATCTTCTGCATAACGCCAGGACGAACAGTTGCCATCTGAGGACGGTTGTTCGGGCAGGCAATCGTAGCGATTGTATTTCCACCAAATGCAGGACGGGTCATCAGAAGCTGATTGTGCTTCTGCTCGCTCTCCTTGCCAGGAATTGCTACGAGCGGGAAATCACCGATTTCAAGTACAGTACAGTCTGCTGTCAGACCGGTTGCAACTCTTGCGGATACTGTCGGGCCAAGGTCACGGCCGATTGCTGTAGCGCCTACCAGCATGATTTCCGGTTTGTATTTATTGATTACGGAAGCAAGTGCATGTGCATAAGGCTCTGTTCTGTAATCCTTCAGTTCAGGATCATCAACAACGATGACTTTATCTGCACCATACTCTGCAAGAGAATCTGCAAGATTCTTTACATCGGAACCAATCAGAACTGCGGTAACCTCTGTGTTAAGCGGAGCAGCCAGTTCTTTTGCTTTTCCAAGTAATTCGTATGCAATGCCGCTGATCTCATTGTCAACCTGCTGTGCATACACATATACGCCTTTATATTCTTCTAAATTCATCTTGTTCACCACCTTATTTATTAAATGACATGTTTCTCTTTCAGTTTGCCAACGATGTAAGCTACTGCATCATCCGGTGAATCCGGTACAACCTTCTCACCTGCGCCCTTGCGGACTTTGTCAGATGCCTTTGCAATCTTGGTAGGAGAGCCTGCAAGACCGAGGTTGCAGTCTTCAACATCCTTTAAGTCTGCTCTTCCCCATGTTGTAATCTCTGCTTTGCATGCGTCAAAGATTCCGCCCGGAGTCATATAACGCGGCTCATTTAATTCGGAAAGTGCGGTTACAAGGCAAGGCATTGTTGCTTCCAGTACATGATATCTGTCATCATACTGACGCTGTACGATTACCTTATCTCCCTCAACCTTAATATCCTGTGCATAGGAAATAACCGGAATACCAAGATGCTCTGCAATCTGCGGTCCAACCTGTGCGGTATCGCCATCGATTGCCTGACGTCCTGTGATAATCAGGTCATAATCAAGGTTTCTGAGTGCACCTGCGATAGTTGTGGAGGTTGCCCATGTATCAGCACCGCCCAGAACTCTGTCTGTTACAAGGATTCCCTTGTCAGCGCCCATAGCAATTGCTTCACGCAGTACGTCGGTAGCCTTAGGAAGACCCATTGTCAGTACGGTAACTTCTGCGCCATACTGGTCTTTTAATCTCAGTGCTGCTTCCAGTCCGGCTTTGTCATCCGGGTTCATGATTGCAAGCATTGCTGCTCTATCAAGTGTGCCGTCCGGGTTGAACTTAACGCCGCCCTTTGTATCAGGCACCTGTTTAATACAAACAACGATTTTCATTGTATTTTCTCTCCTTATATTTTTATTTTACTTAAGCAGTGCTCCGCTGATAACCATACGCTGAACTTCGCTTGTACCTTCGTAAATCTCGGTAATCTTTGCATCGCGCATCATACGCTCTACATCGTACTCTCTGATGTAGCCGTATCCGCCGTGAAGCTGTACGCACTTTGTGGTTACTTCCATTGCAACTTCTGCTGCAAATAATTTTGCCTTAGCAGCTTCTACAGAATATACCTTCTGTGTTGCCTTTGCCATAGCAGCCTTGTATACGAGCATCTGAGCAGCCTCTACCTTGGTAGCCAGATCAGCCAGAACGAACTGTGTATTCTGGAACTGTCCGATAGATCTGCCAAACTGCTTTCTTTCTTTTACATAAGCGATGGTTGTCTCAAGAGCGCCCTCTGCAATACCAAGTGCCTGTGCAGCGATACCGATACGTCCGCCGTCCAGTGTGTGCATTGCGATTGCGAAGCCCTTGCCCTTCTGTCCAAGAAGGTTTTCCTTCGGGATGCGGCAGTCTGTGAAAATCAGCTCGTAAGTAGATGATCCTCTGATACCCATCTTGTTTTCTTTTGTACCGAAGCTGAAGCCCGGTGTTCCTTTTTCTACGATAAATGCGGAGATTTCCTTCTGAATTCTGCCGCGCTTCTCAACCTTTCCGGTAACTGCGATGATGATATAAACATCTGCTTCCTTACCGTTTGTAATAAAGCATTTGCTTCCGTTTAATACCCACTCGTCGCCGTCTAAAACAGCCTTTGTCTGCTGTCCCTGTGCGTCTGTACCAGCGCCCGGCTCAGTCAGACCAAAAGCGCCAAGCTTTTCGCCCTTTGCAAGCGGAACAACATATTTCTGCTTCTGCTCTTCTGTACCATAGGTCATAATCGGGTCGATGCACAGAGAAGTATGTGCGGAAACGATAACGCCTGTGGTGCCGCATACCTTAGAGAGCTCTTCTACACACATTGCATAGGTCAGAGGATCGCAGCCCTGTCCGCCGTATTCCTTCGGAACAGGAATTCCAAGAAAACCGTATTTTGCCATTTTCTCAACGGTTCCTCTCGGGAAAACCTCTGTTTCATCTACCTCCTGAGCCAGAGGCTTTACTTCTTTTTCAGCGAATTCTTTGAATAAAGTTCTCGCCATTTCATGTTCTTTGCTCAAAGTAAAATCCATGATCTTTATTCCTCCATCATTATCGTTTATTTTGTATAGTCATAGAAGCCCTTGCCGGTTTTGCGTCCAAGCAGACCGCCGCGAACCATCTTGCGAAGAAGCGGATGAGGACGATATTTGGAATCACCAGTCTCATTGTAAAGAACTTCCATGATAGCAAGGCAGATGTCCAGACCAATCAGATCGCCCAGCTCAAGGGGTCCCATCGGATGGTTTGCGCCCAGCTTCATAGCTGTATCGATGCCTTCTACGCTTGCAACGCCGTCAGCATAGATACCAACTGCTTCGTTAATCATCGGAACAAGGATTCTGTTTACAACAAAGCCTGCTGCTTCCTCTACCTGTACCGGTGTCTTGCCGATTTCTTCAGAAATCTTCTTGATGGTGTCAACAGTCTCAGCCGGTGTATTTAAGCCTGCAATTACCTCAACCAGCTTCATAACAGGAGCCGGATTGAAGAAATGCATACCGATTACCGGACGCTTGATTCCGGAACCAATCTCTGTAATAGAAAGGGAAGAAGTATTGGTTGCGAAGATACACTCCGGCTTGCAGATTTCTTCCAGTTCCTTGAAGGTCTGTTTCTTAATATCCATAACTTCCAAAGCAGCTTCTACTACTAAATCGCAGTCTGTACAGATTGTCTTAACACCTGTAGTAATTTTTGCAAGGATCTTATCAGCATCTTCCTGTGCCATTTTTCCCTTTGCAACTCTTTTCTCAAAGCCCTTTGCAATCTTATTTTTTCCGTTTGCTGCGAATTCTTCGTTAATGTCGCATAAGAATACTTCGTAGCCTTCTGTCTGCGCAAATGCCTGCGCAATACCAGAACCCATAGTTCCTGCACCGATAATACCTACCTTCATCGTAGTTCCTCCTTAAATTTATATATATTTAATTACTGTATCCTGTTTTACTGCCTGTCCAGATTAGCAGTTCTTGAAAGGCTCTTTTACTTTTTCCTTATTCTTGTCAAGGAAAAATGCCATGCCATACTTCTGGTCTTCTGTCTCGAAGCAGTCGCCAAAGAGCTTTTCTTCGATTACGATAGCCTGATCCATATCTGCATCAAGGCCTTCGTTGATTGCCTTCTTGCAGTTGCGTACTGCAATCGGAGCATTCTTTGCGATGCCTGCTGCCATCTTCTCTGCTGCAGCCATCAGCTCTTCCTGCGGATATACCGCATTTACAAGACCGATTCTGTATGCTTCATCCGCTTTGATATTTCTTGCGGTATAAATCATCTGTTTTGCCATGCCAGCGCCTACCAGACGGGCAAGTCTCTGTGTGCCGCCGAAGCCCGGTGTGATACCGAGTCCAACCTCAGGCTGTCCAAATACTGCATTCTCGGAGCAGATTCTGATGTCGCAGCTCATGGAAATCTCACAGCCGCCGCCCAGTGCAAAGCCGTTGATTGCAGCGATTACCGGAATCGGGAAGGTCTCCAGCTTGCGGAATACATCATTCCCCTTTTTGCCGAATGCTTCGCCTTCAGCCTTTGTCAAGGTGCTCATCTCTCCGATGTCTGCGCCTGCCACAAAGGATTTCTGTCCGGCACCTGTTAAAATCAGGCATCTTACAGCATCTAAATCTACTGCGTCAAGTGTCTGATCCAGTTCTTCCAATACGGTAGAGTTCAGTGCATTCAGGGCTCTTTCACGATTGATTGTAATGATGCCGACTGCACCCTTCTGTTCATATAAAATAAATTCCATTATGATTCTCCTTTTAAAGACTTAGTCCATTTCTACGATTGTGGAGCAGCCCATGCCGCCGCCGATGCAGAGTGTTGCAAGACCTTTCTTTGCACCCTTTGCCTGCATCTCATGCAGCAGAGTAACTAAGATACGGCAGCCTGAAGCGCCAACCGGATGTCCAAGTGCGATTGCGCCGCCATTCGGGTTAAGCTGCTTCTCTACGTCGATGCCTAAATCCTTTCCAACTGCAACAGACTGTGCTGCAAATGCTTCGTTTGCCTCGATGATGTCAAAGTCTTCAATCTTGTAGCCAGTTTTTGCCATAACCTTCTTAGTAGAAGCAACAGGTCCGATTCCCATAACCTCAGGTCTTACGCCTGCAAGTGCGCCTGCAACCCAGGTAGCCATCGGCTTAATGCCAAGCTCTTTTGCTTTTTCTTCACTCATAACAACGATTGCAGCAGCGCCGTCGTTGATACCGGAAGCGTTTCCTGCTGTAACGAAGCCGTCCGGATTGATTGTGCGGAGTTTTGCAAGGCCTTCGATTGTGGAGCCGTGACGCGGGCCTTCATCTGTCTTGAATTCGATTGTCTCTTTTTTCTTCTTTACGGATACCGGCACGATTTCGTTGTCAAATGCGCCGCTCTTCTGTGCTGCTTCTGCCTTCTGCTGGCTCTTTAATGCGAACTCATCCAGTTCTTCACGGGTAAGTCCCCATTCTCTGCAGATATTGTCTGCTGTTGTGATCATGTGGTAATCATTGAAAGCATCCCACAGAGCGTCCTTAATCATGGTATCAACCAGAACGCCATTGTTCATTCTATATCCATAACGTGCATTCGGAAGTGCGAAAGGCGCCATAGACATATTTTCCATACCACCGGCAACCACTACGTCAGCATCGCCGGCAAGAATCATCTGCGCAGCCATGTTTACACAGTTCAGACCAGAACCGCATACAACGTTTGCTGTAACAGCCGGTACTTCAATCGGAAGTCCTGCCTTGATGGAAGCCTGGCGTGCAACGTTCTGTCCAAGACCTGCCTGGATAACGCAGCCCATGTATACATGATCTACCTGCTCCGGTGCTACTCCTGCTCTGTTTAACGCTTCTTTGATTACGATTGCGCCAAGATCAACTGCGGGTGTAGTGCTCAGGGAACCACCCATAGTTCCGATTGCAGTACGGCAAGCGCCTGCTAAAACTACTTTCTTTGCCATTGAATTTTCCTCCGTTTATTATTAGTCCTCATATTTCCTGCCCGACAATGATTGTTATTTTTTTGTCATTGTCCGCTGTTCCCATTTTATCATAGGGCCGCCTATTTTGCAACGATTTTTGATAGATGTGAAAAGAGAAAATTAGACTGATAATAGCCGTGAAAAAAGGAATGGCAGAAGCAGCCATATTTTTCTAAAAGACCGTGAAAAATAAGTCTAAAAGAAAAGTAGGGTGCTCCTGCCATTATTCATTATCTTTACCAGCTTTTCATAGTATTTTAGAAATTTGCCTTGTGGAATTATACTGTAACACACGTTTTAAATCCCGTCAAGCCGTACCTTTTTCCCAAGATAGTCCTCTACAGCCGGGTCTTTCATGTCATAGACACGTCTCCACTCCTTTGTCTCCTCTTCTTTTTTCGTCTCACTTCTATTTTTATAGAGAAATTTTGTCAGTTGATAGCAGTCCACCCAGATTTCGTTATTGCCCTCCTTCTGGGATTCGTCAAAAATGAGCTGCAGCCCCCAGTGCAGATGGG
>CAKRYY010000049.1 GCA_934432885.1 uncultured Lachnospiraceae bacterium
AGGTGGCACGGAACGAGCGAATCCAGCTCGCTCCCATGATTGAGGAGATTTTTACGGATCTCGCGCCACTGGTGGAAAAGCGCGGCATCACGCTGGAGGCGGATGGCGATGGTATCATGACTGGCAGCGACGCGCTGATCTACCGCCTGCTCTTCAATCTGACGGAGAACGCCGTCAAATACAATCGCCCAGGCGGCACGGTGCGGATCTCTCTTGCGCAGGGGCAGGAAAAGCTCATCATCCGCGTTTCCGACACTGGCCGCGGCATTTTGGATGAATATCAGCGAAGCATTTTTCATCCCTTCTTCAGGGTAGACAAGTCCCGCAGCCGCGAGTACGGTGGTGCGGGGCTGGGACTTTCTCTGGTGTGGGAGATAGCCTCTCTCCACGGCGGCTCTGTATGGGTGGAAGAAAGCTCCGACAGAGGCACCACCATTGCGGTGGAGCTGCCGGCAGGGATGGAAGACGATTTCTCCGGTGCGGATATTCCATAACAGTCCTTGACTATTTTGAAGGGAATGAATGGATTTTGTAAGGAAAATATTGCCCATACAATAGCAGAATTGAAAGAGCAGTCTATGGAAAATGAATGCCGGAGCATCAAACTGGCAATGGTTCTCCATAGCATCCTCACGAAATGCCATATGTAGAGTATGGAAGAGAAATAAATGCTTTGGAAGAATCATATGACAAAATCCGAAAAATGTATAAGAGTTATCTGGAGATGCACGTGCGCCGCTTTTGGTTGAATCCTTCGAATATTCATGCTATACTAAATCTTAAGAATGTTTCTGCCATCCAGGGCAAAAGAGGCAGAATACATATTTTGCTGATGCTGTCAAATGACAAATCCACAAAAGAAAACAGGGAGAGAAGTGACATGAAAAAATTATGGACTATGAAGTTCAACACGGCTACGCTTGTACTGATTCCTGCGGCAATCGGTATCAATTATCTGGGAAAACTGTTTGCGGGACTTTTAAAGCTGCCGCTTTGGCTGGATTCCATCGGAACCTGCCTGGCTGCACTTTTAGCAGGACCGATTGCAGGGGCGATTGTAGGTGCGGTCAATAACATCATCTATGGTGTGACAGTTGACCCGATTTCTACGATTTATGCGCTGACCAACATGGCGATTGGTATCGTGGTAGGTATTTTGGCTTATAAAGGCCTTTTGAAAAAGTTTTCAGGCGCATTGATTGCGGGACTGCTTGTCGGACTTACCGCAGTTGTTGTATCCACACCGTTAAATTTACAGTTCTGGGGTGGCACGACAGGAAATATCTGGGGTGATGCTGCATTTGCTGCCTGCATGGCACAGGGAATGCCCGCATGGATTGCTTCCTTTGTAGATGAAATCATTGTGGATATTCCTGATAAAATCGCAGTGCTTCTGATTGTCTATGTAATTGGAAAGGGACTTCCCAAGAGTCTTACAGCTCTTTATGGAGGCGGTGATGAAATTTCCAAGCTGGTCTGATGCCAGCAGATACGAATGAGAGGTGTTTGCGTTGAAAAGTATCAGCTTATATGAAGATAAGGGAACGATACTGAATAAAACGGCACCGGAGAGCAAACTATTTTATATTCTGACGGCAATTTTAGTGCCTGCCCTGATTGGAAGCAGATGGGCAGGCATCGCTTTTATTTCATGCAGTGTTCTGCTTTTGCTTTTGGGCAGGGTACTGAAAAAGACGCTGCCGATTATAGCGCTTTCCGGCTTTGTATTGCTTACAGTGGTTATTATTCAGGGAATTTTCAGGGAGGGAAATACAGTTCCGGTATTTTCCATCGGCTCGGTGGTATTTTACCGGGAAGGACTTTTGTTTTCACTCTCGATTGTCATTAACATTCTGAATATGCTGCTTGGCTTCTGTGTCATGATACTGACGACTAAGCCGTCGGATTTGATTGAAAATCTGATGCGGAGAGGTTTTTCACCCCGTTTTGGATATGTATTTGTATCGGTCTTTGAGATTATTCCACAGATGACGGAGACAATGGAAACAATTACAGACGCACAGCGAAGCCGGGGCATGGAGACGGAAGGAAATCTTTTTAATAGAATCAGGGCTTTTATTCCGCTGATTTCTCCGGTCGTCATGAGCTCGCTGGTCAATACCAAGGAGCGTGCGCTTGCATTGGAGGCAAGGGGCTTTAATGCACAGGGCAAACATACTTATTTAAATGAAGAAACCAAAACGAGAGCTGACATCTATTTACAGGGCATTATGGCGGCTATGATTGCAGCGGCGCTTATCTGGAGGATGATTGCATGACTTATGTAACCGCAGAGCATTTAAAATATAAATATCCAAACAGTGAGCACTTGGCGCTGGATGATATTTCTTTTTCTGTAAAACCGGGGGAATTTATCGGTATCATAGGACAAAATGGCGCTGGAAAGAGCAGTCTTTGTCAGGCAATCGCAGGATTGATTCCCAATTTTTACAAGGGTGCTTACGGCGGCAGCCTGCTTTTGGATGAAACGCCTGTGTGCAGTCTTGATGCGGATGAATTGTGCCGGAAGGTTGGCATCGTTTTCCAGAATCCTTTTAATCAGGTAACAGGCTCAAAGCTTACCGTATATGAGGAGGTGGCGTTTGGACTGGAAAATTTAGGGATTCCGAGAGAGGAAATGAAGGCGCGGATTGAAGAGGCAATGACGCTTTTACATATTGAAAAATATCGGGACAGGTATCCGTTTGATTTATCAGGCGGTCAGATGCAGCGTATGGCGATTGCAGGTATTTTTGCAATGCGCCCGGAGGTTATGATACTGGATGAACCGGTCTCCCAGCTCGATCCGCAGGGCAGACGGGAAGTGTTTGAAGCAGTGCAGAAGCTGAGCAGGCAGGGTATTACTATTTTTATGGCAGAGCACAATATGGAGCAGATTGCAGACTTCAGTGACCGTGTGATACTGCTGCATCAGGGGCGCTTAGTTGCAATGGATACGCCGGAGAAGATATTTTCCAGGGATGATTTGGAAAGCTGCCAGGTGGAAGAACCGATATTTACGAAGGTGGCGCGGCGGCTTTCGATGCGCCAGAGCGATGGCACTTATCCAGTAACGCTCTTACAGACAAAAACGCTGCTGGAAAAAAGAAGGGCTGCAGAGAGAGGTGTGTAAGTGAGCAGGATACAGATAGAGAATCTCTGCTTTTCCTATCGGCAGGGAGAGGAAATTATAAAGAATTTGAATCTGACGCTGGATGAGAGGACGACAGCTATTATTGGGCAGAATGGAGCCGGAAAGACAACATTAGTAAAGCTCTTAAAGGGGCTTTTGCGTCCGACAGCCGGAAAGATTCTGCTGAATGGAGAGGATACTGCGCCGCTTACAGCAGCAAAGCTTGCACCTCGGATTGGCATGGTATTTCAGAATCCAAATGACCAGATTTTTAAAAATACCGTTTTGGAGGAGGTCATGTTTGGACCGCTGCAGATAGGCATGAACAGAGGCAATGCGCTTGCTTATGCAAAGGAAGCGCTTGCCGATGTTGGACTCGCTGCGCTTTCAGAGGAAAATCCGTATGATTTGGGACTTTCCCAACGTAAGATGATAGCGATTGCCAGTATACTTGCGATGAATACGGAAACGGTTATTTTTGACGAGCCTACGATTGCGCAGGATTATGCGGGAAAACGACGGATTGCAGAGATTATCCGAAGGCTGCGGGATACAGGCAGCAGCGTTATTGCGATTCTGCATGATATGGATTTTGTGGCAGAGGTTTTTGACCGTGTTATTGTGATGGCAAATGGAAAGGTCTTAAAGGACGGCTCGCCGCGGGAGGTTTTTGCGGATGAGGCAGTGTTGGCAGAGGCGTATCTGGAACAGCCTGCGGTGACACGGCTTGGACATGCGCTTGGCTATAAGGAGGTCTTTTTAAAGGTGGAGGAGCTGGCGAATGGGAAATAGAAAAATAGGAACAGCGCTGATTCTGCTTTGTCTGACTGCTTCCCTGACTGCCTGTGGCAAAAAGAGCAGTGAAAATATTGATCAGGGCATGGCGGCGATAGAGGCGCTTGACTATGAAAGTGCACTTTCCAGCTTTGAAAAGGCTCTTGTAGAAGGAGAGGATGCAGAGCTTTTATATCGTGGTGAGGGGATTGCCAGAATCGGTCTTACAGAGTATGAGGATGCCGCCGCAGCGCTTGAAAAGTCTCTTTCCTATTGTAATGGAATGATAGGAGACTTACAGTTTGATACCAATTATTATCTGGCGCTTGCCTATTACAAAAGCGGAGATATTGATAAGGCGTTATCCGTTTATAATGCAATTCTGGATTTGCGGAGCAATGAAAAAACAGCATATTATCTTAGGGGAACGTTGGAACTGGAAAAGGATTCCTATGATTTGGCTGTTGCCGATTTTGAAAAGGCAATCGAGCTGGATAAAAAGGATTATGACTGTCTGCTGGACATTTATCGAAGTCTGGTAAAAGCCGGCTATCAGGATGCGGGAAATGAGTATCTGCAGGCGGCACTGGATGCAGGCGGCGATACGATGGCAGATTATGATAGAGGCAGACTGTATTATTATTTGCAGGATTATGATAATGCGAAGAACTGTCTGGAGAAGGCACGGGATACCGGCAGTGCGGAATCGGTGCTTTTCCTTGGAAGAACCTATGAGGCGCTGGGAGATTTTAATTATGCTTCGAGCGTGTATTCGAATTATCTGAGCGAGCATCCTGACAATCCACAGATTCAGAATCAGCTTGGCGTATGCAGGATGCAGATGGGCGATTATGAAAATGCGCTTGCTGCGTTTGAGGCGGGAATCGCCAGTGAGGATAAGACTTATTTGCAGACACTCAAATATAATGAAATCGCAGCGTATGAGTATCTGTCTCAGTTTAAAAAGGCTACAGTGCTGATGGAAAGCTATCTGGAGCTTTATCCTGATGACCAGAAGGCAGCGCGGGAATATGAATTTTTGCGGACAAGATGAAGAATTTCTTAATTTCAGGGGAAGCGTTGACAGCCTAAATGATGTCTGGTATGGTTGTATCAAAGAATCAAAAAGTGAGCAGTTTTAAGGATTCTAAGGAGGAGAATATGAAATTCAGTTTAAAGCGTCTGCTGCCGCTTGCATGTGCAGCAGGATTATTTATGGCATGCAGCCTGACAGTATTCGCAGGAAACCTGCCTACCTTATCGGCAGAGACAGATAAGGTATCGGTAAGCCATGAGGATACCAGCACAAAGGTAAAGGTTAAAGTAAAAGAATGGAAAAGCTCCAGTCCGTTTGTTGTAAAATATGCGGTGGATGATTCTTCTGTCGCAAAGGTAGAGCTTGACAGCCAGAAGAGCGATTCCTTCAAATTAAAGATTAAGGCAAAAGGAACCGGAACAACGGTTGTAAAGGTATGGCTTGACGGCTACAGCCGCAGCTGCCAGTATATCATCGTGGATTCCGTATATTATCAGAAGGATACAGAGCAGGGATATTCTGTACGTCATTATGGCTATATGACAGGTGAAAAGGGAGAAGCAGCCAAGATTGATGATTTTAAGATTGTGAATGAAAATGGAGAGAACAGGCTCTGCGTTTATTTCACATTACTGGATAAGGGCTCAGGAGATGGAAGCACCGCAGTCTTTACCGCAAAATGCGAGGAGGACGATGGAGATTCCCTTGGTAAGGTAAAAGTAACAGCAACCGGTATGTCAGAGGGCGGCAGCGGCTATAAGGTAACCTTTAAGCTGCCTAGCAAGACGTCGGTAATCAAGCTGGTAAATGACGATCTGTAATTATAATAGGATAAATATAGAAAAAAGAGTTTGCTTGCAAACTCTCTGCGCGCGAGCGGTGCCTGCAAGGCAAAATTCATCTCCGCGAGCTGCGCATCCATTTTTCATAAGTTAAGAAAGCGCACGGACCAGAAGCCTGTGCGCTTTTTACAGGAGGAAAAGAAGATGATAGAAAAACTGATTGCAGGAATCAAAAGGACAAATGCACCCATTGTAGTTGGTCTGGACCCGATGCTCTCCTATATCCCGGAGCATATTTTGAAGGCTGCCTTTGCAGAGCATGGCGAGACGCTGAAGGGAGCCGGAGAAGCAATCTGGCAGTACAATAAGGGAATTGTGGATGCGGTCTGCGATTTGGTGCCGGCAGTAAAACCACAGATTGCCATGTATGAGCAGTTTGGAATCGAAGGGCTGATTGCCTTTGAAAAGACGGTAAAATACTGCAAGGAAAAGGGGCTTGTCGTAATCGGGGATGTAAAGCGCGGCGACATTGGCTCAACCTCTGAAGCTTATGCAGTAGGACATCTTGGAAAGGTAGCAGTGGGAACAAAGGAATATTATGGCTTTGATGAGGATTTTGCAACGGTCAACCCGTATCTTGGCTCCGATGGTATCAAGCCGTTTATCAATGTATGCAAAAAGGAAAAGAAGGGTATCTTTATTCTGGTAAAGACCTCCAATCCAAGCAGCGGAGAGTTTCAGGACCGCCTGATAGACGGACGTCCTCTTTATGAATGGGTTGGCGAGCAGGTCGCAAAATGGGGCGAGGAGCATACAGGAAGCACATACAGCTATGTAGGAGCTGTAGTCGGCGCAACCTATCCGGAAATGGGCAAGGTGCTTCGTAAAATTATGCCGAAAACCTATATTCTTGTGCCAGGCTATGGCGCTCAGGGCGGAAAAGGAGCAGATTTGGTTCATTTCTTTAATGAGGATGGACTCGGAGCAATCATCAATTCCTCCAGAGGAATTATTGCTGCATATAAGCAGGAGAAGTATGCAAAGTATGGCAGTGAAAATTATGCAGAGGCTTCCCGCGCAGCGGTTCTTGATATGAAGGCGGATATTGAGATGGCGCTGGCAGCGAGATAATTTTGGAGTTCCTTTCATGAACGCTTTATTAGAAAATCTGACAAAATTACATACGACCCCAATGGGGGTTGACCGAATCCGGAGAAATTTATCTCTTTCAGCTACAGAGGATGTGGTAGCATGGTGCAGAGAAAAAATTCTGGAAAGGGAAGCTGTTATGGAAAGGCGCGGCAAAAACTGGTATGTTTTGAACGGAAACTGCGAAATAACAGTAAATGCACATAGTTATACGATTATCACCGCACATAGACGCTGAGTGCGGTGACGGGGTGGCGCTTGTCATTGTAATCAATGATAGGCGCCCTTCTTTTTTTTCAGACAGCTTTACTGTCGCCTTTTGCTTTCCTGCTATGGTTTTAGCTCCTTGCCAGAGGTTAGCGTGTGGCTGGCTTGACATTCAGACAGTTATTGACAAATAATTTTCTTCAAGATATAATATATGATATATATTAAATGATTTATATTAAAATACTTTCAATGAGAAGCAAACGTGAGGATGCGAGGAGGAATACAAATGAATGAACTAATAGCCTGCTGCGGACTGGACTGTGAAAAATGCGACGCCAGAATCGCAACAATTACAAATGATAATGCTCTGCGCGAGAAAACCGCTGCTCTGTGGACAAAGCTCAACGGCGTATCGATTACACCGGAAATGATCAACTGCACCGGCTGCCGGATAGAAGGCGTAAAGACACCCTTCTGCGACAAACTCTGCCCGATACATAACTGTGTTAGGGAAAAGAAGCTGGATACCTGTGCCGACTGCTCACAGATGAACGGATGCCCGATACTGGGACGCATCGCTGAAAACAATCCGTCAGTGCTGGAAAACCTGAAGAAGCTCCTTGAACAGAAGTAGACCGGAATGATTTGAGAAAAGCTGAAACCGCCGTCAGCCCCTTATTTACAGGGACTGAAGACGGTTTTATTTTGTAATAGGAAATTCTTCTGAATTTCCTATTACAAAAAAATAAGATGCGCATAACGCGCAAGTAGAATATGTCACTGCGTGACTGCGCGTTACGCGAGAATCTCGCAAGCGAGATTCTTTGTTCTTATTATTATTCTTAGGCTTCACCAAAGAACAGACGCATATCTTCCTCTACCGTGTTGATGCCTGCAAGCTGGAAATTATCGACAAGCACCTTTGTCACATTGGGGCTTAAGAAGGCTGGCAGGGTAGGACCGAGGTGGATATTCCGGATACCGAGATGCAGCAGAGCCAGCAAGACAATAACCGCTTTCTGCTCATACCATGCGATATTATAGACAATCGGCAGGTCATTGATGTCATCCAGTCCAAAGACCTCCTTCAGCTTTAAGGCAATGACGGCAAGCGAATAGGAATCGTTACACTGTCCTGCGTCAAGTACGCGGGGGATTCCATTGATGTCGCCGAGCCCAAGCTTATTATACTTATATTTTGCACAGCCTGCGGTCAGGATAACGGTATCCTTTGGCAGCGCTTTTGCAAATTCTGTATAATAATTGCGGCTGCCCGCACGTCCGTCGCAGCCTGCCATGACAACAAATTTTTTGATGTCGCCGGATTTGACTGCCGCGACAATCTGGTCGGACAGGGCAAGAACCTGGGCATGGGCAAAGCCGCCAATCAATTCTCCCTGTTCTAATGCGGCAGGCGCATCACAGCGTTTTGCGTGTGCAATGAGTTCGGAAAAGTCCTTCATTTCGCCGGCTTCACCGGGAATGTGACGGCAGCCGGGGAAGCCTGCGGCACCAGTTGTATACAAACGCTCACGGTAGCTTGCTTTGGGTGGCACAATACAGTTGGTCGTCATCAGAATCGGACCGTGAAAGGCTTCAAATTCCTCCTGCTGCTTCCACCATGCGTTTCCGTAATTGCCATAAAAATGGGAATATTTTTTAAATGCCGGATAATAGTGTGCAGGAAGCATTTCTGAGTGGGTATAAATATCGATGCCTGCATCCTTAGTCTGCTCCAGCAGCATTTCAAGGTCTCGCAGGTCGTGTCCGGAAACCAGAATACCGGGACGGCTGCCGACGCCAAGCCGAACCTTTGTAATCTCTGGATTTCCATAAGCGGAGGTGTTTGCCGCATCCAAAAGCTCCATTCCCCTGACACCATATTTTCCGGTCTCAAGCGTCAGGTCAATAAGCTCCTGAACCGATAAGGTATCGTCCAGCGTGGCAGCCAGTGCACGCTGCAAAAATGCGTCAACCTCCTCATCTTCCTTTAAAAGCGCATTCGCATGCTTGCTGTAGGCGGAAAGTCCCTTCAGCCCATAGGTAATAAGCTCACGCAGACTGCGGATGTCCTCGTTTTCTGTAGCAAGGATGCCAACCTGTGCAGCCTTATCTGCAAAATCAGCATCCATGCCGTCATAGTATGCGGCGTCTGGCAGCGATGCGGCATTTCCAAGCTGGGCCCGCAGAGACTGCATTTGGGTAATCGTAGTGCGGATATTTTCTTTTATGCTTTCTTCGTCAAAATTTGCATTCGTAATGGTAGAAAATAAATTTTTTGTGATGAGCTGGTTGACAGAAGCATCTATTTTCTTCCCCTCCATGCGGAGCTGTGTGGTAATTGCGGACAGTCCCTTCGTAACATAGACAAGCAGATCCTGCATCCGGGCAACGGCGGGCGTTTTTCCACAGACGCCCATCTGTGTACAGCCGCTGCATCCGGCAGTTTCCTGACATTGATAACAAAACATTTTCGGTTCCATAAAGAATACCTCCTTGTGAAGTGTGCTTTGTGTTTGCAGGTGTTAGTATAAAAGAAGTGACGAAAGAATTCTGTTGTTACAGCAACGAAGTTAAATGGAAATATCTGGAAATTTTAAAAATATTTTATGGAAAATTAGTATTGGTATTTGCAGATAGACCTGTGTGTTGTTATAATATTTTTCGGTGCAACAGGCGCATAGGCGGCTATGTACGCAGAACATAGGCTTTACTGGCTGATAGCAGGGAGAACTATATGATAGAAACCATTACGATAGAAGAATTAGAGAAAAAAGGTACAGAGGGTATTGTTGTAGATATACGCCCTGTAGCAGAATTTGCAAGAGGCAGCTTTCCGGGAGCGGTCAATATACCGAGAGAGCAGATTGAAGAGGATAGCTCTATTCTGCCCAAGGCGGATAAGCTCTATCTGCTCTGCCATACGGGAAATAAGAGCGGAGAGCTTGCAGAGTTATTGCAGGAAAGGGGCATTTCTGCAATCAATGTAGAGGGTGGTTTTCGCTCTTATCTGAGATTAAAGCTGCAACGGGAGCTTGCAGGCGGAGATGAAGCGGCGGCAGAGCGGACAAAGCAGATTGAAAGAAGCATTATCAAAAAATACCGGAAGGAAATCTGGTGCCGCTTTACCAAGGCGGTACGTGAATATGAACTGATTCAGGACGGCGATAAGATTGCAGTCTGCATTTCAGGCGGAAAAGATTCCATGCTGATGGCAAAGCTGTTTCAGGAGCTGCAGCGGCATGGAAAAAATAATTTTGAACTGGTGTTTCTGGTTATGAATCCAGGCTATAATGCGGAAAACTGGCAGATTATTCAGAACAATGCAAAGCTTCTGGGCATACCGCTTACTGTATTTGAAACAGATATTTTTGATATTGTGGCAGATGTGGAGGACAGCCCCTGCTATCTGTGCGCGCGTATGCGCCGGGGATATCTCTACCACAATGCAAAGGAGCTGGGCTGCAATAAGATTGCGCTGGGGCATCATTATGATGATGTCATTGAGACCATTTTAATGGGAATGTTATATGGCGGTCAGATTGAAACCATGATGCCAAAGCTGCACAGCCTTAATTTTGAAGGAATGGAATTGATTCGCCCGATGTATCTGATTAAGGAGCAGGCGATTAAAGCATGGCGCGATTATAATGAACTGCATTTCATTCAGTGTGCCTGCCGTTTTACAGAGAATTGTACAAGCTGTGGAGGCGGAAAGGGCTCCAAACGGGATGAAATGAAAACGCTGATTGCGCAGCTCCGCACAGTGAGTGATGTGATTGAACAGAATATTTTTAACAGTGTAAGAAATGTAAATCTGAATAAGGTAATTGGATATAAAAAGGATGGGCAGCTGCATCATTTTCTGGAAACGTACGCAGAGAAGCAAAAAATAAAGTGAAAAACATGAAAACATGAAATTTAATAAAATATAGAGGAATAAATCTTGCCTGTAAATTAAAATTGTGTTAAAATTTTATTTATAGATTGGATATTGTAGACAAAACAATGCAGCTGGTGGGAAAGTTATTCAAATTAGAAACATGAGTGAGAGGTAGCGGTATGAAGGGAAAAGATTTATTGATGGCACAGTTTAAAGATATGATTAACCTGTTGTCTCCCTGCATGGATGATTGCTTATATCTGGTTGATTTTAAAAATGACTATTATTACATTTCTCCCGGTGCATTAGAAAGATTTTTATTAGACAGAAATGAATTTTATAATGTAATAGAGGGACATAAAAAAGTAGTTTATCCAGACGATTTTCAGACACTTTGTGCAGATTTGGAGGAACTGAAAGAGGGGAAAAAAGATTTCCATAATTTACAGTATCGCTGGATTGACCATGAGAAAAATCCAATCTGGATTAACTGCAGGGGCAGATTGCTTAGGGATAAAGATGGGAAGCCAGAATATTTGATTGGCTGTATCAATGAGCTGGCAAGAGATGGAGTGGCGGATAATGTAAGCGGTTTGCTTGGTGATTTTAGTCTACGTCAGGAAATGGAGGCAAACGGCGGTCTGCGTAAAGGCTTTTTGCTTATGATTGGACTTGATGAGTTTAAGGCAATCAATGAGAGCAAGGGTATAGATTATGGAAATATGATATTGCGTAAGACGGCAGAGTGCATCCAGAAGGTTATAAAGCCAGGTCAAAAGCTATATCGGGCAGTTGCAGATGAATTTATTGTAACGGATTTTTGTGGCAGGAGTGTGTCTGAGGCGATTGACCTTTATGAGCGCATTCGGGAAAACGTTCAGGATTTTATCAAATCCAATAAATATGAAGTGGTATATACTATTTCAGCAGGCATTGTCAGACTTTCAGGAAAAGAAGAACAAAATTATATAAATCTGATGAAGCTTTTGGAATTTGCAACAAGTAAAGCAAAGGAATCTGGTAAAAATACCTATTATATATTTGAGGCAGAAGATTATTCAGCTTTTTTGAAAAAAAGAAAACTGATTCGTATTCTGCGTCATTCCGTTAACGATAATTTTAATGGTTTTGAGGTATTTTATCAGCCAATTGTAGATATTAAGGAAAAAAAGCTTTCCAGTGCGGAATCTTTATTGCGATTTTATACCGAAGAGTTTGGAATGATATCTCCGGTGGAATTTATACCGTTGTTAGAAGAAAGCGGATTGATTATACCGGTTGGAAGATGGGTATTGGAACAGGCGGTGTCGGCGTGCAAAAAGATTCAGGAGAAGATGCCAGAGTTTAGGGTTTCTGTAAACCTTTCCTACATTCAGGTATTAAAGAGTAATGTGCTTGGCGAAATTTTGACGACTGTTATGAAGTACGGTGTTAAGCCGGGCAGTCTGATGATTGAGCTGACTGAGAGTGGATTTCTGGAAGCAAATGAGAAATTTTTAAGCTTCTGCGCAGGCCTGAAGCAGTATGGTATTCCACTTGCGCTGGATGATTTTGGAACAGGCTATTCCAATTTCAGATATTTATCCAACCTGTGTCCGCATACGCTTAAGATTGACCGGTCCTTTACACTTAAGGCATTACAGAATGATTATGAGTATAATCTTTTGCAGCACATGGCTGACTTGACCAGAAGCATCCATACAAAATTCTGTATAGAAGGAATTGAAACCAATCAGGAATTACATAAAATCTGCGGTATCAAGCCAGATTATATACAGGGATATTATTTCGGAAAGCCCTGTACCTATCATGAATTTGTAAATCAGTATATAGACAGACCGATAGTGAGTGAACAGACAGGCTGAGAAAATCCCCATTCCGTTGTACAAGGGCTGACCCGGACGGAATGGGAAATTTTTTGTATGGAATAATCTTAAGAAAAATGAAATTTTTCAAAATAATACGCCTGAAATGAAAATATGATGCTATAATGTAATGAGCGCAAAAGAAAAACAAGCAGCCGCGCAGCGGATATTTGTTTTTCTGCGCTCATTAACGAGCAAACGGTCTGCGAAGCAGACAGAGAGCGCGAAAGCGCAGGTTTGCGAGTGCTACTTTGCAAAAGGAAAGAAGAGCAAACGGTCTGCGAAGCAGACAGAGAGCGCGAAAGCGCGGGTTTGCGAGTGCTACTTTGCAAAAGGAAGAAGAGCAAACGGTCTGCGAAGCAGACAGAGAGCGCGAAAGCGCGGGTTTGCGAGTGTTACTTTGCAAAAGGAAAGAAGAGCAAACGGTCTGCGAAGCAGACAGAGAGCGCGAAAGCGCGGGTTTGCGAGTG
>CAKRYY010000050.1 GCA_934432885.1 uncultured Lachnospiraceae bacterium
AGTATGTACATCAGACTTCCTGGGGTATGACCACACGTCTCATCGGTGCGATCATCATGGTACACGGCGATGATTCCGGTCTGGTGCTGCCTCCGAGAATTGCACCGACACAGGTTATGATTATTCCGATTCAGCAGAAGAAGGAGGGTGTGCTTGAGAAAGCATATGAGCTTCGTGACCTCTTAAAATCTAACTTCAGCGTGAAGGTGGACGATTCTGATAAGAGCCCGGGCTGGAAATTCTCTGAGCAGGAGATGCGTGGAATTCCGGTACGTGTAGAAATCGGACCGAAGGACATCGAAGCTGGAAGGTGCGTAATCTGCCGCAGAGATACGCGCGAAAAGATAGAGACTCCATTGGAAGCGCTTTCTGAGAAATTAAGTGAAGTGCTGGAAACCATGCAGAAGGAAATGCTGGAAAGAGCGCGTAAGCATAGAGATGCACATACCTATACGGCTAAGAATATGGATGAGTTTGAAAAAATCTTTAATGAAAAGGCTGGCTTCGTAAAAGCTATGTGGTGCGGAGAACAGGCATGTGAAGATGCGATTAAGGAAAAACTCAGCGTAACCAGCCGCTGCATCCCGTTTGAGGAGGAGCACATTGCGGATACCTGCGTATGCTGCGGTAAACCTGCTAAGAAGATGGTATACTGGGGCAGAGCTTATTAAAAAATGAAAGAGGTATAAAAATGAAGGTACTCGTCATTAACTGCGGAAGTTCTTCTTTAAAATATCAGCTCATAGACAGCGAAACGGAAAATGTTCTGGCAAAGGGACTGTGCGAACGTATTGGAATTGAGCAGAGTGCAATTACCCATCAGCCAATGGGCGGCGAAAAAAAGACCACTCAGGTAGATATGCCGGACCATACGGCTGCGGTCAAGCTGGTAATTGAAAAACTGACAGATGCGTCAGTTGGAGTGATAAAGACGCTGGATGAAATCGATGCTGTAGGACACAGAATCGTTCATGGCGGTGAAGCCTTTGCGGGCAGCGTGATTCTGACAGAGGATGTCATGGAAGCGATTTCGGCGTGCAGCGATTTGGCACCGCTTCACAATCCGGCAAATCTGATTGGAATTCGCTCCTGCCAGAAAAATATGCCGGGCGTGCCGATGGTGGGTGTATTTGATACAGCTTTTCATCAGACGATGCCGAAAAAGGCATATCTTTATGGGCTCCCTTATGAATATTATGAAAATTATAAGGTACGCCGCTACGGTTTTCATGGTACGAGCCATGATTTTGTATCGAAGCGTGCGGCAGAAATACTTGGAAAGACACGCGACGAACTGCGGATTATTGTCTGCCATCTTGGGAACGGCGCTTCCGTATCCGCTGTGGATCATGGAAAGAGCGTAGATACGTCGATGGGACTTACTCCATTGGAGGGACTGATTATGGGAACCCGCAGCGGAGACCTTGACCCTGCGATTATCTCCTTCCTTGCAGGAAAGCTGGGCATCGGCGCAGACGAGGTCATTTCTATCTGCAATAAGAAGTCCGGTGTTTTAGGCTTATCTGGTGGACTTTCAAGCGATTTCCGTGACCTTGCGCAGGCTGCGGAGGATGGAAATGAACGTGCAGCGGACGCACTGGAAGCTTATGCTTACCGTGTTGGAAAGTATATCGGCGCATATACGGCGGCGATGAACGGTGTGGATGTGATTGCATTTACCGCAGGCGCAGGTGAGAATAATGCAAAGGTACGTGAGCTGATTGGACAGTATATCGGTTATCTCGGAACGAATATCGACCCTGAGAAAAATAAAATCAGAGGCGAGGAAACGATTTTGTCCGATGAGGGCGCAAAGGTCGTAACCATGGTCGTTCCGACAAATGAGGAGCTTGCGATTGCAAGAGAGACTGTTCGGCTGGTGCAGAAATAGAAGCTGGATATGACGAGTTAGAATAAATAAAATAAAACGGATTGCACGCTTTTTCTGTGCAATCCGCTTTTTGATGCTATAGGTTTTTACTCCGCAAAAGGATCCTGCTCGATGATGGCGTCAATACGGTCTAAAAGGTCATCGATTGCAGCGTCATCGTTGATGCTGCCGACAATTTCCTCACCGATGATGCCACCGTTTCGGTCAACCAGATAGGTTGTAGGGAATGCCATTATATTATCTGCAAACTGCCCTGCCTCGCTGGAGGAATCGAAATAAATGTTGCGGTAGGATGCCTCCTGCTTTGCCATAGCGTTTGCTGCTTTTGAAATTTCACGGGAACTGCCGTCCAGCGTATAAACGTTGATGCCGATGACTTCACCTGCGCCTGCTTCAACAAGCGCTTCATTTAACGCGCTCAGAACAGGAAGCTCTCCGATACAGGGAGGGCAGGTGGTAAACCAGAAGTTTACGACGGTTACTGCATTCTGTGAAAACAGACTGCTGTCAACATCATTGCCGTCAAAATCCTTTCCTGTAAATGCCGGGAATGGATTTTCAGGTGCCTGCGCTGTATTTAATTTTTCCAGGACGCGCTCCTTCATGGATACATTCGTAACGGCTCTGGCAGTGTCGGTCTCCTGTAAGGAAGCTTCTTCCTGCACGGCTGTTTCTGCCAAACTATCCTCTTCCTGCACTTTGTCGCTTTCTGCTTCGGATTCAGGAAGGGCGGCTTCCTCAGAGGCAGTATCTGCTTCTGTGCTTTCTTTTACCTGCGCTGTATCTGGTGACGCATTGCCTTTGGCGGAGCCGCAGGCTGTAGCGGCACACAGAATACCAGCCGCAAACAGCATGACAATAGATTTCTTAAGTTCTTTTACCTTCATAGTTTCATTCTCCTTATATATGTTTGTTTATTTCCCCAGTGCTTTTTTGTAATAAGGAACTACCTTTTCGTCTGCCACAGGTAAACCTAAGTGCTGCTGCAGGGCAGGCGTTTAAACATTCGCCGCAGCGGATACATTCAGGATGGCTCTGTGAGCAGGTAATGTCTACACCCATTTTACAGGTGTGTCTGCATTTGCCGCAGGAGGTGCAGGCTGCTTTATCATAGCTTATCTGCAAAAAGGAGACCTTGTTAAACAAGGCGTAAAAGGCTCCTAACGGGCATAAGTATTTGCAGAAAGGGCGGTAAAGAAGTATGGCAAGCAGAATAATTGCCATAAGCAACACACTTTTCCATACAAACAGCCCTCCAAGGGCTGAACGGATGCCGGAATCAATCAGTGAAAGCGGAATTGCGCCTTCCAAAACTCCCTGCGGACATAAATATTTGCAGAAAAATGGTTCGCCCATGCCGAGCGTATTGACCGCAAGCGCGGGCAGAAGCAATACGGCAATGAGAAAAACCAGATATTTAAGGCAGCGCAGAGGCATAAGACGCTCGTCCGAAAACTTCCTGCATGGAATCCGGTAAAGCAGATCCTGAAACCATCCAAAGGGACACAGAAAACCGCAGATAAATCTTCCAAACAGCGTACCAAATAAAATCAGCGTTCCTGTAACATAGTAGGAAATGTGAAAATCAGCGTCGCCTATCACAGCCTGTAAGGCACCGATTGGGCAGGAGCCGGCGGCAGCAGGACAGGAATAACAATTCAGTCCCGGCACGCAGACCAGCTTGCCACTGCCTCGATAGAGCTTTCCGCGAAAAAAATTTGGCAGATGAAAATTTGTAAGGAGCGCAGATATTGCCTGAATCCACCCTCGAAATCGTGTTTTCTTATCCAATGCCGACACACTCCAGACACAGCCGCACTGCTTTTGAAAAAACAAGGTCTGGCTCGCCCCGCAGGATACCGCAGAAAATCATAAGAACTCCCAAAACCAGCAGTATTCCGGAAAGCGGCAGCGTTGTCTTTGCTTTCATTTACAATGCCCTCCAGTTTCCTGATACAATAAGCACATACTTTGCTTTAGTATAACATGACTGGGTGGAGATGTGTTGAAAAACATGCCTGCGTTAAAAAGAAAATAATTAAATTGTTTTGTCAATGGAAAATTGCTGATAAGCCTTCAGAACGTTTGCACGGCTCCGTCTGCTGATGGGTTGTATACTGCCATCCTGCATGATAAAGTCATTGTCCTGCTGCCTGGAGACAAACTGCATGTTGATGAGGACGCCTCTGGAGCACAGCAGAAACCGCTCGTCCTTTAAAAGAGGGTCAGTAAGCTCCTTAAAGCTGGCATAGCTTTCCAGAACCTGACCGGTTAAATGAATATAGACAAAGCGTCCTGTATGGAGAACGTACAGGATAGCGCTTTTGGAAACAGAGGCAATGCCATTGCGGGTGCGCACGGTGATGGTGTCGTCCTTTTTTTTCGGAAAACAGAAATCAAGCGCCTGCCGGAATTTACTCTGTTTGGAATTTTTCAAAAGATAATAGGTAGCATTGACACTGAAGCTGTCAAGGACATACTCGTCACTGCTCGTCAGAAAAATGATTTTGCAGAGAGGGTCCTTTTTGTAGAGAACCTTGGCAACGGCAAAGCCGTCCGGCTCCCCCATATAAATATCAAGGAAGGCAATCTGAAACCGTCCGGGCGCAAATTGCTCTAAAAACTCACTGCCGCCAGTGAATTCGGAAACCTCATAAGGGATTCCGCGCCGTTTCATATCCTGTTGGAGCTGTTCGCTTAAAAGAAGACGATCAACAGCATTGTCGTCAATGATTGCAATATGAACCATCTGCTTTTGCCTTTCCTAGATGAAACAATGTCTGCGCGTACGCTTGTATCCGGCAGAGCGGAAAACCAATGTTTGCGCGTATGCTTATATCCGGCAGAGCCGCAAAATGAATATCTTTACATTAGACTCGCAAAGCCGCGCTGACGCGCTGCATCACCTGCTTCGCAGGTGCTTTGCTCGTTAATATGCGCAGAAAAACAAATGTCTGCTTCGCAGCCGCTTATCCGGCAGAGCCGCAAAAATACTTTTTGCGGCTCGCAAAGCTCGTCAAAAGATGAAAAACACAAAAAATCATGCAAGCAGATTTTTGTGTCCTTCATCTTTTTCCTCTGCCGGATACGCACATTATAACATAAATTTTGAATTTAGATACCATTTAATCAAAAAAAATGCCGCTTAATCAAAACTCGTTGCCAATTTTTAGTGAACTGGTATTATGAAAAAGGAGAGCAGGTAAAATTTGCCTGTGGTATGAGAATTAGAAATAGGGAGTATTTCATAATAGAGCAGGAAGCGCAGGCTTCCTGTTTTGTTTTTATATCATAAAACTGTTGACTTTCAGGGACACAGAGCATTTTATCGGGCTGTGAGGCTCTTTATTTTTTGCCAAAAAGCAGGGAATGGTATATGATAGAAAACGAAAGATTAGTAATAAGGCGGATGGAGAAGTCCACTAGGAAAAAGCAGGATAAAGAAAGCAAGATAATATAGAAGAAATGGGAGCGTTTCATGACGATAAAACTGCCAAAGGACGTAAGCAATATTATAAATACGCTGCAGGATGCCGGATATGAAGCCTATGCGGTGGGCGGCTGTGTAAGGGATTCTATTCTGGGCAGAGAGCCGGATGACTGGGATATTACCACAATCGCTGCACCTGCTGCGGTTAAGGCGCTTTTTGCGAGAACGATTGACACGGGAATCCAGCATGGCACAGTTACGGTGCTGATTGGAAATACTGGCTATGAGGTTACGACTTATCGGATTGACGGTGTCTATGAGGACAGCCGTCATCCAAAGGAAGTGACCTTTACAGCAAGCCTTGAGGAGGATTTAAAGCGCAGGGATTTTACCATCAATGCAATGGCTTATAATGATAAGGACGGGCTGATAGACTGCTTTGAGGGCAGAAGGGATTTAAAGGAGGGTATCATCCGCTGTGTGGGAAATCCGGTGGAGCGTTTTATGGAGGATGCCCTGCGGATGATGCGCGCGGTACGCTTCTCGGCGCAGCTCGGCTTTGCGATTGAAGAAAAGACAAAGGCGGCGATTGGCATACTGGCACAGAGACTTATGGCAGTCAGTGCGGAGCGGATTCAGACGGAGCTTGTGAAATTAGTAACCTCTCCGCATCCGGATTATTTGCGCGTGGCGTATGAAACGGGAATAACGGCGGTTATTTTCCCAGAGTTTGATGCGGCAATGAAAACGCCGCAGAATCATCCACATCATATATACTGCGTGGGCGAGCATGTGCTCCACAGTATGCTGGCGGCACCGCCCGATAAGGTGCTCAGACTGGCAATGCTTTTTCATGATTTGGGAAAGCCACTGGTGCGCACGACGGATGCAGAGGGCATCGACCATTTTAAGGGGCATGCGGCAATCAGTAAGGAAATCGCGGAAAATGTATTGCGCCGGCTTCGTTTTGACAATGATACGAAAAAAAAGGTAACGCTTCTTGTACGTTACCATGACTATCCAATAGAAGAAACACAGAAGGCGCTGCGGTATGCGGCGCATACGATAGGCGTACAGCTTCTGCCGCTTTTGTTTGTGGTAAAGCGTGCTGACGCAGCCGCGCAGAGTGATTACCGCAGGGAAGAAAAGCTAAAGAAGGTAGAAAAGCTTGAAGGCTTGTATCAGGAGGTCTTGGAGCAGAAGCAGTGTCTCTCCTTAAAGGAGCTTGCCGTCAATGGTAAGGATTTGATGTCGCTTGGGATGAAGCCGGGCAGGGAAATCGGGGAAACTCTGGAAAAGCTTCTGCTGCTTGTACTGGAAAATCCTGAATATAACACAAAGGAATATCTTTTGACACAGGGTTTAGCGCATTTTTTCGAAGAACCCCTCATAAGATAGGTAAGGACCAATCTTAGGGGGTATCTAAGTGAATGACAGAGCAGTCAGCGTGCTTTCGGAATATGAATTTGAAGTAATCCGCACATGGAAGGGCAGAGGTGCGATTCTCTTTGAAACGCCGGAAGGGATTAGGATATTAAAAGAATATACAGGACCGGTTGGCAGACTTGATAAACAGAACAGGCTGCTTTCAACAATCCGGTCAGCCAGCGATATTCCGGTTGAGGAAATCCTTCCAAATAAAGAGGGCGTGCTGTGGACAAAAGATCAAAATCAGGATGTCTATATCGTTAAGACCTATTTTGAAGGCAGAGAATGCAGTATTCGGGATATAAAGGAATGTCATACGGCAGCGCAGCTTCTCGCAAGACTGCACTGCGTTATGAAGCTGCCGCCTTTGGATGAGGATATTTTAATGGGCGCGCGGATGGATAAGGAATATGAAAAGCATAACCGTGAGCTCAAAAAGATTCGCCGTTTTCTGCGGGAAAAGGGACAGAAAAATGATTTTGAAATTTTCCTGTTAAAGTATTACGATGTATTTATGGAAAAGGCCTTTGCGGTAGCAAAGCGCTGGCAGGAGGATGCGGCGAAGGCGGAGGCGTCCGATAAACCGCCGTTATTAGACTGGTGTCATGGAGATTATCAATACCATAATCTTTTATTCAGAGAACATGACATAAGTGTCATAAATTTTGAGAAATGTATCTGCGACAGTCAGGTCAGAGACCTGTATCTGTTTTTAAGAAAGCTGCTGGAGAAAAATAACTGGTCCTCTTTTGTGGGAGATAGCTTGCTGGAAGCATATCAGAAGGAAAAACCGCTTACCGCAGAGGAAATGAAGCAGCTTTATTACCGGCTGGCGTACCCGGAAAAATTCTGGAAGATCGTAAATTTCTATTACAACAGCGGAAAGGCATGGGTGCCGGGTAGAAATGCAGAAAAGCTGGAGAAGCTTTTGCAGCAGGAAAAGGAAAAAGAACAGTTCCTAAGGGAGCTTTTACCGAAGGTATAAAAGGCGCTTTGCGCCGGATTGACAAAGGAGCTATATGAAAGGATACCAGATAAAATGGGCGGCGCTTTTGTGCGCGTTGGTTTTTTTACTTACAGGCTGTGAAAATGACATTAGCGTCATAAATAAAACGGACGCTGTCAGCGAAACGCAGGAGGCTTTAGAAGAGCCTTTAGCTGATGGACCACAGGTTTTTGCGCCGCAGGAATATGATTCTAAGGATACGGCAGTTGTTGTCAGGGTGGATGAAGCGGAAAAAACAATAACGCTTTTGAATAGAATCGTTCAGAAAAATTATACCTTAAGCTATGATGGAACGACAAAGCTCATGGATAAATACGGAGAGGCAGTTTCAGCGGCGCAGCTCCTTCCGGGAGACATCGTGGAGATCTGTTTTCAGCATATTCCAAAGAAATGCGTGTCCCTGATGCTCTCTCCCGCCGCATGGCAGGCGGATGTAAAAGAGGGCTTTGTGCTCAATCAGGCGAGAAAACAGATTTCCTTTAACGGAGAGCTTTATACGCTGGCAGAGCGGATGGTGCTGCGGTCAGGCGACGAAGAAATTGAGCTGGAGGATTTGAACGAAAGAGATGTTTTATCCGTGCAGGGGCTTGAAAATACCATTTACAGCATCTGCGTAGAAAAAGGGCATGGTTACCTGCGGCTTTCAGGCGCAGAGTATTTTACGGACGGTTTTATTGAAATTGGACAGGTTATGGCGCAGCGTATTACTGAGGATATGCTTTTGACTGTTCCGGAGGGAGAATACACCGTAGTCGTCAGAAATAATGGACACTCGGGCAGCAAGGAAGCAAAGATTTACCGCGATGAGGAAACAACCTTAGACCTTTCTGATTTAAAGGGAGAAGAGATACGCACTGGAAATGTATTCTTTACATTGACGCCTGCCGACGCATCTGTTTATATTGACGGAGAAAAAATAGATACTTCGACGTATGTTACACTTGAATATGGCGTACATCAGATGATTGTCAAAGCAGACGGTTATGAAACCATCAGCCAGTATTTAAAGGTAGGAAAAGAAAACGCGAACCTGAACGTGGAAATGGAGCCGGATGGAAGCGGCGAGAAGAAAGAGGATGAAAAGACGGCGGGAGAAAAATCGCAGGAGGAAACGGGCGGCGAGGTGACAGACACGCAGCAGCCGCAGGTGCAGCCCCCATCTGATACGACAACGGTAACTGCGGACGGAACATGGCGCGTAAAGGTCAATGCACCGGCATCCGCAGAGGTTTATGTGGATGGCAATTATGTCGGACTTGCACCGGTCAGCTTCCCCAAAAAGGCGGGAAGCCACGTGATTTCCCTGCGCCGCAGCGGTTATCAGACAAGAAGCTATACCATTCAGGTGGATGAGGAGGAAAAGGATATGGAGCTTTCCTTCTCAGAGCTGGTGAAAAAAGAGTCAACAGACTTAAATACAATCGGAACAGGAGATGCAGAAGCATGGGCAAACAGTATACTTTCAAAGACTTTGTTGGGATCATAAAGGCGCTGCGGGCTGAAAACGGCTGCCCATGGGACAGAGAACAGACCCATGACAGCCTGCGCCCCTGCATGACGGAGGAGGCTGCCGAGCTGCTGGCGGCAATCCGTATTTATGACCATACCGGCAACGCTGAAAATATGCGGGAGGAGCTCGGTGATATTCTTTTGCAGGTGGTAATGCACAGCGTAATTGCAGAGGAAGAAGCGCTGTTTACCATGGAGGATGTCATTGAGGAGGTTTCCCAGAAAATGATACGCCGTCATCCGCATGTATTTGGAACGGCAGCAGCGGAAAACTCGGAGCAGGTGCTTGCAAACTGGGAAGAGATTAAAAAGAAGGAAAAAGAGGGAAAGAGCTGGATAAAATCGCCGCTTCGGGAGATACCGCAGGAGCTGCCTGCACTCGCACGCGGCTGCAAGACTGCAAAAAAGGCGGACAAGCTTTATGGAGCCTGCGGCAGTGAGGAAGAAAGCCTTGCGCAGCTGCAAAAGTCACTGGATGATTTGCGGGAAGCTAAGGGGCAGCAGGATAAGGAAAAACTGGAGAAAATCTATACAGATATGCTCTGGGAAATGTGCGAAATTGCGTACCATGAAAAACTGTCTCCGGAGCAGCTTCTGGCAGACCGGATTGCCCAAAAAGTCGAGCTTTTAGAGCCGGAATACGAATAATTTCTTGACAAACATGGGAAACATGTCTATAAATATATATAGGTGTTTCCGAGAAGGAAAAAAGATACACTAGTATAAAGACTCATTTAAGAGGAGGAGTTCGAAATGAACAAGACAGAATTAGTTGCAGCTATCGCTGATCAGGCGGAACTTTCCAAGAAAGACGCAGAAAAGGCATTAAAGGCTTTTACAGACATTGTTGCTGATGAATTAAAAAAAGGTGAGAAGGTTCAGCTTGTTGGCTTTGGTACATTCGAAGTATCTGAAAGAGCTGCAAGAGAAGGAAGAAATCCTCAGACTGGCGAAGTTATGAAGATTGATGCTTCCAAGGCTCCTAAATTCAAAGCTGGTAAGGCATTAAAGGATTTAGTAAACGCATAAGAGAATGTGGATGAGTGAGGCAGTTACCTTGGTAGCTGCCTCTTTTATTTGTAATGGAAAATGCTTCTGAATTTCCCATTACATAAAATAAGCTGCGCGGCTCGCGGAAGCATGGCTTACAGGCGCCGCAGGCGCGTATACTGGGATTGCAGGAGGATGTAAAAATGCGATTGGATAAGTATTTAAAGGTTTCAAGACTGATTAAGAGACGCAGCGTTGCAAATGAAGCCTGTGACGCGGGGCGGGTGCTTGTCAATGATAAGCCCGCAAAAGCGTCTGTAAATGTCAAGGTGGGCGACGTGCTGACGATTCAGTTTGGTAATAAGGAAGTAAAGGTAGAAGTTTTAAACGTACAGGAAACTGTGAAGAAAGAAGAAGCAGCAGAGCTGTTTCGGTATTTATAGGGAATATAACCAAGAAGCCTCTCATATACTGGTATCAGGAATGGCAACGGGGGCTTCTTTTTTATGGAAGAATTGACAAATCTGAAACAGAAGCAGCATAAATGTATGCTGACAAACCGCAGTACCTGCAATATGAATGGCGTCGTGGATGTATTGTCCTTTGACCTGAATGAAATCCTGCTCGAAACAGACCAGGGCATGCTGATGATTAAGGGAAAGGAGCTGCATGTAAACCGGCTCAGTCTGGATAAAGGGGAGGTTGATATTGATGGCAGAATCGACAGCCTGACCTATTCGGAGAATGCAGGCGGTGCAAAACAGGGAGAATCTTTTCTGGCGAAGCTGTTTCAGTAGGTGGATATGAGTCCGGATATTTTATATGAGCTGCAGTTTTTGCTGCATTCGTTTCTGGTAGGGATTCTGATTACCATTTTGTATGATCTGTTCCGGATCCTGCGCAGGGTTATTCCCCATAATGTCGTTGCGGTTTCAATTGAGGATATTTTGTACTGGAGCTTTTGCTCTCTGCTGATCTTTGTCCTGCTGGTAAAGGAGCATAATGGCGTTCTGCGATGGTTTGCAGTCGCAGGTGCAGGGGCGGGGATGCTTTTGTATAAAAAGACGCTTGGAAATTTTTTCGTACATTATATTTCTTTACTTTTTTGCAAATTACTACATCTTGTAGGCAGGATTTTGAAAGCGATTTTGCGACCGCTAAATATGGTAAAACAGCGTATGTATTTCATGGGAAAAAAGACCCAGAAACCGCTTAAAATGGGCATTCGCAGGGGAAAAAAGAAGTTGACGCAGACTGGCAAATTACTTAAAATGATTTTATATAAACGCTAGAGTATGAGTTGGGGTTAGGGTTATGGTAAAAAGAAGACTGGCTTTCCGTAAGAAGCGGCAGAACCGGCTGGGGATGTTTCTGGTATCGACAGCGGTTGTTATGCTTCTTCTTGTGGTCGGCATAAAAAGTATAGAGCTTCGTGAGAAGCAGCGGGTGTATGCAGCGCGGGAAATCGAGCTGGAGCAGCAGATTGCGGCGGAAGAAAAGCGAACCGAAGAAATCGAGGAATTCCGAAAGTACACCAAAACAAAGAAATACGCCGAGGAAGTGGCAAAGGACAAGCTCGGGCTTGTACATGATGGAGAGATTATTTTTAAAGAAAAGAAGTAGATGCGGATGGAAGAAGTTGCCATCCGCATTTTTGTGTGCAGAAAAGGCTTCCGCGATTTAAAGTCTCATCTGCATTGTGCAAGAGGCATTTGTACAAACGGGGTTGCGGGGAGATGGGTAATGTAAGGTAGAAAGCCCTGTGTGGATTGTGACATATAAGCTGCTGTAAGGAATTGAGGTTACACATAAGAAGATACCGCAAGCAGTTCGTACTCATTCCGTTGCACGAAACATTTCGATGAGCCTTTAAACCAAAATCGTGTTCAGCAAAGGCTTCCACGATTTAAAGTCTCATCTACATCGTGCAAGAGTCATTCGTACAAACAGGCTTGCGGGACGGTAGGTGATGTAAAACAAAATGCTTTGAGTATATGGTGTAAAGTATGATGCATGGTAAGCGGAGCATTTTTGAATGGAGTAATTGTAAGCAAAATAAGATGTAGCTGATAAAACTGTCGTAGCGGTTTGTACATATTCATGGTTATAGCTTGAAAGTTTCTCCGGCATAAGCTATAATAAATTTAATTAAAAAATTCTAACATCAGGCAGTACATCTCATGCTGCCGAAACGGGTGCAAGCCCAAAGTAATATCTTATCTAACAAAACATATCACTGTTCACTGGTGCAGTCCTTTCAGAATATCTCA
>CAKRYY010000051.1 GCA_934432885.1 uncultured Lachnospiraceae bacterium
ACTGCCTTCAGACCTTTATAGATAATATATGGGTACAGCATGCGCTGATGGGGGTACGTGCCGTCGTATGTGCGTTGATGTTAAATACAGTTCTTACGCTTGCGAAAAAGAGCCTGAAAAATGCTTTTTGCGTACTCATCTGCGCAGGCGCCTTTCTGCTTGCCATGTTTACGGATATTCAACTGGTATTCATCGTGCTGATTGCGGCGGCAGTGGGCATTTTAGCTTATGTGGCGGGAGGAAAAAGGGCATGAAGGCTGCACTTATGCTGCAGATGTTCTGGGAGTTTGTAAAAATTGGTCTGTTTGCCGTAGGCGGCGGGCCTGCTACGCTTCCATATCTGATGGCGCTGACAGAAAAATATGACTGGTACACGATGGAAGAGCTGACAAACATGATAGCAGTCAGTGAATCCACGCCGGGACCGCTTGGACTCAATATGGCGACCTATGCGGGTTTTCATACGTTGGGAACCTTTGGCGGAATTGTGACGACACTTGGACTTGTGCTGCCCAGCGTAGTGGTAATCATTCTGGTGGCAAAGTTTCTGGAAAATTTCAGCAAAAATCCGTATGTACAGGCGGCTTTCGCAGGAATCAGACCTGCCGTGACGGCGCTGATTGCGGCGGCAGTCTATCAGGTCTGCAGGGTTTCTCTTTTTACAAATGGAGAGCTGGGAGTTCAGCCGGCGGTAAAAACGATTGTATTGTGCGTAGTTGTATTTCTCCTGCTGCAGGTAAAGGCTTTGCAGAAATACCATCCGGCGCTGTGGCTGCTGGCAGCGGCGATTGTAGGAGTAATTTTTCAATTTTAAGAGGATGCTATGGAAAAGATGGAAATGGGAAAATGTATTTTGGTCTGTGCCGGTGATTTGGAAATTTCAGAAATTCCGGTTACATCTGGAGACTATGTGATTGCAGTGGACGGCGGTTATCTGTATTGTCAGGTATTTGGAATTATTCCGGATGCAGTAATCGGTGATTTTGATTCTCTGGAAGAAAAATACCTGCTGGAAATAGAGGAAAAGGAGTCAGATAAGCCGAAGCTGGTTCGGCTGAAGCCGGAAAAGGACGATACCGATACTTTGGCTGCGCTGCGTATGGGACTGGAGCTTGGCTATAGGGAGTTTCACTTTTATGGAGCACTTGGCGGCAGGCTGGAGCATACCATTGCAAATTTGCAATGTCTGCTTTTTTTGAAAAATGCAGGCGCCTCTGGTTATATCTGGGATGGCGTTACCATGACGACTCTGATTAAAGACGAGACCATCTCCTTTAAGCAGGAGATGGAGGGCATGCTCTCTGTTTTTGCAGTAGGAGGAAAGGCAGAGGGCGTTACGGAAAGCGGCTTAAAATATGAATTGACTGATGCAGTCATTGAAAGCGATTTTCCAATTGGAATCAGCAATGAGTTTATTGGCGAAAAAGCGCAGATTTCAGTTAAAAAGGGTGCGCTTTTGATAATGGTGCGCTGGGAGTAAGAGGCAACGATTAGGGTAAAAAGGGGTAGTTATGAGGCAAAAAGCTATGATGCTCTGCCTTTTACTGGCAGCCTTGCTGTCTGGCTGTGGAGCAAAGGAGAGGGATACGGCGGCTGAGGATACAAGCATTTCGGAACAGATTCGGCAGGAACAGGAAGAAAGTAAGGAGACCGAGGCAGAGCAGGCATCAGAGAAGGCTGTGGATGTTAAGATGCCAGATGCTGGTATTCTGATTGGCAAAAGCAGTATCTGGCAGTGGAAGGATACGGAAAACAGGACACTATTGACTGCGAAAGTCAATAATATTTCTGTAGGGCTTTGTGAAAATCAGGAAATGGAAAAAAATCTTGCCGCTTTCTTTCAGGAGAGGGAAGCTGCTTTTCTGGATACATTAAAAATCTATCGGGAGCTTTCAGCGCAGGCTTTGATGGAAGCTGACGGAACAGAGGAAACAACAGAATTCAGACCATATTATCTTGAAAAAAACTATACGGCTGTTTATACCGGCGAGAGGATTATCAGCATTGTAGAAGATATGGTAGTAGATACAGGAGACGGTGCGCCGGAAACTGTGCGTACCGCATATAATTTTGATGCGGCAGACGGAAGGCGACTTGTGCTTTCAGACGTAATAACAAATCAGGAAGCCTTTTTGCAGGAATGTGACAGCTATCTTTCACAGGAGCTGACAAATAGTCCTGCGGCAGATGGGCTGTATGCAGATTATGCCTCGCGCCTTTCAAATGTGCTGACAGATAGCACGTGGTATCAAAAGGAAGCTGATTTTTATGTAATCTGCAATCCAGGGCTGGTGGCACCAGCTTCGGTGGGTATTTTGGAATTTATGCTGCCCTTTGCAGCCGATTTTATGGATGGTCAATCTGAATGACGGCAAAATACTGTGCATTTTTTTCCTGCAATTTCCTTTTTACCGCGTCCTTTAAGGCATCAATGCTATAGGAAGTCTGATAGGGAACCACCAAATCAAATATGAGATTTGTATGTGTGGGACCCTTTACGATACGGAAATCATGAAGGGAGAGGGCGGGGTCTATTTCTGCAAGGATGCCCTTTACCAGTTCCTGACATTCAAGCGTTTCGGCGTCATCGTTCATAATGGGGTCCATGTGGATGACAGCGGAGCAGCAGAGTTCCTTTTGCAGCCGTCTTTCGATATTGTCAATGGTATCGTGCAGCTTTAAAATATCGCCCTTTGCAGGAACCTCTGCATGCAGGGAAATCATACGTCGTCCGGGACCGTAATCATGTACGATAAGGTCGTGTGTCCCGAGTACCTCAGGATATTGTGCAACAATTGACCTAATGTTCTGAATAAACTTTGGGTCGGGAGCCTGACCGAGCAGGGGACTGATGGTGTCTCTTGCAGCCTGAATACCGCCCCATAGAATAAAAAGTCCGACTAAAATACCGCAATAGCCATCAATGTTGACAGAAAGAAAATGTGAAACCAGCATGGCAAGCAAAACAGCAGAGGTTGCAAGGCAGTCGCTGAAGCTGTCAGTTGCGGTTGCGCGCAGTGCAGTTGAGGCAATTTTTTTACTGATATAAGTATTGTAGCAATACATATACAGCTTAACCAGAATGGAAACTGCAAGAATCAAAAGCACGATTGGAGTGAAGGATACCGGCTCCGGGTGCAGGATTTTCATAAAGGAAGAATGAATCAGCTCAAATGCCATGATTAAAATAATGATAGAAACAATCAGTCCTGCTATGTATTCGCTTCTGCCGTGTCCGAAGGGGTGGTCAGAGTCTGCCTCCTGCGTCGAAATACGGAATCCAATCATGGTAATGATGGAAGAACCCGCGTCGGAGAGATTATTGAACGCATCGGCTATGATGGAAATGGCGCCGCTGAGCAGTCCTGCAAGAAATTTCAGGGAAAAGAGCAGAATATTAAAGAAAATGCCGACAATACCACTCAGGATACCATATTTTTCCCGTACCTCGGGTACATCTGTCTGTTCAGAATTCTGTATAAAGAAACGAATCAATAATTTTATCATAAGGCTACCTCAAAGGAAAGATATAAGAAACTGAAATAAATTCCTAATATTGTAAACTTTTTTGGAAAAAGAATCAAGCACTTTTCCGAAAATGCAGTGAGATAAGGGGAAAGCGGTTGCGAAAAGAAAGCAGAGCGTGTATAATCAGTTGCAGTTAAGGAGATTGCTGTATGAATATGACATACAGATGAAGGATATGACAGATAAGGAGAAAAGAACATGAGTAAGAAACCGACAGTATTGATGATTCTTGACGGATATGGTTTGAACGACCGTGTGGACGGCAATGCGGTAGCGCAGGCAAAGACACCGGTAATGGATGCACTGATGAAGGAGTATCCTTTTGTAAAGGGAAATGCGAGCGGTATGGCGGTTGGACTTCCTGAAGGACAGATGGGAAATTCTGAGGTTGGACATCTGAATATGGGCGCAGGACGTATTGTATATCAGGAGCTGACACGAATCACAAAGGAGATTCAGGACGGCACTTTCTTTGAAAATCCGGCGCTGCTGGACGCAGTAAATAACTGCAAAAAGAATAACAGCGCGCTGCATCTGTTCGGACTGTTATCAGATGGCGGTGTACACAGTCACATCACACATCTGTATGGACTGTTAGAGCTTGCAAAGAGAAATGGACTTGAGAAGGTATATGTACACTGCTTCTTAGATGGTCGTGATACACCGCCTGCAAGTGGAAAAGGCTATGCCGAGCAGCTGGAAGCTGAGATGAAAAAAATCGGCGTTGGCGAAATTGCATCCGTTATGGGACGTTACTATGCAATGGACAGAGATAATAACTATGACAGAGTAAAGCTGGCTTATGATGCTTTGACAAAGGGAGAAGGACTTAAGGCAGCAAGCGGTCCGGAGGGAATTCAGGCTTCCTATGACAGAGACGAAACAGACGAGTTTGTAAAGCCTACAGTAGTGGAAAAGGATGGAAAGCCGGTAGCACTGATTGCGGATGGCGATTCTGTAATCTTCTTTAACTTCCGTCCTGACCGTGCAAGAGAGATTACGAGAGCTTTCTGCGATGATGACTTTAAGGGCTTTGAGCGTGGAAAGAGACTGGATACTGTATATGTATGCTTCTCTGATTATGACCATACAATTCAGAATAAGGAAGTTGCTTTCCATAAGATTGCTGTAACAAATACCTTTGGTGAATGGCTTGCAGCAAATAATATGACACAGGCAAGAATCGCAGAGACTGAGAAGTATGCGCATGTAACCTTCTTCTTCAATGGCGGCGTAGAAGAACCGAATCAGGGAGAGGACCGCGTGCTGGTAAATTCTCCGAAGGATGTTGCTACCTATGACTTAAAGCCGGAAATGAGCGCTTATCAGGTATGCGATAAGCTTACAGAGGCGATTCGCAGCGGAAAGTATGATGTTATTATTATTAACTTTGCAAATCCGGATATGGTAGGTCATACTGGGGTACAGGCTGCTGCCATAAAGGCGGTTGAGACAGTGGATGAATGTGTTGGAAAAGCAGTTGCTGCAGTTAAGGAGATGGATGGTGTGCTGTTTATCTGTGCTGACCATGGAAATGCAGAGCAGCTTATTGATTATGAGACAGGAGCTCCATTTACAGCACATACGACCAATCCGGTACCGTTCATTCTGGTAAACTATGATCCGGCTTATACACTGCGTGAGGGTGGCTGCCTTGCAGATATTGTTCCGACGCTGATTCAGATTATGGGAAAAGAACAGCCGAAGGAAATGACTGGAAAATCTCTTCTGGTTCGTAAGTAAATACCTACCTATAAATATACAGGAATATACAGGTATATAGATAAAAGCGCCTGCTGTTATTGGACAGCGGGCGTATTTTTTTACTTTATAGGAAATTTATAGGAATTTCCTATAAAGTAAAAATGAGATGCGCAGCTCGCGGAGATAAATTTTGCTTGCAATTCCGGTATATATATGATAAGATAACTGTACTAACATACATAATACAGTTAGTTCTTATAAAGTCTGAACGGAAAGGAGCGAAATATGATTATTTTGGATTATAAAGATACCCGGCCCATTTATGAGCAGGTCGTTGATAAGCTGCAAAAGCTGATTATCAACGGCGTGTTGGAGCCGGACAGCAAGATGCCGTCTGTCAGAAATCTTGCGATGGAGCTTTCAATCAATCCTAACACGATACAAAAGGCTTATGCAGAGCTTGAGAGGCTTGGCTTTTTGTATACCATCAAGGGAAGAGGAAATTTTGTCACGTATAATCAGGAATTATATCTGCTTAAGAAAAAAGAGCTTTTACAAAAGATAGAAGATGTCTTGGAGGAAGCAGAAGAAATAGGCATTTCCAGAGCGGAAATGCTGCAGAATCTGAAGGAGGGGGAATGGAAAAATGATTGAAGTACGCGATGTAAGCAAAAGCTTTGAGGAGATAAAAGCAGTAGATGGTGTGGACATCACGATTAAGGAAGACAGCGTATTTGGACTGATTGGAACAAACGGAGCAGGAAAGAGCACAGTGCTTCGTATGATGAGCGGCGTAATAAAGCCGGATGCAGGACAGGTCTTGATAGATGGGATGCCGGTATTTGATAACGTGGAGGCAAAGGAAAGACTTTTCTTTATTGCAGATGAGCCCTACTTTTTTGCCAATGCGACACCGGAGGATATGGCGCATTATTACAGCAGCGTATTTCCAAAGTTTGACCTGCTGCATTACTATGAATATCTGAGCAGCTTTGGACTGGGACGCAGACGTAAGATTTCTACCTTTTCCAAAGGAATGAAAAAGCAGCTTGCGATTCTGTGTGGAATCTGCGCTCGTACAAAATATCTGTTCTGCGATGAAACCTTTGATGGACTGGACCCGGTAATGCGTCAGGGCATTAAGAGCTTGATGGCGAAGGAAATGGAGGACAGAGGACTGACACCGATTATTGCTTCACACAATCTGCGTGAGCTGGAGGACATCTGTGACCATGTCGGACTGCTGCACCGGGGTGGTGTCCTGTTATCCAAAGACCTTGAAGAAATGAAGTGCAATATCCAGAAGGTACAGTGCGTGCTGGATGAGGGAGTGGATGCAGAAGAAGCCTTCAAGGGACTTGAGCTTGTGAAAGAGGAAAAAAGAGGTTCGCTTTATACGCTTACGGTCAGGGGCTCTCGTGAAGAGGTTATTGCGTGCTTTAGCTGTATCAGGACAGTGTTCTTTGAGACACTTCCCCTTTCCCTTGAAGAAATCTTTATCAGTGAGACGGAGGTAGTTGGCTATGACATCAAAAAAATCATTCTTGGGTAATCTCAAAGCGAATCTCAGAAGAAGAGTCTGGCTGTTTGTCATTATGTTTTTATACTTCTTCTTTGCCCTGCCGGTAGCAACGGCAATGACGCTGAGCACGGAGAAGTCTTATTACAGCAATTATCGGGATATTGCACGGAGGCTTGGCTTCTGCTTTGCAGAAATTGTAGGACCGAACGCTGTAGTAGCCCTTTTGATTACGGTGCTGGCAGTGATTGCCGGAATTCAGGGCTTTTCCTATATGTATCAGAGAAAGAAGCTGGATTTGTATATGAGTATGCCGGTATCTAAGGAGAGCCGGTTTGCTGCAATTTATATAAACGGAATTCTGGCATATCTGATTCCATATCTGTTTCATCTGGTGCTCAGCATCATAGTTGCCAAGGCAATGGGAGCAGATATTTCCTATGCGGTGAAGTCAATAGAAACAGGCGTAATCGGGTATCTGCTTTTGTATCTGTCTGTTTATCATATTGCAATATTGGCAGTAATGCTGACAGGAAATATAATTGTAACGATGCTTGGAACAGCGGTATTTTTGTCTTATGATGGAATTGCAATTACGGTGTTGATCGCATATATGAGCACCTTCTTTTCCAGCTTTTATTATAAAACACAGCCATTTATATGGAAGCTCATGGTTTCTCCATTGATACGTTTCTGGATGATGCTGGATAATGTAATTGATTATAGCTATGACGGATATGGATATCAGGAGATAAATCTTACAGACTTTTGGAAGGGGATGCTTTCGATTGTCATAGTCGGTGCGCTTGCGCTTGCTCTTGCTTATTTGTGCTATCGGAAAAAGCCTGCAGAGGCATGTGGAAAAGCGATGGCATTTCCCTGCACAAAGCCGGTTATCAAGGTCTTTCTTACGGTATTGGCAGGCTTGTCTGGCGGTGTCATATTTTACGGTCTTTCCGGAGAAAGTACAGTATTCAGCGTATTTGGACTGGTGATGGGCGTGCTTTTATGTCATGGCGTTGTAGAGGTTATTTATGATTTTGACATTCGCAGTGTAAAAAATGGATGGAAATCGTTATTGATTTCAGCAGCTTTTGCGGGAGCGTTGTTTTCTGTTTTCTGGTTTGACTTATTTGGCTATGACCGGTACGTACCGGATGCGGCAAAGGTTGACCATGCTGCGTTTACTTTTACGGATGAATATTATGAATGTTATGATGAAAATCTGAATTCGTCAGATAGGGAGACCTATGTTTTTGACAATATGGAGCTGACGGATATTGCGCCTCTTTTGACACTGGCAGACCGCAGAATGGGTGAGGAGTCAGAAGAAAATGAAGGCTATCGCTTCTGCGTAGTGAAGTATGTGCTGAAAAATGGAAGGACAGTATACCGGCAGTTCAGAACGAATTATCTTGAGGATGTGGCACTGCTGGATGCGATTACAGAAAGCAAAGCATACAGAGAGAGCACAAATCAGGTGTATAATGATGCAGTCTTTTCACTTGGAGAGCGGCTGAAGCTGTTTTACTTTGATGGCAGCAGGAGAATTGCACTTTCCGGAACTGCCGAAAAATTAAGGAATGCTTATAAGAAGGACAGTGAGAGCTTCAAATTCTCAGACCAGTTAAATCAGCTTATTGTTGGAAAGCTGCAGTTTGAGTGTATTGATAAGGATTCCTATGTATCCATGTCTCTGCCGGTTTATCCATCCTTCCAGAATACCATTGCATTGCTAAAGGAGGAAGGAACGTATACAGGAAGCTATCTTGACATAAGTGAAGTGGAGCGGATGACAGTAACAAACAGCAACAGTGAGCTGTATCAAAATGAAGAAGATGAGTATGGTTATAATGACTATTCAACATCGGCTGTATTTGAAGATAAGCAGGAAATTTCACAGATTATGCCTGCACTGTATCCGGACAGCTTTACAGACGTCTGGACGCCGGACGGAACGCTGGATATGGATTATTATGTTGACGTAATGCAGGCTGATATGCCGGAAGACAGCAAAATAGAGCGTTACAGCTCCGGGTTCTATATGCTGACGGATAAGATTCCTGATTTTGTAAAGGAGCGTACTGCTTATACGGGCGAGATGGCAGAATAAAAGAAGAATCGCCAAAAAAGAATAAAAGTGCCGCAGCAGGACATACTTTCCATAAAAAGGATAAATGGAGGTATGGCATGAAACGGTATATGGAAATTACAGATGTGCATGGAAGGGAGATTCTGGATTCCAGAGGAAACCCTACAGTGGAAGCAGAGGTAACGCTGATGGATACAATAACCGGGCGGCGCTATGGAGGAAGCGCAGCAGTGCCGTCCGGTGCAAGTACAGGCAGATTTGAAGCGGTTGAGCTGCGGGATGGAGAACCGAGATATTTTGGGCTTGGAGTCAAAAAAGCAGTGCATCATGTAAATACAGAGCTAAAGGAAAAGCTGCTTGGAAGAAATGGCTTGAATCAGCTTGAAATTGATCATCTGATGCTGGAGGCAGACGGAACCGAGAACAAGGAGCATCTTGGGGCAAATGCAATACTGGCAGTTTCGATGGCGCTTGCAAGAGCAGGTGCGGCAGCCTTAAGAATTCCGTTATATCAATATCTTGGTGGTGTGCATACCAAACGGATGCCGGTTCCCATGATGAACATTTTAAACGGCGGAAAGCATGCTGCCAATACGGTAGATTTTCAGGAATTTATGATTATGCCAGTGGCGGCGGAAAGCTTTCAGGAGGGACTTAGAATCTGTGCAGAGATTTATCATAATCTGAAAAAGATCTTGAATAAAAAGCAGCTTTCGACCGGTGTGGGGGACGAAGGCGGTTTTGCTCCCGACCTTCCCGATGCGGAGGCAGTGCTTTCCCTGATTGCAGAAGCAATAGATGCCGCTGGATATGAAGCGGGCAGGGAAATTAAGATTGCGCTTGATGTGGCAAGCAGTGAGCTTTACAACGAAAAGACAAAAATGTATCATTTCCCGGGTGAGAGCAGCCTTACCGGAAAAGAGGTGGTCCGCAGCACCGAGGATATGATTTCTTATTATGAACGACTGATTGACAGCTTCCCGATTGCTTCTATTGAGGATGGTCTTGCAGAGGATGACTGGGACGGCTGGAAGGAGCTGACGAGACGGCTTGGAGACCGTGTGCAGCTTGTCGGAGATGATTTGTTCGTCACCAATACCAAACGTCTGGAGGCTGGAATTAAGCTTGGTGTTGCCAATGCTATTTTAGTAAAGGTAAACCAGATTGGTACGGTGTCCGAAGCGATGGAAGCAATCGAGATGGCGCATAAAAATGCGTACCGGACAGTTATTTCCCACAGGTCAGGAGAAACAGAGGATACGTTTATTGCGGACCTTGCAGTTGCAGTCAACGCAGGGCAGATTAAGACAGGAGCGCCGTGCCGCAGCGACAGGATTGCAAAGTATAATCAGCTCCTTCGGATTGAGGAAGAACTGGGCGAGGAAGCCTGCTACAAAGAGCCGTTTCAGACAAGGCAGGAGTAGTGAGCAGGTTTTGCCTTCCAGAATACGGAAAATGATGGAAAAGACTTGAATTTTTTGCACACTTATGCTAATATAATTTTTGTTTGACATTAGGAGGTGCAAGAATGAGCATGGTAAGAACCATTCTTTTAATCGTATTTATTATTGTGTCGCTTGTATTGGCAGCACTTGTATTGATGCAGGAAGGAAAATCCGCAGGACTGGGAGCTATCAGCGGTGCAGCTGAATCCTACTGGGGCAAAAACAAAGGACGTTCAATGGAAGGAACACTGGTTAAGGTTACCAAGATTTTGGCGGTACTGTTCTTTGTACTTGCAGCAGTTTTAAACACACGGTTCTTTTAGACTTAGGATGAAAAAACACTCTTGCAAAAGAGTGTTTTTTTTACAGGTGGAATTTGGAAAAAGGGTCTGGGGCTGTAGTAAAAGGCACTGTATTGGAATTTGAGATAATTTAGGAAGTTAGGATGAAGAGTAGAGAAGAACGGAAAAATTTGATTTGTGAGTTGGTGGAGAATCCGTTATATGTTCCGATGAAGGAAAAGGAGCTTGTAATTTTTTTGCAGGTGGCAAAAGAGGATAGAGAGGAATTAAAGGCGGTTTTGGAAGAACTGCTCGCAGAAGGCAGGCTGGAAATTACAAAGCGTGGAAAATATAAAAAGCCGGAAGAGCATATTCTCACAGGGCTTTTCATAGGCAATCAAAAGGGCTTTGGCTTTGTCCAGATAGAGGGCGAACAGGAGGATTTATTTGTACCGCAGTCTCAGGTAAATGGAGCATTTCCGGGGGACACCGTGCAGGTACGCGTTTTGCCCGCAAAGCAGGGGAAACGGCGGGAGGCAGAGGTTTTAAAGGTTTTGGAACACGGTGTAAAAACCATTGTTGGAACCTTTCAGAAAAGTAAAAGCTTTGGCTTTGTCGTGCCGGATGATGCGAAGATTCCGGCGGATATTTTTATTCCATTGGAGAAGTCCAAGGGTGCAGTGGACGGACATAAGGTGGTCGCAAGGCTTACAGAATACGGCTCGGCGGGGAAAAGCCCGGAGGGTGTCGTAACAGAAATACTTGGACATATCAATGACCCAGGTGTAGACATTATGTGTATCGTCAAGGGCTTTGATTTGCCGGTGGAATTTCCGGAGCGTGTTTTAAATCAGGCAGAGCGCGTTTCGAGTCCTGTTTCGGAAGCGGATATGCAGGGCAGGCTTGATTTAAGGAATGTGCTTATGGTAACTATTGATGGAGAGGACGCAAAGGATTTGGACGATGCGGTAAGCCTCTCCGTGAAAGACGGACTTTACTGCCTGGGTGTCCATATTGCGGATGTTACAAATTATGTGCAGGAAAATTCAGCGCTCGATCGAGAAGCGCAGAAACGGGGAACGAGCGTTTATCTGGTAGACCGTGTGATTCCCATGCTGCCGCATATTCTTTCAAATGGTATCTGCTCACTGAATGCAGGTGAGGACCGGCTTGCGCTTTCCTGTATGATGAAAATTGATGAAAAGGGACAGGTAGTGGACTATAAGATTGCGGAGACGGTAATCCGGGTAGACCGCAGGATGTCCTATTCCGGCGTAAATGCAATTTTGGAAGAAAAGGATGAGCTGCTGCGTAAGGAGCATGAACAATTTGTTCCAATGCTGGAGGATATGGCGCAGCTTGCAGATATTTTACGAAAGAAAAGAAAGAAACGCGGCTCGATTGATTTTGATTTTCCGGAAACCAAGATTTTATTGGAGCCGGATGGAACGCCGATTGCGATAAAGCCTTATGAGCGCGACAAAGCTGATAGAGGATTTTATGCTGATTGCGAATGAGACGGTTGCACAGCATTTTTACTGGATGGAGCTTC
>CAKRYY010000052.1 GCA_934432885.1 uncultured Lachnospiraceae bacterium
TACTGCTTTAGGTTGTCTGTTTCCAGACCGTTCTCTGAATCTTCTTTTTCGAATCTTCAGGGCTGCATTGCTGTTTGATTGTCAAGGTTCTCTTTGTTGTTGCTGTGCTGTGTTCCTCAGCAACGAATCAAAGTATAGCATTGTTATTTCGCATTGTCAACCACTTTTTTACAAATTTTTTGTTTTTTTTACACATTTTAAAAAATGCGTAAAAAATCCCGGTTTTCTGCGCTTTTCGCAGACCGGGATTTCCTGTTTTCAATATATTAGCGCATTACTCTAATAAAGTTGTGGTGCTTTCCGCTTCATTTTTCAGCATAAGCGAAATGGTAGTAATTTCCTCTGCTTCAGGCACTTCCTTTACCAGAACCAAAGGAATACTTTCACCTGACGGCACCGTTCCCTTATAGGAGCTGAGATCATCCAGCAAAAGTGTCGTTAACATGCTTTCCATCCCGCCGTCATTGATAGAAACACGGAACTTTATATTTTTATCAAAAATATCCAGTTCCTTATCCTCCGCCGTCTCATTCTGCGCTGTAAATTGTAACACCAGCAGCTTATTTCCAGGACTTGCATCCATTGCGAATACCATATCGCCTTCTTCTACTGCCGGATAAGACTCACTTATCATATACCCCGTATAATTGATTGTAAAGCCATCTGCCTGGCAAAACTGTGCAATTCCTGCAAAAGGGACCTCTGCCTGTGCTGCTTCTCCACTGCCTGATGCAGATGAAGGTTTTTCTTTGGTATCCTGCTGCTGTTCTTCCTCCGTAGCTTCCTCCGATGTTTTATGAAAAGCCTCAATATTTTCCTGACGCAGCTTCTCACGGGCATCTGCCTCCGCAATCTGCGTATCGCTTGCAAGCCTTCCGGCATACTTATCATGCTTTATCAGAATTCCCGCTGTATACTCAGCAATTGCAGCGCTCTCTTCTTCTGTTAAATCAGGCATATAATCAAAAGGATTCCTACAGCCTGTAAAAAGTAGTAGAATACCCAGCAATATACTGCATAAAACGCCTTTCTTTTTCATGCGGAAGCTCCTTTTCATCTTTGATTTTTATATTTTAACACGATTTTCCAGCCGGTACAAGTCAATTTGCCGCCAGCTCAAACCAGAACTCCACGCCGTTTTCATAATTGATTACACCGTATTTGCCATTCATGGACTCCATAATCGCCTTTACAATAGAAAGTCCGATTCCACTGCCGCCATATTCTCTCGTTCTGGCCTTGTCCACCTTATAAAATTTTTCCCATAAGTGTGCTACACACTCTTCCGGAATTGGATCTCCTGTATTAAATACACTTACTCTGACCGCATTTCCATGCTGCTGTGTCTTGATATGGATTACCTTTTCTCCCTTACAATGATTCAGGGCATTGCTGAAGTAATTACGGATTACTTCCTCTGTCTTGTACTCATCTGCCCACACATAACAGGGTGCTTCCCCACTGACCTTTGCCGTTACACCGTTTTGCTTTAATAATATTTCTGCAGACTGAACAAAGGTCTGAATGACTTCCATCAGGTCAAACCGCTCCATTTCCACAACATCATTTCCAAATTCCAGCTGATTCAGCGTCAGGAGCTTTTTTACCATATTATTCATTTTTCCGGCTTCATCCATAATAACATCACAGTAAAATTCCCTGCTTTCCGCGTCATCATTGATTCCCTCTTTAAGCCCCTCTGCATAGCCCTGTATCAGCGCAATCGGCGTTTTCAGCTCATGAGATACGTTTGAAAGGAATTCCTTACGCATTTCATCAATCTTTTCCTTTTTCCGTACATCCTGCTGCAGCTCATTATTCGCCGTTTTCAATTCAGATATGGTCTCTTCCAGGGTTCCGGAAAGCTTGTTAATATTCTCTCCCAAAACGCCAACCTCGTTTTTCGCATTTCCCCTGTATTTTGTTTCAAAGTCAAGATGTGCCATCTTTTCTGATATATCCGCCAGTTCCATAATCGGCTCTGTAATTTTACGGGATACAAACCAGATAACGATGCCGCCAATCAGCACCGCTGCCATTCCCATATACGCCAGAAACCGGTTTGCCAGCGCAACGCTTTCCATAATTCCCTCTTTCGGCGTCCTTATAATGAAAAGATTTCCCGCCTTTAAAAATCCCCACATTTCAATATATTCTGTCCGAATCCAGGGATCCCTCACCCTGCGCAGTACATACTCATCGGTTCTCTTTAATATTTTTTCAAGCTCCGCATGCTTCTCCGGGAAAAAAATATTATCCAGAAGCTGACGCTTTAACCCTTCGGAATCGTGCATGGTTGCCTTAAGCGTTCCGGAATCCTCGTCCAGTACAAGCATACTGATATTATATTTTCCACAAAGCTTCTGCAGCTCTATATCAAATGCATCTGTCTCTATCGTCTGGTCTGCGATCGCTGTATTCAGTTTATCATAAACCTCCATCAGCGTTTTCTGCTTATTATTCATATAATAAGATTCCAGAAACGTATTGTTCAGAAACCAGCAGCACAGAAGCGTCGCCGCCATAAGTGTAATATAGGTAAGCGCAAGTTGCTTTTTAATGGAATATTTCATACCGTTTCTCCATTCCGCCAGTTTTCACATCAGGCTTCAAACTTGTATCCCATTCCCCAGATAGTCTTAATCAAATCGCCCTTCTCTCCCATTTTGCTGCGCAGCTTTTTCACATGCGTATCAATCGTACGCGCATCTCCAAAATAGTCATAATTCCAAACATGGTTTAATATTTTTTCTCTGGAAAGCGCAACTCCCTGATTTTCCATAAAATAAGCCAAAAGTTCAAATTCCTTATAGCTCAGTTCCACTGTCTTTCCATCAATTGTTACCTGATGCGCCGCCTTATCCAGTACGATACCTGCTGCCGTCAGAGCCTCCCCCTGTCCCTTCTGCCCTATCCGTCGCAGAATCGCCTCTACGCGCGCAACCAAAATCTTAGGACTGAATGGCTTGGTAATATATTCATCCACTCCAAGCTCAAAGCCCTGCAGCTCATCCCGCTCATCAGATTTCGCTGTCAGCATGATAATCGGAACCTTCGAATACTGTCTGATTTCCCTGCACACTTCCCAGCCATCCATTTTGGGCATCATAACATCCAAAAGAATCAGCGCAATATCCTTTTGTTCAAAGAAAATATCTATCGCTTCGCTTCCATCTGCTGCCTCTATAACCAGATACCCGCTTTTTGTCAGGAAATCCTTTACAAGCTTCCTCATTCTGCTTTCATCATCTACGACAAGTATCTTTAGCTGTTCCATTTGCCTCCGCTCCTTTACTGTCCTATCTGAAGTTCACGTTCTTTTTCCCGTATTGCCGCTTCACGCTCCGTCAGTTCCTGCTCCCAGCCGGCATACTTATCCGTCAGCTTCTGCTCATAATTCAGTATGTTTGGATTTTTTCCCGTCAGGGTAATGACAAACATGGCAATCACAACGAATACCAGCAGAATATTCAACAGCACAGACTTTCTGAGCGTCGCACGCAGCGAACGGTACTGGCTCGGCTGCACCCTGCGCTTCGCCGTATGGTCCTTGAGCTTTTCATTCAAATCATAGCTGTATACCTGATAAAGAGGAATACTCTCCGCCTGATCTGCAAGCCCATTTTCCTCCAGAAAGGAATACAATTTCTGCAAATACTGAAAACCTACCGGAGTCTGGAAAATACGGTTTTCAATTGCCTTATTGTATACGGAAAGCACGCTCTCTGGATGCTCATACTGTACCCTTTTCTCCATCCAGCTTATCTTTTCCTGCTCATTTTTTGCAAGTTCCGCATCCTTATCAGAGCCGAATCGAAATCCGCCAACTTCCCACCCTGACCTTTTCTCCATAACCGTCTCCAAACTCCCTCTTTGTATTTTTATACAATATAAACTGTCTGCTCCAAAATGCCATTCAAAAATGCAAGCGCCACACCATAGTTCGTCATCGGTACACCCTGAGCTCTGGCACGCTCAATCCTGGACAAAATATATTTCCGGTTGAACATGCAGCCCCCGCATTGAATAATCAGGTCATAGCCATTAAGCTCCTCTGGAAAATCAGTGCCGCTGACAATATCAATCTGCATGGCTTCGCCATACCGCTGCCGCAAAAGGCGCGGAAGCTTTACCCTTCCAATATCCTCCGCAAGCGGTGCATGCGTACAGCACTCAGCAATCAGCACCCTGGATTTTCCGCTGAGACTGGCAATTTCTTTTGCGCTGTCAATATAATACTGCATATCTCCCTTCTGTCCTGCAAACAACATGGAGAAGGAAGTCAAAGCGCTTTCAGCCGGTTTTTCCTTATAGACCTCAGCAAATGCCTGGGAATCCGTAATAATCAGCTTCGGCGGCATTTTCATTGCATCCAGCGCCGCTTTAAGCTTATCTGTTGTTACACTGAGCACGATACATTTTTTATCAAGAAGCTCCCTGATGGTCTGCACCTGTGGCAAAATCAGCCGCCCCTTAGGCGCTTGAATGTCCTGCGGCATTACCAGCAAAACGGTATCTCCCTCAGCCGCCAGTTCACCTGTAATGCTTCTCTTTGCATAATCATCCGGCAGCGCCCTGAGCATACGCTCCTTTAAATCCTCAAGCCCTGTCTTATCCCTTGCGCTGACAAGCACCGGCTCCTCACCAAACTGTTCCTTCACCGTCTGGCAAAGCCGTTCTGCGGCTTCACCAATATCCGCCTTGTTTACAACTAATATGACCGGCGTTTTATTTTCCCTGAAATGGTTATACCATGCCATTTCTTCTTCAAGGTCTTCTCCACTGCACAAAAGAAGGGCAATATCCGTGCGTTCCGCAGCTTTTCTGGTCTTCTCCACTCTGCTTCTGCCAAGCGTGCCAACATCATCAAAGCCTGCCGTGTCTGTCAGCACACAGGCTCCAAGACCATGGATTTCCATCGGCTTATTAACGGGGTCTGTTGTCGTTCCCGCCTGTCCTGAAACCACAGCAACCTCCTGCCCTGCAAAAGCATTCAGGAGTGAAGATTTGCCGCTGTTTCTCTTTCCATAAAATCCAATATGAATACGATTTGCCGCAGGCGTTTCATTTAAAGTCACTGCCATAGTCATCCGCCGTCCTTTCTTTTGTGCATTTATATAATAGCTGACCTATTTAAAATCTGAAGTCGCGCTCGCCGCCTTCTATCTGCGCAATATACGCCTTTGCCTTTTCCCGTACAACGGGGTTGGGAATATTTTCAAGCTCCCGCTCTATTAAAGCCTCTCCCTCACGTCTTGTTTTTTCGGAAGCATAGTCCACCAGATATTCCTTTAAGGTCATAAGCGCATTGGGATGACAGCAATTAGCAATCTGTCCTGATTTAATCAGCTTCATGAATCTGTCACCAGTACGTCCTTCCCGATAACATGCTGTGCAGAAGCTCGGTACATATCCCATGCCAATCAGCCAGTCCACTACCTCGTCTAATGAACGTCTGTCGCTGACGTCAAACTGCGCAGAGTTTTCTTCTTCCGTTTCCTCTTCCACATAACCGCCGACACTTGTCCTTGAGCCGCCGCTAATCTGGGAAACGCCAAGCCGCAGCACATGTTCTCTGGATGCCTTGGACTCTCTCGTGGAAATAATCATTCCGGTATACGGAACTGCAATACGGATTACCGCTACAATCTTTGCAAAAATTTCATCTGAAATAGCATTATCAAAATCCGCCTTATCAATATCATCAGCTGGGCAAACTCTCGGGACGCTGATTGTATGCGGTCCAACGCCCTTATATGCCTCAAGATGCTCTGCGTGCATCAGCAGTCCGACAAAATCATACCGGTACATCTCAAGTCCGAACAAAACGCCGATGCCCACATCGTCAATGCCACCCTCCATTGCACGGTCCATTGCTTCCGTATGGTATGCATAATCATGCTTGGGTCCTGTCGGATGCAGCATTTCATAATCTTTTTTATTGTAGGTTTCCTGAAAAAGAATATAGGTTCCGATGCCAGCTTCCTTCAGACGCCTGTAATTTTCTACCGTAGTCGCCGCTATATTTACATTGACACGGCGAATCGAACCATTTTTATGCTTGACGCTGTATATCGTCTTAATGCTGTCTAAAATGTATTCAATCGGATTGTTCACAGGGTCTTCTCCTGCCTCAATCGCAAGACGCTTATGTCCAATATCCTGTAACGCAATAACCTCTTCCCGGATTTCCTCCTGCGTCAGCTTTTTGCGGCGGATGTGCTTATTGTGATGATGATACGGACAATAGGTACAGCCATTTACACAATAGTTTGACAGATACAACGGTGCAAACATTACGATACGATTTCCATACAGCTTCTGCTTAATCTCAATCGCAAGCTTTTCCATCGCCGCATTTGCCTCCGGAATGTCACATTCAAGTAGCACCGCTGCCTCCCTGTGGGATAAGCCCTTGCAGTCCTTTGCACGTTCCAGAAGTGAAAAAATCAGCTCCCTGTTTGATTTGTTAGCCTTTGCGTATGCAATGGTATCCAAAATCTCCCCATCGTTAATAAATTCCTCCGCTTTGGGGGACATCACATTGTACTGGTATTCCATTTTATCATATCCTTTCTTTCCAATCTCCCCTTGAGGAGACAATTTCATACCCTATCTTTTCCATACGGCGTTTCATGCAGCGGATACACTCTGCTGCTTCATCGCCAGTGCATATCTTATTATCATACAGGGAATATTTTTTCCGCACAGAAACCGGTGACAGATTTGGCATCAAAACATTTGCACCTGCCAGTATGCCTGCTTCCCGTCCCTGTGGATGAATCGTTCCAAGCGCAGTCGTCGCCGGCAGCAGGACATTTTTTTCCATAATACGCAGCAGGCTCAGCAAAAACAGGGTAAGCTCATAGCTTCCCTGCTCTTTTTTGCCAAAGGGCGTATCCTTATGTGGAATAAATGGGCCTATACCTATCATCTGCGGATGCAGCTCATGAATAAATGCCATATCCTCTGCAAGCGTCAACACGCTCTGTCCCGGTGAGCCAACCATAAAGCCGCAGCCGGTCTGATATCCGATTTTCTTTAACTGTCTAAGACAGTCCTTTCTATGTGTAAGCGACATTTCTTTAGGATGCAGCCTTTGGTAATGCGCCTCGTCTGCTGTCTCATGCCTTAAAAGATACCTGTCGGCTCCCGCTTTGTAAAATCTGCGGTAGCTTTCCTCTTCCCTCTCTCCAATCGAGAGTGTCAGCGCACAGTCAGGATACTGCTTTTTTATCCTGTGTACCACATCCTCCAACCAGTCATCAGTTGTATGCGCATCTTCACCGCCCTGCAGTACAAAAGTTCGAAATCCAAGCGCATATCCCCTTTTGCAGCATTCCAGGATTTCTTCCGCCGTCAGGCGGTATCTCTGGGCGGCAGTATTGCTTCTCCGCAGTCCACAGTAATAGCAGTCATTTTTACAATAGCTTGTAAATTCAATCAGGCCTCTGATGTACACTTGTCTGCCAAAGTAAGCATCCGCTATCTTTCTCGCTTTTTGCGCAGCATAAAGACGCTCCTCCTCCTGATACCGGCTCAGAAGCTCCTGCCACTCGTCTCTTTCTAAATACGCTTCCTGCTCTAATTTGTCAATATAATCTTTTACCTTCATCATCTTTAAATCCCGGTCTGGCGGCATATATTTTTATACCGCATTTGATTTTCTTTTTCCATTATAATAGATGCGCTTAAAATTTTCTATCATTTTTCATGAACGCATATATTTTAAAAGCGCTCACAGCAGACCATAGCCCGTGCAAGCGCTCAAAATAAATTCTAATCCTGTTTTCCCTTCCATCCTCATACAGCAGCTAAAAATAGAACCTATTATTGATATTACTGTTCGGCAATCCTTGCCGCCAGCTCCTCAAGGTACATCCACCTATCCATCTTTTTATCCAGTTCGGCTTCCAGCTCTCCTTTTTCTTCCACCAGCTTATTCAGCTTTACAAAATCATGCGCGGCGGCTGCAATATCCTTATCAAGTGCGGCCATTTTTTCTTCCAGCGCCGCCATATCTGCCTCTATCGTTTCATAATCCTTTTGTTCCTGATAAGTAAACTTTAACTTCTTCGGGCCGCGGGTGCGCTGTCCCTTCTGCGATTCCTGCGAATCAGTTTTCGCTCCATTTTCTGCATTTTTCTTTGTCTGCCCGGCTTCCTCTGTCTCTTTTTCCGCTGATTTTTTGAGGGAATACTCCGTATAACCGCCCTCATACTGTTTCAGCCTTCCATCTTCTTCAAACGCAAACATACGCTTCATCGTGCGGTCCAGAAAGTATCGGTCATGGGAAACCGTAACAACGATACCTTCATATCTATCCAGATAGTCCTCCAATATTGTCAGGGTAGCTATATCAATATTATTGGTAGGCTCATCGAGCAAAAGCACATTGGGTGAGGATGCCAGCACTCTTAATAAATTCAATCTCTTTTTCTCTCCACCGGACAATTTCCCAATCGGGCTGTATTGCTGCTCCGGCGTAAATAAAAACCGTTCCAGCATTGCAGACGCCGACAATACACCATCGGCTGTACGGATATATTCCGCCGTATCCTTCACGTAGTCAATCACACGCTGCTGAGGGTCCATGTAAAAAACATCGACGGCATCTTCTGGCATACCACTCCCCTTAGGCTTTTCGGATGCAATCTCCTGCGCATAATACCCTATCTTCACTGTCTGTCCGACAACAATCTGTCCAGAATCCGGCTTTATAAGACCTGCTATCATTTTCATCAGCGTTGACTTTCCACAGCCATTCGCCCCTATAAATCCGACTCTGTCTCCCTTTAAAAAAATATAGGAAAAGTCATCAATCAGTTTTCTATCTCCATAGCCCTTGCTGATATGCTCCAATTCTATCGTTGTTTTTCCCAATCTGGTTGAAATAGAGCTTAACTCTACTGTCTGCTCCTGCACCGGCGCCTTTTGGTCTCTTAATTCCTCATATCGCTGAATATGCGCTTTTTGTTTGGTAGAACGTGCCCTTGCTCCCCTGCGTATCCATTCCAGTTCCACACGTAGGATAGACTGTCGTTTACGTTCACTCGCCGCTTCCATCTCTTCCCGTTGCATCTTCAGTTCCAGAAATCCCGAATAATTTGTCTGATAGCTGTATGTAGAGCCTTTATCAATTTCTACAATCCGATTGCAGACACTATCCAGAAAATAGCGGTCATGCGTTACCATAATCAGCGCCCCGCGCCATTTTTTCAGATAATCCTCCAGCCAATCTGACATTTCGTTATCCAAATGATTTGTAGGCTCATCCAGCAGAAGTATATCCGCAGGCGAAAGCAAAACAGCAATTAACGCCAAACGCTTCCGCTGTCCGCCGGAGAGCTGACCTGCAGGCTGTTCGAAATCCTTAATTCCAAGCCTCGTCATCATTGCCTTTGCATCACTCTCAAGCGTCCATCGGTTCTCATCGGTTACATTCCCCGCCAGCACACATTCCAGACTTGACATTTTGGCATCAAACTCCGGATGCTGCGGCAAATATCGTATCACCACATGATTTGCTATTGTAATCTTTCCCTCATCCGCCTCTTCCATTCCAGCCAGCATCTTTAAAAGAGTGGTTTTTCCTGTTCCATTGATACCGATAATCCCGACCTTTTCTCCCTCCTGCAAAGAAAAGGAGGCATTATCAAATAGTTTCCGTTCTGCAAATATCTTTGTTATTTTTTCTACATTTATTAAATTCATTTGCAATTCCTCTCTTTTTCCTACCTCCTATACTATAACGGAATATTGCCCAAAAGAAAAGGACTCTCTTTCGGAGAATCCTTTTTCGCGCTCTGTTTCCTATGCTGATACGTTTTTTTCTGCCAGATATCCTCTAAGCACCTCCGCTGCAGCTGCTGCCGAAAGGTTTGTTTCCTGCAAAATATCCTGCAGAGCCTTCATTTCCGCTTCTCTCTGCTCCTTCCGCAATTCCTCAAGCTCTCTTTGCTCGGAACGCAGCCGGATCTTTAAGGAATCTATAAGTCTTTCTTTTTCCGCCAGCTTTTCCTCGATCGTCTTTCTCTGTCCTCTTGCCATACCGAAGTCCTCCTGTATTTTTATATCGGTATAGTATATGGACAAACCTGCCAATTTATTCCTGTAATGCACTCTGTTGAAAAGAGTGGGGTTTGTTACGGGGCGCCTTTATCTCTTTTTTATGCTCATACATCATCAGGTCTGCATTTCTCATTCCATCTGCATCCAGAATCCTGCCATAGCCAATTGCAAAGCTTATCGGAATCATCCGCTTTTTATTTTTCTGGCACCGCTGCATTTCCAGCTTTTCTAAAAATCCGCTCGCATCGCTTCCCTGCCATAGAATCGCAAACTCGTCGCCGCCCTGACGATATACCTTTCCATCCTGACCAACTGCATTTCTTAACAGCTCCGCAAGGGACTGTAAAAGGTCGTCGCCTGCTGAATGGCCCAGAATGTCATTTGTCTCTTTAAGGTCATTCAAATCTGCAATAAAATAATATAAATCCCGTTTTTCCTTTTTTAGCTGCTGAATATCTTTTTCAAAGCAATTCCGGTTATACAATCCCGTTAGATAATCATAAATTGCCATACGATTAACCGAATTTATGCAGACCTCTGCAATCTGGGACATCATTTCATCAATCCCACTATGCTTATCAATTTCAATTATCTCATAGCCGTATGAAATTTCTCTGCTGAGATTATGCGCTGCATATTCTATAATCGCCTTTGCCATTTTTTCAGCAGCCTGCTCTGTTCCTGACAGCAGTACAAAGCCATTGTCGCAGACCCGATATAAGGCGCACTTCAGATTTTTCCTGCAATAGCGCTGTATGGTTTCCATTGCGCTGACATAGAGCTTCCAGTCAATTGCTGCAAGCATATTTTCTTCCGCCGTCATCGTAATTACAGTACAGAATGTAGCCTTTCCATAATTTATATGCTCACTGGTTACAATTCCAAGCGCATACTGATTAAACATCCCTGTCTGCTTGTCCAGATACTTTTCACCATTCTCACTGCTCATCATCAAGCCGACTGAGGACAGCACCACATATACCACCGGCAGAAGCGCCTCCGGCATCAGTATGTCTATAACGGTGGAAACCGTAAAAATGGAAACCGATGCAATAATCGCAGAACGCTTTTCCCTGCCTACCATGCCCCAATAACGGATACAATAGTATAAGCTGGCAATGTTGTAAAAAATAATGCTGATGTAAAGCACATATACTTTTGCACCTGCAGAATAATTTGTATGCACTCCGTGAATATACTCTATCGGCAGCAGTGGAATCAAAAAGAGCACGAGAAGCAGCGGAAGGCAGTGCACCCACCGAATCCATCCAAAAAGCTGAATCCTGCTGTCAAAAAAGCTTCTTAAATACAAAAAGTTCAAAAAAACACAGACTGCAATGACAACTAAATATATCAGATGCGCTCCGTCATTGACCCTTGGCGAAACCTGCTCTATATGATTCACCGTATAC
>CAKRYY010000053.1 GCA_934432885.1 uncultured Lachnospiraceae bacterium
TTCTTTTACACTGATAACTATTAACTTTTACACTGATCCAAGATAGTGGGTATGGAATCTTGGATTACAATTGAGGTAACCAAAAGAAGCCCCTCATGCCTCTGGCAATAAGTGACTCCTTTCTAAATCCAATTTGAAATGAACTGTCTTTGCGCAGCTTCCCTTTCTCCTACGACATTCTGCCCCTGATTTCCTTCTCAAGTCCTGCCAGCTCTGTATCCTTTGGCAGAAAGGTCTTTAGCTGCTCCAGAGTCTGTAATGCTTCCGCCGCCATTCCCTGTTCCAGAAGCTGACGGATTTTTTTCTTAATCTGCGCGCCAAGCTGCTGCATCTGCGCAGAAACCATCAGTGATTCCTGCTGCTCAGCCCTTTTCTGCTCATTTATCCTTGCCTTTTGCCGGGCAGCAAAAAGCTCTGTATAAACCCGTACTACATTGGTAATCGGCGGATAAATTGTAATGCTCTCCTTTAACGCGGCACTGACAGCTTTGATATTACCCTCGCTTTGTGCATCCAGCGCTCTTTGCAGCATTACCGCAGCGCGCCCCTGAACTGGAAGCATTTCCATTTCTCCTGAAAAAGCACTGGTTTTAAAGAATCTCTGATAAAACGCCCGATTCTTTTCGCAAAAGCGTGCAATATGTGCCTGCAGCTCTTCATAATCTTCCAGACTGCATCTGCCAAGAGCTGCCTCGGCATCCTTTAAAAAGAAATATTCTGACCGTGAACCAGCAAATTCCCTGCCGTCCTCCGTGAGCAGTCTGCCAAGCTGCATAACCATCTCCGGCGCAGCCTGCACGCAGAAACGGTCTACTGCTGCCTTCCATTCAAAGAAGGTCACTGCTTTCATAAATGCCTTTAACGCTGCACTTTCTGTTATTTGATTCAGCTTCAGATACAAAAGATAGGGCAGTCTGGAATCTATCTGCAGGAAAATCCGGCACAGTCTGCCAAAACCTTCTGCATCTGCGTGTTCCTTTTTTTCCAGACAGCACATAAGTGCTTCCGCAATGCTGTCACGCTTTACCATTGTCTCTGCCATGCGCACGAATTCTTCCTCATAGGGAAGCCGCCCGAACGCATCGACTACCTGTTCAATAAAATCCGTTTCCAGGAAAAGCAGTCTGCCTTCCCAGTTAAGCGTCCAGAAATAGGTCTTTAATGCAGAAGTATCATTCCGCTTTAATCCACACATAATAAAAAGGCAGCTGACCTGTTCCCTATGTTCCTGATTAAAAGCATCCTCTACAAAAAAATAGCCCTGCTTATACTGTTCCTCATCCTTATTCTTAAGTTCCTCATAAATCGTAAAATATTTACTACAGTACTCTTCACAAAGCGCATATTCCTCTTTATGGAAATAAAGGCATACTGCTGACGCATAAAGCGCCGCCTTGCACATCTGCGTAATTTTCTTATCTGCAAGCGCTTTTTTCAGCATTTCTTCTGCCTGCTCATATTCAAACAGCCTCAGATGCTTAAAAAGTATCGCATTATAAAAAGAGCCCATTGCAATTCTGGAAAAGGGGTCTTTCTCCTTTTCAAAAATTGAAATTGCCTCTTTGCAGCATCCTGCCATCTCAGGAAGCTGACCAACATTACGATATTCCTGCAAAAGCTGCAGCCACCAGCGGGAATTCTTACGTTCTTTCTGTATCATATCCTGCAGAAGCGTTACATTTCTCCAGAAATGCTGATACCGCTTTTCCTCTGTATCATAGACATAGCCATAATGCTCCACTATGCTATGAAGGAGTCTGGTCTTTCCAATGATAGGATCCGGATATTCATGAATACTGCTTACAAAGCGTATCTGGTTCCAGATACGGAACATACGGGAAACTCTTACATCCTGAAAATTTGTCCCTGCATAATCTGAATAATTCCGCTGTAAATAATAGGCAAGTGTATACTCTTTATAGTCACCGGACAAGAAGAATTCTTCAATTTCTACCGTATCGATAAACCATTCATCGTCATCCAGATAAAGAAACCATTCACCCTTTGCCGCATCCAGCCCTGCATTTCTCGCTTTGGAAAAATCTTTACACCATGTAAAAGGGATGATTTTATCTGTATACTCCTCCAAAATCTTTTTCATTTCTTCATTCTGGGATGTATCAACGATAATCAGCTCGCTTGGTACCCGCTCACGCAGCGTTTTCAGGGAATCAAGACATTTGCGAATCGTATCCCTGCGGTTAGATGAAAGCAGGGAAATCGTAAGAATCGGTTTTTGCGTCTGCACTTTTCCCACAGTATGTCCTCCTATTGAAAAAGAGCTGTCCATGAGGACAGCCCTTTCTTTATGTCATGTGTTACTGTTCTGAACTCATTACTGAAGTAAGGAAAGTACTCCCTGATTAGCCTGGTTAGCCTGAGCCAACATAGACTGTCCTGCCTGAGCAAGAATCTGATTCTTGGAGTAGTTAACCATTTCTGTAGCCATATCAGTATCACGGATCTGGCTCTCAGCACTGGTTGTATTCTCTACAACGTTGTCTAAGTTCTTGATGGTATGCTCAAGTCTGTTCTGAACTGCACCAAGGGAAGATCTCTGGCTGGATACCTTCTTGATTGCGTCTGCAATCGTATCGATAGCCTTTGTAGCCTTAACATCTGTATCACCTGTTACATCCAGACCGTTTACGCCAAGACCTCTTGCACTCATCATGTTGATGGACATATCAATCTTGTTATCCTCTGCGGAGTCAGCGCCTACATGCAGGCTGATGTTTGTCGCATCGTTCAGGTCAGCAAACGCATTCATCTTCAGCTGTACAGCACCCGGATGGGACTCTGCATCAACAACCACACTCTTAACATCAGAGCCAAGATCTCTCTTTAACTGAGCTGTCAGCTCATCCATGCTTGCAAATGCTTTTGTAGCCACCTTGCTCTTATCACCATTCGTAGCTTTTAAAGCCTTATCATTGATGTTATCAACGATTTCAGATACGGAAGCAGCAGCAATCGTATTGCTCGGGGAATTTGCCCGTGTAGAGTTAACCAGATAGTAAGTTCTATCCATAAAAGCTCCAGTGCTGTCTTTAACCTTTACCGTAACACTCTGTGCTGTAATCTTGGTATTCTCCATAACCTTATCAGTAACAGGAGTTCCATCCTTTTTATCGATAACTGCATCTAACTTAGTTGCATCAGCTGCCTTTGATGTATCTATAGAAGTTACTGCAACTGTAAAAGCACCATCAACATCAATGTTTGTTGCTACATCACCCAGATTGGCCTTTGCTGTCGTGTAAGCAAGCTTTGCCATTGTGCCATCAGTATTTCTGCCCTTCAGCAGATAGGTCTCGTTGAACTTTGTGGTTGTAGAAACACGGTCGATTTCTGTTACCAGCTGATCGATTTCAGACTGGATGTCCTGACGGTCAGATTCGGACTGTGTGCCGTTTGCTGCCTTAACTGCCAGTTCATTCATTCTCTGAAGCATATCATGAACTTCTGTCAGAGCGCCTTCTGCTGTCTGCACTGTGGAAATACCATCCTGTGCGTTAGCGGAAGCCTGTGTAAGACCTCTGATCTGCTTTCTCATTTTCTCACTGATGGAAAGACCTGCTGCATCATCTGCTGCACGGTTAATCTTATAACCAGAAGAAAGCTTCTCTGTGGACTTAGCCTGTGCGCTTGTTGTTACGCCTAACATTCTGTTAGAGTTCATTGCTGTAAGATTGTGTTGTACTACCATTGACATAAAGTTACCTCCTTGTTTTTTCGGCTTTGCCGATTATATTCTCACGAACAAATCCTTTTGCTCGTGGTGTTACCAATGCTTCTTTTATAATATCCAGGACCTCCGGAAAATCCCGGCTACTACCATTTTTCCAGCGATTTTTCCGCTGCTGTTTTTGTTTTCATTCTATATATCGGTGTTTTCTTTTTTTACTTTAGATGCAAATTTAAAAATTTTTCTATTTTTTTAAGTTTTCTCAATTGCCCAGGATTTGCTTAGGATTGTAAACTTATTATTTTACCAAAACATCCGCTATTCTTCTGCTTGCAAATCCATCTCCATATGGATTCTTAGCATTACTCATTTTATTATAAATCTCACTATTGGTAAGAAGTTCAACAAACGCATGATAGATATCCGCCTCTTGTGTTCCAATGAGTCTTAAGGTGCCTGCTGCAACACCTTCCGGTCTCTCTGTCGTATCACGCATGACTAAAACAGGCTTTCCTAATGCCGGAGCTTCTTCCTGGATTCCTCCCGAATCGGTAAGAACCAGATAAGAATGCGCAATAATATTATGAAAATCTATAACATCAAGCGGTAGAATAATCTTAATATTATCAACATCACCCAATAGTTCCTGAGCAGCTGTTTGGACAACCGGATTAGGATGTGCAGGAAAAATGATTGCTATATCTTTAAATTCTTCTGCCACTCTCCGTATCGCACTGAACATATCATATAATGGTTTGCCCCAATTCTCACGTCTATGTGCAGTCAACACAATAAGCCGTCTGTCCCCACTCCATTCAAGTAACGGACTTGTGTAGTCTTCTCTGACAGTGGTTTTAAGAGCATCAATGGAAGTGTTGCCTGTTACCCATATTCTATCGCATTGCTTACCTTCGCCTATCAAATTATCAGCTGCTGCCTGTGTCGGCGAAAAATGATACTCTGCAAGCAATCCTATCGCCTGCCTGTTAAATTCCTCCGGATAAGGTGAATATAAATTATGGGTACGCAATCCTGCTTCTATATGCCCTACTGGAATTTTCATATAAAATGCTGCCAATCCAGCAGCAAAAGCTGTGGTTGTATCTCCATGAACTAAAATAATATCCGGTCTTTCCCTCTCGTATACTTCTTTAATCGAACAAAGTATATTTGAAGTAACGTCAAAAAGGGTCTGATCCTTTTTCATTATTGCAAGATTATAATCTGGCTGTATCTCAAACACATCAAGAACCTGTTGCAGCATTTCCTTATGCTGACCCGTCACACATACCTTGACATCAAATTCCTTTCTGCTCTTCATTTCAATTACTACCGGACAGCATTTTATAGCCTCTGGTCTTGTTCCAAAGACAAATAGAATTTTTTTCAAATTATTACGACCTTCTTTCTGCTTTCTCCCATATAATCAAGAACATATTCTGAATCCTTATCAACATATATCTTATCAAATTCAGCCGCAGAAAGATATTCTTCAACTGCACAATACTGCACAGAAACAATCTGAATCCCATTATATTCAGAATACGGCAGATAACACGGCAGCTCGGAAACCTTAAGCACTTCAAGCTTATTTTCAACAGCAAATGAATGCAGTTTCATATTGCCATCATTTTTGTAATCTGGATAATTATTTGTAATAAGTACCGACTTTTGTGTTGGGAACACAGCCGGAAGCTGCGTATCAGGAGAGGATACATACATCTCTGTCAGCTTGACGCTTGATTTTCCTCGCATACGAAAGATTAGTTTAAAGGATGCTGCACCGTCATGAATACGCAGCAATGTAAATCCATCAAGAGCAAAATTTAAGAATCCCAGCTTTTTGTCATCTGCATCATAATATTCTATTTGGCAGCGTACATTACCTGTTTTTTCTTCAACCTTGCTGAAAAATCCAATTCTGCTTCCACTTGTATAGTCAGATAACGTATAATTTTTCTCCGTTCTCAACCATACAATTTCATCATCATCTACCTCTCTGCTCAGACATAGCATATGCTTATCAAATATCTTTTTTACCTTGTCCTCATCTGATATATTTACCTGCTTACCAAGCTCGTCCAAAGCAAATGCTTCTGTTTTATGAAGAGATACCGGCTTTATATTATCGGTATATGTATATATCTCCTTAAGAGGAAATCCTGTGTAAACTTCTATGTCATCTGCCTCACTACACGCCTGTGCATTCTCGCAGTAATTAAATTCATCAATTGCAAGAATTGTTGTAACTTCAGAATAAAAACAAATATCGTTAAGGCTTGTTTCCTTATCAAAAACAGATACAGCTGCCATTTGTTTTCTTAATGAAACCGCTTCCGTCTGTCGTGTGTAGGCTTTTTCTCTATTCACAACGCCGCTAGCGGTATAGTATGCGGATTTACCGATCACCTTATCTGATGCATATCTTGTTGTTAATGCCATATCTGAAAGATAATTCTTGCCATAATAGTCATTCTCATCAAAATAAGTCACGAAATCACAATGATACTTACCTATCATCTGTGACGATACTTCTGTAAGAAGTTTATTTTCATAAGTCTGTGATTCAAACATTTTTTCAATCTTATCGGTTTTCTTACGGCAAAGCACCAGTATCTGCGGCAGCTTATTTGTGATTGATTTTTTCAGGACAATGTTTGTTATTCTATCCAGTCTGTCTTCATAAAGGTGTTCAGAAAGAACATGACGCAGTCCTGCAAGCCTGAATTTACGATAATCTGTATCAGAACCACAGTATTTCTCAAGTTTTCTTCTCATATTATCTTTATCATTGGTCGTGATAAGAAGATTCCCGAAAAACAGTTCCAGCCCACGGCTATAGTTACTCACGGTTACTGTGTTGCTGGCCAGAAGCTCAAATACTCTGCGTGCAAACATAAACCCAGAATGTACCATAGAAGTCATATTGATACCATATTTATAGCCCTTGTATGCTTTGGATATTTCACTGTATGGCAATCCACCCAAAATACATTCCTGAAGTTCCTTCGGGAAAACATAGTTTTCAACTACCGGACTGGCAACAGATGTTGTCTGCGCATTATTGTCGGATTCTGCTTTTTTAAAGTTTCTGTCATAAATATCCAACCCATGCTCCAAAAATAGTGGCGAAAGTTCCATAAATACTTTTGAGCGTTCCTGATATTTCACATAAAAAGAACCAGCAAAACAAAATTTGTCCTTTCTTTCATATTCTTCAATAGGATTATGTGTTGTGGGCTGCGCAGCAAATGGAAGGAAGTACACTCGGTCGTGTCCGAGATGCGCCTTATAAAGTTCAACGCAATCTGCATCCGTCGTGAATACATAATCTGCAAGTGCCGCAGTTCTTATAAATACCCCAAAATGAACTGGATCCTCCTTAGACCAGAACATAACAGGAATATTCTTCTCATGGCAATAAGAAGTCAATGCGGTAATAGCATCCATGTTATCGTGAAGCTTAAATCTCCAAAGATTATCTTTTCCCCTCCATACCGATTCAATAAAGAGCAGATCTGGAGCAAAAGAATCTATCTCCTCCTTGAAATTGTCAGGTGTGATTTGCATCATGTCACACTCAGGTTCATAACAGCAATAAGTAAATTCATCCATTATTACTGCCATTTTTAAATTCATTTTTTTCATGATTTCTCCTTATTTCCAGGATAGTACAAAGGCTGTGTTAAAATTCTAAAATCTTTATGTTCATGTTCCTTATGTTTTACATAAATTGCAGCCCCATACATTCCTGGAGCCTTCAAATCCCATTCATAATGTATATCTTTGATATAATGAGAACGTTCTAAGCTCTTGGGCTGTCTTGCCATCGTAAGATGATATGCAAATTCATAATCTGAAATATCAAAATCACACTGAACATCAACACACAGCCTATCATTGTTTCGATACAAGGAAAAATGTACTTCATCACTATTCTCCGCAGAATTTCGTCTTTGTATGGTCATGATAGGCGGAACAAGCTGCAACGTATTTTTATGCGCAAATCCAGCCCAGAATCCCGTCAGGTATTTCCACGCAATTTCTGCAGAGGTAAGATTAACCAAATCCTTGTTTAACAGCTGGCTGAACAATTTAAAGTTCCTTTGCAGCTCCTCTGAGTAGTCCACCGGAAAACTGGTGCTGCAATCAGCAATTTTCTTTAAGACTTTATCATACTCTGCTCTTGATGTCTCTTTTACCGATTCAACATCTGTAACTGGCGGATAATTAATCGGAACAATATTCTTAAAACCATAATACAAAAAGGAGGTTTTATAATAATCAAAAGGATGATAATATATTGACCTATAATCATTTCCCATGAGCGCGCTCCAATAAAGTGGAGGCATTATGCTCAAACCGCACAGTCCGGTATGCCCCTCTGACGCGATATATGGTATGTAAGTATTACTTGGGATAACAAAATATATAGAGCACTTATCATTTCCTGCTTTTGAGATATTGCTAAGCAAACGGTGCGTATTATAAATGTGTTCAAACACATCATTTACAATAATCAGATCAAAATAGCTCTGTGGAAGTTTCTCCAGAAAATCCTCTGAAGTTGCATCTGTCAGAATAAACTTACATTCTCCCGACGAATAATATTCATCTTTATCATTCAAAACAGCATATTCATATAACTCTGAGTCAATTTCTATTCCATAGGCAAAAGCCCCTTTTTTAGCTGCCTCAATAGAAAAGCCACCATACGCACAGCCTATATCCAAGATTCGTAGACCATGCATACGAAAACCATAAGCTTCAAAAATGCCCAAAGCATCTATAGCTCTCTTTCTCGTAGACGCTGCAAATTCATAATGCTGCCTGTCCATTTTCGATAGCTTGTTAACATCCGTAATCCGTCTATTCGTCTTATACTGTTCAATAAAATCTTCATTCATCGTTCAAAATTCCTTTTCGGAAATCACTAAGTCTTTTCTGACAGAGTTTTGCACCACCAATTCAATTATTTGCTGCCACAAATGTACCACTTGCACGAACTGTCTGTAACATCATCGTATTTTTCAAAGCATTTTGCATAGCTGAAATGTCTTTTCAGCTGTGCAGTAAAATCCACCTCACCATAATGTCTAAAAGTGCCAATCCTATACTTCTCAAAGTTCGCCTGTCCATACCAATCCGTAGGAGTGTCCGAAACCGTATTTTTCAATGTTCCGCTTTCCATCGCGTAAATGATGGCGATTCCATCTTTTTTTAACACTCTGTTCATCTCAGAGAGTGCCATTTCATCATCATATACATGATTCATGACACAGTTGGCAAAGACAATATCATAGGATTCCGATGCTATTTCCGGCATATTGCAAATATCCGCAACAAGATCTGTTTTACATTCCGGACGAATATCGACTGTTGTAACTTTTGCGTTAAACTTATTAAATATCATTCGTTCCGCTCTTGACGGAGAAATATGTAGGATATTGCATGCAGAAAGATCTCGGTTAAGATTCTCATTAAAGAGTTTCACCATCGTTCTGGTTCGCTCTACGGAACCACAATTGGAACATCTACGCAACTTATCGGAATTATACGTCTCAAATACATTTCCTCCACATATCGGACAAGTGTACTTTACTTTTTCCTGAATACCATTTGATCTTTCACCAGGCACCTTTTTCTGAATATCAAAGAAATCCTCATATTCTTTAAAGCCAAGCCCTCGCAATGAATCACGTATCTCAGGAAACGTTGGCTGCGCCAGTACAAAGACATAATCTCTTTTTGGATCCAGCGTAACCTCTGAAAATTTATGAACCGGTTTACCTCTCCACATTGGTTTTTTATCCGCATCATTGGAAATATAGTATACGGTCTTTAATGACTTATGAAGATTTACCGTCTGGAAAACCGTTGATTCCATCCATCCTTTTCCCCAGATAATGACCTGTCTCCCGTTTGCCTTCTCATTCATATAATCACTTATTTTTATGAGATTGGAAGCGGAAAGAGGAGCTTTGAATACAGCCTTGAAATCTGCGGTTTTTAACTGTTCCTTATCTATACTGTCAATCACCTGGGATACGCTTACAAAATCAACTTTATCTTTCATTGTTTCCAGAAAACGATCATAAAATTCGGCCATAACATCATTCGGTGTATCAATATAGCCGACCGAAGTAAACCGGTCTCTTTTATGCATGAAAGACCAGCTATGCATGAGAAATGTTGCAACAGCATCCTGACCATAATAGTCATAATACTCATCAAATAAGTGCTGATAGTCGTCCAAAATCCTGTCATAATCATCCTTAGATTCCGGTGTCAATGTTGTATAATTAAAGTTCAAAGGCTTCCTGTTCGGCATAATTCCGATCGGCAGTTCCAGTAAGCCATTCTCATACTTGAATTGCTTATTTACCGACAACATCTGCGGTCTCACATAGTTATAACTTAAATCAGCAATGTATCCTTTTTCTTTTATTGCTTTCAGCACACTCGTACCAAACCTATATTCACCACCTCGATAGGCCAATGGCATTTCGCCTGTGCACTGCACATACTTATCCGTTACATAATCAACAATCTTTCTGGAATCCTCATCATTATTGTACCAACTATAGTAATTTTCTTCTATTGATACCCATGACTTTTTCCCGACAATTTTTTCCAGTAAATCATAATGACAATGTACCTGAAGGTCATGCCCTCTTGACTTGATATATCTGCCTACCTCAAGAATATCATCGCCATACAATTCGTACTCAGCAAAGTCAAGAAAGAATGTCATCTTTACATGATGCTTATCCGCAATGTCCATCATTCTTCCAATGCCATATTCTTTTCCACCAACCCTGCCATAAATCAAGGTATTGACATGATTATTTTCCGCTCTCATAGTCAGTGCCTCCACATCAACGGTAAGCATGCACTTTGGTTTATTCATTTCCCTATTCCTCCTCAAATGTTATTACTGCTGTTATTTTGCCCTCCGTAGTGTTTTCAGCTATGGTGTCCAGCAGCATTGTTGTTTCAAACATATTATATTCCGGAGCTGCAACTCCAAATTGTACCGTGGTAAGCGCATTCGGAATATCTGTAACAATCTGATACTTAAAATGGATTCCCTCCACCTTTGACTCCAATAAATGCGCATCAAACGAAAACCTGCTATTTTCAAGCAAGACCTGTGGTATAACAAATCTCTGTCTAATTGCAGTAGGCTTTTCACACTTCCAACTGTCGCTAATGACCATGGTATGTCGTTCCGCCTTTATTTCACGTGTTACAGAAACATCATCCAGCTTATATTCGCCAACTACCCGTGCCCTATCAGAATCCTTATGAT
>CAKRYY010000054.1 GCA_934432885.1 uncultured Lachnospiraceae bacterium
TTTCTCCATGTGGATGATATTTACCCATCGTATCTCCGACAATACGTGCACTCTTACGATAGGGTCTGTCGTAACGTATTCCAAGCTCGTGCATATCATACAGAGTGCGCCTCTGCACAGGCTTTAAACCATCCCTGACATCCGGCAGCGCTCTTGCCACGATAACGCTCATCGCATAATCGATATAAGATTTCTGCATCACTTCCGAATATTCGGTCTTTATAATTCGATCGTCCATCTCTCTACTCCACTTTTATCAAATATCGAGCTGCGCATCTACTGCATGCTCATAAATAAATGCCTTTCTGGGCGGCACTTCCGTTCCCATCAGCATTTCCGTCACCTCTGATGCCATCCGTGCATCTTCAATTTCTACCAGCTTCAAAAGCCGTGTTTCGGGATCCAGCGTTGTTTCCCAGAGCTGACTTGCATCCATTTCACCAAGTCCCTTGTACCGTTGGAGTGTAAATGGACCCTTATGCCGCTTCCGGTAGCGTTCCAGTGCCTTATCATCATACAGATATTCCTCCGCTCCCTTTGCGGGCATTGCCTTATACAGGGGCGGCATTGCAATATATACATGTCCCTCGTAAATGAGCTCCGGCATGAACCGGTAAAACAGGGTCAGAAGCAACGTGGAAATATGCGCGCCGTCTACATCGGCATCCGCCATAATGATAATTTTGTTATAACGCAGCTTTGATATATCAAAATCATTTCCATAGCCCTCTGAAAAGCCACAGCCAAAGGCATTTATCATCGTCTTAATCTCTGCATTGGCAAGCACCTTGTCAATGCTGGCTTTTTCAACGTTCAATATCTTTCCACGAATCGGCAGAATTGCCTGATACATCCTGTCTCTTGCAGTTTTTGCACTGCCGCCTGCGGAATCTCCCTCTACGATAAAAATTTCGCACTTAGAAGCGTCCCTGCTTTCACAGTTGGCAAGCTTTCCATTGGAATCAAAGGAAAATTTCTGCTTTGTGAGCATGTTTGTTTTTGCCTTTTCCTCTGTTTTCCGAATCTTCGCTGCTTTTTCAGCACAGCCGATGACACTCTTTAAAACCTCAAGATTGCGGTCAAAATATCTCTGGATTTCTTCGCCGGTGACCTTTGCCACCACCTTTGCGGCATCCTGATTATCTAGCTTTGTCTTTGTCTGCCCTTCAAACCTCGGATCAGGATGCTTGATGGAAATAACAGCCGTCATGCCGTTTCTGACATCTGCACCGGTAAAATTAACGTCCTTTTCCTTCAGGATATTAAGCTCTCTCGCGTAATTATTGATAACCGTTGTGAACATGGTCTTGAATCCAGTTAAATGCGTACCACCTTCAGCATTGTAGATATTATTGCAAAAGCCCAGAATATTCTCATGAAATTCGTTCACATACTGAAACGCTGCTTCAACAGAAATGCCGTCGCTCTCACCCTTATAATAGATGACATCGCAGACCGGCTCTTTGCTTCGGTTCATGTCCTTTATAAAGCCTGTAATGCCCTCAGGCTCGTGAAATTCTGTTATTTCCGGCGTTTCTCTGCGTCTGTCCTCAAAGCGTATCGTCAGGGAAGGGTTTAAGTATGCCGTTTCATGCAGACGGCTTTTTACTTCATCCTCCTTGAAGCGTGTTCTGTCAAATATCGTATCATCCGGCAGAAAGGTAATGCTCGTTCCCGTCTCCTTCGTCTTGCCGACAACCGGAAGCAGGCCGTCCTTTAATCCGATGACAGGATTACCGCGTTCATATTTATCCTCATAGATACAGCCCTCTCTTTTGACTCGCACAGTCAACCATGTAGAAAGCGCATTCACCACCGATGAGCCTACGCCATGTAGTCCGCCGCTGGTTTTATAAGCAGAATCGTCAAATTTACCGCCTGCATGCAGCGTGGTAAATACCAGCCGTTCTGCACTGATTCCTTTTTCGTGCATACCGACAGGAATACCGCGTCCATTATCAGAAACGGTAGCAGACCCGTCTGCGTTTAAAATCACTGTAATATGGCTGCAATAGCCTGCAAGATGCTCGTCCACTGCATTATCAACAATCTCATAAATCAGATGATTCAAACCCTTTGTTGATACGCTTCCAATATACATGCCCGGTCTCATCCTGACCGCTTCCAGTCCCTCTAAGACAGTAATGCTGGACGCATCATAGGTTTCTTTTTTTGCCATATCCATTCTCCGTTTTTCCAAATTTTTTCATAATCAATTCTAATATTTTATCCCATATCCTGTGTTTCGTCAAATAAAAGCATACAAGAAATAGAGGTTTCTACACCATGCCCAGAATATGATAAACCGACTTCAGGTCTACATTTTCTCTTACGGTCTCTGCCAGCAAATCATACTGGCTATTCTGATAAGCCCGATAATCCATCTTCTTTTTTCCCTGAAATACAAGCCCTTTTCTATCAAATAAAAGCTGCAAAAGCTCTTTGCAGAAGGTTCCTTCTTCAAAAATACCGTGAATATAGGTGCCAAGACAGAAGCCCTTTACAAAGCCGTCAAGCGCTCCTCCATGTTCATCCAGATAGGTAAGCTCAGAGAAACGTTCCGCATCACCAATGCTTTCCGTCGCACCCATGTGGATTTCATAGCCGGTAAATACAGAATCCGAGAGCTGTGTAAAAATGCCCTTTTGTGAAAACAGTCTGCCGCTTACACGCGTACGCACCTTGATTTCTCCAAAGGTCGTCCTCACAGGCAGCATGTCCATTCCTCTCATGCTGCCACCCTCCTCCACAGAAAGAGGGTCCTCAAGATAGCGTCCCAGCATCTGAAAGCCTCCGCAGATTCCCATTAAAAGGCTGATTTCCGAACGTACAAGGCTTTTTATCTTGCCTTCCAGTCCATTTTCCCGCAGCCAGCGCAAATCGTGCATCGTATTTTTCGTACCGGGCAGAATAATCAAATCGGGCGTTCCAAGCTCCCGTAACGTAGAGACATAACGCAGCGATACATTTTCCACATTTCCGAGAGGATTGAAATCCGTAAAATTGGAAATATGCGGCAGATGAATGACTGCAATATCAATCAAATCAGGACGGCGGTTTCCAATCAGGCGCTGTGCCAGACTATCCTCATCCTCAATATCAAGGTCCGTATAGGGAATCACGCCAAGCACCGGAACCTGACATTTCTGATACAGCATATCAATTCCAGACTGCAGCAGAGCTTTATCTCCCCTGAATTTATTCATTAAAAATCCCTGAATCCGTTTCTGTTCTTCTTTTTTAAGAAGTGCATAAGTTCCAAAAAGCTGTGCAAATACGCCGCCCCTGTCAATATCTCCTATTAACAGCACCGGTGCATCCACAAGCTCTGCCAGTCCCATATTGACGATGTCGTTTTCGCGCAAATTGATTTCGGCTGGACTTCCGGCTCCCTCAATTACAATCACATCATATTTTTCTTCCAGCTTATGATAAGCGTCCAAAATAGTCGGGATAAACTCTTTTTTCCGTTTAAAGTATTCCACAGCCTTCATGTTGCCGATTACTTCGCCATTTACAATCACCTGTGAGCCGGTATCGGAGGTCGGTTTTAACAAAATCGGATTCATACAGACATCCGGGGTAATTCCAGCCGCCTGCGCCTGCATCGCCTGTGCCCGTCCCATCTCAAGCCCGTCTAGGGTAACAAAGGAATTCAGCGCCATATTCTGCGATTTAAAAGGTGCACAGCGGATACCTGCCTGCGCAAACACCCGCAGAAGTCCTGCTGTAAAAAGACTTTTCCCTGCATTTGACATTGTCCCCTGAATCATAATGTTCTTTGCTTTTCCCGCCATACCCTTCTCCTTTTCTCCTGCTGTGCGGTATCTACTTATCCCCTGTTTTATTTCATAGCTTATTCATTTTATAAATTTTATAATCTACAAAATTTCCTGTAGGTTATTTATTAAGATTTCATTTTCCGCATGTGCCGCCACGCAGATACGGTACCAGCCCATTCCAAGCCCCCGGAAGCTTTCACAGTCACGAATCAGGATTCCTCTTCCTAACAAAGCCTCATATAAGGGCGTCTTAGAATAGAAGCAGATAAAGTTCGCACTGCCGGGAAGCACCCGCAGCCCAAGTTCTTCCAGTTTTCTTGTCAGATACTGTCTCTCTGTCATAAGCAGCTTTCTTGTTTGACTTAAGTAGTCAATGGTTTGAGGATTGTCCAGTATGGTCACTCCCGCCTTTTGGGCAATGCCGGAAACATTCCAGCAGGGAAGCTGTTCCTCTACCGCCTTTATGAGCGCTTTATTTCTGCTCATACAATATCCAAGCCGCAGCCCCGCAACTGCAAAGAGCTTGGTAAATGCCTTTACGATAATAACATTCCCTTCTTCAAGCGCCCTTGCGGCAGTATATCCCGGTTTCACTGAAAGCTCCTCAAAGCAGGCATCCAATAATACCGTAACTCCCATCGCAGAGCAAATATCTAAAATTCTCTCCATAATCTCCTGCGCAATCATGCTGCCTGTCGGATTTGCCGGACTGCACAGAATCAAAAGGTCTGGCTTTTCTTCTTTTAACAGCTTAAGGAGCGACTCCGTTATGGAATAATTATCTTCACTTTGCAAAGCATGATACAGAATCTCAGACTTTGCAGCTATAAGCGCGCGTTCATATTCTCCAAAGGAGGGAATTGGCAAAATACAGCGAAGCTGCCTCCCCTTTTGAAAATGCAAAGCCCTGATAATGGCAAACAGCAGCTCGCTGGCGCCATTTCCGCATAAAACCTGCTCCTTGGAAATGCCATGAAGCCCTGCGAGCCGTTGCTTAAGCGCGCCGCAGGCAGAATCAGGATACCATTCATAAAGGGAATTATCAGGAAGCTGCCTTAAAACATCCGTAAGATAACAAGGCATTCCAAGTGGATTGGTATTTACCGAAAAATCAAAGCGTATTTCCTGTTCCTGATACCGGTTTCCGCCATGACTCTGCAAGTATTTCATCGCTAATCTCTCCCTGCGGCTTCATATAAAAGGGCATTCATAATTGCTGCCGCTACATTGCTGCCGCCCTTTCTCCCTCTGGGAACGATGCAGGGAATTCCACTTTCTATCAGCAGTTCCTTTGCCTCCTCTACATTAACGAAGCCAACCGGCGCCCCAATTACAAAACGTGGACGCACCCTGTCCTCATGCCAGAGCTCTACCAGCTTTAAAAGCGCTGTCGGGGCATTGCCAATCACGTAGATAAAATCCTCTCCTGCCTGCGCAGCAAGCTCCATGCTTATCTGTGCTCTGGTTACCTGCTGGCGCTTTGCCAGTTCGGCAACCCATTTTTCCGCCATATAGCACTGCACAGTTCCGCCAAGCCTTGCAAATGCGCTTTGATGGATTCCCGCTTTTGCCATATTGGTATCCGTAATGACGCTTGCGCCGTCAAGCAGGGCTGTCATTGCAATCTGCATAATATGCTCTGAAAAATAGAGCGTATCCAGATAGGAAAAATCCGCTGTCGTATGAATCACGCGTTTTATCACAGAGGCATATTCCTCCGGCAGCGTCCGTCCCATCTGTGCAATTTCCTGAGAAATAATCCGAAAGCTCTCCGCTTCGATTTCCATAGGTTTAAAAATTCCCGCCATATTCTTTCCCTCTTACCATAAATATTGCAGCCAGATATGAAGCTGCATCATTCCAAGCAAAAACAAAATTCCGGTAATATACATCAGCCAGTTTGCCCGCCGAATGTCCTCACGCTCAATTTTTCTCTCAGCGTCTCCAATCACAGGCTTTGAAACCACTTTTCCAAAGTAGCTTGCATCCCCTGCCAGTTCAACGCCAAGAGCACCTGCGCACATACTCTCTGTCTGGGCGGAATTCGGGCTTTTATGCCTGCGCCTATCCCTTCGGTAAATCCTTATACCGCGTTTATAGTCAAAGACGGAAAGCAGTCTGCTAAACTCCGCATCCCCGCCCGGGTCTTTTTGCTCCATCTTCTTTAACAGTGTCAAAAGAAATGCCGAAACTGCCATGCACCATGCCGTCAGCCTCGCCGGAACATAATTCCATACATCGTCCAGCCTTGCCGCTGCTTTTCCAAAATATTCATACGCCTCATTATGATAACCGAGCATGGAATCCATCGTGTTTACTGCCTTATATAAAAAGCACAGAAGCGGTCCTCCAAGCGCCATATAAAACATTGGTGCGGTTACCCCATCAGAGGTATTTTCTGCAACCGTTTCCACTGCAGCCTTCACAATCCCTTCTTCTGAAAGCGCCTGTGTATCTCTTCCGACGATGTAAGAGAGCTGCTTACGCGCCTTTGTAAGCTCCGGTAATGCCTGATACACTGCCATGCTTTCCGTGCAGAGACTTCTTGGTGCGATACAATAATAAAATAAAACGCCGTCCACTAATATGGAAACCGGCAGCGGCGCAGCCTGACTAAGTCTGCGGATTCCCCATACGCTGATGCCTGTCAAAAACAGGACAAGCAAAACCAACAGACCGCCAAGAAATACCTGCAAGCCCTTTTTTTGCTGTTTTTCCTTATGCAAAAGCCTATCCAGCCACCCGATAAGTGTTCCTATCCAGCGAATCGGATGCGGCAGGCTATATGGGTCACCCAAAAGGCAGTCCAGAAAAAATCCAATTCCCATTGCCGCAATCGTATTCAATCTGCTTCCTCCCACAAAAGACGTCTGCAATCATAAAGCTGTATTTTTGCAGAGGGCTCCTTATCAGCATTCTCCTGCATCCGACAGGTATAGCCAAGTCCATTTTCTACATGATACGCATAAAAATCAGCTTTTTTAACATCCAGCTTTGAAAAAACCGCCATAATGGTGCCGCCGTGTACAACAAATGCCGTATCCTGTAAGCAGCCGCCGTTTTCTGCAAGCCGTAAGAATGCCAAAACGCTCCGGCTGCAAAAATCACTGGGGGCTTCCCCCTCAGGGAAAGGCAGACTTGCATTGCTGTCAATCCATTCCTGATAAAAAGCGTTTCCTGAAAGCTCCTCATGGTTGCGGTTTTCGAACAAACCGAAGTCACATTCCCGAAAATCATATACAATCTCCGGCTCTATCTGCGGATATAGTATTTCCGCCGTCTCCAGACAGCGCCGCATCGGACTGACATATACCTTTTTTACAGGAAGATATATCCCGCTTTTTTTCTTTTCCTGCAAAAGCCGTATTCCCTCACTGCACAGACCTTCATCCGTACCAGAGCCAATATAACGCTTTTCCCTATTTCCCTTTGTCATTCCATGTCTGATCCAAATCTGCTTCATTTTATCCTCATCGGCATTCCCGCCATAATGCGCGTTACCTTCTCTGCATGCTTTGCAAGACTGCACAGCAGCCTTCCTACTGCTTCCCGGTAACAGGTTTCCTCCTTTAGAATCGGCACTACGCCGCTCCCGACCTCATCACAGATAATGATAAGCTTTGGGTTTTCCGTTAAAAGCCGAAAAACCTCCTGCTCCAGAATGGGAAGCCCCTCCCCTTGCAGATACTTTTTTACATATTGATGCAGTCCGTAAAGAACGCAGATTTTTTCTCCCCTTACATGCGCAAGGGATGTATCTGTATCTGGGCAGCAAATCTGTGCATCGCTAAGCGGGCGATTCTCTGATGCCAGTCTTTCTTTTATATAATCCAGCTTTCCCTGATAGCATCCACCAATTACAAGCTCCATAATAACCTCAAAACTCCACTTTCCCATAAAAACCAAAGCTCATATACCGTCACAAACCAGCCTGCCAAATCCCCTGTCAGTCCTCCAAATTCTTTATAGGACATTTTCCAATAATACAAAAGTGGTAGAAAACCAAGAAGGATACAGCAGCCCCCGTAGATGCCACAGATGCTCTGTGCAAATCCAAATGCCAGACAAACTGCACATAGCAAAATGACAAGCACTCTTTTCTTATGAGCAGCCGATGCAAAGGTATACAGCGTCCCTTCCTTTTTGGCGCTTTTAAATGTGACAAGCGTCACTGCACTGAGTGCACGGGAAAGAAAAAAGCCGCAGCCTGCCAGCAAAAGCTGTTCCCTTCCCTGTATCAGGGATAAAGCCGCCGCATACAAAAGCGCCCAGCATACAGCCCAGATACAGGCAAACGCTCCAATGTGCGCATCCTTTAAAATCTCCAGCTTTCGTTCTCTGTTCTGATAAGAATGCAGCGCATCCATCGTATCCAGAAAGCCGTCCAGATGGATGCCTCCGGTCAGTAGAACCGGCAGCGCTGTGCCAGAAAGGATAAACACAGTCACCGGCAGTGCAAAAAAATGACAGAATTTCCACAAACCATATAAAAAAATACCCTGCAATGCCCCTATAAAAGGGAAAAAACAAAGCATGTACCGCATATTTTTTTCATTCCAATCCGTCTTTGGCATTGGAAGCCTTGAATACATCGAAAATGCCAGAAAGCATCCTCTTATTACTGACATAACGCTTCCCCCTTCCAGAAAACCGGAATCGTATAAACAATCTCACAGCAAACCTGTGAACAGGCAAACAGCGATTTGTTGACTGCTGCAAGCGTTCTGCGGTACGCCTCCGTTTCTGCCCCATAAAGAGTCCCATCCGAAAAAATTTCATTGGTTACAAGAATCAGGTCTGTACTCAGCTCTTTCAGCCTCTCTATCTGCGCAATCGCCCTCTTTCGTGCATCATCCGCCAAGAGGCTCTGCATAAAGATGAGATTAGCAAGAAGGTTCGAAACATCCTCCAACAAAATAACCGGTTTGTTTGCAGGCAAAAGCGCCCAATCCAAATCGCCAAAGGGTGCTTCTATCGTAATAAAGTTTTTTCCCTCCCGCAGCTTTCGATGCCGCATAATCCGTTCCCTTGCCTGAGCGCTTTGTCCATCCATCGTCGCCAGATACAGTTTTTCTCTTTTCTTTTTTTCGGCAAGTCTGACAGAAAGCGCCTCTGCATATTCTGACTTTCCGCTTCCGCTTGCTCCCGTAACCAGATAAATCACTTATCGCTCTCCAAATTTTTCGTATGGCTTCAGCTGCATCTTCTGAAAGGTTTCCTCATTTCGGTAGACATTCTCCGCCATATCAAGCAGCGGAAACAAAAGCGCTGCGCCAGTTCCTTCTCCAAGTGCAAGTCCCGCATCAAGCAGCGGCTCTAATAAAAGCTCCCTCATTACCGCTCCGGAAACCGGCTCCCTGCTCAAATGGGAAGCAAGCATACTGTTAAGCGCCTTCCCACATAGCCGGTATGCCACCAACGCCGCTACTGCCGAAATCATACCGTCTATAATAACCGGTACGCCGTATATGCTTCCGCCAATAAATGCGCCTGCCATTCCGGCAATATCGAAGCCTCCCACACAGGAAAGCACCTCAAGTGGTGTCCTTTCGTATAGATGATAGTTTGCTATCGCCAAAGAAACCACAGTTCTTTTTCTGCTAAGTCCTGTATCGTCAAGCCCTGCGCCCCTGCCGACGGTCTGCTCCGCCGCTAAGGAAAGCAGAGCTGCCGCAACAGCACTTGCGGTCGTTGTATTTCCAATCCCCATCTCACCTGTAGCAAGCAGGGCATAGCCCTTATCCTTCAGTTCTTTTACCAGTGCAATTCCGGTATCTATCGCCTGTAGGGTTTCCTGCATCGTCATGGCAGGAGAGACGGTAAAATCCCTCGTTCCTCTCCGAATCTTATAATTTAGCAGCTTTTCAGAATGTGTTTCCTTCAAAATCCCCATATCAACTGCAATCACATCCGTATTGCAGCGGCTGCACATTTTGTTGATACTCGCCCTGCCCTCGGCAATATTGTCTGCGACCATCGCTGTTACACTGCTGTCTGTCTGCGTAACGCCCTGCGCTGTAATGCCATTGTCTCCACAAAATACCAGAACAGCCCTCTTTTGCAGGCGGATATTTTCGGTCCCCTGAATTCCTGCAATTTTCACAATGCAGTCCTCCAGCTTTCCAAGACCATGTAAGGGTTTTGCAACCGCATCCCATTTTTCACAGGCACGCTTCATCGCTGCAGTATCCAGTTTTTTCCCTAGTTCCTTATATGGATTCAATACGTCTATCCTTCCCATAGCGAGCCGCACAGTCTAAATATGCCTGTGCAAATGTCTCATTTCCATAGAAATATACATGAGGAAAGCCTGCATAAAAGCTGTCTCCTGTTTTACCACCCTGCCATGCGCTCTCTGCGGAAGCTTTTTTTATCCATAAATCCTCTCCAGCGCTATCACAGTCAAAATAATGAAATTCATGCGCGCGAAAATGCAGGTTTTCCTTTCCAAAAAGCTTTTTCGCACAGACCTCCACATATCCAAAGCGTTCCAAGCCCTTTCCCCGAAAGCCCCTGCCATCTAAAAAGCCTGTCATCGGATGGCTTTCGCCATCCATATCCGTAAGTTCCTTTTGCAGATATAAAAATCCGCCACACTCTGCAATACAGGGAAGTCCATTTTGCAAAGCTTCCCTAATCTGTGTGCGCATCTGCTTATTGGCAGAAAGCGCTTTTGCATACAACTCTGGATAACCTCCGCACAAAATGATGCCATCTGCCTGCTTTGGAAGCTTAGTATCATGAATCGGGCTGAAATAGCAAAGCTTACAGCCCCGGCTTTCCAGATAACGAAGATTATCCGCATACAGAAAGCAAAAGGCTTCATCCCGCGCCACTGCTATCGTAAGCTCATATTCCCTATGTGCAGGTGAGTA
>CAKRYY010000055.1 GCA_934432885.1 uncultured Lachnospiraceae bacterium
TCTGAACGCACTTCCTGTTCCCCGCCTGCCTGCTGCAACACCTGCGCTTCCGTATCGTAACTACTGTTATTTATTATTTTGTCTAAATCCACCTTACCATTTGTCTGCTTTCCCTTCACCGGGATACAGATAATCAGCAGCAAAATTCCTGCAAGCGCAAAAATGATGTAACGCTCTTTTTTTTCATTCAACAATTTTTACCTCCACCTGCCTCTCCTCTATTCCCAGAATTTCGGCTGCCTCCCGCTGCAGCGCCTCAAGCCTGCCCTCCTCTGCACTTCTATCTGTCCCTTTATCGGAAGATTCTCCTTCAAGCACGATTTTCCCGATGTCAATCTCCTTCGCATCTCCGCTCCTTGCAGACACCAAAAGCTGTATCAGAGGTTCGCCTTCTTCTGCATCCGCCATCAGAATTACTTCTTTTACTTCATAATCGCTCAGTTCCTTTTGTTTATAATTATTTAATTTAGATTTAATTTCGTTTTCCTGTGTTTCTTGATATGACATACAGGGCGAAAGCTCCTCCGAAATTTCCAGTCCCGAAGCCTCCTTCAACTTTTGCTGATATAGAATAAGACTTTCCTCATACTGCGTACTGATTCCACTATGCAAAAGCTCCATTACCGGCAGTGCCAAAATGACAAGTGTCATAATACCGGTTAAAAATTTGAAATATTTCTCATAAGCAGGGCTCGGTCTGAAATGAACAATCGCCTGTGCCAATATCATAAAAATACTGGCACGTTTCATTATCGTCATCAGATATGCTTCCATCCTAAATACCTCCATTTGTTGTCATTGCAGCAATGGCAATCGTTACAAGAAACAAACCTCCTGCTGTCAGAAGCGTGCGAAGCACTAAAAGGCTTCCCTCGCCCACCCTGTCCATGCAGCCGGTAATCCTGCGATCTCCCAGCATATTGGAAAGCGCCGCTGCAAATTTCAGCGCCATTGACAATATCCATATCTTTGCCGCCGGAAGCGCACAGAGTAAAATAAGCAAAAGCACCGCCAATACGCCGATACTGTTTTTTATCAGCACTGCTGAGCCAAGCATCATCTCCGCAACACCCTCGCCAATGTTTCCAATTCCCGGTATCAGAGAAATGCTTTTTTGCACAGCAGATAGCCTGAGCGAATCAATAACAGGTGTAATCATTGTCTGTATCAGACTGATACCAGTCACGGCTGCAAATGAAAGCTTTAAAAGATAGCCGATAATACGCTTTGTCAGCTCCATCAGCATGTGCAGCCGTTCTTCCATCCACAATCCGTTCATAATAGCCAGAAATATGTATGCTTTGATAAGCGGCATGACAAAGGCTGAAAGTGCAGCTTCAATTCCATAAATAAGCGCAAGCACAAACTGGTAATACAAAAGCGCTGTCGTTACCCCCTTTGCAGCTCCAACCGCCATAAAATAAACGGGCATAAAGAGCTTCATAAAGGTAAGCATGTCCGTAATCAAATTCTGTGCCATATCCGAAACCATGCCAAATACCTTCAGCAATATCAGTATCAGAAACAGATATACCACATAGAAGCCAACGTCAGCAATCTGTCTGCTCTCTAACAGCTCCGTCAGATTCATAAGGAGCGCTGACAGGATACCGAGGCACAAAAGCAATACAACAACCTGCATCATGCTTTTCCATTCTCCTGTCACCATCTGACCGAAATTTTGGAACAAAAGTTTCATAGCGTCTGTTATTTTACCATTTAAGAGCAGTTCAAGCAGTTCCGTAAGGTCAATCTGATACCCAGAGAACAGACTTCCAACCTGTCCATTCAGACTTCTGACTTCTTCTGTCAATCCCATAAGCTCAGACATAGGCTACCCCTTAAATCCCTGTATCGTCTCTATTACAGAAAGCAGTACCGGAAGCCCGCTAAGCAGCACCATAACCTTTCCAAATATTTCAATCTGCCCTCCTACCGCTCCATAGCCTGCATCCTTACAGATGCCCGCACAGAATTCACAGATATAGGTAATTCCAACCACCTTTAATAGAATGGCAAAAAAGGAAGTGTCTTCTCCTAACAATGCATGGAGCTTTTCCACTTCATCCATAAAAAACGAAAAAGTATGAAGTGTATAGCCGAAAATCAAAAGTCCTGCCGCCATTCCGACATAAATGCCATATTCCGGCTTTACCGTCTTAAGCCATACTGCAAGCATGACCCCAACTATGCCCATCGCGCCGATTTTTATGATTTCCATATCTAAGGCTTCCTTTCCGCAAAGCTTAAATTAAAAACAATTTTTGTATGGTTTCAAACAAATCATATATGTAGGGAACAATCCATGTCAGCACAAGCACCAGTCCTGCAAGGCTTACAAGAAAAGCCTGTTCCTCCCGCCCGCTGTGCTTCAATACCTGACTGAGTATTGTTACCAAAACTCCTACTGCTGCAATTTTAAAAATCAGACTTACGCCCATGCTTCCTCCCATCTGTTCTCTAAATCAGGACAATAAGCAAAAGCAGTCCACCCATAATGCCAAAGCTCATTGTCAGTTTTTCATACCCAGCCCTGCCCTCTTCCAGCTCCTTAATACGCTCTGATAAGGATAACAGCATATTTTCAATGACCTGTCTCTGCAAAATGCCGTCCGCATATCCAAGATTTTCAGAAAAATCCATAAGCCATACCTCATCTGCCCCTTTCAGGGCGAGCAGCCGATTACAGCTTTGGGCCTGTTCCTTCCATATTGCGGGGAGCGTCCTGCCGTCATTTTTTTCAGCCTCTGCCCAGACAGCATACAGCATGTCCGCAAGATTTCCTTCCATCCGTCCTGACACCGCTCTGCATGCCTCCGGAAAAGCAGCCATAAAACAGCCAATCTGGCTGTAAAGCAGCTCATACATTTTTTTAATTTCACGCAGTCTTAAAATCTTCTGACGGCGCTCCCTGCAAAAAGCTCTGCTGTATCCAACGCATCCCAGCAGCAGCAGAATTCCTCCCATCAGCCGCAGCATTGATATTCCTCATCATAAATTCCATTTACCACGCAGTCTCCATCCTTTCTGCCAAGTACAATAAACCGTAAAAATTCCCGCAGTTCCAAAAGCGGTTTGAGCTGCGGTTTTTCCAAAATCTCCGAAATACTGCTTCCATGCACTGTAACCAGCAGGGTACAGCCGCAGCGAGCCGCCTCCAGCAGAGCATGTACATCCTCCCTGCTGCCAATTTCATCCACTGCAATAACCTCTGGTGACATCGAGCGGATCAGCATCATCATACCGGCTGCTTTTGGACAACTATCTAAAATATCAGATCGGATTCCAATGTCATTCTGGGGAATCCCCAGATAGCTTCCGGCAATTTCGCAGCGTTCATCTACGATGCCTACGCTTTTCCCGCTCCCATAGATATTTCCGTCCGATACCTGTCTTACAATATCCCGAAGCAGGGTTGTCTTTCCGCACCCCGGCGGCGAAACAATCATTGTATTGAGCAGTCTGCCGTTCTGATAAAGAAGAGGTATCACTGTATCTGCCGCACCCTTTATTTCATGTGCAATCCTGATATTAAGGCTGGAAATGTGTTTCAAACGTAGTATGGAACCTGCCTTATCCGTAACCGCAGCTCCTGCCACACCTACTCTGTGGCCTCCCGCCACTGTCAGAAATCCCTGCCGCAATTCTTCCTCATAGGCATAGACAGAATAATGACAGATGTGGGAAAATACCGCTTCCAGCTCCTTCTGGCTAAGGATACAGGCATCCTTTTCTCTCTTTCCAATTTGTCCGTCTATCTGCAGAAAATATTCTCTCTGCCGCAGCCTTAAAATAATAGGTTTTTCCGCCCGAAGCCTGATTTCCTGTAAAAAAACTGCCTGCCTTGCGACAGCCTCCCATCTTTTCCGTAGGAAATCAGGAAACAAGCCAAGTATTTCTTCTGCCTTGTCCACCCTGTTCACCTCTTACAGACAATATATGAGTGGAATAAAAAGTTATTCCTGTTTTCTGTAACGCTATAAAAAAGAGTTTTCAGGCAAATGAAATTTCCTATGAAATTAAAAAAAATCACTCCAAAATAATATTTGGAGTGACTTTTTTCTATGCGCATACGATTAACTTCGTATTCCTTATTCTTATTGTCTATTTTCTTCCGACTTTTTCATCCGAAACCACACGACGACCTCTGCCACGATTGCAAATACTACCAGAACACCGGCAAGCACCTGCGAAACTGCAACCTGTGTATGCGGAATCAAAAGCTGGTCGGTACGCAGCCCTTCAATCCAGCACCGACCCAGACCATAGCCGCCCAGATACAGGAGCGTAACCTCGCCCTGAAACTTTTTATGCTTCCGGTATAAAAGCAGCAAGCCCAAAATCAGCAGATTCCAGAAACTTTCATAAAGGAAAGTAGGATGTACCTGAATATAATTGGTTCCTGCCGCCATATTGGCAGAAATGGATTCCGAAATATCCCAGGGACGCACCGCCTCTACCGGCAGCCGCATTGCAAGCAGGCTGTCCGTGTACTGTCCAAAAGCCTCCCGATTCATAAAATTGCCCCATCTGCCGATAATCTGCCCCAGAATCAATCCCATGACACCGGTATCGCAAAGCTGTAAGAAAGACACCTTTTTGATATAACAGTAAATTCCTGCGGTAAGAAACGCGCCAATCACAGCTCCATAGATAGCAAGCCCGCCGCCGCGTATATTGAAAATGCTCAGCAGATTGTCCTTATAGGTATCCCACGCAAACACAACGTAATAAATCCTTGCGCCCAGAATGGAAAATATAATTGCATAAATGGCAAAGTCCCAGTATATATCCGGGTTCTGTCCGCTTACCTTCGCCTCATGCACAGCCATCAATACGCCAAGCATCACGCCAATTCCGATAATCAGCCCATAAAATGCAATCTGAAATCCAAATACAGAAAAGGTCTTTGGCACATTCTGCAAATATATGTGCAGATGAGGAAAAGCAATATCCCCTACATTCATTATTTCCTGCATACTTTTTCCTGCCTTTTTATACGTTAAAGCTAAACACTATAATTCTAAAATTCATCTTGTTTCATAGTCTCCACTTGATGCATTATATATCATTTAGTTTGAAAAATCTACCCTTAACCGTTCATTTAACAAAGAGCTGCAAAAGAAAGATTTCCATAAAATCGCTCCTGATTGAGTCAGTTGTTCAGCCCAATGAGATTGCAAAATGCGCCACCATACCTATCTACAGATGTGATGGCGCTTTTTCCTGCCATTGCTGTAAAATTTTCGCAATCATCAATTCAACGCATTCGGCATTGTCCAAAGTATACACATTTCGTGCCTCACGATATGCGCGATCCGCATCCGCCTCAGGTGTGCTCCACCACAATCGCAATTCCGATGATTTCGTTCCAGACATGATAAAGGAGTTTAAGTCTAAAGTTTTGCAATTTGCTCTATCGCATATAGCGGCAGATTAACGAGCCAATCCTCTTTTTTGTAGTCCGCCATAGATGTACGAACAGATATTTCAGGTGAAAATTTTTCCTGATAGGTTTTCAAACTCTTAGCTCTAAGGTTTACTTCTGCCTTTACTTCAACAGGCACAATTTGCTCACCTGTATCAACGACAAAATCAACCTCGCAGGAACCTCTGTCATTGGTGTAATAATAAACATCCAAATCCTGAATGGTCTTTAACTGCTGACAAACATACTGTTCTGTAAGAGCACCTTTGAACTCCGCAAACAAATCATTCCCATCAAGTAAGGTACGCTGACGCAATCCAGCCATGCAGCCAAGAAGCCCAACATCTACCATAAACAGTTTAAATGCTTTCAAGTCCTCATACGCCCGCAAGGGGATGCCTGCTGCATTGACGCGGCTTACCTTATGAACAAGCCCACAGTCGCAAAGCCACATAATTGCAATTTCATACTCCTTTGCACGAGCACCTTCACGAACAAGGCCATAGATAAACTTCTTGTTTTCTTTCGCCAACTGAGAAGGTATGCTGTTCCACAGCATACGCAATCTCGGAACACTTTCATTAGGAGCATGCTTGGAAAAATCCTGTTCGTAAGCTGCAAGGATTCTCTTTTGAATTTCACGAACCACGTTAAAGTCTTTATTTTCTACAAAGTTTTGTACTGCTTCTGGCATTCCTCCAACAAAGTAATAGTGCTTTAAAGTATCAATATATGTTTGTTTGAAGCTCGTAATCATTTGAAAGTCTTGCTCATCAAGCAATTCTGCAAATCGTTCCTTATCAGTTGCCAACAAAAATTCCTTAAAAGAAAGAGGATATAATTTTAAGAAATCCACCTTTCCAACAGGGAAGGATGTCCCTTGATGTAGGGCAATGCCGAGTAAAGAACCAGCACATACAATGTGATACTGCGGTGCATTTTCATAGAAATATTTAAGAGATGAAAGCGCCCTTGGAACTTCCTGTACCTCATCAAAAATCAGCAAAGACTTGTCAGGATTGATTTTACGCCCAACATACAATTCCAAGCCCATAATCAAACGATCCGTATCCAGATCAGAAGCAAATAATTCTGCCATTCTGGAATTGGAATCGAAATTGATATATACGGTGTCCTCATACGCCTGTCTGCCAAACTCTTTCATCAGCCAAGTTTTTCCAACCTGACGAGCGCCTTCGATAATCAACGGTTTGCGGCGTTTACTTTGTTTCCATTTTAATAGCTTTTCAATAGCAATTCGATACATATATGCACCTCATTCATCAAAATTCAAATATAGTATGGCATGTAATCACAAAAAATACAATGAGTTTTTGTAAAAATAATTACATTTCTACAACGAATAAAGTTTTGATGTTTCAAGCTTTTACTCACAAAAATCAAGTGATAGAATGGGAATTCTCATCAAGAACAGGTAGGGGATAAGTGTCAAAAGGAGCTACCGTTTCTAAGCGGTAACTCCCATAATTTCCAAGATTTCAATGTGGAGAAGAAACATCAGACGTTAAATCGGAATAAAATAACATCTCCATCTTTTACCACATAGTCCTTGCCTTCCATTCCCACAAGACCTTTTTCTCTCGCCGCTGCAAGAGAGCCCTGCTCCAGCAGGTCCTTATAATTTACAACCTCAGCTTTGATAAAGCCACGTTCAAAATCCGTATGAATCTTTCCGGCTGCCTGCGGTGCTTTGGTTCCAATCTTAATTGTCCACGCTCTGGTTTCATCCTCACCTGCGGTTAAAAAGCTCTGTAAGCCAAGAATATGATAGCTTGCACGAATCAGTTTTTCCAGACCGGACTCTTTTAATCCCAAATCCTCAAGGAACATTGCTTTTTCATCGTCTTCCAGCTCTGCAATTTCCTGTTCAATCTGTGCACAGATTACAAAAACCTCACTGCCTGTTCCTTCTGCGAACTTACGCACAGCCTGTACGCCCGGATTGTTTTCTCCATCATCCGCAAGGTCGTCCTCGCCTACGTTTGCCGCATAGATGACCGGTTTTGCCGTCAGCAGGTTATATCCCTTAAACCATGCGTTTTCATCCTCGTCCTCGCCCACTTCAAAGGTAAGCGCCAGCTTGCCTTCCTCAAGATGCGCCTTCAGACGCTCCAGCAGCGCATTTTCCTTTGCAAGCGTCTTGTCCATTCTTGCACCCTTTGCTACCTTTGCAATCCTTCTCTCCAGAATTTCCAAATCGGAAAATACCAGTTCAAGGTTAATGGTATCAATATCGCGCAGCGGGTCGATACTGCCGTCTACATGTACCACATTGGTATCTTCAAAGCATCTTACAACATGTACAATCGCATCCACTTCCCTGATATTGCTGAGGAACTGGTTTCCGAGTCCTTCCCCTTTGGAAGCGCCTTTTACAAGTCCTGCAATGTCTACAAATTCAATGACCGCCGGCGTTACCTTCTTGGAATGATACATATCGCCAAGCAGCTTTAACCGCTCATCCGGCACTGTTACAATGCCAATATTCGGGTCTATGGTGCAGAAGGGATAATTCGCAGATTCTGCGCCTGCCTTTGTCAGAGAATTAAACAGTGTACTTTTTCCTACATTGGGAAGTCCTACGATTCCTAATTTCATTTTTATTTTATCTCCTTTAAAAGTATTGATTTTACAAGCTTTTCAAGCCTACGAATTATGCAGGTGTTACAATTTATAGTTTCTTACCATATTAGGTCGAACTGTTTTCTTTTTAATGAAAATCCAGTATTCAAACCAGGCATCCACCATCATGGTATTTGCCTCTGTTATACTGCTATGCTCATCTATATGCTTTGCCTCATCAAGCCACTTTCAAAAAAAGAAGCCCAAATACAGTACGAAATATTATACCATAGATAAGCTTCTTTGTGTTGCATTTTTTAATCAAGTTCTATGTTATCCTCTATGAGCTGCTCAAATGCTCGCCTTTTCACTATTTTTACTGTTTTCCGAGAATCTTCTCATATATGAACAGAAAACCATGTCAAGTACTTTCTTTAATTCAAGCAATTTCTTCAGAATTTCGTTTTATCTGAGCTACTACTTCCATAATCTGTTTTGCCGTACCCATGTCATCTTTGAATAGTGATGTGATACTTCCAACCGACTTAAATGGTTCTCCCATCAGCACCTTATTATCGTCAATATTCCCATTAGCAACAATATAATCAACTATCAGATTAACAAAGCGCATCTGATTGATATTCAAACGCTCTTCTGTCAGAAATTTACTAAATGCTTCATTTACAGCTGCTCTATCTACACCCACTATCTGGCGAACCAACCGGCCAACAGGTGTATCTCCATACTCCTTAATATAATCGTCTTTAGACCCCAATTCAGTCCATAAAATACGCTCTAATTCCTTAAGGTCAACTTCTGTAAGTTGCTTATTATTTCTCAACTTATATACCGAAATTCTATCGCTATGTTCTTTGAGATAGAACTCGACCTTTTTACGATAGTTTTGAAGGTCATTTCCACCATATATTGGCTCACCTTCAACGGAATCAATTATTGTATCTGTAAAATTCGTATAATAAATTTTTCTACGAATCTTATCCAGATACTGAAGCAAACTTCTCATTGCATTACGTACTGTTTCAAGTTCTATTATTGTGACAGAATCCCAGAACTCTGTGGTCTGGACTTTTTCAATAATATTCTTCTGCTTTTCTACCTGCGGAATAGAATATTTAGCAGATAACTGTTCCGCTGTCTGGACCACAATATTGACTGGATTTTGCACACTTTTACTCTGTAATAAGCCTAAGTCAATACTATACACCAAATAATCAAACCTACGAGCAAGCTCATCTTCTTTTTTAGGTTTAATCAAAGGGGCAATATGCTCTTTGATGTCTGAAATTTCTATAGTTTCAAGAGAATGCCAAGCTGACAACGCTCTAAATATCTCTACATAACGTAGATGTCTCTTTACCAAAAAGCTGTCATCATTCAATTCAATTACTGCTCCATGTAAATCATCTACTAAGTCAGCACGATACTCCACATAAGCTTCATCGGAAGTATATCTTGGTGCTTGTAATTCCCTGACAATCTGAGCTTTTGTATTGTAAATTTTCTCACTAAGAGATTCTGCAATACCATTCTCCGTTCCATTGGTATTAACTCGGAAATATTCAAAGTTATTACAGAAGTCAAAAATAAGAAATCGTTCCTTATCAAGACCCTCTCCTAAAAGATTAGGACACAAACGGGTTCCACGACCTATCATTTGCCAGAATTTAGCATAGCTTCGTACCTTTTTGAAAAAGACAAGATTTAGGATTTCTGGAATATCAATACCCGTATCAAGCATATCCACAGATACCGCAATTTGTGGCATCTTATCTTTACTGCT
>CAKRYY010000056.1 GCA_934432885.1 uncultured Lachnospiraceae bacterium
ATATTATATATTGTGATTTTGAATATTTCCACAATACAATGTAAAGCATAATGTTGACAAAAGAAAACACTGACCATATACTGAAAATAAGAAAAATTGAATTGCAATTTCTATAAATGTAGAAATCAATTAAAATGTGGATTGTAACTCAAGAAACCAGATATGACGCAGATATATAGAATAAGGAGGTGCCATGATGGCAACAGTACCGACGCAGGTAAGAATAGATGAAAATTTAAAGAAACAGGCTACAGAGCTTTTCTCACAATTAGGAATGGACATGTCCAGCGCAATGAATATATTTCTCAGACAGTGCGTTATGCGGGGCGGGCTTCCCTTTGAAGTAACTCTCCCGCAATATAAACCGGAGGTGTTAGAAGCAATGGAGGAAGCAAAGCGAATCAGCAAAGCTCCTGATACTAAGAGATATGCCAGCTTTTCAGAAGCTATGGAGGATATTGATGATGACGTATGAATTGATACTTACTGGCAGATTCAAAAAGAGTTTGAAGCTTGCCAGAAAAAGAGGACTTGATATTTCCTTGCTTGAAAAGGTTGTCACTATGCTTCAGAGGGACATTACATTGGAGGAAAAGTATAAAGACCATGGATTGAAGGGGAAATATCAAGGATTTCGAGAGTGTCATATCCAACCAGACTGGTTGCTGATATATTTAAAAGAAGAGGGTGTTTTGACATTAACGCTGGTTGATATGGGGACACATGCTGATTTGTTTAATATGTAAACTTTTTAAGCACATATTTTCAAAAATACGAAAGAATAGATTGCCTTTTATGGCGTTCTATGATACGATACAAGCGTAAACATTCTTATTTATTCTCTGGAGCCATCAGGCTTTCCTTTCCGTTTCCGGAAAATGTTCACATCATTTTTTTATGTCAATCTCAATCATTCACATTTCTAAGGAGGTCTTCTATGGCTAATATACTGCATCGTTATTTTCCCAATATTCGAACAAGAGAAGAGATTTTAGAAGAAATCCAGGCAAACGGTAAATTGTCGGGCTATTTCTATGCCTGGACGCCAGAACGCAGGGAGGAATTTTTGAATTTTTGCAGCGGCAAGGAAGGGATTTCAGTCTTATATGATTCACTATGCAGAAAAGTTTTAAATCCAGAGAAAACGCCGGCACGTCTGGAAGATTTCCTTTCAGCACTTTTAAAAGAAGAAGTGCATATTTTATATACATTGCCAAAAGACAGCACAGATTTGACATCGGAAAATCTTTCGCTGCTTGCGGAGATGATAGTAAGATTGTCAGATGGAAGCACAGCAAGCGTGGAAATTCAGAAAAACGCGTTTTCGGCACAGCGCAGCGTCTGTTGCTCTGCGGATGCCCTGCTTCGTCAGTATAGAAGAGTATTTCCGCCGGGAGAAGAGAACGCACCTGATATTGTAGATACAGTTTATACAATCGTGCTGTTTGAAAAGAGCCCTGCGATTTTCCATGAATTTCCAAATTGTTTTGTGCACAGCTTCAAACAGAAATCAGATACAGGGATAGAAATAGAGCTGTTACAGCAGTACATTTTCATCCCTCTTGACATCTTTCGTGCAAGGCTTCAAAATAACCCTATGGAAAGTCGCCTGGAAGCATGGCTGACATTTCTGAGCGAGAGAAATCCGGAGAAGATTGCCGAACTGATTGAAGCTTATCCGGACTTTAAATTTATATATGAAGATATTTATAAAATGTGCCAGAATATGGAAGAGGCTATGGGCTTGTTTGCAGAGGAATTAAAAATTCTGAGCCGGAGCACAGTGCAGCTTATGATGGATGAAATGCAAAACAAGCTGGACCGAAAGGCGGAAGAACTTGACCGCGCTACCAGCAGACTCAGAATAACAAGTGCAGCCTTTGAAAAATCAAAGCGGCTGAATCTTTTGCTGCAAAAACTTGCAGAGAGCGGACGTGCAGAGGAGATTTCGAGAGCTGCCAGGGAAGAAGTGTTTCAGCAGGAGCTTCTGAAGCAGTTTCAGATAGGTTGATTTTGGCATTTATTAGGAGATTTCTATGCTTTTTAGCTCAATGCTATTTCTGTGGATTTTTTTACCTGTCGTATTTATCATAAGCAGATTGTTAAAGACAAAGCAGCAGAATATTTTTCTGCTGCTTGTAAGCCTGCTGTTTTATGCATGGGGGGAACCGAAATATGTGCTGCTTATGCTGTTTTCCATTTTTTTAAACTGGGGAAGCGGTATTTTATTGCATCGCTTTTTACATTTTAAAAGAATGATTTTGACAGGCAGTATCATTTTAAATCTTGCCCTGCTGGGATATTTTAAGTATGCGGCGCTGCTTGTCAGAACGTGGAACCATCTTTTTTCGGCACATTCTTTACAGATTCCACAGATTGCGCTGCCTATAGGAATTTCCTTTTTTACATTCCAGGCGCTCTCGTATGTGATTGACGTATATCGGGGAGAATGTGAAGTACAGAAAAATATTCTAAAGCTGGCTTTGTACATATCCTTTTTCCCACAGCTTATTGCAGGGCCAATCGTAAAATACAAGGACATCAATGAACAGATTGATAATAGAAGCGTTACGCCGCAGGCGCTGGCAGCTGGGATTCGCAGGTTTATCTATGGACTTGCTAAAAAGGTGTTGATTTCTAATGTGCTTGCGCAGGCAGTAGATGCAATATTGGCATTGGATATGGGAGAAATCAGCGGTGTAATGGCATGGACTGCTGCACTATTTTATACATTTCAAATTTATTATGATTTTTCCGGATATTCCGATATGGCAATCGGACTTGGAAGGATGTTTGGATTTACATTTCAGGAAAACTTCAATTATCCGTATACATCGCTTTCGGTACGTGAGTTTTGGCGCAGATGGCATATTTCCCTTGGGACATGGTTTCGAGAATATGTATACATTCCACTGGGTGGAAATCGAAAAGGAACTCTGCGAACCTATATAAATTTGGGAATCGTATTTTTCCTGACGGGACTCTGGCACGGAGCCAGCTACAATTTTGTCCTTTGGGGATTGTATCATGGCGCATTTTCGATTTTGGAACGTTTGGGATTCGGCAGATTTTTGGAGAGACATAAAATCACAGCATTTATCTATACGTTTTTTGCTGTTCATTTTGGGTGGATTTTATTCCGTATAGAAAGCCTGCGTCAGATTGCTGCATTTGCAGGGCGGATTTTGATGCCCTGGCGCTATACAGCTTCGCATTATTCTGTATGGGAATTTGTAAATGGCTATACAGTATTTGCTTTTGCCGCTGCGGTAATGGGAATGGGCGTATTGCAAAGAGCAGCAAAGAAGCAGTGCATGGATAAGAGCTGGCAGCTTTCTGGCGTGGAGTTGGTTTACTGCATGGGTCTGCTGCTGTTGTGTATTTCTGCTCTGGCAGCAAATACCTACAATCCATTCATTTATTTCAGATTTTAAGAAAGGAAGGTTCCAAGATGAAAAAAATAGAGAATATCTGGATTGGCGCTTTCTTTTTTATGATTCTGGGAATTCCTCTTTTGTGGATTTTGACAGGGCATTATTTTGATGCAGAAAATTATGAGAATCGGGTAGAGGTTTCCCTGCCGGAGTTTTCATTTTTCGAAATAGAAAATCTGCCGGCTGCATACGAGGCATATTATAATGACCACCTTCCCTTTCGAAACCAGCTTATCCGCTTTGACAGCGGACTGAAATATACAGTGTTTCAAAGCTCAACCAATCAGAATGTAATCAAAGGGAAGGACGGATGGCTTTTTTACAACAGCTACGCGGATGACAACCCTATTGAGAGCTATAAGGGCATGAATCTGTTTACGCAGGAGGAGCTTGTGCAGATTGCGGATAATCTTCTGCATACAGAGCAGGAGCTTGCCAAACAGGGGACAGAGTTTGTACTGTTTATTGCCCCCAATAAGGAAAGGATTTATGCGGAGAAGCTGCCAGATTATTATGGCGCGCCAGCCACTTATTATCGTACAAAGCAGCTTGTGGACTATCTGCGGGAGGAGACAGATTTGCAGATTGTCTATCCTTATGAGGAGCTTATGCAGGCAAAGGAGAATGGTGAGCAGCAGCTATATTACAGACTGGATACGCACTGGAATTTTATTGGTGGCTATGTTGGGAGTCAGACACTGGTACAGGAGCTGGGGGCAAAGCTTCCGGCGCTTACAGAGCTTACGGTAACGGAGACGGAGCCTACCATCTGCGATTTGGCTGACCAGTTAAATCTTCGAAAATTTTTAAATACGGATTCAGACTATATTTTGTCAGGATATGATCAGTTTGGGTTGATTGCAGACCGGCATGAGATGACGGGAGCCTATGAATATCATTGTACAGATGGCGGAGATGAAAGGACACTGTTTATGGTGCGAGATTCCTTTGCGGATGCGATGGCAGATTTTGTGGCTGCGGCATTTCAAAAAAGCTGTATGGTGCATTACAGCAGCTATCAGGATGCGATGGTAGTACAGCAAAAGCCGGATATTTTTGTGTATGAAACAGTGGAGCGCCGGGTAGGGGAGCTTTTGCAGTTCCGCGTAGAATGATTAGATACAAAAAAAGAACCTTTCTTTTGAAAGATTCTTTTCAAAAAGTCGGCGCGACAGGATTTGAACCTGCGACCTCTGCGTCCCGAACGCAGCGCTCTACCAAGCTGAGCCACGCGCCGATGGTGCGCTATCGCAATCACCGAATTACATAATACAATAAAAATCGTATAATGTCAAAACAAAAATGCAAAAAATAGAAAATAATTGCAGGAAACGAACAAAACCATTAAAAAACTTATAAAGATGAACCGTTTTCAACCTGCTGTACCATTTCTTTATCAACTAAAAGGATGTGCTGCTGAAGCCACGTTTCCAGATAATCCAACAGCTCAGAAAGAATGGTATCCTGTGTTCCCAGCGAGATACGCAGGATGTCTTCATGAATACGGGACAGCTTCTGAATAAATTCCTGATGGAGCGCTTTGTGTTCCTCCAGCTTGGCATAATTTGCATTTTGCATATATGCCTCTTCTGCTGCAAAATGAGAGAGTGTATACTCATGTAAGCCCTTTAAAATAGTTTGCAGGCCATCGAACTTATAAAGCATGTTTTCATTCTTTAAAAGGGACTTTGCCTGCTCTGTTAAATTGAGAAGCTGCGTATGCTGTTCATCCAGAAATGCTACGCCTATCATATATTCGGAATATGTGCTGTGCATGTTGGTATCCTTTCTTCTTTTGTTATATAGGCATACTTTAACAGTTTTACAAAAAGGATTCAATAAAAAGCAGGATTGTTGGTAATTAAATACAAAATAGATAAGATACAGGATACAAAGACAAGATTTCTTGACACGATTTTTTGCAAAACGTAATATTTAGGATAGAAATCATAGAAGAAATTGTGCGGAAAAATTGTCTGAACTCAAATAACGATGGAAGGACAGACAGAAAACAAATGACAGAAATGGAAGAAAATACGCAGCAGGAGAGAGCTGTTCTTGTTGGCGTAGAGTTAGATGATGCAGACGATTTTACCTATTCTATGGAAGAATTGAAAAATCTTGCGCAGGCATGCAATATGTGTGTCATTGGCATTTTGACGCAGAAAATGGATGCAGTAAACAAGGCGCTTTATCTTGGAAGCGGAAAGGTTGACGAATTGCAGGAGCTTTCGCAGAATTTGGAGGCGGATGTAATTGTATTTGACAATGCGCTTTCGCCCTCACAGCTCCGCAATCTGCAGCAGATTCTCGGGAAGCCCATTATGGACCGTACTGCACTTATTTTGGAAATCTTTTCAACCAGAGCGAGAACGCGAGAAGCAAAGCTGCAGGTAGAGACGGCGAAGCTGCAATACCTGCTTCCGCGATTGGTCGGTATGCACGCGGCGCTTGGCAGGCAGGGCGGTGGCAGCGGACTTGCAAATAAGGGCGCTGGTGAAAAGAAGCTGGAGCTTGACAGGCGTAAGATTGAACACAGGCTGGCAGAGCTGCGGCGCGAGCTGGAGACTGTTTCGAGAGAGAGAACCACACAGCGAAAACGCAGATTGTCCTCACATCTTCCACTTGTTGCCCTGACTGGATATACCAATGCAGGAAAATCCACGCTGATGAATCGGCTTTTGGAGCGTTATGGGAGAGATGAAAAAAAGCAGGTGCTTGAAAAGGATATGCTTTTTGCAACGCTGGAGACGAGCGTTCGCAAAATTTTACTGCCGGACAACAGGAGTTTTTTACTCTCCGATACTGTCGGATTTATTCATAAGCTTCCGACTGCTTTGATTCAGGCATTTCACTCCACGCTTGAAGAGGTAGAAAACGCAGACCTGCTTTTACATGTAGTAGACTATTCAGACCCGAATTACAAAAAACAGATGCAGGTAACAAAGGATACGCTGACGGAGCTTGGCTGTGGTGGGATACCGGTTATTTATATTATGAATAAGGCGGACCTGTGCATGGAAGGAATTCCGCGTGTACAGGGTAAGGACAGGATTTATATGGCAGCAGGCGCGGGTATTGGACTGGATGAGCTGCTGGAATTGATTGGAAAACGATTGTTTGGCGGATATGAGGAATCGGAATTTTTGATTCCTTATGAAAAAGGACAGATTATGTCCTATCTGATGGAACGGGCGCTTGTTAAAAAAGTGGAATATGAGGAATGTGGAATTCGAATTGTAGTCTCCTGCAGTAAGGAAGACAAAGCGAGATATGGTGAATATACAGTAAAACGGGAGGGCAGATGAGATGAGGACAATTGCAGTATCTGAAATTACAGAAAATATCAGGGAAATGTGTATAGAAGCCAATTATGGATTGACGCCGGATATGGATTTTGCACTGAAGCAGGCGGAGCAAAAGGAGTGCTCTCCGCTTGGAAAAAAGGTTTTAGAGCAGCTTTCCCAAAATTTACAGATTGCATCCGAAGAAAAGATTCCGATTTGTCAGGATACGGGAATGGCAGTTATCTTTATGGAAATTGGCCAGGAAGTGCATTTTGAAGGTGGTAGTCTGGAGGATGCCATCAATGAAGGGGTCCGCCAGGGATATGTAGAAGGATTCTTGCGTAAATCAGTGGTAGGCGATCCCTGTCTGCGGAAAAATACGAAAGATAATACTCCTGCAGTAATTCATTATGAGATTGTAACGGGAGATAAGGTGACGATTACAGTCGCGCCGAAGGGCTTTGGCAGCGAAAATATGAGCAGAGTTTTTATGTTAAAGCCGGCGGATGGACTGGAAGGAATAAAAAATGCAGTGCTGACGGCAGTCAGAGATGCAGGACCTAACGCCTGCCCGCCTATGGTTGTTGGCGTGGGAATTGGCGGAACCTTTGAAAAATGTGCGCTTATGGCGAAGAGGGCGTTGACGCGTCCGGTTTCGCAGCGTTCTGAAATTCCGTATGTCAGAGAACTGGAAGAGGAACTGCTGCAGAAAATCAATGCAACTGGTATCGGACCGGGTGGACTTGGAGGCATCACGACAGCGCTTGCAGTGAATATTAACACTTATCCGACCCACATTGCGGGGCTGCCGGTAGGCGTAAATATCTGCTGTCATGTGAACCGGCATTGTGTACGGGAAGTATAAAAAGTACATATAAATTGTGGATAATGAAAGTGTTTCTTCTATATATAGTGTATATAGAAGAAAATAAGCAGACAGGTATTTTTTAAAACGTAAAATGGAGACGAACGGAAAGGAATCAAAGATGGAAAAATATATCCAGTTGCCAATGAAAGAGGAAGATATTATTTCCCTGCGAGCAGGTGATTATGTTTATCTTAGTGGAATTGTGTATACTGCCAGAGATGCGGCACATAAAAGAATGAAGGAAGCGTTGGATGCAGGCGAGGCACTTCCTATAGAATTGCAGGGCAGCAGTATTTATTATATGGGACCTTCACCTGCGCGGGAAGGGCAGGTAATCGGTTCTGCCGGACCCACGACTGCGAGCAGGATGGATAAATATACACCGCAGCTTTTGGAGCTTGGATTGAAAGGGATGATTGGAAAGGGAAAGCGCAGTCAGGCGGTAAAGGACGCTATTGTAAAAAATAAGGCGGTCTATCTTGCCGCAGTAGGCGGCGCAGGCGCACTTTTATCAAAAGCGATTGTAAAAGCTGAAGTTGTGGCATACGACGATCTTGGCACGGAAGCAATCCGCAGGCTGGAGGTAGAAAAATTTCCTGCGATTGTGGTGATAGACAGTCAGGGGAATGATTTATATAAAACTGCGGCACAGGAATATTGTACAGAGGATGAAGTGAAATGAGAAGAATTGCAATGATGGTTTTCAGGCTGTTCCTAAAAGCACCATATTATTTCCTGACAATATGGTGGTGCTCTATTCATGACAATATTTCCTATGAGGAAGGCTATCGCCGGGCAAAGCGCGCTACGATTGCAGCCAATCGTGCTGGAAGAGTAACAGTGGAAAGCTATGGACTTGAAAATATACCTTCAGAAAATGGATTTATCTTTTTTCCGAATCATCAGGGGCTTTATGATGTCCTGAATTTTTTGGAATCCTGTCCGGTTCCATTTGCATTTGTTATCAAAAAGGAATTAGGAAATGTGATTTTGCTAAAGCAGGTAATTGGCGCACTGGGCTCTATCTGTATAGATCGGGAGGATATTCGTCAGTCTATGCAGGTTATTCATCAGGTAACAGAAGAAGTAAAGAAGGGGAGAAATTTCCTGATTTTTGCAGAAGGAACCAGAAGCAAAAAGGGAAACCAGCTATTGCCTTTTAAGGGAGGCAGCTTTAAGAGTGCTGTTAAGGCAAAGTGCCCCATTGTGCCATGTGCGTTAATTGATTCCTTCAGACCATTTGATGAAAAATCTATAAAGCCGGTTACGGTAAAGGTAATTTATCTGCCGCCTTTATATTATGAAGAATATAAGGGGATGAAAACGGTGGAAATTGCAGAAGAGGTAAAACGCCGCATTGAACAGGCTATCAGACAGTACAGTGAAGAAGCGGCATAAATGATAAAGAATATAAATAAGCAGTGGTAAGCAGTTTTCAGATTTTTTGAAAAAGCGATTGACAAAATAGAGAGCGTTAGTTATAATCGTATATGCACTGTTGATAACAGAGCAAAACTTTATATTTGGTAGAGGACATTAGTTCAGACTATGGAGAAATACTCAAGAGGCTGAAGAGGCGCCCCTGCTAAGGGTGTAGGTCGTTCACGCGGCGCGAGGGTTCAAATCCCTCTTTCTCCGTTATCTACCATATATAAGAAAAGAATCTTAAGCAATTAAGATTTCTTTTTTTGCCCCTGATGGAAAAGAAAACAGAATGTAAAAAAGAAATAAAAATTTTGTTGACAAACAGAAAGGGACAAGATATAATAAAATTCCACCGCGAAGAAACGAGCGGAGGGAGAAATAAAAAAAGTATAAAAAAGGTCTTGACGAAATAAAACAGACGTGCTATTATATCAGAGTTGCGTCTGATGAG
>CAKRYY010000057.1 GCA_934432885.1 uncultured Lachnospiraceae bacterium
GCAATTTTACCAGGAGAAGACCCTGTCCAGAAAATTCGAGATACCTTTGAAAAGGATGGCATTTCGGTATTTCCGATTTCAGCAGTTACCGGAGAAGGCGTAAAGGCTCTTTTGTATCATATCAGCAGTCTCCTTTCTACAATGGATGAAAAGCCGGTCATATTTGAACAGGAATATTTTCCGGATGAGGAAATGGTTCTTGATAATGAGCCTTTTTATGTTACCTATGATGCAGATGCACAGGAATACGTCGTGGAAGGACCGCGTATCGAAAAAATGCTGGGATATACGAATCTTGAGAGTGAAAAGGGATTCCGTTTCTTCCAGAACTTTTTAAAGGATACCGGAATACTTGAGCAGCTTGAACAGCTTGGTATTCAGGAGGGCGATACGGTAAGGATGTACGGTCTTTCCTTTGATTATTACAGATAGGAGATAGATTGATAATGACACTAACAAGCAAACAGCGCGCATATTTAAAAGGACTGGCAAGCACTCTGTCTCCAGTTTTTCAGGTTGGAAAAGCAAGCCTGACGCCTGAAGTTACAGCTGCAGTGGAAGAGGCTTTTCATACAAGAGAATTAATAAAAATCGCTGTTTTAAAAAACTGTATGGATGATCCCCGTCAGATTGCAGAAGCTTTGGCTGAGAGAACACATGCAACGGTTGTACATGTAATTGGCAAAAAAATTGTTTTATATAAAAAGGATAAGGATAATCCAAAGATTCTCCTGCCATTATAAATGTTATGACACAGAAAGCCTATCAGCAGAAAAAAAGAATAGGAATTCTTGGCGGAACCTTTAATCCAATCCATATCGGGCATATCCGCTTGGCACAGCAGGCGCAAAAGCAGGAAAATCTGGATGAGGTTCTATTTATTCCAACCGGTGTTTCCTATATGAAAGATCCAAAGGAGATTCTTCCGGCAAAAGAGCGCTTGGAAATGGTCAGGTTATCCCTTCTGGAGCTTGCACATTTTTCTGCATCCGAGATTGAAATAAAAAGAAAGGGTAATTCCTATACCATAGATACTCTGCACGAACTTCAAGCGCAGCATCCAGATGCAGAATTATTTCTGATCACAGGTGCAGATACCATATTTTCTATAGAATATTGGAAAGATTCAGCAGGTATCTTTGCAGCCGCAAAGATTTTGGCAGCTTACCGGCCGGGAACTTCCCTTACGGAGCTGGAAAAAAAGATTGAACAACTGCGTGCAGCCTATGGTGCAGATATAAGGCTATTGGAAATGGCTCCGGTTGAGATTTCCTCGACGCAGATTCGTGCTCTCAGAGCGCAGGGAAATCCTATTTCCGGTCTGGTCATGCCGGCAGCGGAGGCTTATATACAGGAAAAAAAGTTTTACTGTTTGGATAAAATGAATTGAGGCGGTGATACTATGAAATTAAAACAGGCGGACATCGGAAAAATCCGAAAAGCAATGGAAAAGGCGCTGGATGCCAAGCGGTTTGAGCATACACTGGGTGTTGCCTATACAGCAAGCTGTCTTGCAATGTGCCATAACGAAAATGTTAAAAATGCTGAATTAGCGGGACTTTTGCATGACTGCGCAAAATGTCTGGATAATTCCAAAAAAATTAAAATATGCGAAAAGCATAATATTCACATCAATTCTATTGAAGCCAAAAACCCATTCCTGCTGCATGCCAAAGTAGGCAGCTTTCTTGCAATGGAATACTATGGAGTCAGAGATAAGGATATTATCAATGCAATTTTAAATCATACAACTGGCAGACCTGGAATGACAAAGCTGGAAAAGATTATTTATATTGCAGACTATATAGAACCAAATAGAAAGCAGGCGCCGAATCTTGCCGTTATCCGCAGACTTGCCTTTGTTGATTTAGACCAGGCACTTCTCATGATTTTAGAGGATACGCTTTCTTATTTGGAAACTATCAAAACGGATATTGACCCAATGACACAGAAAACGTATGACTATTATAAAGAAGGAAAAAGATAATGAAAACAATAAAGGAACTGGCAAAGAATATTGTAGAAGCACTTGAGGATAAAAAAGCAGAAGATATTCATATTATTGATATTCAGGAAATTTCCTCTATCGCAGATTATTTTATTATTGCAAGTGGTAATAACAGAAGCCAGATTCAGGCGCTTGCAGACCACGTAGAAGAGGTGCTTGGTAAAGAAGGTCTTGCGCTGAAGCAGGTAGAAGGATATGATGCGGCGAATTGGGTTCTGATGGATTATCAGGATATTATCATTCATTTATTTGACAGGGAAAACCGGCTGTTTTATGATTTAGACCGTATCTGGAGAGATGGAAAGCTGATTGATAAGGATGCGCTTTCTTTATAAAAAATCCCTTGTGTGGCATATAAAAATAAAAGACATATAAAAATATATAAGAAATTATAAAAACGGTTGTCCAGACCTACAAAAAAGTGAGAGAGGGCAACCGTTTTAGCATTTCTACGGGTTAGGAAAATACACGGAAAATACCGTAAACTTTTCCAAGAATCTGACAGTCATCTACAATAATAGGATCCATCGTATCGTTTTCCGGCTGTAAACGAATATGTCCGTCCTCTTTATAAAAAGTCTTAACCGTTGCAGAATCATCAACAAGAGCAACTACCATATCGCCATTTCTGGCAGTATTGCACATCTGCACAAAAATCTGGTCGCCACTGAGAATACCCGCGTTAATCATGGAATCTCCCTTTACCTTAAGGACAAAGGAAGGCTCGCCCTTTGGAATAATATCAGCTGGTACAGGAAAATACTGCGTAATATTTTCCTCAGCAAGAATAGGAACGCCTGCAGCAACAGTGCCTACAACAGGGATGCTGACAGTTTCAGTACGTACCATCTGAAACGAATCATCACAAATCTCAATCGCACGCGGTTTAGTAGGGTCACGGCGAATATAGCCGTTTTTTTCAAGCGTTTCCAGATGTGAATGAACAGAGGAGGTTGATTTTAAATGAACAGCCTCGCAGATTTCGCGAACAGCGGGCGGATAGCCTCTCTGTAAAATCTCTTCCTTTATATACTCTAAAATTTCACGCTGCTTTGCTGTGATTTTGCCATATCCCATATAAAATTCCTCCATAAATGTTCACTGATAATACTTTCGTATTTTTAGTTTAGCATAAACGCAAGAGAAAAGCAAACATATATTCCAAAAATTTGTTCGATTTTTTGCTATAAAATAATTGACATCAGAAAATATGTTCGGTATAATACAAACATAAATAAGAACAAACGTTCCGAACGTTTATTCCAACCATTTGTTTTGAACTTATAAAATATACCAATGAGAGAGGCAGGGAAAGATTGTGAAAAGCGAAAGAAGAATTCAAAGAAACAGAATTAGACGTCAGCGGGAATTAAGAAAAAATATTCTATTATCTACACTTATGATTTGTTTTGCAGTTTCTCTGTTCTTTTCTGTGGGAAGCTTCTTATCAAATGCCAAAGCACAGGATACTGAAATTTCATATAAATATTACGCAAGCATTCCCATCGAAAAGGGCGATACGCTTTGGTCCATCGCTCAAGAGCACATGGGAAATCATTATGATTCTGTGGAAGCATATATTGAGGAGCTTTGCAGAATTAACTCTCTGGATGCAGATGAATCTATTCTGGTAGGAGAATATCTCATTGTACCATATTACTCTACAAAATTTGTTCAATAGATGTTTTATAATTCTCATGAATTATAATATTGTGCTTATAATTTATATTCCTAATTTGTACTCGTAATATTATATAATAATTCTCTAAAAGGGATTTATTATAAACTCCAACCTTATTAAACTCTTAAGCGACAAACGCCATAAGGACTTCCTTTTTTGTAGGATTCCTTCTGGCGTTTGTTTCTTTGAAAGCTTATATGGATGTCCCAGAGATAACAGGAAGCATGGATAAGTAGATAAATGCAACTATTCGCAAAAGAACAGTTTAACGAATAGTACGTGTATTTCAAAGACACCTATAATCTTATGGATGCAGGATTTCCTCAGAATCAAGCACAATGGTAAAGGGTCCGTCATTGATAAGGCTTACTTTCATGTCTGCGCCGAATTCTCCATGTGCAACCTTTGGGCAGCTTTTCTGGCATAAGGCAATCATATATTCATACAATGCGTTTGCATGCGCAGGCTTTCCGGCACGGATAAAGCTGGGTCTGTTTCCCTTTCTGCAGTCTGCATATAATGTAAATTGTGAAATCAGTAAAAGTCCACCCTGAACATCTGCCAGTGATAAATTGGTTTTTCCAGCTGCATCTTCAAAAATTCGAAGATTTAACATTTTCTGAACCATTTTGTCAACCGTCTGTTCGGTGTCCGTGTCACTGATACCAATCAGTACAACATATCCTTTTTCAACACTGCCTATAACCTCATGATTTACAGATACAGAACCTTCCGTTACACGTTGAATAACAAGCTTCATAATTTTATAATCCTTTGCTTATTTTTATTGTTAAAAAAATCACAAATAAAAATCACAAATAAAAATCTTAATTTGTGATTTTTTAAATACGACAATATCTACTGTTTATTTTCAGAGTCTGAGGAGTCCAAAGTCTCTACGTTGATATCCTCTTTGTTTCGTTTTTTCTTCTTTAAAAGGAGCCAGGAATCCCCGAAGCCAATTTGTTCTTCTGAAGAAGTTTCGCCGCTGCTCTTCTTCTGGCGGCTGCTATGCGGCTCATACTGCGTAAAAGCACCGTTCTCCCCAATACTGCGGACGCTGACATATTCTGATGTGGCGATGGGAAGATTACGTTCCTCTAATTTTCGGTCTGTAACGGCTCTGATGCCGGCATAGATAACTGCAAATACAGGGACACCGATTACCATGCCTAAAACGCCCATAAGCCCTCCAAAGAAGGTAATCGCGAAGATAACCCAGAAGCTGTTTAGTCCAGTAGAATCTCCGAGAATCTTTGGACCGAGAATATTGCCGTCAAATTGCTGTAATACCAGGATAAAAATAATAAAGTACAGACACTGAGGCGGATTTACCATCAAAATCAGGAGCGCACTTGGAATTGCACCCATATAAGGACCGAAAAAGGGAATTACATTCGTTACACCGACGATAACGCTGATAAGAACTGGATATGGTGTACCCATTAAAAGTGTTCCGAAATAACAGATGATGCCAATGATGATGGAATCAACAATTTTTCCGCCGATAAAACCGATAAAGGTTCTGTGGATAAACCGTACATTGGAAACGAAAACATTGGCAGTATCCACCTGAAACAAAGAGTATACGATTTTCTTTCCCTGACCTGCAAAGGTCTCTTTTCCATTAAGCAGGTAAATAGATATGATAAATCCGATAAGAAGGTTCCAGAGTGCCTTTGCAAAGCCGATGACACTGCCGATAACGCCGGTGGAAACCATGCGCAGAACCTGATTTGCCTGCGGAATCAGGTTTGAAGTAACCCAGTCCTCTACCTTTGCGGAATACCTGTTCAGCAGAGAAAGCATCGTTGCCTCAAGGTCAGGATTATTGTCAAAAATTCCCAAAATCCAGTCATTCAGATTTTGCAGATAATAAGGGAACTGCTGAATGATGCTCTGGATACTCGTAATCAACTGCGGAATTAAAATGGAGAAAAAACAGTATAAAAAGAAAAAGGTAAGCAACATTGTAAGAAGTACGCTGAGCTTACGCATATTTCTCTTACAGCGTATGCTCGGCGATTGCTTGTTTTTAGAAAGTGCTGCATAAGCAGGAAACAGGCATTTCTTTTCAATCAGATTTAATACTGGTGAAAGCAGGTAAGCAACGATAAAGCCATCAATAACCGGCATGGTAATATTCAGGATGGTTTTCAGCGTATCAAACAAGCTGCTGCTGTGAAATAAAAGATAATAAAAAAGGATACCGCCGCAGACGACAAGCAATGCAGTAATCCCCCAATGCAGATATTTTTTGTCCCAGTGAAATTTCATATAATAGGTTCCATCCTTTTGCGTTTACTTATTAGTTACTGCTTATTTCATATTGTTTACATTATAGCATATCCATCAAAAAATTTCAGAAAAAATAATGAAAACAGGAAAGAAAATTAGTATAATAAATTCTATGGAACAGAATCAAAATTATCACGAACAGGAAAATAAAAGGAATATATTGAAGATGCGGGAAGTGCTCTCGACGCTTCCTCCCTTTTGCAAACAGTTTTTCAGAGGAATTGAAAACCAGACCTCACCCAGAACGAGGCTTGCGTATGCCTACGATGTCCGTCTGTTTTTTGAATTTCTCCATGAGACAAACAGCATCTGCAAAAAGATGGAGATTACCGATTTCCCCTTATCACTATTGGACCAGGTAAAACGTGAGGATATTGAAGAATATATGGAATATCTTTCCCTGTATGACAGAGACGGGGTGGAAACGACCAATAAGGAAAGAGGAAAAGCAAGAAAGCTGGCATCTCTCAGGAGCTTTTATCATTATTATTTTCGCAATGAGCTGATTCAGACCAATCCGCCTGCACTGGTTCCGATGCCGAAGCTGCATGAAAAGGAAATTATTCGTCTTGATCCCAATGAAGTTGCGATTCTATTGGATCAGGTGGAGGATGGCTCAAAGCTGACAAAAAACCAGCTGCGCTTTCATGAAAAAACAAAGGTCCGTGACCTTGCGCTTTTGACGCTTCTGCTTGGAACTGGAATTCGTGTTTCTGAATGTGTTGGACTGAATCTGACAGATGTTGATTTTGACAATATGGGAATCAGAATCCGCCGTAAGGGCGGTTATGAAGACGTTGTCTATTTCGGGGAAGAGGTAGAAAACGCATTACACGATTATCTGGAAGAAAGAAAACACCAGATTCCACTTTCCGGTCATGAGGAAGCGCTGTTTCTTTCGATGCAGAACAGACGGATTACTGTCCGTGCCGTTGAAAATCTGGTAAAAAAATATGCTTCTTTGGTAACAGGGCTGAAAAAAATTACACCGCATAAATTGAGAAGTACCTATGGCACAACACTCTATCAGGAAACCGGAGATATTTATCTGGTCGCCGATGTCCTTGGCCACAAGGACGTCAATACGACAAGACGGCATTATGCTGCAATGAAGGATGCCAATAAAAGAAAGGCTGCAAAAACAATCAGACTGCGGGAGGACTTGTAACCTCCCGCTGCTTTTAACTAACTTAAAAACCCTTCTATAATCTTGCTTTCTGCTTCCTGCTCTGTAAGTCCGAGCGTTTGCAGCTTTAAGATCTGCTCTCCTGCAATTTTACCGATTGCAGCTTCATGAATCAGGGAAGCATCGCTGTTATGTGCACAGAGTCTTGGCGAAGCGTCTACGATGCCGTTTCCGGCAATAATCGCATCACATTCGGAATGACCGCTGCAGGCTGCATTTCCAATAATTGTAGAAACATAGCTCTGACAGGAATGGTCCTTTGCAACCGAACGGGATATTAAATCCGTTCCAGAGCCTTCTCCATCCAGAGTTACTTCAAATTCCGTCTTTGCAGTCTGCTCCTTTTCCGTAAAAATCCGTTCCCGTATCAAAAGCTTTGCACCCTTGCCTACCTTTGCACTGGTTTTGCGAATTGTATGATCCACGCCGCCAATCTGTGCCGTATCCATTTCCAGAACGGAGTCTTCTGCAAGCTCTGCTTCTGTAACAGGGTCAATGGTACGGATGCCGCTGCCCTTTCCTGTGCCGATGTGCTTTTCAATGTATTTTACATGTGCACCCTTTTCCAAAAAGAACCGATGGATTCCGTTATGCCTTGCAGGCTCACCGGTCTCTGTATGAACGCCACAGCCTGCAACAATAGTGACATCTGCATTTTCTCCTACAAAGAAATCGTTATAGACCAGATCATCTACATCGCCATGTGTCACACAGGCAGGAATAGAGACCGATTCTCCAGTCGTGCCGGGCAGGATTGTAATATCAAGCCCCGGCTTATCCGTCTTACTGCTGATTTTAATATGCTCCGTAGATTGCCGGCCTGCACAGCCTCCATCTTCACGGATGTTATAAGCGCCTTCAAAAGCTCCCGTCCAGTCAGAAACAGTCTTTAAAAGCTTTTTGGTAATTTCATTCATGAGAACAATCCCTCTTTTCTACAGCAGCCTGATTTCTGATTATTTTCCTGCAACACCTTTTCCAGCATCTTTTCACAGGGACCACTGTCCTGTATACAGCCGTCCGCCAGTAAAATGATTTCATCTGCAATCCGCAGAATTCTTTCCTGATGGGAAATAATAAGCAGAGAACCCTTTAAATCCTTTTGCATGTCCTGAAAGACCGTAATTAAATTTTGAAAGCTCCACAAATCAATGCCAGCTTCAGGCTCGTCAAAAACAGAAAGTCTGGAATGTCTGGCAAGTACGGTTGCAATTTCAATCCGCTTCATTTCACCGCCGGATAGGGTCGCATTTACTTCCCTGTCAATATAGTCCTTTGCACAAAGCCCTACGTTTCCAAGAATATCACAGAGCTGTTTTTCCTTTAAGGGAGTGCCTGCAGCGGTCTCCACAAGCTGTCTGACCGTAATTCCCTTAAATCGTACCGGTTGCTGAAACGCAAAACTGATGCCCCGTCTTGCCCGCTGCGTAATATCAAGACCTGTGATGTCTTCCTCATCTAACAGAATATGTCCCGTTGTTGGAACCAACAGTCCCGCAATGATTTTTGCAAGCGTCGTTTTACCGCTTCCATTTGGACCGGTAATAACAGCCAGTTTATTATCCGGAATTACAAGATTGATATTTTCCAGAATTTCCTTGCTATCTGGTGCTTTCCATGAGATGTTTTTCAAACGTAGCATAAAAATGCCTCTTTTCCAGTTTAATATTAGTGATGGAACAGGCGGATGCCGGTAAATGCCATCACCATTCCATATTGATTGCAGCAATCGATAACTGCGTCATCACGAACAGAGCCTCCCGGCTGCGCAATATATTTTACACCGCTCTTTTTTGCACGCTCAATATTATCGCTGAACGGGAAAAAAGCATCCGAACCAAGCGCAACATCCTGCATCTGATCCAGCCATTCGCGTTTTTCCTGCGCAGTAAAGACAGAGGGCTTTACTTTAAAAATTTTCTGCCATGCGCCATCCCGTAAAACGTCCATGTATTCTTCACCGATATAATTGTCTATTGCGTTGTCTCTGTCTGCGCGCTTAATGCCGTCTACAAAGGAAAGTCCAAGCACCTGGGGAG
>CAKRYY010000058.1 GCA_934432885.1 uncultured Lachnospiraceae bacterium
AACGAGAGCAAACGCAGGAGCAGAGAACAGAAAAGGATAGCATGTATGAACTGTCCGCAAAAAATGACCGACTGATGTGGAACGTGACGATGAGGCGTATAAGGGACATTATTTCCTGAATGCCAACAGCACAACCGCTCCGCAGATCGTGGACAAGGCAGTAAAGCCTATCCTTGACCGCGATGAGGTATATTTCGGATGCTACGCACGTGTATCTTTGAATTTTTACGCTTTTAATTCAAACGGCAATAAGGGCGTTGCCTGCGGTCTTGGCAACATCCAGAAGATCCGTGACGGAGAGTATCTTGGAGGTCGTACCACTGCAGCAGACGATTTCACTACTGTGGATGATGACGATTTTCTTGCCTAACTGAAAGTCCTTGGCGGGCGGTGTGAAATATCACCGTCTGCCCTATATGAATATTACGAAATATGAGGTTAAACGATATGAACGAATTATACGAAGTTATGAAGATGGTTGATGTGATGGTTCTTTTTTACCTTGTTGTAGGAGCGGGATGTTATGGAATCATCAGTGTGTTTATAGATGGAGTCATGCTCATCCGTGGCAGGATTAAGAAACACAGGGAAAAGAAGAAGGCCAGAGAGCAGAAGGAAGACGTAACAGAATAAATCATGGCAGGCGGCAGAGGTACTCCTCCTGCCGCCTTTGTCATAGAAAGGAAATGCGATGAAGACTTTATCAATAGACTTGGAAACATATTCCTCGGTCAACCTGCAGAAATGCGGTGTGTATAAATATGCCCAGAGCGAGGATTTTGAGATATTGCTGTTTGGATATTCCGTGGATGGCGGTGAGGTCAAAGTAGCAGACCTTGCCTGTGGCGAAAAGATTCCGGACGAGATTATCAAGGCACTTTCAGATGAAACTGTGATCAAGTGGGCATTCAATGCGACCTTTGAGCGTGTCTGCCTGTCAAATTATCTTGGAGAGTGGTTAGAGCCGGAAAGCTGGCACTGCACTCTTGTTTGGTCGGCAACACTGGGACTGCCGTTGTCTCTGGAAGGTGTAGGTGCTGTTCTTGGACTGGAGAAGCAGAAGCTGACAGAAGGCAAGACTCTCATCCGATATTTCTGTGTTCCCTGCTTACCGACAAAGAGCAATGGCGGACGCACACGAAATTTCCCAAAACATGATATGGAGAAGTGGCAGCTGTTTAAGGCGTATAACAAACGAGATGTGGAAACAGAGATGAGCATCCAGGATAAGCTGTCGCATTTTCCAGTGCCGGAGCAGATATGGGATGAATATCATCTGAGCGAGGAAATCAATGACCGCGGCATTGGCATTGATCGTGAACTGGTAAGGCAGGCAATTGCCATCGACCAGAAGAGCCGTGAACAGCTGACATCTGCGTTGCAGAACGTGACAAAACTTGAAAATCCAAACTCCGTACAGCAGATGAAGGGATGGCTTTCGGATAATGGTCTGCAGATGGAAAGCCTTGGAAAGAAGGAAGTTGCGGCGGCAATCAAGACTGCTCCTCCAAAACTTACGGGGGTACTGTCACTCAGACAGCAGCTTGCAAAGTCCTCGGTGAAGAAATACCGGGCAATGGAAAATGCCATGTGCCGGGATGACAGGGCTAGAGGAATGTTCCAGTTTTACGGTGCAAACCGCACGGGCAGATTTGCGGGAAGGCTGATACAGCTGCAGAATCTCCCTCAAAACCATATGCCGGATCTTGCAGAAGCCAGAAGCCTTGTCCGTGACGGTAGTTATAACGCATTGGAGCTTTTGTACGAGGATATTCCCGACACTTTATCTCAACTGATCCGAACGGCATTTGTTCCGCAGGAGGGAAGGAAGTTTATCGTTTCTGACTTTTCTGCAATTGAGGCACGTGTGCTTGCGTGGCTTGCGGGAGAGAGATGGCGCATGAAGGTATTTGAAGAAGGAAAAGACATCTACTGCAGCAGTGCCAGTTAGATGTTTGGAGTGCCTGTAGAAAAGCATGGCATCAACGGACACCTCAGACAGAAAGGAAAAATAGCAGAATTGGCTCTTGGTTATGGCGGCTCTGTCGGTGCACTCAAATCGATGGGGCCTTGGAGATGGGCCTTGCCGAGGACGAACTGCAGCCGCTTGTGAATGCCTGGAGAGATGCCAATCCTAGGATTACCATGCTCTGGTGGGATATTGACCGAGCCGTAAAAACTACGGTAAAACAGCGAATCCATACAGAGGTACATTGCCTGAAGTTTGATTACAAGAGTGGATTTCTATTTATGACTCTTCCTTCCGGCAGACGTCTTACCTATGTGAAACCGCGCATGGGTGTCAACCAGTTTGGAAGTGAGTCTGTCACCTATGAAGGTGTAGGTGCAACGAAGAAGTGGGAATGTCTGGAATCCTACGGTCCGAAGTTCACCGAGAATGCGGTGCAGGCAATTGCAAGGGATATCCTTATGTATGCCATGCAGACACTCCGGCGCTGCAGTATCGTTGCCCATGTTCATGATGAACTTATCATCGAATGCGACCGCAGGGTTTCGCTTGATGCAGTCTGTGAGCAGATGGGAAGGACTCCTCCCTGGGCAGAAGGCTTGCTTCTTCGTGCTGACGGATACGAATGTGATTTTTACAAAAAAGATTAATTTTAAAGGGTTCGATTCATACGGATTTTTCGCTTATAGGCAGAGGGATATAAGTCCTTCTGCCAATTTCATTTTTTAAGGAGGATTCGCGATGGACGAATTAATCAGAATCAATTATGAAAGTGAGCGCCCTACTGTGAGTGGACGTGAGCTGCATGATGCCCTGCAGGTAAAGACTGCATACAAGGATTGGTTTCCGAGGATGTGTGAGTACGGATTTGTCGAGGGTACAGACTTTAGCTCATTTTTGAGCGAAAGTTCCGGAGGCAGACCTGCCGTGAATCATCAGCTTTCTATCGATATGGCAAAGCAGCTGTGCATGATCCAGTGTACCGACATCGGCAGAAAGTTCCGTCAGTACTTCATCAAGGTGGAGGAAGCATGGAATTCGCCGGAGGCTGTTATGGCGAGAGCCTTACAGTTTGCAAATCAGCAGCTGGCACTTCTGACAAACCAGAATGAAGTTCTTACAGAGAAGGTAGCTGTTCAGGGACAGCAGATTTTGGAGATGAAGCCAAAGGTCAGCTATTACAATGTGGTGCTGAACTGCAAGGACCTTATTTCCACATCCGCTATTGCCAAAGATTATGGGAAATCCGCTATCTGGATGAACCGTTATCTCCATGAAAAGGGTGTGCAGTTTAAGCAGAGCGATATCTGGCTCTTATATCAGAAATATGCCGAGAAGGGCTACACCAGTACCAAGACTCATACCTATCCCGGCAGTGATGGGGAAACCCACACGAAGGTGCATACCTACTGGACGCAGAAAGGCAGACTCTTCATCTATGAACTTATGAGATCAGACGGCTTCTACCCTCTGATTGAACAGGCGGTGTAAGCCGTGAGCATCGACAGATTCAATGCAGAGGGTTATTACGATCCGACCTGTTATGAAGCAATGAAGAGTGTGGCAAGGGCAGACAGGCAGTCTGCCTTTCGCCCAATGGTCTATATCTGTTCACCCTATTCCGGGAACGTTGACCGCAACGTGGCTAATGCAAGGAAATATAGCCGTTTTGCTTATGAGCAGAAAACCATCCCTAGAGTTCGATGCCAGAACAGAAGAAATTGCACAGGGCAGCCGCAACAGCACCATGAGCCATATCGCGGGAAGGCTCATTAAGAGATACGGCAATACCGATGAGGCTCATGAGTTGTTTCTGAAGGCAGCAGAAAAGTGTAATCCGCCTTTATCTGATTCAGAACTTAGCAAGATCTGGTCTTCCGTAGGCAAGTTTGGAACGAAGGTATCTTCGCAGGAAGGATATATCCCGCCGGAGATTTACAACTCAGACTGTGTGCTGAAATCTACGGATTACCTTGTGTACAATGGCAGTTTCTGGGAGGAGTCATCACCGAAATCACAGGGCATATCTCAGGAACTTACAGAGCGTCAGCTTGAAGAGGCAGAGGCTGATATCAAGAAAGCAATGGACGAGATGGTGAAGAATGGTGCATTCGAGATCCTTGCGGCGATGGGACCAAAGAAAGCAGAGGCGGCGTTTAACCGTATTCAGGCACACTCTTTTGAAATGTACGAGGCGGCCCAGAATTATAAAAAATATGTCATTAAGCGCAGAGATTCCAAGTACATCGCATCCACGCTTAAAGAAGGCAGACCGATGCTTGAAGTGGAGCAGACAATTCTCGATGCAGATGAGTTTCTACTGAACTGCCCGTCCGGGACTGTTGACCTTCGAAAGGGTGCAGGATCTATGGAAGAGCATAACCCGGAGAACTTTATCACGAAACAGACGGCAGTCGATCCGGGCAGTGATGGTGCTGATATCTGGAAGGATGCACTTGATACCTTCTTCCAGAACGATGCTGACCTCATCGAATATGTGCAGAAGATCGTGGGGCTGTCTGCCATCGGCAAGGTGTATACGTTATTCTTCGCAGGTTTGTGAAAGACGGTGATAATTCTGAGGATGTTTACCGCATACGAGATAGTAAACGATTGAACTGTTCTAATGTCGTTATTGAGTTAAAGAATAGTAAGCAGTAGTACGGAATGTAAATGCACACATAAAATAAATGTACCAATTAGTACAAATAAATCTTGACTTATGGATTATTCTGAGTATAATAATACATGAGGAGGAGCCAGATGAAATGACAAGTCAACATTATAATCAGAATTACACTAGGGAACAGATTGAAGATGTTCTTATGAAAATAAAAGAATGTGTTGAAGTTGGCCGCTTTCAAATTTCAATGAATGAAAACAGGCAGGAGAACATAGATTTCATTAATGAATACAATATTTATCCCCAAAAAAGAAAAGAACTCTTAATGCAAATTTCTGTCGAGGATTTTTGCCATACTCTGCAAAATACAAAGATTGGATATGAGTACGAAATTCTTTATGTATTTGTGCCTCAAGTAGAATTGTTCAATGACTTAGGAGAGCAGGAGCAGGTAGATATATACACCAAGTTCAATGTGATTGAAAGACCGAATGGAAACAGAATAGTTGCGATCTCTTTCCATAAGCGAAACAAACCCATTGACTATCTGTTCCGATAAGGAATTTTAAAGGAGGAAATTAACATGAACGAAAGGACAGTATTTTGCGAAGAATGCAGAGATGATGTTGCATACAACATTGAAGAAAAGGAAATGGTCGGAACAATTCGTGGTGTCGAGTATCACTATGTTGGAAAGGAAGCAAAGTGCACCAATTGCGGAGCTTATGTAGATGTAGAAGAAATCAGTATGACTAATTTAAAAGCTCTTTACGATGTCTATCGAAAGGCGAACGGAATAGTTTCTCTTGAAAAAATCCAGGCAATTCCTGAACGTTATGCTATTGGAAAGCGCCCATTATCAACGCTTTTAGGATGGGGTGAGCATACCTTTACTCGCTATGCAGATGGTGATATACCAACCAGACAGTACTCAGAAACATTAAATCGGTTGTTTGATGATCCCGCCTATTATCTGAGCATTCTGGAAGAAAACAAAGATCGTCTTGCTTCTCAGCAGACCTACGAAAAAAGCCGGAAAGCAGTTGAGGATCTGCTTGGCAGCAATATGATGCTTGGAGAAAAGATAGACACGGTAATTGCCTATCTTTTAAATCAATGCGAGGATATTACACCATTGGCACTCCAGAAGAGTCTATATTATATCCAGGGATTCTTCTATGCTTTTTATGGAAGGTTCCTTTTTGCAAAGGATTGTGAAGCTTGGGCGCATGGACCAGTTTATAGGGATATTTATGCTAGATATGCGGATTATCACTTTGATCCAATTTCAAAGGTTGAATCATTTGATTCTTCTATATTCACCACGCAGGAGAAGGCTATTTTAGACAGCGTAATCCGACACATTTGTTGCTACAGCGGAAAGATTTTGGAGGCTTTCACCCATAATGAGTCACCATGGATCAATACCAGAGGAGATCTTCCAGACGGTGCTGCTTCCGATAAGATTATCGATAAACAGATGATTGGAAATTATTTTATAAAAATTAAAGAGCAATATGGCATGAATTCTCCTAGAGATATTCAACTGTATACAAAAGATATGTTTGCCAACCTGTAAGGAGGTGTTTATATGGCAAGAAACGAACATCATGTAGTTCATAACCAGAACGGTGGATGGGATGTAAAAAGAAATAATTCACAGCGGGCTAGTGTTCATACAGCAACAAAAGTGGAAGCATTAAAAGCTGGCAGAATAATTAGCAAAAATCAGAGAACTGAATTTGTTATTCATGGTATGGATGGTAGAATCCAGAATTCTGATAGTCATGGAAATGATCCATGCCCTCCCCGTGATAGAAAATAGTTCTACCATATTTGTTAATAAACAAAATTTCATAAATTTTAAACGATTAATATGATAGTTATTAAGCTCTGGAGGAGTTTTCTTCCAGAGTTTTATTTATGTTCCTTTTGACTATGGATACTGTCGATAGAATTGACTTGCTATTTCTCCACATAAGAGTGATATATGTACCTACCAAAAAACACAAAGGAGGATTTCATGGATGAAAATCAAGTACAACGCAGCAGGCACAAGGCGAAACAGCAGGGCTTGGAATAGAGAATCCCTTCGGCAGCTTAGCATAGACGCAGATCTCATCGGCTAAATCCATGCTCTCAGCGAATTGGCGTTCAATACTCTGGCCGTCTTTCGCGTATCCGTCTGCAAATACATAATCCTGCACGTTTTTCTTTGCATGATATGCCTTGGAAAAATCCGTGTTCTTTTCAGCTGTAAAGATGGAGCTGTCATAGGTTCCATCGGTCTGATTGTAGGTGATTTGCTCTACGATCATGGTTGCTTTCTGTTCGTTGATCAGTCGGATGGCCTTTGTAATAAATTCCTCCGGGTTGTTTTTAAACATGGCAAAGGTGTATTGACGGATACCTGCTAGAATCTTTGCAGAAGAACGACGCGTTAATTTTACGCCTTCCGCAATTTTGCCGACCAAATCATATTTTACGGCACTGCCTTCTGCTCGCTCCAGAGTATAAGCCTTGTGTGCATAGTACATTCCTCGTTTCAAAGATATAGATAGATTACCATGATATTGGTGCAGAATAAAGTGAGTTCTAATTCATGCCTTGTCCAGAATATTGGAAAAAATCATAAAGAGGATATTTTTCCAGCATCTTGGATATACCGGATTTGTATAAAAACTTTGAGAAAATAATTTCATACAATGAATCTGAAGGGAGCACAAAAGGCTTTTAATGACGAAAGAACTTCAAAGTATATGGAGGATCAGAAAAAATGGAAAATACAAAATATGACGATAAGTTTTACAGATTACCGAAACGATTATTTAAAGATGATCAATTTAGAAGTATAACGAATGAGACAAAGGCACTTTATATGATTTTGTTAGATCGGCATTGCCTATCAGAGTGTAATGGTGATGCATGGCGAGATGAATATGGAGCTACATTTATCATTTTTACAATCAAAGAAATGATG
>CAKRYY010000059.1 GCA_934432885.1 uncultured Lachnospiraceae bacterium
GTTATGACTCCTTTTATCAAAGGCTCCTTTTCCACCTTTTCTGTTGAGAAGGTATATGCCTGTAAAAACCGCTTTTTGGCAAGGAGCATCTTCTCCCTGTCATTTCCATAAATTGTTGCCAGCGCTTCGCCGCGTTTTACATAATCACCGCGTTTTTTGCAAAGCACCAGACCAACGGATAAATCAATTTCGCTCTCCTTTGTCTCCCTTCCGCCGCCAAGGAGCAGAGAACACATACCGATTTCATCACATTCTATATGGGAAATATAGCCTTCCTCCTCGGAAAGTATCTCCTCTGTATAGGATGCCTTCGGCAAAAGCTCCGGATTCCATACAGCGCTGTTATCGCCGCCCTGTGCCGCGACAAACTGTGCCAGCTTTTCAAGCGCCTTACCGCTTGAAACAGCCTCCTTCAGCTTCTCTCTTGCCTGCGCTTCATTCTCTGCAATGCCGCCCGCCATCAGCATATAGCTGCCAAGCGTCATACAAAGCTCTACAAAATCCTCAGGTCCCTTTCCATTTAAGGTATCAATCGCTTCCTTTACCTCAAGCGCATTTCCAACAGCAAGTCCCAGAGGCTGGTCCATATCAGAGATAACCGCATAGGTCTTTCTGCCCGCATTGTTTCCAAGCGTAACCATCTCCTTTGCAAGTGCAAAGGAATCCTCCTTGGTTTTCATAAACGCTCCACTTCCGGTCTTGACATCCAGAACGATTGCATCCGCGCCGCTTGCCAGCTTTTTGCTCATAATAGAGCTTGCAATTAACGACATATTGTCCACCGTTGCCGTTACGTCTCTGAGCGCATACAGCTTTTTATCAGCAGGCGCAAGGTCCGCAGTCTGTCCCATAATGGCAATGCCAATCTCATTTACATTCTCCATGAATTTTTCTGCTGTAATAGCTGTGGAAAATCCTGAAAAGCTCTCAAGCTTGTCAATCGTACCGCCGGTATGTCCAAGCCCGCGTCCGCTCATTTTTGCAACCGGAATTCCACAGGCAGCTACCATCGGCGTCAATGCCAGCGAAGTCTTATCACCTACACCGCCGGTACTGTGCTTATCCACCTTGATTCCATGAATCGCAGATAAATCCAGCACTTCGCCGCTGTGCTCCATGCTTTCTGTCAAAAACAGCGTTTCTTCCTCGTTCATTCCCTGAAAATAAATCGCCATCAGCATAGCGGACATCTGATAATCCGGAATGCTTCCCTGCGTATATCCCTGTATCATATATCCAATTTCATCTTTTGTAAGAGCGCCGCCGTCTCTTTTCTTCATAATCAGGTCATACATTCTCATAAACTTTAATCCTCCGTTTCTTCAGCCTCCGGAAGCATCGGGCTGTATTTTGAGGTGCCAATCAGCCGGTCCTCTGTCACAATGCCATTTACGCTGATTTCCAGATAAGTATCCGCAGCCAGAGAACCCTTTTTGACTGCGTGCAGACGGTAAGCGCAGCCTGCGGTCAGCAATTCGTTTGTATAAACATTTATCGTTACATTTTTTCCCTCTGTGTAGCCTTCAAAAAGGACAGGAAACGGATAATCATTTCTGATACGAAGGTCTTTTGAGCCGCTGGAAATCGCCGCATCCATGCCAAGCGGCAGATAATGCACCGGCATACTGTGCGGATACCGGCAAAGTACAGTAAGTCCACTGTTCATAGCCGCATTATAAATTGTTGAAGAAACCTGACAAATACCTCCTCCAATGGCAGGCACTACCTTGCCGTTTAAGTAAGCTCCTGCTTCACGGTAACCATTTGCGTAGGTTCTCGGCTGGAAGGCGTCACTGATAGAAACCTCCTGTCCCGGTAAAAGCACCATATTGTTAATATTTGCCGACGCGGTCTGGATATTCTGGATTCTGTTTGCAGAACTGCCTTTAAAGCTTGTTGTACAGCTTCCCTTCACAGCATACTTATTCGCTAAAATTTCATCCGGAATCTGCAGATAAACCGTTTCCAGCGCATCCTCTGTCAGCGTTACAACGCCATCCTTTTTGCTGTTACCGGAAAGCAGCTCTAACAGCTTATAATAAATCTGCTGTTTTCCTGCCTCTCCAATCCGTTTATAAGAGGTGCCCGGGTATCTCTGGAATGTCGCCGTAGCTGTATCATAATAATAGAAAGCATCCTGCGAAGCATTGCTCATGAGAGAAGCATCTATTCCTGCTGTCAAAAAATCAAGTCCTGAAAAATCCGGTATATAGCAAAGTCTGCTTCCATCCGGCTGCTCCTGTGCAACAACGGCAATTCCGCCAATCGCCTCCATCGTTGTTTCTGCCGAAAAGTCTCCTGCTTTTACAATCAGCTTCTGCTGCGGCGCATCTGCCTTTAATGCCGCAACGGTTGTGGCATAGGGCAAGCCTACCGCCCCCTGCTCCTGTGCATAAGCGATCTGTCCTGATTGTAAAAACAACAGAACCGCCAAAAGCGCGGTCCATAAAAACATCCAACTGCTGCATTTTTGCAAATTATTTTTTTTCATAAATACGTCCGCTCCCTCATAGTTTCATTTATTTGTGATAAGGTTCTCCTGCAGTAATCCGAAAGCCTCTATAAATCTGCTCTAATAAAATGACCCGCATAAGCTGATGTGGAAATGTCATATCCGAAAAGCTTAAAAGAAAATCTGCACCATGTAAAATGCTAGCATGCAGCCCCAGAGAGCCCCCTATGATAAAGACCAAATGACTGTTTCCCAAAACGCCAAGCTGCTCTACCTTTTTTGCAAGAGAAACTGAATCCAGCTTTTTCCCCTCAATCGCAAGCGCTATGGTATAAGCGTCCTTCGGCAGCTTTGCCAGAAGGCGCCCCGCCTCCTTTTCCAAAATGGCATCCTCCAAAGCCCTGCTCGCGCCGTCCGGGGTCTTTTCATCCGCAACCTCACAGATTTCCAGCTTACAATAACGTCCAAGCCGTTTACTGTATTCCGAAATTGCGTCCCTGAAGTATCCCTCTTTGATTTTTCCCACGCACAAAACTGTAATTTTCATACCTGACTATGCGCCAAACCGCTCCGCATAGAATTCATCCAGCAGATGATCCAGCATTCCTTCATCAAGATTCATAAATTTCTCCGACACGAGCTGTTTCATCGCCTGCATCCGCTGAAAATATTTCTCTTCTTCCGTCATTTCACTGTCTTCTATCGAAGCGTCTATTTCCTCTGCCGTCAGATTCTTTCTGCACCAGTTTAAAATTTCTTCCTTTAAATTACTTTCAGAAAGTGCTTCCTTCCGGTAATTTTTCGCAGAACGCATGGAATAAAAGCCAACTATGATAAAAATAAGGAACAGAGCACCCATAACGCCATAGCTTAAATATGCCATGCTGCCAAAAAGCTGAAAGGGAATCACGCCTGTACTCATTAAAATAATAAGAATAAGCCCGATTGCACCAACCCCCAGCAGCGTATAGCCAGAATCCTTAAACTCTGCCGCCTTCTGTGCATTATCCTTATAAACACCGCGCGAAACTGCTTCCTTTTCTGCCGGAGCCGATACTTCGTCTCTATTTTCCTGTTCCTTTAGCGGAAGCGTCCCATTCTTATTGAGGGAAAGCTCCTCCCTCGTCTCCGTATCCTCTGATGGGAGCTCATCTACAAGCTCGCTACCGCAGTCCGCACATTTCGTCATTCCCGCAACATATTCATATTTACATTTCGGACACCAGGGCATGCTCTTTCCCTCCTTTTCTTTTGCCTGTCAATCAATGACTGCTTAAATACTCGTCAATTCCTTTTGCACCTGCTTTTCCAGCGCCCATCGCCAGAATTACCGTAGCAGCTCCGGTAACAGCATCTCCGCCTGCGTAAACGCCGTCCTTCGTTGTCTTTCCAAACATTTCCTCTGCAACGATACATCCGCGTTTATTTGTATCCAGTCCCTTTGTCGTAGAAGAAATAAGCGGATTGGGAGAAGTTCCCAGAGACATGATAACCATATCAACATCAATGACAAATTCCGAACCCGGTACCGGAGCCGGTCTTCTTCTTCCGGATTCATCCGGCTCTCCAAGCTCCATCCGGATACACTTAATGCCATTTACCCATCCATTTTCATCTGAAAGGATTTCGACCGGATTGGTCAACAGGTCAAAAATGATACCTTCCTCTTTTGCATGATGCACTTCTTCCACTCTGGCAGGAAGTTCTTCCTCGCTTCTGCGGTATACGATATGCACCTCGCCGCCAAGACGCAGTGCAGTTCTCGCAGCATCCATCGCTACATTGCCGCCGCCGACAACTGCAATTTTCTTTCCGTGCATAATCGGCGTTCTGGAATCCTCACGAAATGCTTTCATAAGATTGCTTCTTGTCAGATACTCGTTTGCCGAGAATACACCGTTTGCCTGTTCACCAGGAATTCCCATGAATTTAGGAAGTCCTGCTCCGGAACCGATAAAGACAGCGTCAAAGCCCTCCTGCTCCATCAATTCATCAATCGTTACAGATTTGCCGATAACAACGTCTGTTTCTATTTTTACGCCAAGCGCCTTGACATTTTCAATTTCCTTACGTACAACCTTTTCCTTGGGAAGACGGAATTCCGGAATTCCATACACCAGTACACCGCCCGCTTCATGAAGCGCTTCAAAAATGGTTACATCATAGCCCATTTTAGCAAGGTCCCCTGCGCAGGTCAGACCAGCAGGACCAGAACCGATTACAGCTACTTTTTTGCCTTTTTTCTCGGCTGCCGTCTTAGGCGCGATTTCATTCTCGCTTGCCCAGTCCGCAGCAAAACGCTCCAGCTTTCCAATAGAAATCGGCTCTCCCTTGATGCCTCTGATACATTTTCCCTCACACTGGCTTTCCTGCGGGCAGACTCTTCCGCAGACAGCAGGAAGTGCACTTGACTCGCTGATAATCTCGTAAGCCTTTTCCATCTCTCCGTTTTTAATCTGCTCTATAAAAGCAGGAATATTGATGGAAACCGGACAGCCCTTTATACACTGCGCATTCTTGCAGTTGATACATCTGGATGCTTCCTCCATCGCTTCTTCTTTATTATAGCCAAGACATACTTCTTCAAAATTATGTGCGCGTACCGCAGGCTCCTGCTCACGCACCGGTGTTTTCTTTAATACGTCCATTATTTGTCACCTCCGCAGTTTCCACATCCGCCGTGATGGGTATCACCCTCCTGTAATTTCAAAAGTGCTCTGCCTTCCTGTGTCTTATAAATCTGCTGGCGCTTCATTGCCTGATCAAAATCAACCTTATGTCCATCAAATTCAGGACCGTCCACACAGGCAAATTTTACTTCTCCGCCTACTGTCACACGGCATGCACCGCACATACCGGTACCGTCTACCATAATCGGATTTAAGCTGACAATCGTCGGAATCTGAAGCTTTTCCGTCATCTTGCAGACAAACTTCATCATAATCATAGGACCGATTGCAACACAGAGATCATAGGTTTTTCCTTCTTTTTCAACGAGGTCTTCTATTGTCTGTGTTACCATACCGCTTCTGCCATAGGAACCGTCATCTGTCGTTACATACAGATTTCCGGCAACCGCTTCCATTTCTTTTTCAAGAATCAATAAGTCCTTTGTCTTTGCCCCTACGATGACGTCCGCCGAAACGCCGTTTTCGTGAAGCCATTTTACCTGAGGATAAACCGGTGCCGTACCAACACCGCCTGCAACAAAAAGAATCCTTTTCTGCTTCAGGGTCTCTTTATCCTCTGATACCAGTTCTGATGCACAGCCAAGCGGTCCTACAAAATCATGGAATGAATCGCCCGCTTTTAACGCCGACATCCTCTTTGTCTCTGCACCAACTCCCTGAAATACGATTGTTACAGTACCTTCCTTTGCATCGTAGTCGCAAATTGTAAGCGGAATCCTCTCTCCGTCCTGATCGATTCTGACGATGACAAACTGTCCGGGCTTGCAGGTTTTTGCAACCCGTTCCGCTTTTACGACCATTGAATATATGTTATCTGTCAATTCTCCGGCTTTCAAAATTTGAAACATACTTTTTCCCTCCGTATTTTTGTTCACTGTTTCATGATAAAATATATCAATCTAAAAAACAATCAAAACTTCTGTTTTTCTTACTTTTTCAAAAAGAAACGACGGAATAATAGCCGTTATCATCAATTGCCGCCTGATAAAGCGCGCCTGTCTCAGCATCCACACAGTACATATTTCCAGTTCTGGTGTGAATTCCCGTCATATCCTCATAATACTCTACCATAAGGTAATAGGACCTGCTGTTAATCGAAACCGCACTGCTGCAGACATACAGGTTGCGCCCTCCCTTTCCCGGAACAGCACAGCTCATATCTACAAGCACGCCTCTTTCCACCAGCCCTGCGACCAATGTGGCGACTGCCGTCTGAATATCAAGCGGAGCCTCAAACAAAAACGTATAATCCCTGCGCACGATCGGACATGCCGCACCA
>CAKRYY010000060.1 GCA_934432885.1 uncultured Lachnospiraceae bacterium
AGCTAAGGCAGATGCTTATTATCGTATTCTGACAGACTGTTTGAAAAATCCTTATCTGCAAAATAAGCCGGAGGCTGTAGTAACCGATACGACCTATAATGGACGCGATTATTCGGCTGTTTTTGACCCGGACTATTATTATGACAATAATCCGGATTTACAGCTCTTAATTGGATTTAATCCACCACAGCTGCTGCGTCATTTTGTTGAAAAGGGCATTGCTGAGGGCAGAAGGGGCAATGCCACGTTTGATATGGATGGCTATATTGCTGCACTGGATGCGCAGGTTGCATTTGCCCGCAGCGGTATGCAGGCGCCGGGCGCTGCACCGGTAGTAACGAAGTACAGCTACAGCAGAGCCAACTATTATGGAAAGCTTTTGGGGCATTATGATTATACGGATATTTTTGCGCCCGTGACGGCGGATGCGGAAGAGGAAAATCAGGCAGACTGGTAGAAATTTCTAAAAATTTTAGGTATAATCTATTTTGGTATGATTTGTGACAGGCAAAAAACGCTTGGGAAAGGTTGAAAACATTATGAAAAAACTGGAAGAATACGTCAGAAGCATCCCGGATTTCCCGGAGGAAGGAATCATTTTCAGGGATGTAACCAGTGTCTTGCAGGATGCAGAGGGACTGCACCTTGCGATTGACACCATGCAGGATAAAATAAAGGATTTGGAGTATGATGTGGTAGTGGGACCAGAATCCAGAGGCTTTATCTTTGGTATGCCGATTGCATACAATAACAGAAAGCCCTTCGTTCTGATTCGCAAAAAGGGAAAGCTGCCCTGTGAAACGGTTTCCATTGATTATGACTTGGAATATGGAAAAGCAACCATAGAGATGCACAAGGATTCCATTCAGAAGGGACAAAAGGTGCTGATTGTGGATGACCTGATTGCAACAGGCGGCACGACAGAAGCGATGATTCGCCTGATTGAGTCTCTTGGCGGAGAGGTCGCAGGCATTGTCGTACTGATGGAGCTGGCGGGTCTGAAGGGAAGAGAACGCATTTCTGATTACAGATTAGAGGCGGCAATTACCTACGAAGGCAAATAAGAAATCGCGTTTAACTTGAATACAGGCTGGTGAAAGATATGACGGAAGAGAAAAAAGAAGTAGTATTTGATGATGGCAGAATTGAATCCATTGCAGAATTTCAGAGCCCTGAGACTTTGTATCAGGATTTAATCGCGCGCGTCAGAAAATATCATCCTTCTGACGATATCTCGATGATTGAAAAAGCATATCAGGTGGCTTATGAGGCACATAAAAATCAGGTGCGGAAATCAGGGGAGCCTTATATCATTCATCCGCTCTGCGTTGCGATTATACTGGCTGACTTGGAACTGGACAAAGAAACGATCGTAGCCGGACTTCTGCATGATGTGGTGGAGGACACCATAATGACGCAGGAGGAAATTCAGAAGGAGTTTGGTGCAGACGTAGCGCTGCTGGTAGATGGCGTGACAAAGCTGCAGCAGCTTCAGCTTTCGGGCAGCACGCAGTCACAGTCAGGCGACAACGACCGTGTGGAGATGCAGGCAGAAAACCTGCGTAAGATGTTCCTTGCGATGGCAAAGGACATCCGCGTTATTATGATTAAGCTTGCAGACAGACTTCACAACATGCGTACCCTAAAGCACATGCCGGTTGAAAAACAGCAGAGAATCGCAAGGGAAACCATGGACATTTATGCGCCAATTGCCCAGAGACTCGGCATTTCCAAAATTAAGGTCGAGCTGGACGATTTGTCTCTAAAATATCTGGAGCCAGAGGTTTATTACGATCTGGTAAATAAGATTGCAGTGCGCAAGACGGTCCGGGAAAAATATATCCAGTCCATTGTAGATGAGGTCAGCGAGCATATCCGCAATGCGGGTATTAAAGCCAAAATTGACGGCAGGGTAAAGCATTTCTTCAGTATTTACAAAAAAATGAAGAACCAGAATAAGACGCTGGACCAGATTTATGATTTGTTTGCGGTCAGGATTATCGTGGATACGGTAAAGGACTGCTATGCGGCGCTTGGTGTAATTCATGAAATGTATAAGCCGATTCCAGGGCGCTTCAAGGATTATATTGCGATGCCGAAGGCAAATATGTATCAGTCCCTGCATACCACGCTGATTGGAAGTACGGGACAGCCGTTTGAAATTCAGATTCGTACCTATGAGATGCACAAGGCAGCGGAATTTGGTATTGCAGCACACTGGAAATATAAAGAAGCTTCTGACGGTAAAAAGGTAGAAGCGCAGGAAGAGGAAAAGCTGGTCTGGCTCAGACAGATTCTGGAATGGCAGAAGGACATGTCTGATAACCGCGAGTTTATGAAGCTGTTAAAGAGTGACCTTGATTTATTCTCTGACAGCGTTTACTGCTTTACGCCGACAGGCGATGTCAAAAATCTTCCGGCTGGCTCTACGCCGATTGATTTTGCCTATGCCATTCACAGTGCGGTAGGCAATAAGATGATTGGCGCCAGAGTGAATGGCAAGCTGGTTACGATTGATTATGAAATTAAAAATGGCGACAGGATTGAAATCCTGACTTCTCAGAATTCAAAGGGTCCGAGCCGTGACTGGTTGAATATTGTAAAGAGCACGCAGGCGAAAAGCAAGATTAACCAGTGGTTTAAGAATGAATTAAAAGAAGATAATATTGTAAAAGGCAAAGAGCTTCTGCTTGCCTACTGCAAGGCAAAGACGATTGACACCAATCAGATTCTCCGCCCGCCATATATGGACTATGTGATGCGCAAATACGGCTTCCGTGACTGGGAGTCTGTGCTGGCGGCTGTAGGGCATGGAGGACTGAAGGAAGGTCAGATTCTCAATAAGATGCAGGAGCTTTATGATAAGGAGCATAAGAAGGAGCTGACAGATGCGGAGGTCTTGGAAGAGGTTGCAGGCAATTCTCAGGCAAGGCAGATGCGTCCGAAGTCGTCCAATGGCATTATCGTTAAGGGCATTGATGATGTAGCCGTACGTTTTTCCAAGTGCTGTTCGCCTGTGCCGGGCGATGAAATCGTAGGCTTTGTTACCAGAGGCAGGGGCGTTTCCATCCATCGTACGGACTGTGTCAACATTATCAATCTTTCGGAGATAGACAGAGCAAGACTGATTGATGCGGACTGGCAGACGCCGGATAAGACGCCTGCGGGTGAAAAGTATTTTGCAGAGATAAAGATTTTTGCAAATAACAGAAATGGTCTTCTGGCGGATGTGTCCAGAGCTCTGACAGAAAAGAATATAGACATTCTTTCCGTCAATACAAGAACGAGCAAACAGGGAATCGCGACGATGGCAATCAACTTTGAGGTAGGCAGCCGTGAAGAACTACAGCGCATCATTGATAAAATCAGAACGATTGAGAGCGTGATTGATATAGAAAGGACTACAGGCTGATATGGCAGAATTAAAAATAGGACGCCTTACAATGGGGGTCTGCGCTACCAACTGCTATTTTATATATGAAGAAGGAAAAGAAGAGGTCATTTTTGTTGACCCTGCGGACCGCGGCGAAGAAATCTACGAGGCGTTATCGCAGCGGGGATTTTCGGTTGCAGGCATTCTGCTGACGCATGGACATTTTGACCATATCTGGGGACTGGATGCGCTTCGCAAAAAGAGTGGTGCGAAGGCATACGCCTACGAAGGTGAGCGGGAACTTTGCAGGGATGCTGACCTTAATGTATCTGAACGGGTAGGCAGGGCATGCAGTGTGGATGCGGATGTCTATGTAAAGGATGGAGAGGAAATTACGATAGCTGGCATGAGCTGTAAGCTGATTGCAACGCCGGGACATACATCGGGAAGCTGCTGTTATTATTTTAAGGATGGCGGTTTTCTGCTCAGTGGAGATACGCTTTTTGCGGAGTCTGTTGGCAGGACAGATCTGCCGACTGGAAGCGCAGGTGAGATTGTACGTTCTATCTGGGAAAAGCTGTTCGTATTACCGGATGAAACGAGGGTATATCCCGGACATGGAGAAATGACCACAATCGGGCACGAAAAAGAATATAACCCGTTTTGTGTGTAGGAGCGATAAGATGATAGCAGTTATTTTGGACAGGGAAGGCTTTGAATATGACATCCATTCCCTTGTGAAGGCATTTTATCCGGCATCGGAGGTTAAGGTTTTTTTGAAAGGGAGCAAAGAGCTCGTTTCAGATACAAATCTTCCGATGCTTTTTTTGCAGCGTGACGATGAGAGAGCACAGCTTACGCTGCTGACCTGGCAGGAAGAAGAAAAAAGCTGGAAACAGGAGCAGCAGAGCACACAAAAGCTGCCGGTGCAGCCGACAAAGAGTGCAGTTAAAAATGTGCTGAAACAGCTTTTATATCAGGAACTGTCTTTGTATACAGGTCAGAAGCTGCCCTGGGGCACATTGACAGGAATCAGACCCACCAAGATTGCGATGGGATTACTGGAGCAGGGATGGACGGATGAAGAAATTCTGCGCTATATGCAGGAGACCTATTATGTGAGCGAAGAAAAGGGCAGGCTTGGCATTTCGATAGCGCAGCGTGAGAAGGCGCTTCTTTCGGACATTCATTATCAGGATGGCTACAGCGTTTACATAGGAATTCCCTTCTGTCCGACGACCTGTCTGTACTGCTCCTTTACCTCATATCCTATCTGCGTGTGGAAGGAACAGGTCGGGGCATACCTTTTGGCGCTTGAAAAGGAAATTGATGCAGTGGCAGGGCTGTTTTCAGGAAAGATACTTGACAGCATCTATATCGGCGGCGGTACGCCGACAACACTGGAGGCGGCGGAGCTGGAGCGGCTTTTGCATAAGGTCAGGACGACCCTGCCCCTTGCACCGGGGAAAGAATTTACGGTAGAGGCTGGGCGTGCGGACAGCATTACCAAGGAAAAGCTGCTGGTGCTGAAAAAATACGGTGTTACCCGTATTTCCGTAAATCCGCAGACGATGAAGGAAGAGACGCTTCGGCTGATTGGCAGGCGGCACAGTGTGTCACAGGTGGTTGATGCCTTTATGCTGGCGCGGGAGTGCGGCTTTACCAATATCAATATGGATTTGATTCTTGGGCTTCCGGGAGAGAATGAGGAGGATGTGCGCCGGACGATGCAGGAGATTTGTTATCTTGCCCCGGACAGTCTGACTGTTCATTCGCTTGCGATTAAAAAAGCCTCCAAGCTGAATCAGTGGATTGAAGAAAATGGAATTGAAACGATTCACAATACTGACAACATGATGCAGATTGCGGCATCCGGTGCGGCAGAAATGAAAATGAAGCCGTATTATCTATACCGGCAGAAAAATATGTCTGGCAATTTTGAAAATGTCGGCTATGCGCGGGAGGGCTGCTTTGGAATTTATAATATTCTGATTATGGAAGAAAAGCAGACGATTGCAGCGCTTGGAGCAGGAAGCATTACCAAACGGGTATTTGCCGACGGCAGGATCGAGCGGTGCGATAATGTAAAGGAGGTCGCGCAATACATTGAGAGAATTGATGAGATGATAGGACGGAAACAGAGGCTGTTTTCGGAAGACTAGCAGCGTCTGTACTTCGTGCCCTGCGCTTGAAATTACCAGCACTCCAGATGGCAATGCGTGATTTCACTTTACCGCTCGATGCTTGCAGCTATGCTGGCGGGACGTATCGTATGGGGAATTGCAGAAGTCATTCTGCTTGGAATGGCTGGAAATGTCTTTACCTGGCAGGCATTTATGGCAGGTGCTTTTCTGAATGCGATTCCGGGCATTATTGTACAGTTGACGCTGATTCCGACTTTGATGGTGGCATTACATAAGACCGGATTGGTCAAATTCAGAAAATCCCATACCAAAGGAGCGGTTATCAGTGGCTGATAGGGAAGAGGTGTTTCGCCTGCTGGAGGGAAGGAGCGGAAAGCTTCCCTTTATTCTTGCAATAGACGGAAGATGCGCTTCAGGGAAAACGACTCTTGCAGGAGAATTGCAGAAGCGACAGGCGTGTAATGTGATTCATCTGGATGATTTTTACCTTCCGTTTGAGAAGCGTACAGCTGAGCAGATGGCAAAGCCGGGTGGAAATATAGATTTTGAAAGGCTGCGGGAGGAGGTTTTACTTCCTTTAAGACAGGGAAAATCCACCAGCTACCAGCCCTATAATTGCCATACCAATCAGTTTTTTCCAGCACGGGAGCTGGATGTCAAGTTGGCTACGATTGTGGAAGGCTCTTATAGCTGCCACCCGGAGCTGAAAGATTTTTATGACTTTTGCATTTTTATGGATATTACGCCAGAGC
>CAKRYY010000061.1 GCA_934432885.1 uncultured Lachnospiraceae bacterium
GCCGCACCATCCTCATTATAGGAAATGAACTGATAAATGCTTCCGCCGATTGGCAGCGCAATCGGATTATAATATGGAATACTGTCCTGTGAGGGCGTACTTCCATCTATCGTATAATAAATGCGCTCTCCATCCGGCACTGTAACCGTAATCATCTGCGGTGTCGTGTACTGCCCGGAAGCCAGACTGACCTCTGGTTCATGCGCTTCCTTTAGATGAATCTCATAAACCTGAACCGCTGTCTCACTCTCAATGCCATATTCATTTCTGAAAAATGCCTTTACTGTATAAATGCCATTTTCCAGAAAAATAGGTGTCTGATAGACACTGCTTTGTTCATTCGGTTCTGTACCATCCAGTGTATAATAAACAGTTCCTGCCGTATTTGCCGTAAGCTTTAAGGCTATCCTCTTATCATAGGTTCCCTGCTCATAATTAAACTCCGGCGGGTTGGCAATATATCTGGTAAACATATTGACAATCTTTTCAGAATTGCTTGCCCGAATCAGTGCATTGATTGCCTCATAATCCCTATCCTGCTCATAAATCCCAATCAGGCTGCGGTAAGCTTCCTCATTTTCACCATCCAGGTCAATAATATCCCGAAAAGTGGTTATCGCGTTCTGCGTCTGCCCATCCAAAAGGTAATAATTTCCAAGCTGACTGCGAAGCTCCAAATCAGAGCCATCCTTTTCCACTGCACGGAGGACATATTCGGCAGCCCTGGCATAATCCTTTTTCTCAGCGGCTTTTTTTGCTTTTGCAAGCTGACTTTCCACCGTATTTTGAAATCCGATTGCCAGACTTCCTGCTACAAACAGGATAACCACACACACGCCGGCAAATATACTTAAGAACCAGAGCCTGCGCCTTGCCTTTTCCTCCTGAAGCTGTCTCTGCTCCTGCTTTGCAGCTTTCTCGCTTTCCTGTATGTGGCTCGTAATTCCTTCAAGGGCGCCGCTCATTTTTTCTTCAATTTCCGGGTCGAAATCAGGAACCATCTGTATCTCCCGTCCACATTTCGGACAGTACAGCTTTCCATCTTCTAATTCACATCCACAATCCGGACACTTCATACTTTATACCTTTCATCCAAAAGCCAGCCCTTATCTGTTCTTTGCCGCGCACAGGCAGTTGTACATCAGCATTGCAATCGTCATTGGTCCAACGCCGCCCGGAACTGGTGTAATTGCGCTGCAGTGCTCCTTTACATCTTCAAAATCAACATCTCCGCAGAGCTTGTTTGCCTCATTTCTATGAATTCCAACATCAATTACGGCTGCACCCTCTTTGATATATTCACTGGTAATAAACTTCGGCTTCCCAATCGCAACCACAAGAATATCTGCACGCCGGCATACCTCTTTTAAATTCTTTGTTCTGGAATGTGCCACAGTTACCGTGCCGTTCTCCCGCAGCAAAAGCAGTGCCATCGGCTTTCCTACAATATTGCTCCTGCCAATCACAACACATTCCTTTCCTTCAATTGAAATATCTGAGCGTTTCAGAAGCTGAATGATGCCGGCAGGCGTACAGGAAACAAAGCCGGGTTCGCCGATGCAGAGTGCTCCCACATTCTGCGTATGAAAACCATCCACATCCTTTTTGGGGGAAATGGCTGCAATCACCTTATCCTCATCAATATGCTCCGGCAGAGGAAGCTGTACTAAAATACCATCGCAGTCCTCCATTTTATTCAGCTTTTCAATCAGAGCAAGCAGTTCATCCTGTGTGGTTTCCTTCGCCAGCTCATAGGACAGGGAACGGATTCCGACATAAGCGCATGCCTTTTTCTTATTTCCTACATAAACACTGGAAGCAGGGTCATCGCCAACCTGAATGACCGCCAGCGTAACTTCTCTTCCCGCCTCCTTCAGCTTTGCAATTTCCTGTTTTACTTCTTCCTTTATCTGTGCGGAAATTGCCTTTCCGTCAATGATCTTTGTCATAAAGCCATCCTCCTTTAAAACAATCCCGTAATTTTGCCGTCCTCTGCAACATCTATCCGGTAAGCCGCCGGCTCCTTTGGCAGTCCCGGCATTGTCATGACCGAACCGGTCAACGCTACAAGGAAGCCTGCACCCGCAGATACATAAACCTCTCTGACTGTAATCTGGAAGTTTTTCGGTCTGCCGAGCAGCGTCTGGTCATCCGACAGGGAATACTGCGTCTTTGCCATACAGATAGGAAGCCCTCCAAAGCCAAGCTCCGTAAGCTTTGTAATCTGTTTTGCAGCGCTTCCCGTATAGGTTACGCCGTCTGCGCCATAGATTTCCTTTGCAATGGTTTCAATTTTTTCCTTAATGGGAAGCGTCTCATCATATAAAACCTTAAAATGGCTTTCTTTGGTTTCCAGGGTGTGCAAAACCTTTTTCGCAAGTGCAACGCCGCCTTCTCCGCCATTTTCCCATACAGTTGAAATTTCGAATTCGCAGCCGCGCGCTTCACAGAATTCTTTCACAAAAGCCGTCTCAGCCTCTGTATCACTTACAAAGGCATTTAAGGTAACGATAACCGGAACACCATATTTCTGCAAATTTTCAATATGCTTTTCCAGATTGACGATTCCCGCCTTAAGGGCATCCAGATTTTCTGTAGAAAGCTCTGCCTTCGGCACACCGCCATTGTATTTCAGTGCACGGATTGTCGCAACAAGCACAACTGCATCCGGCTTTAATCCCGCCATCCGGCATTTAATATCAAAGAATTTTTCTGCACCAAGGTCTGCCCCAAAGCCAGCCTCTGTAATGACATAATCTGCAAGCTTTAAGCCAGCCTTTGTAGCCCTTACTGCATTGCAGCCATGCGCAATATTGGCAAAAGGTCCGCCATGTACAATCGCAGGCGTATGCTCCAGTGTCTGAATCAGATTCGGCTTAAGCGCATCCTTTAACAATGCTGCCATCGAGCCGACAGCCTGAAGCTCTCCAGCTGTTACAGGCTTTCCCTCATAAGTATATGCAACAACCATTCTGGCAAGCCTTTTCTTTAAATCTGCCATATCAGAGGCAAGGCAGAGCACCGCCATAATCTCAGAGGCAACCGTAATGACAAAATGGTCTTCACGGACAGTTCCATCTGCCTTGCTGCCAAGTCCTACGACAATGTTGCGCAGAACACGGTCATTCATATCCAGACAACGTTTCCATACAACCGCTCTTGGGTCGATTCCAAGCGTATTGCCCTGCTGAATGTGATTGTCAAGAATCGCCGCCAGCAGGTTATTTGCTGAAGTAATCGCGTGGAAGTCTCCTGTAAAATGCAGGTTAAGGTCTTCCATTGGGACAACCTGGGCATAGCCGCCGCCAGCTGCGCCGCCTTTGATTCCAAAGCAGGGACCAAGAGATGGTTCCCTGAGCGCAATAACAGCCTTTTTCCCAAGCTTTCCAAACGCCTGTCCCAGTCCGACGCTCGTTGTCGTCT
>CAKRYY010000062.1 GCA_934432885.1 uncultured Lachnospiraceae bacterium
GAGTAAACTTTCTGCTTTTTGGGCGTATCGCTCACACTCCTTGCAAGAGCAAGCAGCGCCTGCCAGTCAATCGTATCCTTTATCAATTCATAGAACTGCTCCAGTTTTTCAGAAAATTTTTCAATTTCCGGTGCCGTTACAAGCCCAAGATGTCTGCTTTCCAGTGTAAACGCCTTCTGCTTTGGCAGATAGCCAAGCACGCTTATGCCGAGCTTCTCTGCTTCCCTTTTCAGCGTCTGATACCGTTTCTCAGATACCTGATTAAACAAAATCCCCTCTATGCCACTCGGCGTATGATAATTCAAAAAGCCCTGAATCAGTGCAAGCACAGAAGCTCCCATTCCGGCTGGATTTACCACAAGCACAGCAGGCGTATGTGTCGCCTGTGAAACCGCGTATGCACTCGCCTGACTTGTCATGCCGATTCCGTCATAGTATCCCATCGCGCCTTCAATGATACCGATGTCGGCATGCTGCATTCCCTGTTCCAAAAGCTCACATACTATATCAGCATCTGAAAAGAACAAGTCGAGATTACCGCTTTCGATTCCAAGCACCCTTTGATGAAACATAGGGTCTATATAGTCCGGTCCGCATTTAAACGCTGCCGCCTGCAGTCCAAGTCTGCGCAGTCCATATAAGATACCACAGACCGCCGTCGTCTTTCCACTGCCGCTACCGCTTCCCGTTATCAAAAGCCTTCCTTTTTTCTCTTCTTTTATTGCCATTTTCACCTATTTACCGCTTCCGTCTGCGGATAGGACAAAAACAGGATTCTGCCCATCCATCAAATGCTGCCCTGCAATTTCCCTGCCTCTGGCTGCGCTTATCTGTGTGATTTCAAGATTCTCCAGCCCATATTCCTTTACAAGCGCAAGCGCTTCTGAAAGGGATTCCAGCGAAATGATATTCATTACGATGCGCACCCTGTTATTTTTCCGCAGCACCGCCTCTAATATGCCAGCCTTTTCTCCCCTGCTTCCTCCAATAAACACCGCATCAGGCGCAGGAAGCTTTGTAAGTACAGCCGGTGCAGTTCCTTCTATGACCTCCAGATTGTCCGCCATAAATTTTTCCTTATTGGCATAAAGAAGCTCTAATGCCCTGGGACTGCTTTCGACTGCATAAACATTTCCCCTCCATGCCTGTGCTGCCATTTCGATAGATACAGAGCCTGTCCCGGCTCCAATATCATAGCAGACGGCATTTTCCTTTAAGTGCAGCCTGCTCATCGTTACGGCACGCACCTCACTCTTCGTCATAGGAACCTGCCCTCTGATAAACGCTTCATCAGAAATACCAAAGGAAGCGGCATTCTTTCCTGCTTCTTCGTTTAAAATAAATAATACGCTCAAGGAAGTATCAATGCCCTCCAGTTTGTCCCCCCGGTCAAGCAGGGTCCCAGCCTTTGCCCTTATCAGCTTTTCATCCGGATAGGATAACCGGATGCCAATAATCAGCCTGCACTCAGAAAGTCCTGCAAGACAAAGCTTTTCTACAATTTCCTTAAGGCTTCCACCCATCAGGAGAAATGTTTTTTCATGACTTTTCACAGCCTGTATCCAATTTTCCTTTTTGCCATGCAGACTGACAATGCAGGCATCCTGCCATGCTATGCCGCTCTTGGCAGACAGATAGGAAATACTGGAAATACCCGCCATGACATTGACCTCATATTTTTCTTCAAGCAGAGCCAGCAATCCTCTGGTTCCGCTATAAAAGCCACTGTCACCGGACATACAGATTACAATATTTTCACAGGGCGTTTTCTCAATGATAGAAAGAATCTCTCTGCCATCATAGGTTTCATGATACTGTGCCTGACAGTTTTTCGGAAGAGCATCCTTCATCCGTTTTGCGCCAATAATCAGTTCTGCATCCAAAAGCACACATCTTGCTTCCTTTGTCAAAAGGTCTGGATTTCCCATGCCAATTCCTACAATACTGATACACTTGCTCATCTTCCATCCTCCAGTCTTTGAAACGCTTCTTCCAGAGAAATGCCTTCCCGCATTTCTCCTCCTGCTATTGCTACAACCACAACTCCCGCTCTTTTCGCCGCCAGACATTTCTCAGGAAATCCACCAACGCTGCCGGACATTTTCGTTACCAGAAAACGTATCGAAAATTCCTTCAAAAAAGCATAGTTCATCTCCTCTGAAAAAGGTCCCTGCATTGCAGCCAGATGCCGGCCCTCAATACCGAGCAAAGCAGCATTTGAAACTGCATTGGCATCCGGCAGAATACGCGCATACACCCTGTGCCTGTAATCCGTCAGCGCCGTATACTTTTCCAGAGCCTTGCTTCCAGTTGTTACAAAAATATTCCCCTCTGTACCTTCAAGAAAGGAAATCACCTCATCCATATCCGCACAGATATGAAGCTCTGCATCCTCCTTTAAAGCATTTGACCGCAGCACACGTATATAAGGAAGTGAAAGCTGCTCACAGCATGCCCTGATATTTTCAGTCACCTCAATGGCATAAGGATGCGTTGCATCCAGCACAAGGGGAGGTTCCTTTTCCTGCATGAAAGCAAGCATTTTTTCTCTATTCAATCTGCCCTTATGAATCACCGGAATATTCTTCACAGCTTCACCAGCTTTTATTTCTGCCTGCTTCCAGTCATTTTCTTCCTGCAAAAGACAGCGCGCACCATAATCTGTCGCAACAAAAAAAACTGCCGGAATCTGATGCGTAAGCGCATGCGCATAGAGCAGGCGTCCCTCTGTCGTTCCTCCAAAGACAAATACCTCACGCATTCAGATACCCCCTGGGCGTTACCATCTGACCGCATAACGCCTGTGTCGCTGAATTTCCAATATATACGGTTGTAAACATATCAACCTTTTCCATGCGCAGTTCACGTAAAGTAAGCACCCTCGTCATCTCGCCTTCCCTGCCGATATTTCTGGCATATCCGCAGACTGTCTCCTGACTTTGATATTCCAGAACAATATCACACGCCTGGCGCAGATATTCTGCCCTTTTTTTGCTTGCCGGATTGTACAGACAGATTACCATATCACTCATCGCAGCGCAGCGGATACGCTTCCATATCTGTGGCAGCGGCGTTAACAGGTCACTTAAGCTGATAACTGCAAAATCATGGGAAAGCGGCGCTCCAAGCAGAGCTGCTCCGCTGCTCGCTGCCGTCACACCCGGAAGCACACAGATGGAAACCTGCTTTTGCAGATCCAGCTTTTTTTGGAGCTGTAAAAGCAGGCCCGCCATTCCATAGATTCCCGCATCACCGCTGCAGACTACAGCCACCCTTTTGCCTTCCGCCGCCTGTATAAG
>CAKRYY010000063.1 GCA_934432885.1 uncultured Lachnospiraceae bacterium
CCGGGGGCTGTACAGCCGCCACCTCCGCCGCTCCGCCAGCCTGTACCGGAAAAAGGAGGAGCGCCTGCTGGCCGCCCTCGCCCGGGAGCTGCCGGAGGCCGTCGTCTCCGGCGCGGGGGCGGGACTGCATTTTCTCCTGACCCTCCCGGGACGGGAGGAAGGGGCGTTGCTGGAACAGGCAGCGCGGGCAGGCATCCCCCTCCGGGGCCTCTCCGGGAGCTGCTTGCGAGTGGAGCCGCCGGGGTCTACGCTCATTTTGGGCTTCGCAGGCCTGGGGTTGGCGGACATTGATGATGCCGCCGCCGCCCTGGCCCGGGCCTTTGGGGGCGAAAAAAGGGAATAAATACACCGGCAGCGGGGCAAAAAGCCCCGCTGTTTTCGTTTTTTCGGGAGAAATCGGATTTTGTGTGAACGAACATCGCATCTTTTGTGAATATTAGCACTCGCCTATTGACAGTGCTAATAACTAGTGTTATAGTACGCATAGAACAAAAAACAAGACAACAAACGCACTGTTCCGGAAAGGGGAGTGGGCATATGAATATTAATAAATTTACACAGAAATCAATGGAAGCAGTTCAGAACTGTGAGAAGCTGGCATATGAATATGGAAACCAGCAGATCGACCAGCCGCATCTGCTGTACAGTCTGCTGACACTGGAAGACAGCCTGATCATGAAACTGATCACGAAAATGGGTATCCAGGGTGACATGTTTAAAAATGAGGCAAAGCAGGCTATAGAGAAACTGACCAAGGTAAGCGGAGGCGGTCAGCTGTATATCAGCAATGACTTAAATAAAGTCCTGATCAATGCAGAAGACGAAGCCAAGTCCATGGGAGATGAATACGTTTCTGTAGAGCATCTTTTCCTGGCTCTGTTAAAACAGCCTTCTAAGGAAATGAAGGATCTGTTTAAAACCTATGGCATTACCAGAGAAAAGTTTCTTCAGGCACTTTCCACTGTAAGAGGAAATCAGAGAGTGGTAAGCGACAATCCGGAGGCAACTTATGACACACTTCAGAAATATGGTTACGACCTGGTGGAGAGAGCCAGGGACCAGAAGCTGGACCCGGTTATCGGCCGTGACAGTGAGATACGAAATGTCGTGCGGATTCTGTCCCGTAAGACGAAAAACAACCCGGTGCTGATCGGTGAACCCGGCGTCGGCAAGACCGCCGTTGTCGAAGGTCTGGCCCAGCGAATTGTCCGTGGGGACGTGCCGGACGGACTGAAGGATAAGAAGCTGTTTGCCCTGGATATGGGTTCTCTGGTAGCCGGTGCTAAATATAGAGGCGAATTTGAGGAACGTCTGAAAGCTGTTCTGGAAGAAGTAAAGAAGAGCGAAGGACAGATCATCCTGTTCATTGATGAGCTGCACACTATTGTAGGCGCAGGTAAGACAGAGGGATCTATGGATGCCGGAAATATGTTAAAGCCTATGCTTGCAAGAGGTGAACTTCACTGCATCGGTGCAACTACCTTAAATGAATACCGTCAGTACATTGAAAAAGATGCTGCTCTGGAACGTCGTTTCCAGCCGGTCATGGTAGCAGAGCCTACAGTAGAAGATACCATTTCCATCCTTCGTGGCTTAAAAGAGCGTTACGAAGTTTACCACGGTGTAAAGATCGCAGACTCTGCACTGGTAAGTGCAGCAGTGCTTTCCGACCGTTATATATCTGACCGTTTCCTTCCAGATAAGGCCATTGACCTGGTAGATGAGGCATGTGCCATGATCAAGACAGAACTTGACAGTATGCCGGCAGAACTGGATGAACTGTCACGTAAGATCATGCAGCTGGAGATTGAGGAAGCAGCTCTTAAGAAAGAAACAGACAGACTGAGCAAAGAACGTCTGGAAGACTTACAGAAAGAGCTGGCAGAGCTTCATGATAAATTCGCTGCCGGCAAAGCCCAGTGGCAGAATGAAAAAGCCAGTGTAGATAAATTATCCAGTCTCCGTGAGGAGATCGAGGCTGTGAACCGCCAGATCCAGGATGCACAGCAGAAATACGATCTGAACAAGGCTGCAGAGCTGCAGTACGG
>CAKRYY010000064.1 GCA_934432885.1 uncultured Lachnospiraceae bacterium
TCAATTTTTCACGATAGGTGTCCGCATCCAGAAAAGCAAGCAGTCTGGAATCCAGCGCCGCTTCCTCATTTTCTGCCTCTGGCTCTGCCGCTTTTGTCATACGTTCTGCCTGACTTTGCGGCTTTGTCTCTGGGTCTGCACTGGTCTCTGATACAGCTATCTCCTTGCTTCGCTGCTGCGGTGCCTGCTGCCCGATAATTTCCGGTACAAGCTCAAAACGGTACTCCTGCGACGCATCCGGATATTTCTGACGGTCTACCCTGCTCATAAACATGGAAAGCTCTCTTGCATAGATACCAAAATCGCCATACAGCGCCTGATAAATTACAAGTTTTTCCCTTGTTTCCGTATGTGTCGCTATCGTGATTACCCGATATAAATTTCCTTTAAAATGTCTGTATATTTCATTCGCTTTTGGAAGCTGCTGCATACCTTCAGACTCCTGCTCTTTCATTTTTCATGTTTTTTATTATACCTCTTTCCAGGGATACTTGTCAGCAACAAATTCATGGAAATCTATAGTCCGAAATCTGCACTGTTTAAAGGCCTTTATCGGCACTGCCAGCTACAGCTCTGTCAGCTCTCCTTCCGCAAAGAGCTGTGAAATCACACTCTCATAAGCGGCACAGGTCTTTGCTTTCCTGAGCTTTTTTGCATAGCCATCCGCCTGTGAAAATACCTGTATCATGTATGTCCACAGTTCCTTCATGCGAAACAGCGTATTGCGCTCGCCGTATTGTATTTCCAGATAGCCGTGATAGATTTCGTCATGGAAAGCACGAAGCCTGCGCTTTGCAGCAGCCTCCCCATCTATACCCGGCAGGACAGGCACGTCCACCCCGGAAAGCTGTGCTGCGAGCCAGGGGCGCATAACCATTCCCCTGCCAAGCATAACGCCAGAAAGCGCCGGGAGGCGTCCGCGCAGAGCATCATAGTCCTTTTGTGAAAATACGTCGCCATTATAGCATACCGGGAAACGGCTTTGTGAAAGAGCATAGCCAAAGGTCTCCCAATCGGGGCTTCCCTCATAAAAATCCTGCCGCACCCGTGCATGCACAATCAGCTCCTTAAGCGGATATTTCTCATAAACAGAAAGAAGCGGCGCAAATTCATCCGCCGCGTACATACCAAGCCTTGTTTTAATGGAAACGGCAATCGGTGCATCCTCAAATATTTCCGCAAGGAACGCATCCAGCCGCTTTATATCCTCCAGCATACCCGCACCCTTCCCTTTTGCCGTAACGGTTCCCGAGGGGCAGCCGAAGTTTAAATTGACCTCCTGATAGCCAAATTCTGCAAGCCGCCTGGCAGCCTTCTTAAAATCTGCCGCTGAATTTGTCAGTACCTGCGGCACAACAAAAAGTCCCTTATTATGCTCCGGAAGAAGCTCCTTTAATTCCTTAAAATTAAATTCCTTATCCCGGTGCAGCGAAAGAAACGGCGTGTAATATTTATCTATGCCGCCATAGTAGCGCGCCACTGCATTGCGGTATAAAAAGGTCGTAATTCCCTCAATCGGGGCAAGTTCAAATTTCATGGTTTTCCTCTAAATACTGTAAAAATCCCTCACAGCCTGCCTTAATCTGTGCATACGCTGCGCCAAAGTCTCTGGTATACCAGGGGTCGTCGATGTCTCCGGGCCTGTCAGTGTAAGACAGCAGAAGCGTTACCTTCTGTAACAGCATATCGCCAAACTCCCGCCGGATATTACGCAGATTATAATTTTCCATCGCAATCAGGTAATCAAAGTCTTCAAAATCCGCTTTTTTCAGCTTGCGCGCCTGTTTTCCAGCGCAGCTGATGCCATGCTTTGCAAGCTCTGCCCTTGCAGGCGGATAAACGGGATTCCCGATTTCTTCGTAGCTGGTCGCCGCCGACTCAATGTAAAGGCGGTCTGAAAGCCCACGCTCGACGGCGAGAGCCTTTAAAATGAATTCTGCCATCGGGGAACGACAGATGTTGCCGTGGCAGATGAATAATACTTTTATCATTGTTGCATAACCTCGCATTTCTTAGTTTTTCTTGGTATTTCGGGCTTTGTAAGCC
>CAKRYY010000065.1 GCA_934432885.1 uncultured Lachnospiraceae bacterium
TGCCTGGTTTCTCCATTTTGCTCAAAATATTCTGAAAGCTCTGCCGCTGTCATTTCCAGCGGATTTTTTCCCTCGCGTATCATCTTAAGCACTGCCGCCGGCGTCATTTTGCGAACCACTGTTTGCAGCTTACTATCCGCCGCACGTACAGTCTCTATATTTTCCTTCGTAATTTCCATGCCGTTATAGCCAAGAATCCGCACAGCACGTTTATTGGAAGCAGTGCTTTCCATAGAAAGCTCCTCCAAAATTCCATCCATATCGGTATTTTCAAAGGCTTTTCTGATACTGTCGCCCAAGTCACGGCGCGGTGCTGTTCCTAGCGTTTCATACTGCTTTTCCGCTTTCTGATACTGCTGCGCCAGGTTTTCGCCTTCTGTTTTAATCTGTTTTAGGTTAATATCATTATCTGCAAACGCTACTTTTCCGGAAACTGCCGCCGGAAGATAAGGAAGCTGCGCTGCAGTCTCTACTGCTTCATTGTAGCACTGTGCCCGCTGCGCATTTTCCTCTATCGTTTCTCCACCAAATAAAATACGGTTATAGCTATCCTCTGCTTCCTTCAAAGCGTCCACAACCTGCTCAAGCTCTCTCGTCTCTATCGCATAGCCGCTCTGCAAAAGCACGCGGTTCGCCTCTATCGTCATTTGCAGGCGGACCTCTTCTAACTGCCGCCTTGCGGTAATATTTTCTCCACTTATATTCTGATAACCACTATCCAAAAGCAGCTGCGCCGCTGAAAGCTTTTCAAGGGTCAGCATCTCTCCATCTGCTGCTGCAAGGTCTGCCGCCGCATCCGATAAGCTCTGTGTACGCTCCCACAGCTCCTTTGCCTGCTCCCAGATGGAAGCATTGCCCGTAAGGTCTGCATCCTTCGGCTCCCGGCCGTCCAAAACAGCCGCCGCCATCGCATCAAACAGGTCATACTGTCCTGGAATTTTCATCTCATCCATTTTCAGATATGCTCTCAGCGTTTCTTCCGTTAAGGGGATTCCATTGCCGAGCATCTTCTGTGCAGCCTCCTGTGCCTTTTCCAAATCAGCAATGCCAGCCTCTTTGGCAATTTTTTCAATCTGCGGCAAAAGGCTTTCCATAGAAAGCTCTCCCGGCTGCCTTGTCAAATATCCATTTTCCTCGCGGTAATAGCCTCCCTGATAGCTTCCTGTCTCGCTGCCGCTGCTGTACTGTGCAAGATACAATGAAGAAAGCGTCGGCTCCATACCGTATTTCACCATATAATTTTTGGTTTCCTGCGTCGGCTCCTTTAATTCCTGTGCTTCTGAAAGCGCCTGCATCGCCTTTTTCGCCGTTTCCTCCGTCAGCGGGGCACCCTGCTCCTTAAAAGCATTTTTCATATCCTGCGCAAGCGCCTGGCTTCCCGTAATTTCCGTCAGCGTATCCATATCTATCGTATCGGTATATCCAGATACAGATACCCCCGCCTCCAGAAGGGATGCCTTAATCTTATCCACAATCGTAACTGTTTCATCCACCTTCATGCTGCCGACGTCATAACCGTCCTTCTGAAGCCTCGCAAAGTCTCCATCCGACATACAGTTCGACATTACCGCCATGTAATTGCGGGTCATGGAAACATCCTTCGTCTGCATCTCCTGCATAATGTCCTTTGTCCGTCTGCCCTGCTGTTCATAAATCTGATTCTGACCGCCGCCTGCAGATAAATCCAGTATATAGCTCTTTTGGGAACCAATCCTGCGGACCTCTGCCCCAGCCTCCCTTACAGACGTATGCAGCTTACTGCTTATATTTTCTTCTGTTGTCTGAAACGTAATTTTCATAAATATCCTCCACTGAAGGTAATTTCCTATGAAATAAAAAAGAGTTTGCCCGCTCCTATGAATTTCCTATTACATAATAAAAAGGTGAATGTTTGAAACATTCACCTTTTATTTCGGTATTTTTTTCTGTTTTCTTAACCTTGTGCTTCTCAGAAGACAAATACTGCAGAAGCATAGGGCGACAGGTCAAAG
>CAKRYY010000066.1 GCA_934432885.1 uncultured Lachnospiraceae bacterium
GGATAACAGGACTTGAACCTGCACGGTCTCCCACCAGAACCTAAATCTGGCGCGTCTGCCAATTCCGCCATATCCGCCTATTATCGTGCCGGACGAGCTTCTGCTTTATCCGGCACGTTGTTTATTATATCGAAATAAGCCTCTCTTTGTCAAGCAGCACCCTCGCCAAGCTTACAGATAATCTGCCGGTAGATTTTTACGAGAAATACCGTAGACATAACTAACGATGCCAGCTCCGCTATCGGGAATGACCACCACACCAGATTGACATTGCCCAGCTTTGAAAGCAGGTATGCAGCCGGCAGCAATACGATGAGCTGTCGTGCGACCGATACTGTCAGGCTGTACATGCCATTGCCCAGCGCCTGATATACGCTGCTGCAGACAATACAGTAGCCCGCTATGGAAAAGCTCACGCTGATAATCCGAAGCGCAGGAATCCCGATTTGCAGCATTGTCTCGGATGCATTGAACATTCTGAGGAGATCTGCCGTAAACAGGTGGAATACCAGTGTTCCGACTGCCATGATTGCCACTGCATAAATCGTGCTGTACCGGATAGTCTGCACAACGCGTTTTTTGCTGTTTGCACCGTAATTATAGGCAATAATCGGAATCATACCATTATTCAGACCAAAGACCGGCATAAAGATGAAACTTTGCAGCTTAAAGTACACGCCAAATACCGCCGTTGCCGTCGCGGTAAAGCCCATCAGGATACGATTCATGCCATAGGTCATTACAGACGCAATGGACTGCATTATTATAGAAGGAACGCCCACCTGATAAATCTTTGCGATAATCTTTTTGTCCGGACGAAAGCCCTTCCATGAAATCTTTACCTCATGGTTTACCTTATAATTTAAAAATGTAGCCAGAATCGCCGCTACAATCTGACCTGCCACCGTCGCTGCCGCTGCTCCCGCAACCTCCATTCTCGGAAATCCAAAGAGTCCGAAAATCAGAATCGGGTCGAGGATAATATTGATAATCGCGCCTGTGCCCTGTGTAATCATTGTATAAAAGGTCTTTCCTGTCGCCTGCAGAATACGCTCCATCGTTACCTGCAAAAATACGCCAATGGAAAGGCAGCAGCAAATCATGCCGTACTGTATTCCATAATGGATAATCTGCTCATCCGCTGTCTGGCTGCGGTAAAATACGCCGATGCCGAATAAACCGATGAAAAGCAGTACCAGATAGCTCATCATAGCCAGAAATACTGCATTTTCCGCCGTCTTATTCACTCTTTCAAAATTTTTCTCACCCAGCGATTTTGATAACAGCGCATTAACGCCGACACCCGTTCCTACCGCAATCGCAATCATCAGATTCTGAATCGGGAACGCAAGCGAAACCGCCGTCAGTGCGTTTTCACTGATTTTCGCCACAAATACGCTGTCTACAATATTATAAAGCGCCTGCACAATCATGGAAATCATAATCGGCAGGGACATATCCAGCAGCAGCCGGTTAATCGGCATAACGCCCATCTTATTTTCTTCCTGTTTGTTCTGTCTTGTCTCTTCCATTTGCAGTCTCCTTTCCACTACATCTGTTTTCTTACAATGGTATATTCGTCTCCAAATTTGTAATAAGGGCAGGAAAAATGTCTCTCCAGCAGGAAATGCGCCATCTCATCCTCATCCAAATCCATCTGACACAGATAGCTTTCATATTCCTCGTCATATTCATAATACATGCAGCTTTCACAGCTCGACTGGGTCTTTTTTTCCTTACGCATATCCATACCTTTCCACAAAAACAGTGGGAAGCCATACGTGACTTCCCACCGCTATTATCTGAGACATCGGGGATTCGAACCCCGGACAACTTGATTAAAAGTCAAGTGCTCTACCACCTGAGCTAATATCCCATAT
>CAKRYY010000067.1 GCA_934432885.1 uncultured Lachnospiraceae bacterium
CTGGATCTATGTCCTTACATTCCTTCATTCTGTTTTATGGATAAAGGTACAGGGTAGACTTTTGCTTAGTTGCTGCCTCATAGGGCTGATGGAGTGAATCCCCTTATCCCTGTACCTGTATCGGCACTGATAATCTATTAAGCCGCTGACAGCTGCCTTTTTCTATATTCTCCGAAGACAAGTTCCGGCTGGTAGTATTCTTTTTTCTTTGATAATGTAAAGATTAAGGTCAGTACCTTTTTGCTGATAACTACCAGTGCCTGCATCTTTTTCAACGGATTATCCTCTCGCGTTTTCAGGTAGTCATATAACTGACGCATCTCTTTATTTGTTGCCACCATTGTTAAGGAAATCTGATACAATACGCTGCGCAGATTCTTTCTTCCTCGTTTTGATATACAGGTTCCGCTCTTGTTTTTCCCGGAACTGTCCTCTATCAGGTTATATCCTGCCAGACGGCTCATCTGTCTTGCATCCTCAAAACGTAACGGGTCTCCCAGTTCGCCTAAACAGGTCGCCAAAGAAACCACTCCCATCCTGGTTATGCTTAATAAATACTCTGATATCTCTGTTTTCTTCAAGGTTTCTGCCATTTCAGTTTCCAACACTTCTAGTTGACTGCTTATCAGTTCCAGTTCTTCCATTAACTGCTGTATCTTGAAACGTGCAGCATATTCACCATAATCAATACCTATACTGGCTTTGGCAGCTTCTATCAGCTGTGCAGCCTTTTTCCTGCCAACCGTCTTTTTCACTGCTTTTTTGATTTCTTCCAGCACACCTTCTTCCCCTAATTCCAATACGAACTTAGGAATAGGGCATACTTTCAAAAGATGCATGGATGCTTTCCCTTTAAAAGGATGCTTGAATACGCTTTCAAACTCAGGAAAATATTCGTCCAATACCGAAGTCATTGTATTCATAATGGATTTCTTTCGCTTATTCATGCTGTGCCTGGTTGTTGTAAGTCCACGCAATTCTGCATAAACATCATGCGGAAGGTAAGTTTCAAAATATCGTCCATCCTTAACCAGTCTCGCTATGGTAAGTGCATCCTTTTTATCAGATTTAGTCTGGCTGTTATCATCCAGCTCTTTTGCCTTTTTGGTATGATACGGATTTACCAATACAACCGTGATCTTCGCCTGTTTCAACAGGAAATTTGCAAATGCCTTCCAGTAATGTCCGGTTGGCTCCATGCCCACGATAACTTTATTAAAATCTTCCTTCTTGCAGATTTCATAAATCCTTGCTAAGATTGCATTGAAACCATTTCGGTTATTTTCAAATTTAAGAGCCTTATGATGCTCAATACCACGGCAGTCTACAAATCTTGCCCACTGGTTATGCTTTGCAATATCAACACCGACAATTAAGGTTTTAAATGTGATTGCTTCAAGCTTCTCATTGGAATGGTTTTTCTTTTTCATTTGCTAAAAATCTCCTTTGTGCTGATGTATTTAAAAGTCGCCAAACTTTCTTACATCATACGGGGAGATTTTTTTAATTGTCAAATTTCATGTTCTATAG